>JAFQOP010000014.1 GCA_017403155.1 Clostridia bacterium | reverse complement strand
TGCTCCCGCTGGTCGCAGTGATATTCTATTCGCCTCTTTCTTCCAACGCGCGTAGCGCATATCACGTCCAAAGGACATATCACGCACGAAGTGCATATCACTCGCCGTAGGCGAATAGAGTTGGCGCACCTGCTTTATCGCAGGTGCGCCGAGGTACGCCTTTTGTTTTTTATTAGTCGATGGAGCCTACAATGTAGGGAGCCATATCTGCCTTCTCCTGGGCAATTCTCTCTGCCTCAGCAGCAGCCTCTGCATCAGCGGCAGCCTTTGCCTCAGCCTCAGCAGCAGCCTTTGCAGCCTTCTCCTCCTCTTCCTTGAGAGCGCGGATGGAGAGTGCAAGGCGGCGTTTCTCGTCGTCGATCTCGATGATCTTAACGTCAACAACCTGACCTACGGAAAGAACGTCAGCGGGGGAAGCGATTCTCTCGGTGGATATTCTCGAGATGTGGATAAGGCCGTCAACGTCCTCATATACCTCTGCGAATGCACCGAAGGGCATAATAGAAACTATCTTAGCGGAGACAACGTCGCCTACGCTGAACTTCTGGGTGAACTGGAACCAGGTGTCCATCTCCTGGGTCTTATAGCCGAGGGAGATTCTCTTCTTCTCAACGTCGAGCTCCTTGATGTAAACGTCGATCTCCTGACCAACGGATACAACCTGGGAGGGGTGCTTGATTCTCTTGTAGGAGAGCTCGGAGTTGTGTACCATACCGTCTACGCCGCCAATGTCAACGAATGCACCGTAGGAGGTGAGATTCTTAACAACGCCCATATAGTGTGCGCCAACCTCGAGGGTAGCCCAGATAGCCTCCTCCTGAGCCTTCTTCTCAGCAACGAGAATAGCCTTGATAGAGCCGAGAGCCTTCTTCTTGGTTTCGTCAAACTCGAGGAGCTTGATCTTCTGAGTGGTACCAACGAGAACCTTGAGATCCTCGCCCTTGGGAACACCGGTCTGCGATGCGGGAACGAATACGGTGTTGCCGGAGGTGGATACGATTACACCGCCCTTAACAACAGAGGTAACCTTGCCCTCAAGAATGTCGCCGTTGTCATATGCAGCCTTAAGCACAACCCAGCTGTTGTCAGCGTCAACTCTCTTCTTAGAGAGGGTAGCGATGCCCTTTCCATCCTCAACGCGGATTACGAAGACGTCTACCTGGTCGCCAACCTTGAACATATCGCCAAGATTTGCCGCGGGGTCGTCGGTGATCTGCTCTTTTTCAAGAACGCCGGTGAACTTGGTGCCAAGATCGAGCTTGATCTCGTTCTTACCGATGGTAACGACTGTTCCGGTTACTGTTTCTCCTGTATGTAATGTTTTGAGTGAGTCTTCCAACATTGACTTAAAGTCATTTTCCTTTTCCATTGCTTTAATAACCTCCAATATTATGCCGTCGGGTGTGGAAGCGCCCGCGGTGATTGCTATGCTGTCAGCATAGATTGGGAAATAAGACCGCAGCTCCTCTGCCGACTCGACAAGGTAGGTTTTTTCGCATACCGCACGGCAAAGCTCATATAGCTTTCTCGTGTTGGCGCTGCTTTTGCCTCCTATAACAATAACGGCTTCGTTGCTCGAGGCGAGTTCTGTTGCCTCGCGCTGTCTTTTTTCCGTAACATTACATATTGTATCAAAAAAAATTGCATTTGTATATAGTTTTTTTGAAAAAATTTTAATTTTTTTAAATTCTTCCAAATTTTGGGTTGTTTGTGCGGCAAAAATCACCCGTTTTTCACCAATATTGATATTTTTCAGCTCATCGAAGGAGGAAAAGATATGGCATTCCCCCTTTGCGCGGCTCAAAGTGCCGAGCGCCTCGGGGTGTCCCTTGTCAGCGAAGAGGAGAAAGACAGTGTCCTCATCGGTTTCTCTCTCGGCAATGTCGTGCACCTTTTTCACAAAGGCGCAGGTAAGATCAATAAAGGTAAGGTGTTTGTATTTATGGGCGAGTGAGTGTAGCTCGGTCTCCTCCTCGAGCGTTATGCCGTGCGTTCTGCCGAGTAGGATGACGGGGGTGTCTGATTCCTCAAGTATACTGCTGAGCAGAGATAGCTCTACTGCTCTTATTCCTCGGGAGGCAAGAGCCTCGTTGTAGAGTCTGTTGTGTATAAGAGAGCCGAGAGTATAAATTTTCGCATCGGGGTTCTCTGCCACAGCCTTGTTCAGTACGGAGTCCGCTCGCTTGACACCTGGGCAAAAGCCGGAGCTTTTCGCAAGGGTAAGCGTCATTTCTTCTCACCGTCCTCGTCCTGCCCGGGGGCGGGAAGAGCATCGAAGCCACCGAGCCTTATGACCTCGGCAAAGATTCTGTTCGCCGCGTCCTTATATTCTTCGCTTCCTCCGTTTGTAAAGCCGAAGGCGGAGTAGGGGATAGGCTTGCCGAAGATTATTTCCTTTCTGCGAAGGAAGGAATACTTGAAGTTTTTTGTTTTGATACAAACGGGGATAACGTCGCATCTCGAACGATAGGTGAGCATTGCAGCACCGTTCTTAATCGGTGTTTCGGCAGGATTTACGGCAGGGTATCTGTGCCCCTGGGGGAATATCGCTATTGCGCCGCCGCGCTTCAGTACGTTTACTGATGCCTTTATTGTACCCGTGTTGGCATTGCCGCGGTCAACCGGAATGGCACCGAGCTTTTTTACCAGCCAACCGATTACGGGCACGCGGAAGAGTTCCTTTTTTGCTACAAAGGTAATCTGCCTTTTGCATGCGGCGGCAATAAGTATCGGGTCTCTTATTGCCATATGGTTGGCGCAGAAGAGGACGGGACCGTCCTTCGGGATGTTCTCAAGCCCTGTCACCTTTACCCTTTGGAAGAATCTTATAATGGGAGCTAAAATTTTGTGTGCTTTCTGGTAGAAGGTGCGCTTTTTAGCCTTTTTTTTTACTATTTTCAGGATTGCGGCAGCAGTGCCCTCCAGGTCTAATTCGGAATTGTCAAGCAAAATGGCATCCTCGGCAGGCACGCAGGGGGCAATGTCACGGGTCGAATCGTTTGTATCTCGCTCGACCATCTCGCGATAGACCTCATCATAGCTGACCTCTTGCCCCTTTGCGGTGAGCTCGAGGTATCTGCGCTTTGCACGCGCCTCGGGAGATGCGGTGAGGAATATCTTCACCTCCGCGTAGGGGAGAATAACGGTGCCGATGTCACGTCCGTCCATAATAACACTGTTGCGCATGGCAATATCGCGCTGTGTGTCGAGCAGATATTCGCGAACCTCCTTGATTGCGCTGACGGCGGATGCCGCCATAGACACCTCGGGAGTTCTGATGCGATCACCGACATCCTCTCCGTTGAGGAGGACGGTCTGCTTTCCGTCGACAAAGGTGAGCTCGAGAGTAAAGCTGTTGAGCGCTCCAACTACTGCCTCGCTATCCTTGGGGTTAATACCGCAGTTGAGCATAAAAAGACCTATCGAGCGATAAAGCGCGCCCGTGTCCACGTAGATTATGCCCATCTTGCGTGCTACCGCCTTTGCGACGCTGGATTTTCCTGCGCCACCGGGTCCGTCTATTGCAATTCTTATCATATTTTTATCCTCTTGTATATCTTGTGAATTAAATCTCTGCCGCGCTTTTTCCTGCCAGATATCCTGTTGAGAAGGCAATCTGCAAATTGAATCCTCCCGTATACGCATCAACGTCGATAACCTCGCCTGCGAAAAAAAGACCGCGGCGGATTTTTGACTCCATGCTCTTGGGAGTTATCTCCTTTACGTCGATGCCACCCGAGGTTACGATAGCCTCCTCGATAGGACGAAATTTTAAAAGAGGTATTTCGAGCGACTTTAAACTTTTTAGTATCCTTGCTCTTTCCTCTTTAGTTATTGAGTTAACCTTTTTGTGTGCATCAATTCCTGTAACGGTTATAAACGGCTCTATCATCTTCGCCGGGAGAAGGGCACCGAGTGAGTTTATAAAGTCCTTGTTATTGTTTGCAGCAAAGTCGGAGAGCAGCCTTGCGTCAAGCGTTTTCTCATCAAGGGCGGGCTTGAGGTCTATATGCAGTGTAAGGGTGGAGATATCTACGTCTCTGAGGTGAGCTGAGGCGGAGAGTATCATAGGTCCCGTTACACCGAAGTGTGTGAACATCATCTCACCGAAGTCCTCGTAGAGCACCTCTGCCGTCGGGGACTTGATCTTGATTGCAACGTTTTTAAGGGAAAGTCCCTGCATCCTCTTGCATATCTCGGAGCTCGACTCGATAGGTATGAGGGAGGGGGTAAGCTCCGTAACAGTGTGCCCGAGTCGCATCGCTAGACGGTAGCCCGAGCCGTCAGAGCCCGTGAGTGGGTATGATTTGCCTCCCGTTGCGATTATAACGGCATCAAAAATGTAGTCTGTATCTGCTGTAACGGTATAGGTGCCGTCATCTCTTTGCTTGATGGACTTCACCTTTTTATATACCGCTTGTGCACCTGCGGAATAGCTTCGCATTGCATCGACAATATCCTTCGCTCTGTCGCTCTCGGGGTAGACGCGCTTGCCTCTCTCGGTCTTCAGCGCTACTCCGAGACTCTCGAAGAAGGAAATTGTGCTCTCTGTGTCGAACGCATTCAGCGCGGCATAGAGAAAACGGGGATTGCGTCTTACGTTTTCGAGAAACTCCTCTGTCGTGCATCTGTTTGTGACGTTGCACCGCCCCTTTCCCGTTATTGCGAGCTTTTTTCCGAGTCGGTCGGTGGATTCAAACAGAGTTACTTCCGCGCCGTAGAGCACCGCGGTGCCTGTCGCCATCATGCCTGCGGCACCACCGCCTATTACGGCGACTCTTTTCTGTGTGTAGTTCATTACTTTATCGTATAAACACCGTATTCCGACCAAACCTGCTCAAGTCGGTCGAAGCGCTGGCGTATCTCTTTTTCTCTTTTTTGTGTTATATGAATGATAAGTGCGTTGATGATGCTGGTGGGGGCGACGAATGAGTCCATAAAGGATGCCATATCTCCCTCTGCGAGCAAAAGATGCGTTGCCATATCGGCTATGGGCGAAATATCTGAGTCGGTCATAACAATAACCGTCGCTCCCCTCTGCTTTGCATATTTCACTGCGTTTACCATCTTGGAGGAATACCTGGGGAAGGAGAAGGCAAAAAGCACGTCGTTTTCGCTGATGGTAAACATCTGCTCGAATATTTCCGCGTTTGACATCGGGCGCACGTGGCGAACGTTGTCGTATATGAGCGAGAGATTATAGGATAGGAGCTGAGCGAGAGAGTCGGAGCTTCTGGCACCGAGGACGTAGATATTCTTTGCCGTGAGGATTGCCTCAGCCGCGCCAAAGAATGCGTCACGGTTCAGGTGCTCGAAGGTGCGCCGTATTTTGTTCATATCCTGGGTCATAACGTTTTCTATGATATCACCGCGATGCATACGCTCCTTGGTTACGTCGATCCTCTGATTGAGTGTCAGCCTTGTCCTTACGAGCTCCTGGACCGCGTGCTGGAACTCACCGTAGCCCTCATAGCCGAGCGCACCCGCAAAGCGGACAACGGTCGATTCCGAAACACCGACCATGTTGCCGAGCCTGCCTGCGGTGAGATATGCTATCTTATCGTATTCGTAGAGAACTGCGTTTGCTATTTTCTTCTGTCCCTTTGACAGTCTGGTTTGTATATTTCTTATTCTCTGTGCGATGTCGGTTGCCATATCGCTTCCTTACCTTTCGATGGGGGTTGTTCATTCCTTCTTATTTTAGCATATTACAAAGAAATATGCAAGATTTATTTTAAAATAAGGGGGTGAAATTCAAAAAATGGAAGCCTGCGACGTGCAGACCTCCATTTTTGACTGTTTAGGATAATGGTTTAAAGCTTTGAAATAGCAGCCTTGATTCTTGCTATACTCTCGTCCTTGCCGATGACCTCCATAATTTCGGTGGCTCCGCCGGGCGTTGCCGTCATGCCGGATACGGCAATGCGGATGCACCACATAATCGTTCCCGTCTTTAGACCGAGCGACTCGGTGAGGGGGGTGAGCCCGGCAAAGAGCGTATCATTATCAAAGCTGTCAGTTGCCGAGAGGATGTCGAGCGCAGAGGTGAGAACGGTTTTAACAAGCTCGAAGTCGGAAATCTTGTTCTTCTTGTTGAGGAATAGCTCGCGCTCATAGTCGGGAAGGGAGATGAAGAATGCCATGCGCTCATTTATCTCGGAGAGCTTGGTTATTCTCGTTCTCAAAAGCTCGAGCATACGTGCCTTGTTGACCGTAGAGGGTATCTCGCACTTAATAAATGGGGTAACGAGCTCCTCAAATTTCTCAGGGGAGAGCTTATGGATATACTCGCCGTTGAACCAGAGCAGCTTTTCGTAATCAAATACGGAGGGCGACTTGGACACACCGTCGATGGTAAAAACGCTTTTCAATTCATCGAGAGTAAAGAACTCTGTCTCTGAGTTCTTGGGGCACCAGCCGAGAAGTGCAAGGTAATTTACAACTGCCTCGGGGAGATAGCCGTCAGCAATAAGATCCTGGAAGGATACTGCTCCGTGTCTCTTGGAGAGCTTGGAGATGGAGCCGTCCTCGTTTCTTCCCATTATGAGGGGGAGATGGACATAGGTGGGTCTTTCCCAACCGTAGGCATCATAGAGAAGCACGTATTTGGGTGTCGAGGTGAGATACTCGGAGCCGCGGACGACGTGGGTGACTCCCATGAGATGGTCGTCGATAACGTGGCAGAAGTTGTAGGTGGGATAGCCATCAGCCTTCATAAGAATCTGGTCCTGAAGCTCGGAGTTGTTCATGGAAATCTCTCCGAACACCGAGTCTACGTAGCTCGTTGTGCCCTCGAGGGGCATCTTCTGTCTGATGACGAAGGGGATGCCTGCGTCAAGGTTGCGCTGTACCTCCTCGGGGGAGAGATTGCGGCAGTGACGGTCGTAGCCACCCGTTGCATCCTCCTCGTGGAGCTTCTCGAGTCTGTCCTTTGTGCAGAAGCAGTAGTATGCATAGCCCATATCAACGAGCTTCTTTGCATACTCCATATATATTTCCTTGCGCTCGCTCTGGACGTAGGGACCGTGGTCTCCGCCGACGTCGGGGCCCTCATCGTAGCCGAGCCCGGTGATGCTGAGGGTGGATTTTATTATATCGGTTGCGCCCTCGACGAATCTCTCTCTGTCTGTATCCTCGATTCGGAGAATAAATTTTCCGTCCTCATGCTTGGAGATGAGGTAGGAGTAGAGTGCCGTTCTGAGGTTGCCGATGTGCATATAGCCCGTAGGGCTGGGAGCAAATCTGGTTACTATCATTTTATGTTCCTCGCTAAAGTTTCATATTCCAACCGCCATTTTAACATAATTTTTAAAATTAGTCAATCTAAATGCTAAAAATAGTTTGACATAATATGATAAAATGATGTATAATGTATGCATAAAAAGGGAAGGAGAGCTGTCCGAATGTTTAAGAGCACGTTTGCCAAATATCTGATAACCTTCGTTATTATAATTTCAATCAGCTTTTTGGTTCTGTCGGGAATCATTACAACGATGATACGCTCTTACTTCACAGAGGAGAAGCGGGAAAAGGTTATCTCAACCGCCGATGGCGTTGCCGAGCTGATTGAGAGCCGAGATCTTGAGAACGTTGAGGCGGCAGCCTTTGTAGATATGATAGAGGAGATGCTCTCTCTTATGTTCAGAAACGATCCCGACGTTGACGTTTCGATACTGAATGCCTCGGGGGAGGTTGTATTGACAACGGTTGGCGTGACGGATGCAGAGGTGGTTTTTCGACGCCCCGAGGATGATGGGGAGCGCGTTGACATCTCTCGCTTTTCTGTTGCAGAGTATGCCGAGGGGGAGGAGGCGCTGCTTCATAAGGGAACCCTCGGTGGCTTCTTTTCCGAGACGTCTATCGCCTGCATCAACGATATCTTCGTTGACGGAGAGGTTCGCGGATATATTATGACGAGCTACTCGACGGTAAAGGAGGATGCCTTTATTGTCATGACAAACAGAGTCGTCCTTACCAGCACCGTCTGGGTTCTTATAGCGGCGGTTATTGCTGTTTATTTCATAACGCAAAGAATAATCAGCCCTCTTCGAAATATGAAGGTGGCTGTCAAAAAATTCGGTAAGGGAGATTTCTCGACGCGTGTTGCGGTATACGGCAGTGACGAGATTTCAGAGCTGGCAACCGCATTTAACAACATGGCGGACTCGCTTGAAAAGCTGGAAAAGATGCGCTCGTCCTTCCTTGCCAGTGTCTCCCACGATCTGCGAACACCGATGACGACGATAGCCGGCTTTATCGATGGAATTATGTCGGGCGCAATTCCGCCCGAAAAGCAAGGGTATTATCTTCAGATAATATCAAGCGAGGTGCACAGACTCTCCCGTCTTGTCTCTCAGCTGCTCGACGTATCCAGGCTTGAGTCGGGTGACCGAAAGATGAGCTTTGAGGACTTCGACGTTGCTGAAATGGCGAGAATCATTCTCATATCCTTTGAGCAAAAGATAGAGGACAAGCGCCTTGAGGTTGAGTTCGATGCAGAAGAGGACGAGATGTCGGTATTTGCCGATAAGGATGCGATACATCAGGTTCTCTACAATCTGTGCCACAATGGAATCAAATTCGCAAAAGAGGGAGGCAGGTTTTCTATTCGCCTCTGCTCGCTTGACCAGAAGAGAGTCAGAATATCCGTGTATGACGAGGGGCAGATAATAGCCGACGAGGAAAAGGGCATGATATTTGAGCGCTTCTACAAGACCGACTCCAGCCGCGGACTTGATAAGAACGGGGTAGGGCTTGGACTCTATATATCCAAAACGATAATTGAGGCTCACGACGAAAAAATCGGTGTGGAAACCGACGGGTGTGGCTCGGAGTTCTTCTTTACTCTAAAAAAATCGAAATAATCGGGAGGGAGCTATGGCGGACAGAGTTATACTTCACTGTGACTGTAACAGCTTCTTTGCCTCTGTCGAGACCGTTCTTAATCCCGCATACAAAAACGTACCGATGGCGGTGTGTGGCAGTGAGGAAAACAGACACGGTATAGTGCTTGCAAAAAACGAGCTTGCAAAGAAATACGGTATTACAACCGCGGAGACAATCCACTCGGCAAAGCGAAAGTGCCCGTCTCTTGTGATAGCTGCACCGCACTATGAGAAATATGCCGAGTTTTCAAGACGTGCAAATGAAATATATGCAAGGTACACAGATATGATTGAGCCGTTTGGCATTGACGAGAGCTGGCTCGACGTTACCGGCAGCCGTATGCTGTTTGGAGATGGGCGCGAGATTGCCGAGAAAATATCGTCGGACATCAAAAGAGAGCTGGGTATTACAGTATCAATCGGAGTTTCCTTTAACAAGGTGTTTGCAAAGCTCGGCAGCGATTACAGGAAGCCCGATGCCATAACGGTTATAGGGCGCGAGGACGTTGAGAGGATAGTGTATCCATTGCCGATTTCTGATCTGCTCTTTGTTGGCAAGAAAACGGCAGAGGCTTTGCGCAGTATGGGCATACGGACAATAGGCGAGCTTGCAGCTGTGCCCGAGAATGTACTTACCTTAAAATTCGGCAAGTCGGGCGAGATGCTGTATAAATATTCACGCGGTCTGGACGATTCTGCCGTTTCTCCTGCCACCGAGGACGCGAAAAGTGTCAGCGCGGCATTCACCTTTAAGCACGACCTCACCGCAAGGGAGGAGCTTCGCGCAGGTATTGAATTTCTGTCGGATGAAATCAGTATGCGACTGCGAGCAAAGGGGGTTGTGTGCCGCACACTCCAGGTATCGGTTAAGGACGGGCTGCTGCGCGTTGTTCAAAGACAGCGACCCGTTGATCCGCCCAGCAATATAAGTCGCGAGCTTGCGAACCTCTCCTTTGATATACTGATGGGAATGTGCCGCGATGGAGACAGAGTCAGAATGCTGTCCGTTTGTGCAACCGGGCTTGTGCCCGAGGACGAGCTGGACACTCAGCTGTCTATACTCCCCGAGGAGAATGATGCTGAACGCGAGAAAATGAAAAAAGTCGACCAAACAGTCGATAAAATCAGGCAGAAATACGGAACTAAATCAATTATAAAAGGGGCGGTCGTTGACACCGATATCGGTGTTTACGACTCGCCCCGCAAGAAAGTGCCGAAGTAAAGGTGTCAGACTCTGTCGACTGTGATCACGCAGAATACGTCTGCTCTTCGGTCCTTGATCGCATTTGATATTTTGTCAATTATTTCGTTGTGGCTGTCCTTTATTTCAAAGGGAACCTCGACGTCAAATATTACGTTGGTATGTGTGTGACCTATAACCGCTCTGAAGTCGTGGATACCGATGCCCGAATAGCATTCGGATGCCACGGAGCATACTAAGTCTCTTAATTCGTTTATTGCTTCGTCGTCGGTAGCTATCGGGTCTAGATGTACTGTGCACTGGATATTCAGCTCCTCACCGATTCTTTTTTCAAGGTTGTCGATAGCATCGTGGAGGATATAAATATCTCCCTTGCCGTCGACCTCGGCGTGGAAGGAGGTTATAAATCTGTTAGGACCGTAGTTGTGTACTATCATATCGTGGATGCCAAGCACAAGCGGCTCCTCGGCAACGATTGCCTTAATACTGTCTACTGTTTCGGCAACAGGTGCCTCACCGAGAAGGGCGTTTTTTGTTTCGTTGAGTATTCTGACACCTGCAACAATGATGAGCACCGCTACACCGAGACCGACAATAGAGTCAATAATTGCTATGTCCGTCAGCTTGATGACAATCGATGATACAAGGACGGCGGTGGTGGACACCGCATCCATCAGAGAGTCTGTGCCGGATGCTTTGATAACAGAGGAATTAATTTTGTTTCCGATTTTTTTGTAAAATAGACCGAGCCAGAGCTTGCCAAGCACCGATGCTCCGATAATGATGAGGGATATGACGGAAAAATCGGGGTTATCTGCCTCAGAAATGCCAAAAATCTTCTTGCCTGCGTCGATAATTGTTTCAAAGCCGACGAGAAGTATAATAAAGGATACTATCATAGAAGCGATGTATTCAATTCTGGCGTGGCCGAAGGGGTGATCGCGGTCGGCAGGCTTGGCGGAGAGCTTGAAGCTGACGAGCGATATGCAGGAAGCACCCGCGTCAGAGAGGTTGTTCAGCGCGTCTGCTGTAATGGCGACAGAGGCAGTGAGTAATCCAACCGCAAGCTTCAGTGCAGAAAGAAGGATGTTCAGCGCTATTCCGACAACGCTCGAAAGTGTTCCGTATCTTTTCCTGATGTCGGTGCGCTCGGGATTGTTGTAATCCTTAACAAATAATTTAATCAGTAGATTTGTCATACTAAATATATCCTTTGTGAGGGAAGAAAATGAAGATTTCCGTAATTGAGATGCAGAATACAGCACTGTCGCAGCTTTCGACCGAAATTGCGTATACGGTGGCATCCTGCCGCGCGCAGGGCAATACCTTTCTGAAGATTACTTACTCATCGGCAGTGTCGAGTGTGCGTAGCAACATACTCAAGGTGCTGAAGAATATGCTGAAGAAGGGAATAATAAAGCTTTACATCGAGGAGTGGGAGTACTACGGCTCCTCCCGAGAGGCACAGTATTTAAGGAATAAGCATCCCGACCTTGCCGACGTGTGCGACAGGGATGGGCAGGGAATACTTGTTCGACTGTAAAAAGCATATTCTTAAAAGCAATATTCTTAATGGATAAAAAATTCGACAAGTGAAAAACTTGTCGAATTTTTTGGGGTGGGTGATGGGACTCGAACCCACGGCCTCCAGGGCCACAACCTGGCGCTCTAACCAACTGAGCTACACTCACCGTATAATGGCGCGCCTTGAGGGACTCGAACCCCCGACCTACTGCTTAGAAGGCAGTTGCTCTATCCAGCTGAGCTAAAGACGCATGCTCATAACGAGAAATATTATAACAGATGATTATCTGTTTGTCAATAGCTTTTTAAAGTTTTTTGTTACAAAAATTTGCTCAATACGCGCGCCAAAATTAGACAGTTTATTCCATACAAATGAGCTTTACACCTTCTACGGCAACTATGCGCAGCGTTGTGCCTATTTCATACACAGTTTCCTCGTTTACAGCTCTTGCGGACCAGCCGCTGCCTGCAACGGATACCTGTCCTGTTCCCGAGGCGTTGTCAATTCTTTCCTCAACGGTGCACGTCTGTCCGATAAGAGAATCAATTCTGAAGGAGCAGCATTCATTCCTACCGCTAAGAAAGAGTGTAAATACAAGTGCAAAGACCAGACTCGCACCGACGAGGGTAAGCGCCTGCCAGAGTATACCGTTTATGCCGACTATATCAAGTATCACTGCAACGAGCGCGCCTGCTGCAACAGAAGAAATCAGGTTTTTCTTTGTGATGAGGGTTAAAGCTACACTAATCGCGATAACTCCTATCCAAATCCATCCATATGTCATTTCGTATGTTCTCTCCGAGTTTTTTATATCATTTTATCACATAGAACGAAAAAAGTCAATTCCCGCTTTATAATTAATTGTTTATTATGCGTTTATTTTTGATGTACAAAACGATAAATTTGAGACTTTTTTGCTCTGTCTTGTGCTGCAAAATTTGGTTAAAACGTCTAAAATCGGCAAAAACTATTGACAAATAGGTGAATGTGTAGTATTATTTTACAGTAAACGGTCAACGACCAAAAACAAATAAGGAGAATATTATGTTCGAAACACTCAAGAATTATTTAGTTGAGGAACTTCGCGTAAATGCTTCTGAGATCACCATGGACTCCAAGCTCGTTGACGATCTCGGCATCAACTCTCTCGAGCAGGCTGATCTTGCTCTTCTTTGCGAAGAAAAGTTCAATGTAACCATTCCCGATGAAGATCTTCACCTTTTCATCACACTTGGCGATATTGTTCGTTATCTCGAAGCTGCACAGAATTGATTTGATAGATATGTATATAAAGGGTTGCCTCATGACGGGCAACCCTTTATATTTTATTTTGTTGCCTCCGCTCTTTCGTGCATTTTCAGGACGATATTTCCCTCGGAGAGTGCTATCTCAACGTTGACATCATCCTTTGATTCTGAAATAAGAAGAGATAGCTTGTTTTCTATCTCGCGGCTAATTATTCGCAGTAGCTTTCGGACACCGAATTTCTTGTCGAGCGAGCGCTCGGCAAGGTGTGCTGTCACACCGTCGGAGATTTTTACCTCATATCCGAGCCGCGATAGCCTTGTGCACAGCTCGCCCAGCTTTTTCTCCGCGATTCTTTGCATAGCATCTATGTCTATCGGTGAGAAGAGAATAATCTCGTCGAGACGGTTTATAAATTCGATCCTGAAGCTCTTTGAGAGCAGCTCTCCGATTTTATCCTGTGAGTGCTCCGCGCTGCTTAAAAATCCCACCGCCTTGTCTGTAATGATGCCGCTTGATACGTTGGAGGTCATAATAACGTAGGTGTTCCTGAAGCTCACGTGTCTGCCGGAGGAGTCGCACAGGTATCCGTTGTCCGCTATCTGAAGAAATAGGTCGAGCACGTCTGTGTGCGCTTTTTCTATCTCGTCGAAGAGAATAATTGAGTAGGGATGTCTGCGTACCTTTTCCGTGAGGGCACCGCCCTCGTCGTGTCCCGCATAGCCCGGAGGAGAGCCGATGAGCTTGGTTACAGAGTTGGGCTCGGAATATTCCGACATATCCAGCTTGAAAAAAGCACCTTTGTCAAAAAACAAAGCCTCGGATATTGCTTTTGCAAGTTCTGTTTTTCCTACGCCGCTTGAGCCGACGAAGAGGTAAAAGCCCTTTGGACGCTCGGGACTTGTAATTCCGTATTCTGCGCGGAGTATTGCGTCACATATATCGCCGATAGCCTTTTCTTGACCTAGAATTTTTGAAGAGAGTGAATTATATAGCTGCTCGCGCTTTATTTTTTCGCCAATGCCAACTATCGGTATGCCGGTTATTTCGTGTATGATTTCCTTTATAGCTCTCTCATCGACAACAGGTGTCTCGGTGCTCTCCATATCTCTGAGTTGGTCTAGCTTAACCTCATATCCAAGCTCCAGCTCCTTCAGATTCTTTGCAAGAACGAAGTCGGATGCCATAATCGCATCTTCCTTTTCTCCTTTAATCTGCCGCAGCTTATGCTCAAATATTTGCATATTCTGCTCATTTCTCTCCGCGCTCGCCTTGGCGCATGCCTCGTCGAGAACGTCGAGTGCCTTGTCCGGAAGATATCTGTCCTGAATATATCTGACCGAATATTCAACCGAAGCGGCAATTGCCTCATCGGTAATTCTGACGTTGTGGTGAAGCTCATATCGTCCCCTCAGTCCCATCAGCATGCGCTGGGCATCCTCGCAGCTTGCCTCCTCGACGGTTATCGGCTGAAAACGTCGCTCCAGAGCACTGTCCCTCTCGATATATTTGCGATACTCTGCAAAGGTAGTTGCACCGATAAGCTGAAGCTCGGCTCTTGATAGCTGTGGCTTCAGTATGTTTGCGGCATCTATTGCTCCCTCTGCGGCACCCGCTCCCACAATCGTGTGAATTTCGTCTATAAAGAGGATTATATTTTTGTTTTTTGCAGCTTCGTTAATTACCGATTTGATTCTTTCCTCAAAGTCACCTCGATACTTTGTGCCCGATACCATTGCGGTGAGGTCAACGCAAATTATTTCCTTGTTTTTTAGCGTCTCGGGCACCTTGCCCTCGACTATTCTCTGTGCCAGCCCCTCAACAATTGCCGTCTTACCGACCCCCGCCTCTCCGATAAGGCAGGGGTTGTTTTTGTTCTTTCGGCAAAGAACGCGTATGAGTCTGTCTGTTTCGGCATCTCTGCCGATAATGGGGTCAAGTCTGGAGGAGCGTGCCATATCCGTAAGGCTGCGTCCGTGCTGCCGCAGCGGAGATACCGACTCCTTTGTATCCTTTTGCTTTGCGGCCGATCTGTCTATACAACGTAGTATCACGTGCACCTCGTCGGTTATTCCTGCTACGTCGGCTCCCATATAGGCCAGAATCCTCATTGCCACCGATTCCTTCTCCTCGATAAGAGCGAGTAGAATATGCTCGGTTCCGATCTTCTGCGCTGTGTACCTTATTGAAATGCGGTATGAAGACTCAATTATCTTTTTGGAGCAGGGAGTCATATCCTTCGGTGTAAGGGTGCTCCGCAGCCCCGAGCCCGAATAATCGCGTATTGCCTTTTTTATTTTTTCTGCGGTTACTGAGTATTTTGCCATAACGACCGAAGCAACCGAATCGTTGACCTCTGCTAGGGAAAGGAGTATGTGCTCACTGCCGATATATGAGTGACCGAAGCTCTCCGCGCATTTAACGGCACTGTTCAGCGCGCGCTCTGCCTTGTCGGTAAATCTGTTGCTCATTTAAACCTCTTTTTTCTTTTTTTGATAATTATGCCCATTCCTTGTTCTTTAAATCATTATGCCTTTTGTTTCTTTGAATCGCGTCGAGCTCCGTCAGCATTCGTTCGTACAATGCGGCGTCTACCTCATCCGAGTCCTCCATCATAAATACTTTTCTCATTTCCCGTACCGCCGCACACGTGTATGCGGAGTAGTAGCTGCCCTTGCCGACGTGAGGCAGACTCCGATAGACGTCCGACAGCTCGGAGAGTATCAGGTTTATCACCCTGACGTCGTCTCCGTAATCACCGCGCGAGTAGGAAAAGGGAGTACCCGAGAGAATAAAATCACGCTGTTCTTTTTTTCTGAGTACATTTTCATAATCCTTCGCAAGAGCGAGGAATGTAATATAATCGACACTTCCGTTTATAGGAAGTCCCCGTATTTTCTGATACTCGCGCACGACCTCGGCGCTTTCGGCGTCGAATATTCCGTCAACCGTCGTGCTCTTCATTTGGGGATACATATTGTGTGCCACGTCGTAAAGATACCGTTTTATCTCCCTTATAACAGCCGTTTTGTCTTGGATATTATACATATTATTCTCCATTCTGTCGCCCGGAGGCGACCGCACAAATTCTTAATAAATTTTCGGAACCGCTTTGGCGGCTATTCGGAATAAGGCTCCGAATAGCTAAAATTTGCGCGTGAATTAACCAAAGGCATGACTGTTACGTTGTAACAATTCACGCTATTCCTCCGAAATTACTCTGCCCGAATACTGACCGGCTTCGGCGGTATTGCCGACGTAGAGATCGTCGTAGACACTTGCTATGGCATTCCAGAGCACCGCCCCAACTCGGCTCGGGACTGCTTCGATACCGAAAATTCTGATAAACTCGGCAAGAGCGCTCTCGGTGGAGGGACCGAAGATGCCGTCCTCGGCAATCTCGGGTATTTCCGTATACGTTCTGCCGATATAATTAAGATACCGCTGCAGTGCAAGCACGTCATCTCCTTCTATTCCTGCGCGCAGAATTCTGCCCGGGAAGGGAAGTGGAGCCCCTTCTGTAAATCGGTAAGGAATGCTTCTGAGATAGGAGTAGTATGCCGCCTCAATTTCGTCCCAGACCGCACGGTCGACGACACCCGTCTCGGGCAAGCCGTAGGTTTTTTGAAAGGAAATGACCGACTCCCTCGTTCCTGCACCGAAGGAGCCGTCGACCGACAGGTCGAGCACGCTTGGAATAAATGCGGCAATGTAGTGCAGATAATACTGAAGCACAAGCACTCCCGCAGATACGTCTCCTTCGCTCAGCTCGGCAGGGTAGGCTGTTGAGAGGTCGGAGAGCCGAAGTCCCTCTGAATTGAGCGCGGAGAGCCTTTTTACCGCATTGTATATAAACTGAATTCTGTACCAGGTGTTTTTTCCTACGACACCGTCCGCCTCAAGGTTGAATACCTCCTGAAATTTACGCACGGCAGCAGTGGTGCTCTCGCCAAAAAAACCGTCGGTTGGGTATATTTTCGGTATTCCCGGATAATTTGAGGATATGCGGTTGAGCTTTGTCTGTATCAGCTCGACGTCTCTGCCCGTGTCTCCCTCTCTGATTGAGGTAGGTGGGGCGCTCCCCTCGACACTCTCTACGCTTACGTTGCTTACAACGTCGAGATTCGTGCCGTAATATCTTTTCAGTATTTCAAAGGCATCAAGCCCCTGATTTGCCAGCTCCACCGAGCCCCATTGAGATAGTCCGTTGCAGGTAACCTCAACTCCGTCGCAAAAGGTAGCGTAAAGAGGCTCGATAAATTCGGGACGCTTCAGATAGGTGTTGAATATCTCGTCGACAAGCTCGGATATGTTTGCGAAAATATTCCTCTGATAGACGTATGACTGGTCGTGTGCTATGGAGGAGGTTATATCAAAATCGTATCCCGCACTGCGGTAGTATTCGGTATAGACTCTGTTGAGGGCAACAGATATCTGGGCGAGTATGTTGGCGATGAGTGCCTCCCTCGGCCAGGTTGGAAAGATTTCACTGGAGGCAACGTTTTTTATATAGTCTGCAAAGCTCTCGGTAACGTTTGGCGCATCGCTGCCCGGAGCACCGAGGTGAATTACTATGTTTTCAGGTATAACAGGATATTCTATCATTTTTTCCTCACAAAAGCTCGTTTTCGCTGACGGTGGTATCGAGAGTGTCGCGCGGATACATTTCTCCGTCTCCGTTAATCGATATGGGTATCATATTTATAGGTAAAATTGCATCCTCGCCCGAAAATACAGCCACGTTGTAAATTCTCTTTGTGTAATAACCGGGGGCACTTGCCTCAACGTCGTAGACGGCATAGGGAGTTGACCTTGCATCGGGGGAGAGCGAGAGCGCCTTGTCGGGGGTAGGGAGCTCGCGTATAATGCTAACTCCGTCCTCGTCGGTTATGATTGAGTAGTTTATATATCTGTTGTTTTCATCAACTCCTATAACACGTATAACCGTGCCTCCAACGGGCAGGGCGCCCGAGGCGGTGTACGCGCGTACTGTCATTTTTCCCGATTCTGTGTACTTTGGCATAAGTGCTCCTTTTTGGTGTGTATTTGGCAAAAAGGACAAAAATATCAAAAAGTTAAGTCCTCTTTTGTCGTTTTGCATATTGACTTTAAACTATTTATAGTTTATAATGTATTTGTATTGTTTTTTAAAAAATTAATAACGGAGAGTAAAAATGAAGGACACTTTGTACGGCGATTTGAGCGTAATCGGAATGCGCGGATGCGAAGACTTTACCAGCGAGGTTGATTCTTATCTCAGGGAGTGGCGTCGCCACGATTCCGAGACCACGTTCCTCATCAATTCCTCCTGCCCCCGTTTTGGTAGCGGCGAGGCTAAGGGAACTATTCACCAGTCTTTGAGAGGAAATGACGTATACATCATTTGTGATGTATTCAATCACGGCGTTACCTACAAAATGTACGGTCAGACTGTTCCTATGAGTCCTGATGATCATTTTCAGGATATCAAGCGTATCATAGGCGCAATCGGTGGCAAGGCGCGTAGAATCAGCGTGATTATGCCGATGCTCTATGAGGGCAGACAGCATAAGAGATCGGGCAGAGAGTCGCTCGACTGTGCTCTTGCGCTCCAGGAGCTTGTGAACATGGGCATCACCAACATCATTACCTTTGATGCTCACGACCCCAGAGTTCAGAATTCTATTCCGCTCAGCGGCTTTGAGAACGTCAGAAGCTCCTACCAGATGATCAAAGCGCTCCTTCACTCCTATCCCGACATAGAAATATCTCCCGATAAGACCATGATCATTTCTCCCGACGAGGGCGGAATGGCGAAGTGCATGTATTATTCCTCCGTTATGGGTATAGATCTCGGTATGTTCTACAAGCGCCGCGACTATTCCGTTATCATAAACGGCAAGAACCCCATAGTTGCGCACGAGTATCTCGGTAGAGACGTCAAGGACAAGGACGTTATTGTAGTTGACGATATGATCTCCTCGGGCGACTCGGTTATCGATGTTGCAAGGCAGCTCAAGGAAAAGGGCGCGAAGAGAATCTTTGTATTCGCTACCTTCGGACTTTTCTGCAACGGTTTGGAGCATATGGATGCAGCGTACAACGAGGGCATTTTCGACAAGATTTTTACAACAAACCTCGTTTACAGAATGCCCGAGCTCCTCGCTCGCGAGTGGTATCAGGAGGTTAATATGTGCAAGTACGTTGCATATATTATCGACACTCTTAATCACGACCAGACCATAAGCCACCTTCTTGATCAGTCTAAGAAAATACATAAGATTCTCGACAAGCATAAGAAGGGCTGATTTATAAAGCTTTTTGATGGGATTCTTCGCATAAGGAGAATCCCATAATTAAAATATGACGGCGGACGTATAAATGAGAATTACTCTGGAATCGGATTACGCGCTCAGGATTCTCGGCGCTCTTGCAACGCATGAGGATAGGGTGGATGCCAAAACTCTCTCCGAGGAGATATCCGTCACCCAGCGCTTTACCCTCAAAATACTTCATAAGCTTGTGCAAAGTGAATTTGTGAAGTCGTATAAGGGTGTCAGGGGCGGATATAAGCTCAACGTTTCTCCCGATAAGATAACCTTGCGGGCTATAATAGAGCTTATCGATGGGCCGATAATCATATCAAGATGTCTTGAGCACGGGGAGGGCTGCACTCTCAATCCTGACAAGACCTCCTGTATTTATCATCATATATTTGAGTCAATCAGCTTTGACGTGGCAAAAAAGCTGGAGGGAATTACAATCGGTGACGTTCTCTCAAAAAAATATTCTTTAAATTAACGGAGACAATTATGGGTACAACACATACCGTATCCTTCCCCGGGCTCGGTATCGGGGAATTCTCGGTCAATGAGGTAGCTTTTACAATTTTCGGTATAGATATCAAGTGGTATGCGCTTATTATCACGGTGGGAATCTTGCTTGCGGTCGTATATACCATGTTCCGTGCGAGCAAGGTTGGCATAACGAGCTCGGATATTCTCGACTATGCAATCTTTACCGTGCCGATCGGTATAATCGGTGCGCGACTTTACTACGTGCTTACCACGCTGGGGGAGGGAAGATACAACTCCTTCCTTGACGTGATAAATATACGCAACGGCGGTCTTGCGATATACGGCGGTATTATTGCGGGGGGGATCACGGTATTCGTCGTATCAAAGGTGAAGAAGATACCCTTCCGTGTGCTTGGCGACTGCATCTCTCCCGGTCTTATTTTGGCACAGGCAATAGGCAGATGGGGCAATTTTATGAACGTCGAGGCATATGGCAGTGTGACAAGCGCCCCTTGGCGCATGTGCTCGCCAAAAATTGCGCGCGAGCTGAAGAAGTTCATAAGCACTGCAGAATACGAGGGAATACTTAACGGTACACTCGGTGTGCATCCTTGCTTTTTCTATGAGTCGCTCTGGAATATTATCGGTGTTATCCTTATCAACATCTTTTACAAGAAGCGCAAATACGACGGACAGGTGATGGTTGCGGTATTCGGCTGGTACGGTCTTGGCCGTATGTTTATCGAGGGACTTCGCACCGATAGCCTTTGGATAGGTCCGTTTGGAATACTTCAGCTTATATTCGGCATTCTTCTCATCGGGGCTGTTTGTGTAATTCTTTGGTTCTACAAGGATATTGTGAAGCTCTTCAAGAAGGAAGAGCTCGACCTTCGCGCAAGGATTATTTCGTATTCCTCGCTTGCAACAGCTGCGGTGTCTGTTCTTACGATAATACTTGATACAGCGCTGATAAAGAGTGTTGCCGTTATTCCGGAGCAGAGGATAAGCCAGGTGCTTGGAGGTGCTATTTTTGTAGTTTGCCTCGGTGCTCTTATCTACCTTGGAGTGAAGAAATACGATAAGCCATTCTTCAAGAGAGAAATGGAAGAAAAGAAAAAATAAGGAAAAAAATATTATGGCAGAAATCATCAACGGAAAAGTCGTTTCAGCGAGCGTCAGAGAGGAAATAGCGAGGGAGGTTGCGCTCTTTCGCGAGGAGCACGGTGTTGCTCCCGGGCTTGCTGTGATTATAGTAGGAGAAGACCCTGCATCGCAGGTTTACGTCAGAAATAAGCATAAGGGCTGCACCGAGGTCGGCATGTATTCCTTGCAAATTCCTATGCCCGCCGAGACAACCGAGGAGGAGCTGCTGGAAAAAATTGGGGAGCTGAATGCCGACGACTCGATACACGGTATTCTGGTCCAGCTTCCGCTGCCTAAGCATATAAACGAGGATAGGGTGATTAACTCCATCCTGCCAGAGAAGGACGTCGATGCCTTTCATCCAACAAACGTGGGCAAGATCATGCTCGGTAAGTATGACCTTCTTCCTTGCACACCTGCCGGAATTATGGAGCTTCTGAGCTTCTACAACGTTGATATCAGGGGCAAGGAGTGCGTTGTGCTCGGCAGGAGCAACATCGTCGGCAAGCCTATGTCCCAGCTTCTTCTTGCAAAGGACGGCACTGTTACCGTCTGCCACTCGAAAACTGTCGACCTTGCATCGGTTACAAGGAGAGCGGATATTCTCGTTGTTGCAATCGGTAGGGCAGGCTTCGTAACAGCCGATATGATAAAGCCGGGGGCGGTAGTAATCGACGTAGGTATCAACCGTCTCGATAACGGTAAGCTCATGGGAGACGTTGATTACGACGGAGTGCTTGATAAGGTGTCTATGATTACCCCCGTGCCGGGAGGCGTCGGTCCTATGACTATTACTATGCTTTTGAAGAATACATTAACCGCAGCAAAGAAGAAATTCTCGGATAAATAATAATATTTTTCAAAATCTATTGACAAACTAAAGAAAATACATTATAATGATTGAGTGAAGATATGAGATTGTATCTCTTTGCACAGCGAAGGGAGGGGAAATAAAGATGGCAGAAATCAGAGTAAAAGAGAATGAGACTCTCGACAGCGCGCTTCGTCGTTTCAAGAGACAGTGCGTTAAGTCCGGCGTTCTTAGCGAGCTCCGCAAGAGAGAGTGCTACGAGAAGCCCAGCGTAAAGCGCAAGAAGAAGTCTGAGGCAGCTAGAAAGCGCAAGTATAAGTAAGAATTAAAGGATGTACCCGACGGTACATCCTTTCTTTTTTTCCTGTTTTTTGTCTTTTTGACTTTCTTTTTTGCGGGGATAATAAAAATAAAAAAGGTTTTTATGAAAAGACAAAAATTAATAATAATTCTCTTAGCCATTGTGCTTATGTTAATGCAATTTTCCTTGGGCGTGTGTGCGGTAGAGCCGGAATACAACTGGTTCTTCAAAAGAAACGGAGACCAAAGACCGCAATTGACCGATGGAGAAAGGCTGATAAACGGCTATAACGGGGTTTGCGTTGATAGGGGCTGCGGTGATGAAAAGGTAATATATATTACCTTTGACGTAGGGTATGAGAACGGCAACGTTGAGAGGATACTCGACACCTTAAGGGCTGAAGACGTTCGGGCAGCCTTCTTTGTGCTTGATAATATAATATACAAGAATATTGATTTGGTTAACAGAATGAGCGAGGAGGGGCATCTCATCTGTAATCATACATGCAAGCATAAGAACATTTCCTCGTATACCGAGGAGCAGATTAAAGAGGAGCTTGGCGCTCTTGAGGCATTGTATGCCGAGCGGACAGGCAAAGAAATGTCAAGATACTTCCGTTTTCCGGAGGGGAGATACAGCGAGTCGGCACTAAAGCATCTCAATAATCTTGGCTATAGAAGTGTATTCTGGAGCTTTGCCTATGATGACTGGGACAACGGACGTCAGCCATCACCCGAGCGCGCTATAAAAAAGATATTGGATAATACCCACTGCGGGGAGATAATTCTCCTTCATCCAACCTCGGCAACAAATGCCGAAATAATGCCCACACTTATATCAAAATGGAAAGAGATGGGATACCGCTTCGGCACACTTGACGAAATATTTATGTAAAAAAAGGACTTCAAATGAAGTCCTTTTTAAGTTATTCGATGTTGTTTCGCTTTTTGATTTCCTCAAGGCGCTCGCTTTCGGTTACGTCGTCTCGCATGATGATTTCGTCATCGTCAAGCTCGTCGTAGCTTCTTGGCTTGAGCTCGGGATGAGCTTCATAGTATGGGTCTATCATAACCGTTTTTATCTTGAAGTAAGCAGCATATACCTTCATATATGCAAAGAGGGAGAAGAGAAGCGCCAAGGGCGCTGCCACCGCAACCGGCATAAGCAGACCGCCGAGTCCGAACAGGAAGAGAATCTCGAGTCCGATACAGAGGATTATTCCGAGGAGTGCTACGATATTTCTCTTGAAGCCGAGTAGGGAGAATATAAGCGCGTTCTTGAACATCTTATATACGGAGAGCTTAAAGGTTACCATCTGCACGTACATATAATATCTCATAAAGAAATAAAGGATAAATATTACGATGCTCGTCCAGAAGAAGAGAGAGGTGATGAAGCCCTGCTCGGAGAACATATAGAAGATATCAAGAACAAGAAGAGCTGAGATGCCAAGGTCGATAACACCTAAGGGAAGTGACTGGCGAAGATTTCTCTTAAGTGCGTATTTAAAGTCGCTCCATACGAATACGGGCTCTCCCGAAACTATGTTGCGGAGCACGTAGGCTGTGCCTGCGTTTATTGGACCGAAGGTAAAGAGCGAGAGTGCGCTTATCGCATAGAATACGTATGACCAGGCGGTGCTTACGTATTCCTCTCCGAGTAGCCCCTCGAGTGCAAACACTGTCATCATGTGCGGAGTCGTTTCGCCGCTCAGAGCAAACAGTCCGTTAACGTTCTGATAGCTGTCGGCGAGTGGGACGTATGTCAGATCCTTGGTAAATCCCGAGAGAACCGCCACGAGAAATATGAGCGGAAAGTTACCGAGAACAAATATGATATTTACTGTAACTATTTTGCCGAAGTTTTCTTTTAGAGTTATAAAGAAGCGCTTGAGACCCGGCTTCATATTAGCTTTATTCTTGCTTACGCCCTTTCCGTCGCGGGTGAAGTCGAATATCCTCAGCTTCTTTTTCTTTTTATCGTCTTTCAAGGTTTTGCTCCTCTTAGATTACTGATAGGTATATATTATCATAAAACAAAGGCAAATACAAGAATTAACTAAAATATTTAATAAAAATTTATAATTATTAAAAATGGATTGCAATTTAATATCACCTTTGCTATAATTGGGTATATCAAACTTTGGGTGAAAATATGGTAAAGAGTGATTTAAAGCTATTTAAAAGCATACCGACTCTCTCGACCGAAAGGATTGTGTTGAGAAGGATGGAGCGCAAGGACGTAGATGCGGTGTATGAATATGCAAGCGACCCTGAGGTGTCGCGATATCTGCTCTGGTACCCCCACCGTGATATATTTGACTCGCGAGAGTATCTGAAGATAGTTGACAGAAAATATAAAAGGGGAGAGTTTTACGATTGGGGCATCACGCTTGTCGGATACGACAAGGTGCTCGGCACCTGCGGCTTTACCTCCTTTAATGTAGATGAGAATTCTGCGGAAATAGGATACGTCCTTAACCGTAGATTCTGGGGCAACGGCATTGCTTCCGAGTCGGCAAGAGCTGTTATTACCTTTGGCTTCGAGGTGCTCGGGCTGGATCTGATATATGCAAAATTTATTCCCGAGAATAAGGGGAGCAGACGTGTGCTTGAGAAGTGCCATATGCATTATGACACAAGACAGCATAGCTCGGTTGAGTGCAAGGGAAGAATGGTTGACGTGGATGTCTATTCAATTTCACGCGCAGAGTATGAATTAATCTGTAAGGGTTATATTAACGGATAAAAAATAATATATTAAAGCATAAATGACTTGGAGGTTGCTATGAGGCACATACTTGCTTTTATGCTTTTTTTAATTGTCGTTACAGTTTCGTGCGTGGGGGTATTTGCAGCAAACGAAACAAAAAATACGGCAGAAGAATACAAAATTGAACTTGGTGAATTTGACGTTGAATGCAAGAGCGCACTCCTTATGGAGGCAAAAACGGGCACGGTGCTGTACTCGAAGAATGAGGAGGAGTCCTATTCTCCCGCGTCTGTAACAAAGGTTATGACGCTGCTTCTTGTTATGGAGGCTATAGAAAGGGGCAACATAGCCATTGATGATGAGGTAACCGTCAGCGCATATGCCGCGAGTATGGGAGGCAGTCAGGTGTTCCTTGAGGAGGGGGAGCGCATGTCTGTCAGAGAGCTTATTAAATGCGCTGTTATTGCGAGCGGCAACGATGCAGCCGTTGCGCTGGCAGAGCATACCTCAGGCAGCGAGGGTGCCTTTGTTGCTAAGATGAATGAGAGAGCAAGGGAGCTCGGTCTTAAGTCGAGTAGTTTTGAAAACGTAACGGGGCTTGACGATACGACGACCGACCACAAAAGCTCAGCTCTTGATATAGCGATGATGTCGCGCGAGCTGATAAAATATCCTATAATAACCGAGTATAGCTCTATGTGGCAGGATAGCATACGCGACGGTGAATTTGTGCTGACGAATACTAACAGACTTGTAAGGTATTACGATGGGTGCAACGGACTGAAAACGGGCTCTACGGATAAGGCAGGGTATTGCGTCAGCGCTACTGCAAGGCGAGGGAATATGCAGCTGATTGCGGTAATTATGGGGGCACCGAGTCGGGATATGCGGAACAAAATTGCAAGAGAGCTGCTTGACTATGGCTTTGCAAGCTACGGCTTGTATGAAACGGAGGGCAGAGAGGTTGGTAATATTCCCGTATATTCCGGCAAGCAAGAGACGAGTCTGGCATATACGTCCGACTTCTGCCGTGTTGTAAATAAATCCGACCTTTCCTCGGTTAAGGTTGAGCATGTGCTGCCCGATAAACTCGTCGCACCGATAAGTGATGGGGAGTGCGTGGGAACTGTAAAATACTTTGTAGGCAACAAATTGCTTGGCGAAGAGGAGATTGTTGTAAAAAATGGGGTAGAGGAGCTGGAGCTGTTTGATATTTTTGTTAATATGCTGAAGAATAATTTAGCTCCATCGTCAAAAAAAGAGGAATAAATTGCTCGTTCGCTATTGAAATAAGACTTTAATTATGATATTATAGATGTAGTAATTAAAGTTTTTCATGGAGGAGCATGTAATGGCACTTAAAATCATTGACAAGTACGCAAAATCCTTTGTAAAATGCGAGGAGCTCGCAGCACTTGAGCCCGTTGCGGCACAGGCGCTCAAGACGGTAAACGCAAGAAATGGCGCAGGCAACGATTTTCTCGGTTGGGTTGATCTTCCCGTAAATTATGATAAGGAGGAGTTTGCGCGCATTAAGGTTGCGGCAGAGAAGATAAAGAAGAGCTGCGATGCACTTGTTGTTATCGGTATCGGTGGCTCCTATCTCGGTGCAAGAGCAGCTATTGAATTTATAAAGAGCCCTCTTTACAATTCTCTTAAAAAGGATACTCCCGAGATTTATTTTGCAGGAAATAATATATCCACCACGGCACTTACCGAGCTTATATCGATTCTCGAGGGCAAGGATATCTGCGTTAACGTAATATCCAAGTCGGGCACTACCACAGAGCCTGCTATCGCCTTCAGAGTATTCAAGGCAATGCTCGTTGAGAAGTATGGCAAGGAGGGCGCGAAGGACAGAATTTTCGTTACCACAGATAAGGCTCGCGGAACTCTCAAGCATTTCTCCGACGAGGCAGGATATGAGACCTTTGTTGTTCCCGATGACGTTGGAGGCAGATATTCTGTTCTTACCGCAGTAGGTCTTCTTCCTATCGCTGTTGCAGGAATAGATATCGATGCTATGATGAAGGGCGCGCAGGATGCACGCGCCGCATACACTGATGAGGCAAACGCAGATAACGATGCTATCAAGTATGCAGTTATGAGAAACGCACTCCTTGGGCAGGGCAAGTGCACCGAGATCCTCGTAGGCTATGAGCCCTATATGCTCATGATGAGCGAGTGGTGGAAGCAGCTGTACGGCGAGAGCGAGGGTAAGGATAACAAGGGTATTTTCCCCGCATCCGTTTGCTTCTCGACAGACCTGCACTCTCTCGGTCAGTATATCCAGGAGGGTCAGCGCAACCTCTTTGAGACGGTTGTGAACGTTAAGAACACGGGTGCCGAGTTCGTTATCCCCGATGACGAGGCAAACGTGGACGGTCTTAACTTTATTTCGGGTAAAAAGCTCGACTACGTAAACAAGACGGCAATGATGGCTACACTTATCGCGCATAACGACGGCGGTGTTCCCAACCTTATGCTCGAGCTCGAGGACAGAAGTGCTTATTCCTTTGGCTATCTTGTATATTTCTTCGAGATCGCTTGCGCTATTTCCGGGTATATGCTTGGAGTTAACCCCTTCGACCAGCCCGGTGTTGAGGCATACAAGAAGAATATGTTTGCTCTTCTCGGCAAGCCCGGCTACGAGGATATGAAGGCTGAGCTTGACAAAAAGATAGGCAAATAATTTTTAATATTTTAAATAAAAAATTCAATATACTATTGCATTTTTTGTTTATATAGTGTAAAATAATAGTAACAGATTACTGAGTAATTTGGATATCAAAACACAGGAGGAATTCCAACATGATTAAATTATTTATCGGTGGCAAGGGCTCGGGCAAGACGAAGACTCTCATTGAGCTTGTTAACAATGCCACAGTAGCATCTAACGGTTCCGTTGTATGCATCGAGAAGGGTGATAAGCTCACTCACGATATTACATATAAGGCAAGACTTATTGATACTGATGAATTCGGTATCACCGTGGCTGATACTCTCTACGGTTTTATCGCAGGCGTGCTTGCATCCAACAGCGATATCACCGACATATTCGTTGACTCCGCTCTCAAGATCGTTGGCAACGACGTTGCAGGCTTCGAGGCTATGCTCAAGAAGCTTGAGGGGATTACCAAGGAGGTTAACCTTGTTATGACCGCTTCTATCACCGTCGAGGAGTGCCCCGACGCGGTAAAGGCATACTGCTAATATAAAAAGAGCCCTGCGGGGCTCTTTTTTGTATCAATTTCTCCTCTTACGAATAAAATGATAGCAGGGTAAGTGATTACCTCAAACTTTGTATTACAGCTTTAGGCACTGTGCCTATTTGTGAGACTAGGAGAAGTTACAATGCAAGAAAACAGAAATTCGTCATGTGGGCTTTCCTTTGACGGAAGGGGAAGTGTGTGCATCGACACCAAGCGTGTTCTCGACTGCTGTCGTGACAGAGATTGCTTTGAGGATACCAGAGTATATCTGAGCGAGGAAGGGGAGGCAATAATCAACAATGCTACAGGCGTAAGGCTTAAATGTGCTAAGCTCGTTTGGGCATACGTTGGGGTCGATCCTATCGTGTTCAACCGCGGCTTCTACCGTGTTACGGTAAGATATTACGTAAAGGTCGAGGGCGAGGGCTGTGTATGCATCGGCAGAAGTCAGTGCTTCGAGGGCATTGCTGTGCTTGAGAAGGAGGTTGTTCTTTACGGCGGAGAGGGCTCTCTTGTGAGCTTTTCGTCTACTGCCGAGGATAACTTCTGCAACGTATGCAATCAGGATAATATGACCGTTGATGCGCCGACTGCGGTGGTTGAGACTGTTGAACCCATTATCCTTGGCCACAAGATATCCGACTGCTCCTGCCCGTGTAGCTGCAACGAATGTGGATGCGAGATTCCCGAGGTTGTCTGCGGTTGCCTGAACGGCGAGCTTGTTACAAGCTCGGAGGGCGCGAGACTGTACGTATCCTTCGGTATCTTTTCGGTTATCAGAATAATTCGTCCTGCTCAGCTTCTTGTTCAGGCAACCGATTACAGTGTGCCCGACAAGGAGTGCACCCCCGCTACAAGTGATGAAAATCCTTGTGCACTCTTCAGGACTATGGCATTCCCCGTCAATCAGTTCAGAACACCCGGTGCGCCCATCCGTGAGAACGGTGGCGGCAAGGGCGGTGGCTGCGGCTGCGGAAAATAAAATAAAAAGGCTGTTTTCGAACAGCCTTTTTTCTATTTCGTTGTACTTCTCTGGCGCATTATTTCGTAAGCAAACATTGTCGTAGCTGATGCTGCGGAGAGCGAAGCCTTAAAATCTCTTGCGTAATTTATTTTGACGAGAAGATCTGCCTTGTCAACAAGGGTGCCTGATATGCCTCGCTTCTCACCTCCGACGATAAGGAGAACGGGGTAGGGAATATCACATGCTCCGAGAGTTTTGTCAGTTTTTTCGTGTGCACAAACGACAGAGTAGCCCTTAGCTTTGAATATTTCCGCTGCATCAATCGGCTCTGCGGTAAACATAGGAAAGAGCTCCGAGGCACCTGCTGAGCTTCGAGCAACTACACCTGCCGCACTCATCCAGTTGCGCTCTGGGAGGATGATTCCATCACATCCGCAGGCATAAAGAGAGCGCAGGGAATATCCAAAATTATAAGGATCCTCTATTCCCTGAATCATGCAGTAAAAGCCGTCTGAATTAATTTCCGATTCAGCCGTGAGACGCGGCACAGTGCGCTCGCTTGTTACTGCTACTATGCCGCCGTGGCTGGTTCCAACTGTAATTTTTTCTATCTCTTCTGCTGTTGATTTTGATAAAACAAATCCATACTTTTCCGAAACTGCCCGTAAATATCCAAGCTCTTTCGATATTTTCTTTGTTTTTTCTACGTCAAAAAATATCTCCTTGATGCGTCTGTCAGACAAGCCGATATCAATTGATTTTATAATTGCGCGTATAGAGGTCATGCCCTCAAATACACATGAGTCGAGAAATTTAATTTCTTCCTTTTGCATTAAATGACAGCTCCTTTCATATAGTATATCAGTATTATGTGAGGTAACTCGATAGCTATATCGAGACTGTTTTATGGTTAGTACAGCTGATCGCGAAAGATGTGAATTGCTTGCGGAATTTGTAATTGAAACGGGGGCGACTGTGCGTGCATGTGCAAAGCATTTTGGTATTAGCAAAAGCACGGTACATAAGGATATTTCGGTAAAATTAAAGTACGTAAATGCACGATTGTACGCCGAAGTGAAGAAAATCCTTGATATTAACAAGGCTGAGAGGCATATAAGGGGTGGGGAAGCCACTCGGATAAAGTATCGAAACAGAGCATCCAGGCGGTAAGGTGGGGAAGTGCTCTTATAATATAATAGCACATATCAAGGAAGAATGCAAGAAAAAAGTAGGGAACACTTCCCTATGTTTTTGCTCGAATTTTGCGTATTGGATTTTTGCTGATTATTTTACTTTTCAGCAAGTCATTTAGAAATATCCGAGCTTGATTTATTAAATAACTGCACGGCTGATTTGCTACAAAAAGGCTAATACAGTGATTGCATCAAAAAGTTAATTGAGGAGATATTTTTGATAAAAACAAAAAATTAATATGTAGAAGGCATAATTCGTTCAAAAATAAAAAATGAAAAAATCGGCATATAAAATAGGGCAAAATCCATATATCATCTTATTTTGTTTCCCTCTATTATACAAAATATTAATTTTGTATAATTGGAGATATACTTCCCTTTAACCCAGAAAAGGGTGATATAAGCAAAAAAAGGCAGCTATGCAGCAGTGCTCATAGCCGGGAAGAGTATGTATTTTAAAAGAGGCTACTAGTTGTAGCCTCTTTTGGTTCTTCCCTATTCTTTTGTATTGCATGCATTTTTTGTAGGAAGATATTCCCTGCTCTCGAGGGGTGATTTTATGATAGGCACTTCTCTACTATCTCTTTAACCTTGGTGAGCTTTTTTCTTGCTGCATCAGGGCTTGATGCCTTTATCTGATAGTATATCTTAATCTTTGGCTCTGTGCCGCTCGGACGGATGAGGATTCTGACGTTTTCGCTCTTGAATCTGAGCACGTCGCTCTTGGGTAGTCCGTCTATTCCGTTGCCAAAGTCGGTGTAGACGAGCTCTTCCCCATCAATCTTGATATTTGGGTTGCTTCTTATCTCTGCAATTATCTGCTTCATCCGCTCGGCACCGCTTGCACCCTTGTAGGTTTTGGACAGTAGATCGGTAAGATAGTGTCCGTGCTCGCAGTAGAGCTTCTCCAGCTGCTCATAAAGAGAGATGCCGAGGCTCTTATAGTAGGCAAACATTTCTGTAATGAGCATAACTGCGCTTACAGCATCCTTGTCTCTTGCAAAGGTGCCGACAAGATAACCGTAGCTTTCCTCCATGCCCATAACAAAGTTGTCGAGCGTGTCCATAGCTTCTCCGATGTATTTGAAGCCGGTGAGCACTTCCCTAACCGTTGCTCCGTACTTTTCTGCGACCGAGAATGCCATATCCGTGGTTACAATGGTCTTTATAACAACGGGAGAATGTCCGAGTGTTCCGAGAGCACTCTTTCTCTCGAGCATATAGTTCATAAGCAGGAGTCCCGTTTCGTTGCCGTTTAAGAGGATAAAATCGCCCCTTGAGTCGCGTACTGCGATACCCACGCGGTCCGCGTCCGGGTCGGTGGCAAGGATGAGCTCAGCATTCGTTTTCCTGCCCTCTTCGAGAGCCAGCGCGAGTGCCGCCTTCTCCTCGGGGTTCGGATACGGGCAGGTTGTAAAGTCGCCGTTAGGCAGCTCCTGCTCCTTTACAACGGAAACGTTTTTTACACCGATTCGGTCGAGTATTGCACGGACGGGAATATTTCCCGTGCCGTAGAGGGGGGTATATACAACCCTGGGGGCGTATTCGCTTACTCTGTCAAAAAGCGAATACTTTTCAATTTCATTAAGATATTTTTCGAGTATTTCGTCCTTGATTACGGTGATGAGCGCGTCGTTTTTTTCGTATTTGTCGAAATATCCCTTTTTGTTGATTTTATCAAGGATTTCTTTTGCGGCAAGGTCGGTTATCTGACAACCGTGCTCGTTGTATACCTTGTATCCGTTGTATTCCTTCGGATTATGGCTTGCTGTGATAACGATGCCTGCTCCTGCGCCCAGCTCCCTTACAGCAAAGGAAAGCACAGGGGTGGGAGTAAGCTTGTCAAAGACGTAGGCGTGGATGCCCATAGAGCTCATAATTTCAGCCGACCTGAAGGCAAACTCGCGCGATTTGTTTCTGGAGTCGTAGGCAATTACGATAGATTTTTTTGCTCCCGAGGTGAGCATATAGTCGGCAAGACCTGCCGTTGCCCTACCGACGGTATAGACGTTCATTCTATTCGTTCCTGCTCCGATGACTCCGCGCAGTCCGCCCGTGCCAAAGGTCAGCTCCTTATAGAAGCGGTCCTGTCGTTCTGCCTCGTTGTCGCGGACGGCAAGCAGCTCCTCATATATTTCGGGATTATCAACGGTGTTTTTCAGCCAGATGTTAAAGTTAGTCATCTATTTTACACTCTTCTACAAGATATTTCAGGAATTTGTCAAATTCGCAGGTTGCAAGACCGATATATTTGTCTGCACAGCCGTAGTAAACGAAAAGAGTGTTGTCCTTTACAACTGCTGCTGTCGGGAAAACGCATCCCTCGTAGAAGCCCTCAAATTCGAAGGGCTGGTCGGGCTCCATTATGTAATCCTTGGTGCGCGAGATTATCTTTCTTGGGTCGTTGAGGTCTAGTAAAACTGCACCGTTGCGGTATATTCCCTTTTTATCAACGCCGTGATATATCATAAGCCATCCGTGCTCCGTCTTAATGGGAGTGGTGCCGGCGCCAATTCTCTGCACCTCCCAATCACCCTCTCCCGTCATGAGTAGCTCGGGCTTCTGATATTCGAGCAGATCATCGTTGAAGGAAATCCATATCGAGGGCATTGTAAGTCCCTCAACATTCTTGAATTTCGGACGGGAGATAATGACGTATTTGCCGCCTATCTTCTCAGGGAAAAGAACCACGTCGCGGTCGTCAACGGTTGCCTCGGTTATTCTGCCGAGCTTTTTATAGTTTTTGAAGTCCTTGGTAACAGCAAGATATGAGACGGTTATATTATTCTTCGCCATCTGGGGCAGCTCCTCGCCGAAAACGTCGAAGTCCTCGAGATACATCGGCGCCTTGGAAACACCCTCCTCCCAGACGTCGAGCCAATACTTACCCGGCGCATAAGCGCGCGCTGCATAGGTGAGGTAGTAAAGGTCACCGATCTTGGCGAGACGGGGATCCTCAACACAGCCTCCGTCGGGCTCACAGAAATCTGAATAGAATACAGGCTTGTCGCTCGCTCTTTCAAAGTGTATGCCGTCCTTGCTGGTAGCAAGTCCCATCTTGATCTGGTGCCTCGAATCGTTACCCGCGCAGCGGTAAAGCATCACAAACTCTTCCCTATCCTCGTCGTAGATAACGGCAGGATTGAGCACGCAAAGCGACTCCCATTCATTGCTCGGATTTGGCTTTAGTATCGGGTTGCCCTCGTATTTTTTGAATTTCATTGCTAGCTCCTTAAAATGTTTTATTTACACTTAAATTTTACATTATCAAGGAGGCGAAGTCAACCTTGTATTAAATTGTTATTTTTGTACTATCTTACTGTCTTAAACGACTATGGCGACCATATACGCATTAAAGCTTGATAATATGTTATTGTTTTCTCAACGGATAAACAAAAAAGAGAACCTTTGGTAGACAAAAGTTCTCTTTTTGTTGGCGGAGAGAATGGGATTCGAACCCATGATACCGGTTAGGGTATACACGATTTCCAGTCGTGCGCCTTAGACCAACTCGGCCATCTCTCCAAGATACTGTCGTTCTTTCGCGACCTCTAAATTATAACAGATTAAATTGTGAATGTCAATACCTTTTTTTATTTTTTATTTAGCTTCTTGTAAAAAGAAATATATTAAAGCAGGGCAACCGTTGCGGTGTGCCCTGCTCTTTCGTTATAATTACTGGTTATTCTTCTGTGCTTCGGCGATTATCTTCTCGGCGATGCTCTGAGGAACCTCGTCGTATCTGATGAATTCGAAGTCGAATCTGCCTCTGCCCTGGGTTGCGGCACGGAGGGAGATTACGTAGTCCTGCATTTCTGCAAAGGGTGCTTCTGCAAGCACAACCTGCATGCCGGTTGCCTCGCAGGGCTCGATACCCATTACTCTGCCTCTGCGCTTGTTAAGGTCGCCCATAACGTCGCCTACGTAACTCTCGGGCACGTAAACCTTAAGAGCACCGACGGGCTCGAGGAGAACAGGGCCTGCCTTGGGAAGTCCCTCACGGTATGCGATAGCTGCCGCGAGCTTGAAGGAGATTTCGTTGGAGTCAACGTCGTGGTATGAGCCGTCGTAAAGGTTGGCAGCGAGGTTAACTACGGGATAGCCCGCAAGCACACCCTTCTGCATACATTCGCGGAGTCCTGCTTCAACTGCGGGGAAGAAATTCTTCGGAACTGCACCGCCGAATACCGACTCGGTAAAGGTAAGACCCTCTTCATCTCCGGGAGAGAACTTGATCTTTACGTGACCGTACTGACCCGAGCCGCCTGACTGCTTCTTATGCTTACCTTCAACCTCAACGGTTTTCTTAATAGTCTCGCGGTATGCAAGGCGAGGCTTGGTAAGCTCGACTGTTGCACCGAATCTTGTCTTGAGCTTGTTGACAACGATATCGAGGTGGATATCGCCAAGACCCGAAACGGTGAGCTGCTTTGTCTCGGAGTTGTTCTCGTACTTAATGGTAGGATCCTCTTCAAGAAGACGAGCCATACCCGTGGATATCTTATCCTCATCTCCCTTTGCCTTGGGGGTGATTGCCATAGTGAGGTAGGGCTTCGGGAAGGTGATGGGTGCGTATTTGATATTATCCGTAGAGGTAGTGAGAGTGTCGTTGGTGTTAGTGTTGGTGAGCTTTGCGGTTACACCGATATCGCCGCAGCAAAGAGCCTCTACATCCAGCTGCTTCTTTCCTCTCATTATCATGAGCTTGTTGAACTTCTCGTTATTGCCTGTGGTGGTGTTACGAAGGGTCATATCCTTGGTAAGCTCACCGTTCATAACCTTGAAGAAGGACATCTTGCCTACGAAGGGATCGGCAACGGTTTTGAATACGAATACGGAGGTGGTGTCGCTCTCCATCTCGATAGCGATGTCAGAAACGTTACCCTCCTCGTCAACAACCTTCTCTACCTTACGTGCGAGGGGACGCGGGAAGGACTCTGCGATAGTATCAAGGAAGGTCTTGATACCCCAGTTTTTAAGTGCTGCACCGCAGAATACGGGCACGATGTCACCCGAGATGATTCCGAGGTGGATAGCCTCGAGCGCTTCCTCACGGGAGATGGGCTCCTCGTTGAAGAACTTATCCATAAGCTCGTCGGAGGTCTGCGCAATTGCCTCCAGGAGGATATTGTGATATTCGTTGAAGAGGTCGGTGAACTTTTCGGGAACCGCAGAGCGAATATATTCACCCGTCTGGCGCTCGAAGGTATATACGCACATCTCGACAAGGTTAGCAAAGCCGATAACCGTATCGCCGTCGATGATTGGAATCTGGATAGGACATACGTTGAGTCCGTACTTCTCGCGAAGTGCTCCGAATACCTTGTAGAAGCGAGCCTCACCGTCGTCAAAGCGGTTAATGAAGAATGCCTTGGGAATGCCTGCCTCGGTGGCAAGATTCCAAGCGATCTCAGTGCCGACCTCGATACCTGCCTTACCGTCAACAACGATAATAGCAGCATCTGCAACTCTCACGCACTGACGCGCCTCAGCCTCAAAGTCGAAGAAGCCGGGGGTGTCAAGAATATTTATTTTAGTTCCGTCCCAAAGCATGGGAGCAAGGGCGGACGAAACCGAATAACCTCTTTTGATTTCCTCTGCATCATAGTCACAAACGGTGTTTCCGTCTGCTATGTTGCCAAGTCTGTCGGTGTATCTCGAAATATAGAGCATCGACTCGGCGAGTGACGTTTTTCCGCCTCCGCTATGACCGAGAAGCGCAACGTTACGAATACTTTTGGTGTAAACCTTTTCCATAAAAAAGAGTCTCCTTGATGGTATTGGTGCTGTTATACGGGCTGACCCGTGATAAAAAACCTAAATATATTATACATTATACTTTTATTGTTTTCAAGAGAATGCGTTGAATATTTTTAACATACACCGTAGAAATTGAAAGGGCTATTTTGTCAAAACTTAACAAAACAGCCCACCTAATATGTAATAAAAGGCGTTAAACCTTCTTGGTCATATGAGGGAGAACCTCATATATATTGCTCACTCCTATCAGCTGTACCTTGCTCGGCACCTTCAGGGCACCTGTGACGTTTTTTTTCGGGAGGATAATTCTGGTGAAGCCGAGGCGGACAGCCTCCTTTACTCTGTAATCGATATGCGATACAGCGCGAACCTCGCCGGAGAGCCCTATTTCACCGAAGGCTATCGTATCGTCGCTTATTACTCTGTCGGTAATTCCGCTTATGAGCGCCATTGCAATCGAGAGGTCTGCGCTTGGCTCGTCGAGTCGGATACCGCCTGCAACGTTGACGTAGACGTCATTTTCGTAGAACTTCAATCCCATCCTCTTCTCAAGAACGGCGATAAGCAATGACATTCGGTTGTGGTCAAAGCCATCGGAGGTTCTTTTTGCGGAGGGATATGCCGTTTTGGTAACAAGAGCCTGAATCTCTGAAATTATAGGTCTTGAGCCCTGGATAACACAGCCCGCACAGGAGCCGCTGGTGTTTATCGGGCGCTCAGCCATTATGACCTCGCTGGGATTGGGTATTTCCTTCAGTCCCTTATCCCCCATCTCAAATACGCCTATCTCATTTGTCGAGCCAAAGCGATTTTTAATTGCTCTTATAATTCTGTATGAGTTTGTTCTTTCGCCCTCAAAATACAAGACGGCATCTACCATATGCTCAAGAATCTTCGGACCCGAAATGCCGCCTTCCTTGTTAACGTGTCCAACGAGAAATATGGCTGCACTGTTTTTCTTGGCATAGTTTATAAGCGAGAGGGCACTCTCGCGCACCTGGGTAACACTTCCCTGCACCGAGGTAAATCGCTCGGAGGAAAGAGTCTGGATTGAGTCGATGATAATTACGTCGGGCTTCAGCTCCTCGCACTCCGCTATGACGGCATCAGTGTCGGTTTCTGTAAGCAGATAGAGTGTATCTCCCGTTATCTCAAGCCTCTCGGCACGCAGCTTCAGCTGTCCCTTTGATTCCTCTCCCGAAACGTAAAGCACCTTTCTTGTTTTTCCAAGCTCCGAGCAAATTTGCATAAGGAGTGTTGATTTTCCGATGCCAGGCTCACCCGAGAGTAGCACGACCGAGCCGTCTACAAGTCCACCGCCAAGCACGCGGTCAAGCTCCTGCATACCTGTGCAGGTTCGCATATACGTAGGCATTTTCAGCTCGGAAAATTTCTCTGCATGGTTTGAAAACGTTCTCTTCTGGCTCTTTTTCTCGTTTTCGTTTATTTCTACCTCGTCAAAGGTGCTCCAGGACTGGCACTCCGGACACCTGCCGAGCCATTTTATGCTTGTGGCACCGCATTCACGGCAGACGAACATTGTTTTAGACTTCATTTTTTCTCCTTATGTCTTTTCAATATATTCTATAATAGCACAAACTATGGCAAAAGACAATTCCTTTTGATATTCTTTTTTGCAAAGAAGCTCACATTCCTCCTCATTTGTGAGGAAGCCACACTCAATCAGTATTGCAGGATTCTCAAGATGCTCGAGAAGATACATATTTTCTCCTCTTTTAATCACCCTGTCATTGTCGGGCTGCAGAGTCTTCTGCACACCGGATTGAACTCCCTTCGCAAGGTCATAGGAGGATGGATTGTTTGCGGAATAGTAGGTATGCACCCCGGAGTATAAGGGACTTGAAAATGAGTTCATATGGATGCTTATAAACAGAGAATTTGGGTGTTCTGCTCCGATTTTACATCTATTTTTTAAATCCGATATCTTTCTTATGCCCTTGATGTTTTCCTCATCCGTATAGAGAAGCTTATCCTCTGTGCGCGTATAAATTACGGCATAGCCCCGTTCGGTAAGCATCTGACCGATGACAGTGGAAATCTCAAGATTAAGGTCCTTTTCATACACACCGTTAACTCCTATGGCTCCGCAATCCTCTCCTCCGTGCCCCGCATCTATAATAATCGTTTTGCTGTCCGTTAATTCGGACAAAGCACTGACGTACGTTTTATTTAAGGAGAAATAACGCGAGGATAAAAGAACTGCCAGGGTAATTACAAGGATGAATGACGTCACTTTTAGTAATACCCTTGCCGCATCTAATCCCTTCTTCAGATTTACTGTTATAATTTTCAATTAAAAAGCCTCCAATACAGTTTAATACACTATACTGGAGGCTTGGCTCGATTATTCGTATTTTTTCTTTTTTCCAAAGAGGTTGGATTTCTTGACTCCAAGGACGTAGCCAATCTGAAGCGAGGCCGTGCTCAAAAGAGAGAAAACGAGGAAGGCTATTGCCTCAACAAGGAAGAATACAAGATTTGTATCGCCGTCCTTGAGGAAGGAGAAGCAAGCCTGCACGGTACCGTGATACATATTAGCCGTAAAGCGGTAGATGAGGGAGCAAACACCGCCAACGCTTGCAAAGAACTTGCTGCCGTTGCCGAGGCAGACGGTATAAGAAATTATTGAAATTGCCGTTAAGATAAGATTAGGTATATTTGCAAAAAGACCCATAAATAAGCCCTTAAGTCCGTTTCCCGTCAGTCTGCCCGAATCCATGCGTATCTTGTCCTTTGCTCCCCATTCCCACGCAGAGTAGAAAAGAAGTGCATAGAAGAATCCAAAGGAAAAAATAGAAAGAATGAGCTGCAGGGGCTTGCTGACCGAGCTGTCGGGGCTTATCATGCCCGCACCCGTGGAGAGCATAAACGAGAAAATCGCAATGCCTATCTGGGTAATATATATTTTTACAATGTCATAGGAGTTTTCCTTGAAGAATTTCATAAAGTCCCCTTTTGTTCTTAATTTACAAACATATTCTATCACAATAATAAAAAAAAGCAAGCAAAAAATTGAATTGTTTACACTTTATCCACTAAAAGTGCAAAAAATTTTGTATAATAGAAGTGTAAAATATTTGAAAGGAGAAGATTATGGCAGTTTTAAAGCTTACGGGCGATGAAATAAAGACCTTCCCTGCCGTGCTGAGAGATTATGCAAACCATATGGTTGCCGTCAGAGGAATAAGCGAAAAAACAATATGCGAATATCTTCTCGACCTGCGCTCATTTTTCAGGTTTTATAAGATGAAAAAGAATGAGCTATCCCTTTCTCTCGATGAGCTTGAGGCAATGTCGATAAGCGATATACGCGAGGCGGACGTTAAGGCGGTCACCCGAGAGATGATAATCGACTTTATCGTCCACTCGACGGTTGAGCGAAGAAATAATACCACGACAAGAATGAGAAAGCTGTCCTCTATACGCTCCTTCTTTCAGTATGCGACGACAAGGCAGCATATCATTGATACAAACCCCTCGCTCGATATTGATTCTCCGAAAAAGAGCAAGGTTCTGCCGAAATATCTGACGGTGAGCGAGGCTGTGAAGCTGCTTGAAACGATTAAATCAGACCGTTCATCAAAGACTGTTGTTCGCGATTTTGCCATAGTTACTCTCTTCCTGAACACCGGAATGCGTTTGTCCGAGCTTGTCGGGCTGAATCTCGGCAGCTTTGACGCTGATATTACACGCGTTAAGGTTATGGGTAAGGGTAGCAAGGAAAGAGTTGTGTATATCAATGATGCCGCAAGGCGCGCGCTTGTTGACTATCTCAAGATGCGACTGGATCCGAAATACATTGTGACGAGTGATAAGGCGTTTTTCCTTAGCAGACGGCAGACGAGAATTTCCAACAAGACGGTGCAGTGGATGGTTGGCAAGTATCTCGACCTTGCAGGACTCGGCACTCGCGGTCTTTCGGTACATAAGCTGCGCCACACTGCGGCAACACTGATGTATCAGGCAGGCAGTGACATACGGGTGCTTAAGGAAATACTCGGCCACGAGCAGCTGAACACGACGCAGATATACACACACGTAATTGACAGAAATCTGGAGGAGGCAGTGGCAAACCATCCGCTTGCCACAGTTAAAATAACTCCCCCACCCCCGATCGATGAGGACTAAAGATGAAGCTGGGCGAAAAGATTAAGACTGCGCGCAAAATGCGTAAGCTAACGCAGAAGTCGCTTGCAGGCGATAAGATAACGAGAAATATGATAAGCCGCATCGAGAGCGGCATTGCAAACCCCTCGCTTGATACGTTGAAATATCTTGCAAGAAAGCTCTCACTTCCTCTTGCTTATCTGCTCTCCGACGGAGACGACCTTTTCTTTTATGAAAAGAATGAGAATATATCCTCAATTTATTCAGCATATAAGGATAAGGATTTTTCTCTTTGCATAAACCGGATCAAATCTCTCTCAGATATTGACAGCGAGCTTGCATATATTGCATGCACGGCAAGCTATGAGCTGGGAAAGAGTCATCTCTTTAAAGGCGAGATTATGAGCGCATCGCGGTGCTTTGCTGACGCAAGAAAATACTCCGCTCTCACCCTTCTTGATGCAAGGCATATTCTCTCGTCAATGCAGATGTACGAGGCAATTGCAGAAAACGTTCAGTCTCCCCTGCTGGAATTTGACAAAGACGTGTATCTTGAGGGGATAAGAGACGTTTTTGATTATGAGTTCTATAAATACCTCACGCAGGATTTTTCATACAGCTTTAATAATGAGGTTATGAGTGAGCATGTAAGAGCAAAGCGCATGATTAAGCAAAAAAGATATGCTGAGGCAGTTGAAATACTGAATGAGACGGTAAGCCTGATTCATTCCTCCACCTTTAATGCATATATTCTTTTTGGTGTTTATTTCGACCTTGAGCAGTGCTCTAAGGAGCTGCGTGATTTTGAGAATGCATACAAGTATTCCAACAAAAGATTATCTATGCTGGAAGGATTTAAAAGCTAGAAATAGTACAAAAAACGGAGCAGAAATATCTGCTCCGTTTTGTTCTTTTACATAAGAAGGGATGCCGCGCCAAGTGTTCCCGCGGTATTTCCAAGGGTTGCGATGAGTATTTTTGATTCGGGACCTGCCTTGCCCGCAAACATCTTTTCGTTTACCAGCCTTTGTAGCGGAATGATGAGATTATCTCCTTCGGCACATACACCACCGCCGAGAAGAACTACCTCGGGGCGAAAGATGTTTACAAGGTTTGTGATACCTGTGGCAAGGTTTTGGATATACCTGTCGACAACCTCCTTGGCAAACTCGTCGGTGTCCTTATAGTCGAAGGCAGTCTTGCCGCTTGCGTTGTCCGGAGTATAGGTCTGCCACATTTTGCTCTCGGGATGCGCCTGCATAGCTTTTTTTGTTTCTCTTATGAGGGCTGATGCCGACGCGTATGCCTCAAGGCAGCCTTGTCTGCCGCAGGTACAGCGCTCTCCGTCGCTCTTGATTACCATGTGACCGAGCTCAGCTCCAACCGACATGTTTCCCTCGTAAAGGGCTCCGTTGGCAATTATTCCTCCGCCGACACCTGTGCCAAGCGTGAGCATAATTACGTTCTTTCTGTTCTTCGCAGCACCGAATTTTGCTTCTGCGAGGACAGCTACGTTAGCATCGTTTGCTATTTTAACCCTGAGACCCGTAAGGCTTGACACTGCTTCGGCGATATGGAAGTCGTACCAACGAAGATTGTTGGATAGGAGAACTATTCCCTTCTCACTGTCTATCATACCGGGCACGCCCATGCCTATTCCCTCCACGTCATCGGTCGACAGACCCGTACGTGCCAGGAGCATTTTTGCCAGCCTTGCAATATTTTCAGCAACAGCGTCCTGACCACGATTGCCTTCGGTGGGAATTTTGTCGGTGTAGATTATATTTCCAAGATCGTCGACGATACCTCCCTTTATGAATGTGCCGCCAAGATCTATGCCGACGTAGTATTTTCTGATCTGTGTCATAATAACTGTTGCATTACCTTTTATTTCAATCTTACCGTTGTGAGCGCTTACAAGACGCGACTTACCTAGCGCAAGTCTCTCACCGCCGACCGTTGCCTCGCCTTCAACGCAGGTGAAGCATTTGAAGGTCGCAGCATCACAAGCTATATCGGTAGCTCCTTTTACGTCGAGCTTAGTTACGGTGAAATACCTGCTTACACCAAGCAGCTCTCCATCCTTTGCGCTGATGCCGAGTGGGCATGCCTCGTATTTCTTGAGCGAGGTTACCTTGAGAGCCTTTTCAATATGCAATTCACGCGTGTTTCCGTTCTTATCGCGGCGTCCGTAGTCATAAACGCGGTAGGTGAGGTTGCTGTTCTGTTGGATTTCGCAGATAAGGCAGCCACTGCCTATGGCGTGAATTGTGCCCGAGGGGATAAAGTAGCACTCGCCCGCCTTGACCTCGTAGAAATTCAGCAGGTCGGTGAGTGTATTGTTCTTTATTGCTGCCTTGTATTCATCTTCGGTTACGTCTTTTTTGAAGCCAAGATAGATTCCTGCGCCCTCCTCCGCCTCGACGATATACCACATTTCGGTTTTACCGAAGCTGTTCTCGTTTTCAAGAGCATAGCTATCCGAGGGGTGTACCTGCACGGAAAGGTCGTCCTTGGCGTCAATGAGCTTTACAAGAACGGGGAAAAATGAAAAATCGCTACAATTAGTGCCGATTTCTTCGTTGGTTAGTGCTTCGGAAAGTGTTGCTCCGTCCTCTGTACGTGTCGGACCGTCCTTGTGGTAGGAGAGCTCCCAGCTCTCGGCAACAATATCTCTGTCGGTTGCTTTGCCGTACTTTGTTTTCAGCTTTGTTCCGCCCCAGATGTTATCCTTGCATTCGGGGTAAAGAAGTAGATTTTTCATAATGTATTCCCTTTCAAGTTTAATCAATTCTGTTCAGCTTTCCTCCGTTTACATAGGAGGTTATGTTTTCTTTGATTGTATTAACGCACCTTACCCTTGCCTCATATGCCGCCCAGGCTGCGTGCGGAGTCAGAATTACGTTGTTCAGATGCATAATTTTTGTATACGGGTGAGGCTCGCCAAAGGGCTCGGTGGAATATACGTCGCACCCGAAGGCCGCAATTTGCTTGTTCAGAACAGCCTCGGCAACCGCATTTTCATCAAGCACGGCACCGCGCGCCTCGTTTACCAGGACTGCGGTTGGCTTCATAAGAGAGAGACGTTCCCTATTTATGAGTCCGCGAGTTTCGCTGTTCAGGGGGCAGTGGAGCGTTATAATATCCGCCTCACGGCACAGAGTATCTATATCAACACATCTGACGCCCTCCGTCGGTGCTCTCTTGCATACCAAAAGCTCGGCGCCCATCGCGCGTGCCACCTCTCCTACCGCCATACCGATATTTCCATATCCGACTATACCCCACTTCATTCCGTCAACCTCGTGAAATACCGGTGTCAGCCTGTTTGGCAGACCGGCAGCGGTGTAGGAGCCGCTTTTAACAAATTCGCGATATTCGGTCAGATGAGATACAAGAGCAAGGACTGTGGAAAGAGTGAATAGGGTTACGCTGCTTGTGGAATAGGCGGGGACGTTGCACACTCCGACGCCATAGCGCCGCGCGGCATCTAGGTCGACGTTGTCATACCCCGTTGCGAAAACGCATATCAGCTTAAGACGAGGCACCCGAGATAAAACTTCATCGGTTATTTTTACTTTATTTATGACGATTACATCGCTGTCGGCGATATGCTTGATAGCCTCCTCTTTGGATGTTGCATCGTATGTGATGAGCTCGCCAAGTGCGGCAAGCGGCGCAAACGGTGTATCCTCTCCGAGGGACGCCTTATCTAAAACGGTTATCTTCATTCAAATTACCTCACTTCATTATTGTATCACACATAAAGCTTTTTTTCAATATAATAATATAATATTTATTTTAATACAATATTTTATTTATAAAAGTACTTGACAAATCATGCTTTCGGTGCTATAATGGACGTACCTCTGTCGGAGGGCTTTTTTTGTGTGCTCATTTTTATCTGGGACGGGCACTCAATTTCCCATAGACATTGAGGGAGGTATTTTTTACGGGCTCAGCCCGAATTCTATTAGGAGGTGCCGATATGAGAGTCAAAATTACCCTTGCCTGCACTGAATGTAAGCAGAGAAATTATGACACAAAGAAAAACAAGAAGAACGATCCGGACAGACTTGAGATGAATAAGTTCTGCCGTTTCTGTCGCAAACATACTTTGCACAAAGAAACTAAGTAATTTTTTAGTGAGGATCATTTAGTATGGCAGAAGAAAAGAAGGTAAATGGTAAGGCAGGTAAGAAGCCCAACATTTTCGTACGCTTCGGCAGATGGTTTAGCAAGCTCTGCAAGGACGTTGTAGGCGAGATGAAAAAGGTCGTCTGGACGTCGAAGAGCGAGCTGTGGAAGAGCACAAAGATAGTTCTTGTTACCGTCGTAGCATTCGCGGTTGCAATTGCTATCGTTGACGTACTTTTCTATAACGGAATTGATTGGATCGCCCGTCTTGTCGACTGAAAGGCCTGATTCTGTATGAGTAACATTAACGAAAAAAACCTCGGTCCCAGATGGTACGTTGCACACACATATACAGGCTATGAAAACAAGGTAAAGATCAGCATTGAAAAAATCGTTGAGAACCGCGGACTCCAGCACTTGATTTACGACGTGCAGGTTCCCACAGAGACTCACGTAGAAACCAATGACAAGGGTGAAGAGAAGATAGTAGAGACTAAGCTCCTCCCCGGATACGTCCTTGTTAAAATGACTATGACCGACGAAAGCTGGCATGTTGTCCGCAACATCACAGGCGTCACCGGCTTTGTAGGCCCCGGCTCCGAGCCTACACCCCTTTCTCAGGAAGAGCTCGAGGTGTTCAGAATTGAATCTCAGCTCGAGGAATTCCCCTTCAAGGTTGGAGATAGGGTTGAGGTGGTATCCGGTACATTCGCAGGATATTCGGGTACTATCCACGAAATCAGCGAGGATAAGAAGCAGATTGTCGTGCTCGCCTCGACTGAGAGACGCGATATTCCTATTATGGTAGAAACTCAGGACGTGCGTCTCGCTCAATAAGCATTTCCCTGCTCTTTTGTGAGCAAAACGTGGGAGGGAGAAAAATTCTTTACAATTCTCCCGATTAAATTACCACATATGGAGGTTTATTTATTATGGCAAAGAAAATTTCCGGTTACATTAAATTACAGCTTCCTGCCGGCAAGGCTACTCCCCAGCCCCCTGTAGGTCCCGCGCTTGGTCAGTATGGTGTATCTATCCCCAACTTCACCAAGGAGTTCAACGAGAGAACTAAGAACGACATCGGTCTTATTATCCCCGTTGTTATCACGGTTTACGCAGACCGTTCCTTCACCTTCATTACGAAGACTCCCCCCGCTGCAGTTCTTATCAAGAAGGCATGCGGCATCGAGACTGCTTCCGCAGCTCCCAACAAGACTAAGGTTGCTACCCTTACCCAGGAGCAGCTTCGTAAGATCGCAGAAACTAAGATGCCCGACCTTAACGCAGCATCCGTTGAGGCAGCAATGAGCATGGTTGCAGGTACCGCACGCAGCATGGGCGTTACCGTTGAAGAGTAAGGAGGACTGAAAGATGGCTAATATGAGTAAGAAGTATAAGGCAAGCGCAGAGCTCATCGACAAGACTAAGCTCTACGACGTAGACGAGGCTATGGGCCTTGTTTGCCAGACTGCTAAGGCAAAGTTTGACGAAACTGTAGAAATCCACATCCGCCTCGGCGTTGACTCCCGTCACGCAGATCAGCAGGTTCGTGGCGCTATCGTTCTTCCTAACGGAACCGGTAAGACTGTTAGAACTCTTGTATTCGCTCGCGGCGACAAGGCAGAGGCTGCTCTCGCAGCAGGCGCTGACTACGTTGGTGCAGAGGATTACGTTCAGAAGATCACGACTGAGAACTGGTTTGAGTTCGACGTTGTTATTGCATCTCCCGATATGATGGGCCTCATCGGCCGTCTTGGTAAGGTACTTGGTCCCAAGGGCCTTATGCCTAACCCCAAGGCAGGTACTGTTACCCCCGACGTTGCTAAGGCTGTTACCGAGGCAAAGGCAGGTAAGATCGAGTACCGTCTCGACAAGACCAACATCATCCACTGCCCTATCGGCAAGGCATCCTTCGGTACTGAGAAGCTCACCGAGAACTTCAACACCCTCGTTGGTGCGGTTATCAAGGCTAAGCCCGCTGCTGCAAAGGGTCAGTATATCAAGAGCTGCGTTGTTGCTACTACCATGGGCCCCGGCATCAAGGTAAACTACACCAAGCTCGGCTAATTAAAAGCTAACAGCATAAAAAAGCAAGGCAAATCGCCTTGCTTTTTTTATGCTTATATGATATACTCTACGTGTAATATATAATTCAGGAGCGCACTATGAAGGTAATTTTAGTCAATGGAAGCACAAAGTCGGACGGTTGTACTGCCAGAGCACTTCGCGAGGTAGAAACGACACTTCTGGACCTGGGAATCGAAACTGAGATATTTGAGCTTGGCACGGAGGGGGTTGCTCCCTGCCGCGGATGCCGCGCATGCAACACACTCGGCAAATGCGTCATAGATGACAAGGTTAATGAATTTCTCGAAAAGGCGAAGACGGCTGACGGATTTATATTCGCCTCTCCCGTGTATTATGCGGGAGCAAACGGATCTCTTGTTTCCTTTATGGATAGAGTCTTCTATGCAGATAAATGTGCGAAGAAAAACGTATTTGCATTTAAGCCTGCGGCTGCGGTTGCTAGCGCCAGACGTGCCGGCACAACTCCAACACTCGACGAGATAAACCGCTTCTTTGCTATAACCTGCATGCCAATTATTACGTCTACCTATTGGAATGAGGTGCACGGAAACAGTGCAGAAGAGGTTGAGCTTGATCTCGAGGGACTTCGTACAATGCGAAATCTCGGTCGAAATATGGCGTGGTTTTTGAGGCTCAAGGAGGCGGCAGACAAGGTTGAGCCCCCCAAGCTTGAGTATAAGCCGATGACTAATTTTATCAGATAATAATCAGAAAAGCTCATCCTTATATGCAGAGGCGACAGAGGCAGCGATTATCCTCTTTGCACCTATACTCTTAAGGAGCATTGCCGCAACACTCATTGATACGCCCGTAGTAACTATATCATCGATAATTATTACGTTCTTGTCCTTTACAGCATCGCTTCTTTCGTTGATTGTAAGGTTGAGGTTCTTTATACGCTCTTCCCTGCCTCTTGCGTGCTTCTGCTCGCGTTTACCCTTTGATTTTAAGAGTTTTACGTAAGTTGCTCCGATCTTTTTAGCGACCGCTTTAGCAAGCAGCTCGGCATGATCGATGCCGTATCTTACCGTTGAACGCTTGATTCGCGGGATGCTGGTAAGAACGTAATTTTCGGGATTTTTCAGTGAGAAAATTATAGATGATGCAAGCTCTGTTGATAGAAATTCGAGAACGTCCTTGCGGTTATCACGCTTTAAACTGTATATGAGGTTGTTTGTCACAAGGTTTTCACGTATAAGATATCGGTATACCTTAATATGCTTATGCACGTAGTGAGAATCGAGATATTTGTTTGTGCAGGTGCATTCATACAGCGGTTGGGCACAAACATAGCAGGAGCGACGTATCGCATCGTTATACTCTGCCCTGCATCTCTTGCACAGCGCCAGGTCATCGATATCCATTCTCTCACCGCAGTGCACGCACTTCGGCGCAGTGAGATAGAAAATAATTTTTTCGTATATACCCATAATGTTAAATGAGCCGTTACCGAGTATTCGCGGTAACGGCTCTGCCTTTTTTATTTCTGCTTTGGGAAGCTGTCCTTCAGTCCGACTATACGGTTGAAGACGTTCTCGTGCTTCGAATCCTTGATGAAGTAGCCGCATCTGACAAACTGAAATCTCTCGTCGGCGCTTGCTTCTGCAAGTGCGGGCTCGATCTTCGCGTTCTCAACTGTGGTTACCGAGGCTCTGTTAAGATAGTCGTCGAAGGTCTTGCCCTCGGGAATATCGTCGACGTTCTCAATATCAAAGAGGAAGTCATAGAGCTTGACGGTGGTTGATTTTGCAAAGGAGGAGGAGAGCCAATGTATAGTTCCCTTCACCTTTCTTCCGTCGGTAGGCATACCGTTGCCTGTTTCAAGATCGGCAGTACAAAGTATTTCCTTGACCGATCCGTCCTCGTTTTTGATAATCTCGTTGCACCTTACGATATATGCACCCATAAGACGAACCTCTCCGTCGGGCTTCATGCGGAAGAACTTTGGCGGAGGTACTTCGGCAAAATCGTCGGCATCGATGTATATCTCTCTCGTGAAGGGGACCTTTCTGGTTCCGCAATCGGGATTCTGGGGATTGTTTGCAACCTCAAAGTATTCGACCTTATCCTCGGGATAGTTGGTTACGGTAACCTTAATCGGGTGAAGAATTGCTATTCTGCGCTGTGCATCGCGGTTAAGCTCCTCTCTGATACAGTGCTCAAGAAGCTCATAGTCGACCACACTGTATGCTTTTGCTACACCTGCGCGTGAAACAAAGTCAAATATTGCAGAGGGGGTATATCCGCGTCGGCGCAGACCGCAGATTGTGGGCATTCTGGGGTCGTCCCAGCCGTCAACGAGTCCGTCCTCGACAAGGCGACGCAGGTATCTCTTGGACATAACCGTGTGGGTTACGTTCAGTCTTGCAAATTCGCGCTGCTTGGGCTTCTTTTCAAAGCCGATATTGTCCACAACCCAGTCGTAGAGAGGTCTGTGATTCTCAAACTCTATTGAGCAAAGGGAGTGTGTGATGCCCTCGAGTGCGTCCTGGATGGGATGCGCATAATCGTAGAGAGGATAGATGCACCACTTGTTGCCCTGTCTGTGGTGAGATGTGTGTACTATGCGGTATATCGCAGGGTCGCGCATATTCATATTTGAGGACGCCATATCGATTTTTGCACGAAGGGTCTTTGCACCGTCCTCAAACTCGCCGTTCTTCATCCTCTCGAAGAGGTCGAGATTCTCCTCTACCGAGCGATCTCTGTACGGGCTGTTCTTACCGGGCTCTGTGAGAGTGCCTCTGTATTCACGGAGCTGATCTGCGTTGAGGTCGCATACGTATGCCTTTCCTTCCTTGATAAGCTTTACCGCAAATTCGTAGCACTTGTCGAAGTAATCGGAGCCGTAGTACACGCCGCCCGTCGGCTCGCAGCCGAGCCAGGTCAGGTCGCGATAGATGCTCTCGACGTATTCGTTGTCCTCCTTGGAGGGGTTTGTATCATCGTAGCGGAGGTTGAAAAGACCGCCGTATTTCTTTGCTGTCATTGCGTTTATCCATATCGCCTTTGCAGAGCCGATATGAAGATATCCGTTGGGCTCGGGCGGAAAGCGGGTGTGTACCTTCAGCTCGGGATTTTCGGTAAGATCGGCATCAATTATGTCGTGGATAAAATTGCTTCTGATTTCTTCCATCTTAACATCCTTGTAGGGTTTTATTTTACCTATCTAGTATAGCACATCTTTTATAAAAAGTCTAGTACCTTTTTGTCATTTTCAGCCAGTTTTTGGTAATTAACTTTAATTAGCGCCCTGCATAAAATAATAATGCGCATATTTTGCGAGGAAGGAGTATTTTGCTTGAATACAACGACGATAAGTGTCGGTTCCGTAACGCATGCGCAAAAGGCAAGACGACTTTTGGCGAGGCTGAACGTTCAAACAAAGCTCGTAAAACTTGATGCATCGATGACTGCGGGCGGATGCACGCACGGTATTGAATATGCATCGGCGGATCATTACACCGTTGTTATGGAACTGAAAAAGGCAGGAATAAGCTATTATATTTATCAGGACTAGGTCCTGCGCTACGACGGAGGTTTTATGGTATATTTGGATAATGCTGCAACAACGTATAAGAAGCCAGACACCGTGCTACGCGCGGTCAAGGGGGCAATAAAAAAATATTCCGCAAACCCCGGCCGTAGCGGACACAGGCTGTCGATACGCGCGACAGAGCTCGTGTATTCCGCAAGAGAGTCGATCAGCCGTCATTTGAATTATTCGTTCCCGGATAGAATTGTATTCACTTTAAATGCGACTTACGCGCTTAATATGGCTATAAAAACGCTTATTCCCGATAATTCCCACGTAATAATATCTGATCTTGAGCACAACTCTGTATATAGACCGATATGCTCTCTCGCTCAAGCAAGAGGGGTAAGCTATTCTGTATATAAGAGCAGTGCGGATAATATATTTAAAGAAATTGAGGGACATATAAGGGATAACACCTCTGCGATAGTTACCACCCTTAAATCCAACGTAACGGGTGAATGCATTCCAATATTTGCGCTCTCCGAATTAAAGAAAAAGTATGGCATAAGGCTTATTTTAGATGCATCGCAGGCGGCAGGACTAACAAACTTTTCGCTGGATGACGTTGCCTTTGATGCTTTTTGCGCCCCCGCACACAAGGGGCTTTACGGAATAATGGGACTCGGTTTTGCCGTTTTTGCTGCCTCACCGGACAACACGCTCCTGGAGGGCGGGAGCGGAAACGAGTCAAGGAATAAAGCGATGCCAAAGGAGCTTCCCGAGAGGATGGAGGCGGGCACACTTCCCCTTCCTGCGATTGCAGGGCTAAAAGCGGGAGTGGAATATATAGACAGTATCGGTATAGACACTGTTATAAGCATAGTCGATTATCTGACAGAGGAGGCACTATCCAGATTAAGGGAGATAAAGAATATAAGGATATACGGCGCACACGGAGGTGTCATTTGCTTTAACATCGGACAGGTGCCCTCCGAAAAATGCGCGAGAAAACTCTCTGATGTCGGAATATGTACACGGGCTGGACTGCACTGTGCTCCCCTTGCGCACGAAAAAATCGGTACACTTAAATCGGGGTGCGTCAGAATAAGTCTTTCTTACTTTAACACAGAAAGAGAGCTTGATAAGCTTTACCGTGCATTAAGGAAAATATAAAAGAGGATGCAATGCATCCTCTTTTACTTGTAGATAAACGAATTTCCTTCTTTTGCGAGAAAAACTGTGGCAGAGATTGATGGGATAATGAATTCTTTGCCTTTACAGTCATCATAAAGATTGTTTGCAGCCTTATCAAAGGAGACGGTTAGTGCTCTTGTCGAATTATTGGCAACGGTAAGATAGCACAAGCCCCCCTCACATCTTTCAAAAATCAGAAGGTCATCGGTTATTCTGTGAAGCTTGAACTCTCCTTCTCTGTAAACAGTATTCTCGCGGCGAATTGCTCCAATCCTCCTGTAGTGGTCAAGAAGCTCGACGTTCTCTCGTCCCCAGGGATACGTACGACGGTTGAAGGGGTCGGAATATCCCTCTATACCTGCCTCGTCACCGTAATATATGGACGGAATACCCGGTAGAGTTGCAATAATCGTATATGCCATCTTTAATCTCTTTACTGCAAGAGAAAGCTCCGAGGGATTGAGGCGCTTTACGCACAGTGTTGCATTGCTATACCCAGATGAGCTGACACCGCTGATTCTGGTAAGTATGCGCTCGGTATCATGTGTGCCAAGCAGGTTCATTGCAGCATCTCTTGCTCTTTTTGGCATATTGGGATATACCTCGGTAAGGGCATATTTCAAGGAGACGCTGCTGTGGTCTGCTATAAAGTCGATAATTCCCGTGCGTATAGGATAATTCATTACTCCGTCGAGCTCGCGCCCGAGGTAATATTTTTTCCTTGTATCATAGGCAATCTTGCAGGAGGCATCCTCCCAAACCTCGCCGTAGAGGATAGATTTCGGGTTTTCCTCATTGAGGGCAGCCTTGATTCCTGCAATAAAGGTGTCGGAGAGCTCGTCTGCAACATCGAGGCGAAAGCCGTTAATTCCCATTTTTGCATATTTGCGAATTATACCCGACTGACCGATAAAATAATCTGAGCAGGCGGGCTTGTCGGGATTGATTCTTGGCAGTATTTCGATACCCCACCAGGACGTATATTTATCGGGGTAGCTCTGAAAATCGTACCAGGTGTAGTACGCAGAGTCAGTGGACTGATATGCACCTATGCTATCATATCTGCCGTTGCGGTTGAAATATATACTGTCAGAGCCGGTGTGATTGAATACACCGTCGAGTATGATACCGATTCCCTGCTCTTTTGCCTTGGCAATAAGAGCCTTGAGAGCCGACTCACCACCGAACATTGCGTCTACTGTGTTATAGTCGCCCGTATCATACTTGTGGTTTGAGTATGCCTCGAATATCGGACTCAGATATATCGTGCTTACGCCGAGGGATTTCAGATAATCGAGCTTATCAATAATTCCCCAAAGCGTTCCACCGTAGAAGTAATTGTTCTTTAGGAAGGCTCCCGGGTAGGCGGGAAACTCGGGTATTTCTGCGTACCAGTCATCGATAAGAGTGGCATCCTCACGTACGGGTACGCTTCCGCCTCTGTTAAAGCGGTCTACGAATATGTGGTAGATAATGCCACCAAGGTTGTCAGTGGGGATGGAATAGACATCTTCAAATACCGTAAGCTGAAATGCGTGCCCGAAGGTGGGATTCGAGGAAAAGCACATTTTTTCCCCGTGCTTAAATCCGTAAAGAGGAGAGAAGGATTCAATCTTTATTCTGAAATAGTAGAGTCCCGGGGTAAGAGTACCCGAGGGGATTTCGGCGCGGTATACATCGTGCTCGGCATGGGTGCGCTCTATTGTTGCCACTGTATTCAGTGCTTGCTCGGAGAGTGATTCATTAAATATAACTATCCTTACAGCTTTTGATGCAAATGCGGACGGTATAAACAGCAAAAGGCTTACCCCCTCTGTCGAGGAGTAAGCCGTTCCGCTTTGATTTTCACTTTTATGAATATACTCCACCCTGCCGACGAGCCCTGTAAGCTCGTCGGGGGTGACGTTTAGAAAATCGAGGGGGGATGTTATCATTTAGAATCCTTTACGGGCTTTGCGTGCCAAATTTCTTCCGCGTATTTTCTGATACTGTTATCCGATGCAAAGGTTCCGCTGGTAGCAGTATTCATAAGAGACTTCCTTGCCCATGCCTCCCTGTCAGCATAGTCTCTTATTGCACACTTGTAGGTATACAGATAAGAGTCAAAGTCTGCAAGGCACATGAACGGGTCTGCAACTCCGCCGAAGTTGGCACCGATGAGGTAATCGGAAATATGAGAGAAGTCGTGGGATGCGATAGGCTCGTTGAAGCGGTCTACTACCCTCTTGAGGACGGGCGAGGAGTGATAGAAGTCCTTGGCATTGTATCCGTTTCTCCAGAGCTCGTCAACCTCATGGGTATTAAGACCGAAGATGTATGCGTTCTCTCTGCCTACCGCCTGAAGTATCTCAACGTTTGCACCGTCGAGAGTACCGAGGGTGGGCGCACCGTTCATCATGAGCTTCATGCAGCCCGTGCCGCTCGCCTCCTTACCTGCCAGAGAAATCTGCTCGGAAATATCGGCAGAAGGAATTAGAATCTCTGCAAGAGATACGTTATACTCCTCCATAAATACAACCTTGAGCCTATCTCTGGTAAGCGGATTGCGCTCGAGCTCCTCAGAGAGGAACCAGATGAGCTTAATGAGCTTCTTTGCCATAACGTAGCCCGGAGCTGCCTTGCATCCGAAGATAAAGGTCTGCGGAGGAATATCGGCATTCGGGTTTTCCATTATCTCGTTATAAAGAGCTACTATCTTCATAACGTTAAGAAGCTGGCGCTTATATTCGTGCATTCTCTTGATCTGCACGTCGAAGATAGATTCGGGGTTGATTCTCTTGCCCGTCTTCTGGAAGACGTAGTGGGCGAATCTTTCCTTATTGTGATACTTAATCTCACGAATCTGCTCGAGAACCGCCTTGTCATCCTTGAATGCAGTGAGCTTTGAGAGATTTGATGCATCCTCTCTGAACTCAGAGCCGATAAGCTCGTCAAGAAGTGCAGCAAGCTTGGGGTTGGCTGTGTTGAGCCATCTGCGGTGAACGACACCGTTTGTCACGTTTGTGAACTTCCAGGGTGTCATTTTATAGAAATCGTGGAAGATGGTCTTGGTAAGGATATCGCTGTGGAGCGCACTTACACCGTTGACCGCATGAGAGCCGACGATAGAGAGATTCGCCATTCTCACCTGGTTGTAGGCAACGATAGCCATCCTCGAAATTCTGTCCCAATCTCCGGGATACAGATTCCAAAGATCTGCAGTAAAGCGCTTGTTGATCTCACAGACGATGCCGTAAATTCTGGGCAGCTTCATTGCGAAGAGGTCTACTCTCCAGCACTCAAGCGCCTCGGGAAGAACTGTATGGTTAGTGTAGGATACACTCTTTACAACGATGTTCCAAGCGTCCTCCCAGGTATATGAGTAGATATCCATAAGGATTCTCATAAGCTCGGGGATGCAGAGCGCAGGGTGAGTATCGTTGATATGAATTGCAACGTTGTTCTCAAAATCCTTGAGAGAGCCATTCTCTGCAAAGTAGTCGCTGATGATGCTCTGCAAGGAGGCAGAAACGAGGAAATACTGCTGTGTAAGTCGAAGGAGCTTGCCCTCATCGTAATCATCCTTGGGATAAAGCTGCTTGGTAATAACCTCGGCATTATCCGTCTGAGAAAGGGTTCTCACATAGGAGGAATGCGTGGTGTTGTAGTTCATAAGTGCATTATGAACGGGGCGCGCCTTCCAAAGCCTGATGGTGTTGACTGCATCGGTGGTTGTGCCGGGAATAAGAAGGTCGTACGGAACAGCCTTTACCTCATCGTACTCATAGTTTGAGATCTTGAGAGCAGAGCCGTCCCACTCCTCGCGCAGCTTTCCGCCGAGGCGGATAATAACACTCTTCTCGGGGTGAGGAACAAGCCACGCACCGCCGCTGCCAAGCCATTCGTCGGGGAGCTCAACCTGCTCGCCGTCGATTATCTTCTGCTTGAAGAGTCCGTTCTCGTAAAGAAGTGTATAGCCGTTTGCGGCATAGTCGAGGGCGGAAAGCGAATCCATAAAGCAAGCTGCAAGTCTGCCGAGGCCTCCGTTTCCGAGACCCGGATCTACCTCGCACGCATATACCTTTTCAAAGCTGGTGCCGTATTCCTGAAGAATTGCCGAAAGCTCCTCGTAAATACCTAGATTTACCGATACGTTTTTAAGTGAACGACCTACAAGGAATTCCATGCAAAGGTAGCAAATCTTCTTTGCTCTAGTTGCTTTTTTTCTTCTCTTGAAGTCCTGGCGGTAATCTATCATTATTTCCTTTATTACCGCTACTGTTGCCTGATAGAGCTGCTCGTCGGTTGCGCTTGAGGGATTTGATATACCTCTTGTTACAAGCTTGGCTTCGATGCGTTCTCTAAGGTCTGTGATTTTCTGCTTCTGTCCTGTGACGTTTGTTGAGGTTGCGTTGCTTTTCATTTAATTTAATATCCTACCAATTTTTTAAAACGTTATAAAGTTCAATATATTTTGCGGCAGACTTATCCCAAGAGAAGTCTGAGTTTATAGCATTCTTGCGAATCTGTGCCCACGTTTCGGTATCTCTGTAAAGAGCTATTGCGCGCTTTAAGGTAAAGAGAAGCTCGTGCGCATTATAGTTGTTAAAGGTAAAGCCATTGTAGTTTTCCTCTCCGTAGGGCTTTATTGAATCGTAAAGACCGCCGACAGCGCGAACAACGGGAACTGTGCCGTAGGAGCATGCTATCATCTGCGCAAGACCGCAGGGCTCACTCTTTGAGGGCATAAGGAAGATGTCTGCAGATGCATACATTCTCTTCGAAAGTGCTCTGTCGAATTTGATGAGAGCCTTGAAGTTCTCGTGCTTGCCCGAGAGCTCCTCAAACTTATCCTCATATTCCTCGTTGCCTGTGCCAAGAAGAACGAACTGTACGTCCTCTGCGAGAAGCTCCTCAAGAATATGGAGAACAAGGTCCAGTCCCTTCTGATCGGTAAGACGGGTGATCATTACAATCAGAGGCGTGCTCGCGCTCTCCTCGAGTCCAACCTCGCGCTGGAGTGCAAGCTTGTTTGCCTCCTTGCCCGATTTGATAGTACGCTTATCAAAGGTCTTGAATATGTCGTTCTTTTTGGGAGAAAACTCGGTATAGTCAATTCCGTTGATAATACCCGTCATCTTATAGGACACCGAGCTGATTACACCTGCAAGCCCGAAAGCAAAGAAATCATGCTGAAGCTCACATGCATAGTTGGGGCTTACGGTAGAAACGTAGTCGCTGACGGTTATAGCACCCTTGAGAAGGTTAATACAACCGGAGTGATCTACTATCGAGCGATAGCACTCGTCAAGTGCGAATACGTCACCGAGGATAGCAGGATCGTATTTACCCTGGAACTCGATATTGTGTATTGTGAAGAGGGTTTTAATCTTGGAAAGAGCTGCTTCGGATGCATACTTGGTCTTAAGGTAGATAACGGCGGGAGCAGTCTGCCAGTCGTTGGCGTGGAATATGTCGGGAATGTTGCCCGTTTTGAGCATAAACTCGATGACTGCGGTCGAGAAAAATGCAAATCTCTCGCCGTCGTCCCATTCACCGTAGGTCTTTGCTCTGTCGAAATAGTAATGGTTTTCAACGAAGTAATAGGTAACACCGTCGTTCTCTATTTTGTAGATGCTTGCGCCCGTTGTTCTCCAGGAGAGCTTGAAGGTGAGGTCGGTAACGTGCTTGAGCGCTACTCTGTGCTCTACCTTCATGCTTCCGTAGAGAGGAAGTATAACGTCGCACTGAACGGTGCTGTCTATGCGAGCTACCGTTTTGGGAAGCGCACCGATAACGTCTCCAAGTCCACCGCTTGCAGAATAGGGCGCGCCCTCACTTGCTACATATAATACTCTCATTATTTTCTCCTATGATCAGATTTTTCTCTTCTTCTGAACGTAGAAAGGCATGTTCTCGTTGCCGGAGAGCTTTGCACCGCTTGTGATATGAACGTCCTTGTCGGTCACGATGCAATTGAGCTCTACGTTATCCTCGACGTAGGTTCCGTGGAAGAGGACGGAATCCTTGACAACTGTTCCCTTTCCTATGTGAACACCGCGGAAGATAACCGAGTTGATTACAGTGCCCTCAATGAAGCACTCATCGGCAATAACCGAATTCTCAACAACAGCTGTAGCGGTGTGAACCGTGGGAGCGGAGTTGTGTACCTTGGTAAAGATCGGGAAGCCCTTCTTCCAAAGAAGCGAATCTCTTGCCTCGGGATTCTTTGCAAGCGCTATGGAGTGCTTGTAGTAATCGAGGAAGGAGGAAACCGATGCAACGTATCCGTCGTGGCGGTATGCGCGGTAATTCGAGCTCTTGTAGTTTGCCAGGAAGAGCTTGGTGAGACTGTCGAGGGAGTATGCCTCTGCTTCCTCTATAATTGTGCGCAAAGAATGGGTTTTCATAACAAAGATGTTAAGTGAAAGCTCGGGATTCTTTACGTTGTAGGATGCGCTCATAGCGATATCGGTGATCTTGTCTGCTACGGAGGAAACCATCATACGGGGAGTTTTTGACGTATAGGTCTCGGGAATAGCTGCGGTGACGAAGGTGATTTCGGCACCTGTCTGCTCATGGGTCTTGATAACATTCTCAAGGTCTATGTTTACAACGTTATCAGCGTCCATAAGGACTACGTAGTCCTCCTTGAGCTCGTTGATATACTCCTTCATGCTCCTGAGTGCTTCCATATGAGTCGAGAAGAGCTTGGGAGAGGAGGATGCGTAGGAGGTCTGGAAGGGAGATATCATGGTAATACCGCCCTCGCGCCTTGCGAGATCCCAATCCTTGCCGCTTCCGATGTGCTCAACAAGAGAACGGTAGCTGTAATTGGCTACAATATAGATATTCGAGATATTTGCGTTTACAAGATTAGAAAGACAGAAGTCTACAAGTCTGTATCTGCATGCAAAGGGGATAGCTGCAACCGTTCTGTCGGTGGTCAATCTTGAAAGAGTGTTGTTGTTAAGGCTGGAAAATATAATGCCTGCTGCACTGATTGCCATAATTGTTCTCCTCCCTTATTAGTCCTGCACAGTTGCACCGGGGGCTATTTCAGTTCCCTTTGCAATGACAGTTATTTTATCCTTGCCTGCGTTTTCCGTGCCGACGGTGGCTCCCTCGCCAACCGTTGCGTCGGAGTCGATTATAGAGGTGAATACCCTTGCGCCCGACTTGATAACTACGTCCTCCATAATTACACTGTCGCGGACGATGGCACCCTCTTCGACTACAACGCCTCCCGAGAGAACAGAATTCTCAACGGTGCCGTAAATCTTACATCCCTCGGAGATGAGCGAATTCTTTGCCGAGGAGTTCTTTCCGTGAATCTGGGGAGGACGCGCGGTGTTCCTCGAGAAGATACGGAAATGGTTATCCTGAATATCAAGGACGGGGGTCTGACCGATAAGGTCCATATTTGACTCCCAGAGAGAGGAAATGGTTCCAACATCCTTCCAATAGCCGTCAAACTTATAAGAGAAAAGCTTCTCACCGTTGTTAAGGAAGTTGGGGATGATGTTCTTTCCAAAGTCGTTGGAGGATTTTTCGTCCTCTTCGTCTGCCTCGAGATATTCGATAAGCTTCTTAGTTGTAAAGATGTAAATACCCATCGACGCCTGGTTGTTCTTGGGATTCTTGGGCTTCTCCTCAAACTCGTAGATCGATCCGTCGGGATTTGTGTTGCAGATACCGAAGCGGCTTGCTTCCTCCATGGGGACGGTTATCGTTGCTACGGTGCAGGCAGCGCCCGTTGCCTTGTGCTGCTCGAGCATCTTGAGGTAATCCATCTTATAGATGTGGTCGCCCGAGAGGATAAGAACGTAATCGGGATTGTACTGCTTTATGAAGTTGATATTCTGGTAGATTGCGTTAGCTGTTCCCTTGTACCAATCGGAGCGCTTGCTTCCCTGGTAAGGAGGAAGGACGGTAAGTCCGCCGCGAGAGCGGTCGAGATCCCAAGGAGCGCCGTTACCGAGGTATTCATTGAGTGCCAGGGGCTGATACTGAGTAAGTACACCAACTGTATCAATTGAGGAATTTATACAGTTGGAGAGGGGAAAGTCAATGATTTTATACTTTCCTGCGAAGGTAACTGCGGGTTTTGCGGTTTGCTTGGTCAGATCGTAAAGCCTTGAGCCTTGTCCGCCTGCAAGGAGCATGGCAATACATTCTTTTTTGCAATACATAACTTTTCTCCTTATAGAATAATTTTATTATTGACTTGAAGAGGCTTATATATCCTTGCCGAATAGGGCAAAAGAGATACCTTGATATAGCTTTGTCCGTTTTCGCTGATTTCAGTCGTGCGCTCACTCGTCATATTCTCCTCGGAGGAGAATACGCACTGAAGCTTGCCATCAGAGGGTATGGTTACGCACTGACTAATTCCGGACATGTTTATGGCAACAAAAAGATGCGAATCGTGCGATTTTCGCTTTATAACTGCCGTGCAGCACTTTTCGGAGGAGGAAATGAGCACAAAGCCTTCCTCGCCGTCCAATTGCCAGAGCTCGGGAGATTTTACGTAAAATCTGTTTAGCGCACAGACGTACTGACGCATTTTCTTGTGTGCCGGATAGCCCAGCATAAACCATTCGAGCGCCCTACCCTTTTCCCAGTCGGAGAATCTGGCAAATTCGTGACCCATAAAGGCTTCCTTCTTAACCGGGAGGCACATATGGTACAGCATCACCGTCCTTAGCTGACGGAATTTGTCATCGTATGAGCCGTGAATGCTGCTTACAATAGACTCTGACCTGCCCGCCGCACTCCTTCTGTCAAGGTGAGATATAGAGCCGAGTGGGATATCCGTGATAGCTGCATGCTTGCTTGCGCGATAGAGCGGATCTGTGGCTAGGTAGTCTGCCACATTATCCGAATATGACGAGCTGCGAATGAGATTTTGCGCGCCTCCACTCTCGGGTTGAAAATCCGAAATGAAAATAACGTCCCTGAATTCCTTTTTTGCCAGAGCAGAAATTCTGTCGAGCAGTGCCCTATCGGCTTCATTGGCTCTGTCCAAGCCCTTGATACAAATGCCGTCGGAATGATACTCCCTGAGTGCATACGATAGACTTGAGAGCACGAATGAGATGCTTTCGGGCTGCGAGGTGTCGATTCTTCCGGGAACGCTCGGAGATTCGTAGAGATATGCTCCGTCAAAGCAGCGTGCACTCCACTCGGTGTCAGTCAGATGAGTGGCATTCCAATCGAGGATGATGCCAATGCCGAACTTATGAAGCTCGTTTACAAGATATTTGAGATCATCAGGTGTTCCGTGGCGATATGCTGTGGAAAACATGCCGCCCCCATCCGGGTCGCCGTCGGTGTTTAAAGCACAGAGAAGCCTGAGGTGAGTATAGCCCATATATCTTATATACGGAACGAGGGAGGATGCAAGCTCACGATAGCTTGGATGCTTCTCACCCTCAAACCCGGTGAAGTCCGAAGGATACACGGCATATGCATTCAGAGGTAAAGAGAGTGTGCTTTTTGCATTTTTTGCCTGATTTGCGCGAGCACTCAGCCACTCTCCATCCGTCCAAGCGAAGGAGCTTGTCCATATTACGGAGGCGCCGTCGCTGCCTCCCTTTGAGTATTTTGCATACGGATCACCCTTGTATACGGATGTTCCTTTTGCGCGTATTACGTATTTATATGCGTATCCCTCGAGGGTAAATGAGGATATAACCTTACATTCCCATATTCCCGACTCGTTTTTTGACAGAGGGATAAGAGAGTCTGCCCAGCCGTTGTAATCCGAGGCAAGATGCACTGCCTCTGCATTTGGGGCATAGGTGCGGAATGTATAAATATATTCGTCGCGTTTTTTTACAAAGCTGCATCCGAGATAGCTCTCTGCGGAGTAAAGCTCCCCTTTGTGAAAAAGCTCCTCGTTGATGCTTAATTTATCTGTCATAACAGTCCTTTCAGCACTTTTTGTTCCATTCTAGCACATAGGTGATGTCGAATTAGAAAAAAATGTTGGCTGGATTGCAAAGTTTATTCAATAATTTTTTGGTATTTCGTATTTTTACTTTTAGCATTCTTTTATATCTATACGAGAGAGTCGCTCTGTACAGGCGGTGTATTATCGGCATGCACAAGTGACTTAGCACCTTAGCTATATAACGTACGGGTGCAAAGGCAATATACAGAGCAAAATAACAGAATCTGTAAAGATTTGATAGGATAAGATCGAATGCTGCAGTAAAAAATCTGCCCATTGTTGCTCGCGAAAGGAAAAAGCCGAGCAAAGAAAGGATAAAAAAATGTATTCTCGGTATTCCGTCAAGCGATACGTAGAGCAAAAGGATAAATGCTATCCCGACAACTGTAAAGAAAATGAAATCAAATATTTCTGTCCAAAGCCTTACGTGGTGGGCTCCTTCTTTTTTGCTTGTATCGGAGACTTCCCTCGAGCGAGCAAAAAGCGCACTGAACGGCAGACGCAGAAGGAGAACGGTATACCTGTTTATAACAGAAAGGGATGCATATATGCCTGCAGCAAATAATCCGAAAAGAAAGGAATAAAGGCAGGAAAGAGCAAGCTCCGAAAAATCAAAATAAAGCATTAATCCTTCCTTGAAAAGATGCTGCGTCGCGGTTTCTGTGATTTGTAGTAAAATCCGCTTATATTACCCGTTACGAGGATAGACGCATTTTCCTTAGATAAGCTTTCGATTTTCAGTTCTTCTCCCTCTATGTATACCGTGCCGAGCTCCGTGTCGACAATCAGCTGCGACTCCGTAAAGTCCTTTACGGATTTTACTGCGTCAAGAGTGAGAGCTTTTCTGTCCTTCAGATATAATTGCTGATGATGTTGTGGCGTCTGTGCTACCATAATAGCCTCCGAGAAAATAAAAATCACATACTCTGGGAAAGAATATGTGATTTTTATTAAAAATATGCCTACTTATCCACAGGATCAATAGGATTTTCTCGTGAAAAAATACCACATACTTCTTCGGCTATTATCTCATACATACCGACAGCTTCAGACTTTTTGGTAGTCTCTCTGATGTCAAGCACCTTAACGGTTACAAGCTTTGTTCCGAAAGAAATTTTAATTTCATCGCCGACATTGACGTCATAGGACGGCTTAGTCTGCTTGCCGTTTACCCACACTCTCTGTGAGTCGCAGGCATCGTTGGCGACTGTGCGTCGCTTTATCAAGCGTGAAACCTTGAGAAATTTGTCAAGACGCATTGAGCTTATGCGTTAACCTCGTCCTTGAGAACCTTGGATGCAGTGAAAGCGGGTCTCTTTGATGCAGCGATCTTGATGGTCTCGCCGGTCTTGGGGTTGCGGCCCTCTCTCTCAGCAGCTTCCTTAACCTCAAAGGTACCGAAGCCAATAAGAGAAACCTTGTCACCCTCCTTGAGAGCAGCGGTGATAGCCTCGAGAGTAGCGGAGATGATAGCGTCAACTGCCTTCTTCTGCGCGCCGGTCTCGGCAGCAACAACGTTTACGAGTTCTGTCTTGTTCATAATGAACGTCCTTTCTTTTAATTTAAGATATATTAATTATAGCAAGATTTGCCCCCGATTTCAAGGGATTTGTATATTTTTCCGTCCTCAAAAACAAAATTCGGCTTTATTTATAAGTGGTTTGTGCCGTTTTTGTGTAAATTGACAAAGTTTAGGAGAATTGTACGTGTGTTTTTTGATAATATCAATGAAAAAAACAGATAAGTGAAGCCTAAAATTAACAAAAGTATTGTGCAAGATGCCATTTTTGTTAAGCACGTATTTAGGTGTGGAAAGATGAAAAGCCCGAGCAATGATGCGAAAGCAGACAAAAAGATGGGGATAATTGAGCCTTTAAATATTCTTATGCTGCCAAATGAGGAGCGCTTTATGGCAAAATATGAAATTATAAATGACACAGAATATGAAATCAGTGTGCTTATCGGTGCGGCGAGAATACCTATCGAATCGACGGATATAAGGCACGTGCAGCTAACGAGCTTTGTCAGTGAGCCGAGAGTTAGTGAGATTACGGGCAGCATTACCCTGCCCTCTGCCTCAAGCAAGGTGTTCATAACAGTTAACGGACCGAGAATGATCAGCGACGGAGCGATGCAGGAAAGCAAGGAGGCCCCGAGTATCGCGCTACCCTCCTCGAATATAACGGAGAGAATCTGCCTCGGAAAGAAGAAGTAAAAAAAGGCGCACGGAATAGAGATGAAATAGATAAAAGAAAGCGAGCCTTTTATTTTTTCAATCCCACCTTTTATATCTTTCTTCGAAACAGAGCGTGTTAATGATGGCATCAATGCTGCAGATATCGGAGTTATCACCGTTGCAACGAGGGAAAACATGGGAAGGGCGAGTGTTGTATAATTTCCGTAAAGTATCGTGGAAACTCCCGTGGAGTAGCCGTTTGCGACCAAGCCGCGCATAATCAAACCTAGATCGAGCATTGCTGCAATGCCTGAAACGGAGGATGCAACAGTAATGGGTAACGCTATTCCAACGATCTCTCTTATTGTTATCCAAAATTTGATTTTAATTCCTCCCTGCACCTCCCTACCGCGTATGGATGCAAGCAAGAAAACCAGACTCAAAAATGAGCCGACCGTGATGCCGAAAATTGTATATGCACTGATTACGGGCAAAGAATATCCCCGGCTGTCGGCATAGTATGCAAGCGCAAGTCCAAGGAAAAGCTTTACAGTACCTGAAATAAGCTCCGAAATTGCAATCGGGACAAATCTCAGCCTTCCGCTGAGGTAGCCTCGAGCAACACCGGAGGCGCAGACAAAGAGTATGGACGGGGTTATTGAATACATAGAAAACAGTGCACCGTTATTACCGATTTCAGTTGAAAAGCAAGAGCTTAATAAAAAGAAAACAATAGATAACAAAGCACCAAAAGCGCCAAAAAATATAAGGCAGACCTTGTATATGCGATAAGATATATCCTCGGATTCTGAATCGGTGCGTGCCACGACGATGGATATTGCCTTTGGTATTCCCGCCGTGCCGATAAGATAAAAGAATGTATAAACCGTATATGCCGAATTGAAGTATCCCATTCCCTCGTCGCCAAGGATGTAGGAGAGGGGGACCTTATATATAAGTCCTATTACCTTTAATATAATTGCTGATACGGAGAGCGAGAGCGCTCCCTTAAAAAATGTGTTGTTTTTGCCCTGCATAGCCACTTCCAAATAAAAAAGAGTTCACTAAATTATATTAGCAAACTCTTTCATTTATTATTATATAATATTGTAATAGAACTCTCGCACCTTGTCTGCAACGGATTTTTGCTCGGTCTCAGTACCGTCCTTTATTGCTTTTTTCTTCCTTAAATATTCATACGGATATTTTGGATTGAAGATGCGCTCTATCAACGTATCCCCCTCACCCTTTCTATGGACAAGCTTTGTTACAGCGCTTGCACCGACGGCGAATATCGTCTGGATATCCTCCATCATAAGGATGTTGTACATTCCCTCGTGCCCCTCAACCGAGAAGCCTACGTTCTCGAGATTTCCGACAGTGTTCTTCTGTCGGTACATATAATACGGCTTATAGCCTGCAAATTTTGCCTTTAGCTGTGAATATGAGACACTTTTTGCAGCATCTATACCCGAAAGCGCATAAATCTTTCTTCCCTTTTTAAGTATATCTGCAGCTTTTTTTACGCTGAAGGTATGTACGGTCAGATTTGTGGGGGCAAGCTCTATTATTTTATCTACTGTTTCTGAGAAGTTTTTGAAATCATCACCGGGCAGTCCTGCAATGAGGTCAACGTTTATATCCCGTATGCCACTCTTCTTTGCAAGCGCAAATGCGCGGTAGAAGTCCTCGGTTGTATGCTTTCTGCCGATTTCTTTAAGAAGATCGTCGCTTAGCGTTTGAGGATTTACACTTATCCTCGTAACTCCGTATTCCTTCGCGGCGGCAAGCTTATCCGCCGTTATTGTATCAGGGCGTCCTGCCTCAAGAGTAAACTCGAGCAGCTCGCTTGTATCAATATTCTTCTTTATCTTCTTGAAAATTCTTTTTAGCTGTGCGGTTGAGAGGGTGGTCGGAGTACCTCCGCCTATATAGACGGTTTGCAGCTTCAGTCCGAGCTCTCTTATGAGATCGAAGGTGGACTGAAGATCCTCAAGCATAAAATCGAGATACTCGTCAATCATAGCCAAGAGTCTGGGAGTAGTTACCGAGACAAAGCTGCAATATGCGCACCTTGACGGGCAGAATGGGATTGATATGTATATAGAGCAGCCGTTTTTCGGCAGCTTTTTGGTAAGCTTTATTTCTGTCGAGGCAACGGAGGTGGCAAGAGCTGCCTTCTGGGGGTTGAGGAAATACTCGTCTCTCAATATTCGGCGGGTTTTGATTATTCCCTTGCCGCTGTATAAAAGAGAGCTTGCAACCTTGGCAGGTCGCACACCTGTAAGAATTCCCCAGGGCGGGATATGTCCCATCAGCTCCTTGCCTGCCGCAAACATAGCGCGTCCGACGGCAATCGTCGCATGGGTAGCGATGGTGATTTCCTCACTGCGGCTGACCGTTTCGGTAGCTTCGCTGACCCTGTCGTTGAGCTTTATGGAAACGTATGCAGTTTCCGAGGTGCCATCCTTGTCGCTGAACACGCTAACACTTACCTCGGGAACGCCCTCCCCGCTCTTCTCATTCTCGCCAAAGGTGGAGCCGGGGAAAAATATAAGACAAAGCGTTTGAACGTAATACTGATTTATGTTTCCCTCGACGTGAAGTATCATATAAGCTCTTATCCTTTCCCTTTTTTTGAGAGCACTGTTGAATCCATAACGATGGTTACAGGTCCGTCTGTAACAAGCTCTGTGCGCATATCGGCGCCGAATGAGCCGGTAGCACATTTTCTTACTCTTTGTGCACAAAGGCTGACAAAGTAGTCGTAAAGTCGCTTAGCATCAGCCGGTGCGGCAGCAGACAGATAATCGGGCCTGTTGCCGTGGGCGTAGTTAGCACTTAGGGTAAAATTTGAAACAACGAGAATTTCTCCGTCAATATCATTTACCGACAGATTCATTTTGCCTTTTTCGTCAGAGAATATCCTTAATTTTGCTATTTTTTCAGCAAGGTTAAGTGCATCAAGCTCACTGTCTCCCTTCTGAACACCGAGGAGGATATAGAGTCCTCTTCCGATGCTTCCGCTGAATTCGCCGTCTGCATATACCGTGGCGCTGAAGGCTCTTTGCAATACTGCTATCATACCGCACCTCAATGAGAGAAGCCGCGGGATACCGATATAACCGAGGATATCGAGCGGAGTCTGGATACAATAGAGTCGAAGTGAGAGGTGCTCTTGCAGCCTATATGAAGGTTAATAATCATATCGCCGTTTTTCTGCGGCTGAGTATTGATTTGGGAAATTGATACCTTCATATCAGCAAGCGCCATAGAAATAGCGGCAAGCACGCCAATACCGTCCTCTGCGATAATTTGCAGATGTGCCTCATAAATACCGTTAGATGCGGTCAGATTCTCGGACCTTTCCCACTCTGCCCTTACCCAACGGGACAGGTTTTCCTCATTGTGACGGGAGGCGCTGACGTTGGGACAATCCGTTTTGTGTATAGATACACCAAAGCCGCGCGTGATAAATCCGACGATTTTATCACCCGGAAGAGGATTGCAGCACTTGGCAAACTTAACCTGGCAGCCTGCCTCTCCGTCTATTATTATGCCGCTACCTGTGCGCAGACGCTTGGTTGACGCCTGAATCTTAGATAGCTCCTCCTCCTGCGTCGGAGTCTTTGTGCCAAGGGCGATGTTTATTTTTTCAATCTCTTCCTTGAATTTGGGAATAAAGCGCGTTATGGATATGCCACCGAAGCCGAGAGTGTTGTAAAAATCCTCAGCAGAGTTTATGCCTATGCGCTTGGCAACGGTGGTAACAATGTCAAGAATCTGTGCGTCTGTTATTGTTTTGTCGATGCGTCGGATTTCCTTTTCCACCTCCGACTTGCCGACAACGATATTCTCTGCCTTCTTTTCTTTCTTAAACCATTGGCGTATCTTGCTTCTCGCCTCGCCCGTCTTGACAATCTTGAGCCAATCTCGACTGGGACCTTTGGAGGACGAGGAGGTAATTATCTCAATTATATCACCGTTTTGCGGTATTTTGTCAATGGGTACGATAACACCGTTTACCTTGGCGCCCATCATCTTGTTGCCGACAGCTGAATGAATCGCGTAGGCAAAGTCTATTACAGTTGCACCGAGAGGAAGGGATATGACATCACCCTTTGGTGTAAATACAAAGGTTTCGTCGTGGAATATATCTGTTTTAAAGGAACGCATGAACTCATCGGGGTCGCGAGTGTTGTCATCTGACTCGAGGAGCTTGGATATCCACATCAGCTTTTCGTCAATGCTTGAATCCGCGCGCTCGCCCGACTTATACTTCCAGTGTGCGGCGATACCGTACTCAGCCTCCTGGTGCATAAGTCTGGTTCTTATCTGGATTTCAAAGGGGATACCGCTTCTGCCTATTACGGTAGTATGAAGAGAGCGGTAAAGGTTAGGCTTGGGAGTTGAGATGTAGTCCTTGAATCTGCCCGGCACAGACTTAAAAAGCTCGTGAACAAGACCGAGCGCCGTATAGCACTCAAGCTCTGTGTCAACGATGATGCGAAGGGCGTAGAAGTCGTATATTTCGTCAAACTCCTTGTTGAAAACGTACATCTTGCGGTAGAGGCTGTAAACCGATTTGATTCTGCCCTCAAGATAGAAGCTGATGTTATTTTCCGTCAGCTTGTCATTGATAATCTTTTTTGCCTCATGAAGGAAATCTCTGCTCTGACCGTACTTGCGTTCAATAGAGCTCTGCACCTCGTCATAGCCAACTCTGTCAAGATAATATAGGCTTATGTTTTCAAGCTCCTGCTTAATCTTCTGGATACCGAGACGGTGAGCAAGGGGCGCATAGATATACATCGTTTCAAGCGCAATGGCGCGCTGACGCTCCTCCCTCTTGGCACCGAGGGTACGCATATTATGAAGTCTGTCGCAAAGCTTGATAAAGATGACACGGATATCTCTGTTCATAGCGAGAAGCATCTTACGGATGTTCTCGATATGTGCCTCCTCCTTGTCTGCGACCTGCACCTGGATTATTTTGGTTAAGCCGTCGACAAGCATGGCGACGTCGGTGCCGAACATTTTGGTAAGCACCTCGAGGCTCGTTTTTTCAGCGCAATCCTCAACCGTGTCGTGCAACAGAGCCGCACATATAGAGTCGGTATCCAGACCGAGCTCGGCAACTATCGTTGCAACTGCAACGGGATGGCAGATGTAAGGCTCGCCGCTGAGGCGAAACTGCCCCGCATGGAGCTGCTCTGCATACAGAAATGCCTCTTTAATTTTGTCAAAGTCGTAGGTTCTGTCGTTATTCTCGATTACGTCGAGCAACGGTTGTAATTCTTTATACATAATAATCTCGCAATTTATTTTACTGTGAGCTGTCCCTTGATTCTTCTCAAAAGAGTTGATTTTTCAAGGTCAGCCTTAGAGGTGCTGTAATGGACGCGGAAGCGATACACTTCGTTTTCAAGCTCCTCTATACCGACAAGATTAAGCTCAATAAACACCTTTATGATGACCTTGAGCTTTACGTAGCCAATCTGCCTTGCGTCGTGAACACGAGCGAGTCCGAATATCATATCTCTGTGTGCCAGTGTATCGTTTCCGCCGCGGATGCAGCTGACAATATAGCGATAAACCTGGGCAAAGTCCTCTCTGTCGGGAAGATAGCCGTCCTCCTTGGTAAACTGTCCGCCGTTCCATATACGGATAAATTCTGCCTCCTCGGTGGCATTGATTTCATCCTGCTTCTCCGAGGGACGGACATCCTTTATTATAAGCTGGACGGACCTGCGTCCCATCCACTCATTGATGTCAATGTTGAATATAATATCCACTCTGTCGCCGTTGTATATGCCTAATGAGGCAGGAGAGTTGGAGAAGAACATTGCAGAGAGGGAGTGCTTTCCGTCGCCGAATGAAAAACGGGTGTGCTTGCCGTCACTGACGGGAGAAATTTCGTTGACCGTCAAGCCGTACATAACAAAGTTTGGCACGGGGTTGCCTACGCCGAAGGGCTCTAGTATCTGAAGCTGCTCTGCAAGGTTGAGATTTACCTCACCGAGCTCTACGCTGCAATCCGCCTCAAGCGTTGATATCATATCCTCATCGGAAAGATTGCTGTTGGCATATTCGTTTATCATCCGTCTGAATATGGGGAGATTTTTCCTTGTGACGGAAAGACCTGCGGCAAGCTCGTGTCCGCCGAATTTTACAAGATAATCGGAGCAGTGGAAGAGCGCATCAACAAGGTTGAGCCCCTTAATGCTTCTGCCCGAGCCCTTGCCGACGTCATCGTCGCTTATTTCGTCTCCCTCCTTCTCGAAGGAAACAAGAATCGTCGGACGGGAATACTTCTCGGTTATACGGGATGCAACTATACCGATAACACCGTGATGCCATCCGTCAGCATCAAGAACTATGATTGTATCCTTGTCAAGCTCCTGCGCCTCGATCTTCTCATAAGCCTCCATCATGATCTTGTTTTCCTCTGCCTGACGTTCCTTGTTTGCCTTGCAGAGCTCCTCGGCAATTTCGGCAGACACTTCCCTATCCTCAGCGAGGAAGAGCTCGACAGCCATAGTTGCACTGCGTATTCTGCCTGCAGCATTTATCCTGGGGGCGAGGGTGTAGCCTATGTAGCCTGTTGTAATCTTTGTTCTGCGCTTCTTTCTTTCCGGACGAGCTGCGTCGGGCTTTGATGCAGCGGCATCCATAAGAGCCGTAAGCCCGGGACGGTTGGTGGTTTCAATCATTTTCAGTCCGTAGCTTACTATAATTCTGTTTTCTCCCTTTATTGGCATAACGTCGGCAATCGTGCCTATTGCAACAAGGTCGGCATAGCTCGCAAATATACGGGTTGCCGCTTCTATGCGCGAGCAGGAGCCGTGGCGCTCCTCATATGCACTTATAAACTTGAATACGACTCCGACGCCTGCCAGCTCCTTGAAGGGATAGCGGCAATCGGGTCTGTGTGGATTGATTATGGCGCATGCATTCGGAAGCTTCTCGCGGCATTCATGGTGGTCGGTGATGAGGAAATCTACGCCGATGCTGTTGGAATATTCAACCTCCTCAATAGCAGTAATGCCCGTGTCGACCGTAATTATAAGGCTTGTGCCCTGCGCCTTCAGCATATCAATCGCCTGAGTAGAGACACCGTAGCCGTCGCCTGCTCGGTTCGGGATGTAGTAGTCAACGGTTGCACCCTTGGACTTCAGATAAAGATATAGAGTGCACACGCTTGTGACTCCGTCTACGTCATAATCTCCGTAGATTGTAATTTTTTCTTTGTTCTGAATAGCCCTCTTCACGCGATCGACACCCTTTTTCATATCCTTCATCTCAAAGGGATTCGAGAGAATCTCGCTCTCCATGTAGAGAAAGGTTTTTGCAGCCTTAGGGTCGGTGTAGCCGCGATTGTAGAGAAGCTCGGCAATGATGGGATTTATCCTCAGGGTTGAGGCAATGCGCTCTTTTGCTGAAAGAGCGGACGGACTCTCATTTGATTTGAGAATCCACTTTTTCTCCTTTGTTTTGATTCCTTTTTGTGTCATTTTTATTATTAACCGGTTGGGCTTTCGCCCGCCTTCCATTTTATTATCATCTTCGGTGGGGGCAAGACATGCTTGCCCCGAATTTGTTACGGTCTTGGTTTCACCCGTTTGGCTTAAATCGTTTCATAATTGCGATAGCAGTCCTGATGCCGTCTATCGCTGCGCTTGTAATACCGCCCGCATAGCCTGCGCCTTCACCTGCAGGATAAACGTTGTTACGTCCTACGGCTACTCGCGTGCTTTCGTCTCTTAATATTCGGATGGGCGCGCTTGTTCTGGTTTCGGCGCCTGTAAGAACAGCGCCGTCTGCTGCAAAGCCCTCGATTTTTTTGTTGAAATCCAGAAGGGCATTTTTTATTTCTTTTGTTACAAAGCTCGGCAGATATTCCGAGGGGGATGCCAGCTTTACGTGATTTCCGTCCCTATACGTCGGCATAACGTAATACGGTTCCCTTTTGCAGCTATCCGAAAGAAAATCGCCTACAGTAATTACAGGGGCTGAATAATCAGCGCCTCCCGCTAAATATGCATTCTTTTCTATTTCTCTTTGGAACGCAATCGCCCGGTAAGGCGATGCGCCGTAGTCCTCCTTGAACACGGAGCATACGACGGCACAGTTTGAATTTTCACCGCTTCGGGCGTGCTGACTCATGCCGTTTACTACAACACCGCCCTCCTCGCTTGCAGCCGCAACGACCTCGCCACCCGGGCACATACAAAAGGTATATACGCCTCGTTTTTTAGTATTTGTGGATAGATTGTATTCTGCGTGTGCCAAAGATGGGTGCCCTGCCTGCTCTCCGAACATTGCTCTGTCGATATCTGCCGCCTTGTGCTCTATTCGCATTCCGACGGATATTTGCTTCGGCTCAATGGCATAGCCGGAGGATAGAAGAGACTCATACGTATCGCGAGCGCTGTGTCCTATTGCCAATATAAGCGCACCGTATTCAATATCACCTGCGGTTGTTCTTGCTACACTCTTATCTGTCAGCTTGTAGGATGAGAGATATTTTGTGTTGTAGCGCACCTGTGCGCCAAGCTCCTCGAGCCTTTTGAGCATTTTATCGATAATTTCAGAGAGAATATCGGTTCCGACGTGCGGCTTGGCAAGATAAAGTATCTCCTCGGGAGCACCGAACTCAACGAATTTCTTGAGAATATAGCTCGTGAGCGGATCGTTGACTCTGGTGACGAGCTTACCGTCTGAAAAGGTGCCCGCGCCTCCTGCACCGAACTGTATATTCGTATCAGGGTCGAGAATACCGAGCCTCTTGAACGTATCGACGGCAGCGCGCCTGTCGGCAATGCTTCCGCCGCGCTCTATAAGAATAGGTCTGTAGCCGCGCTCAGCAAGCATAAGTGCAGCGAAAAGTCCGCAGGGACCCGAGCCTACAACAAGAGGTGGTGCTCCCAGCTCTTCTGTGCCCGTGTCAAAATCAAACAAATTCTCGCTGCGGAGAAGTGTGGCGCTGATTCTTGCCAGCATGCTGTCGCTGAGATTAGGTATTTCTCCTGCAGCGGAGATAGAATATACAAGCTTTATATCGCTCTTCTTGCGTGCATCTATGCTCTTTTTGTATATTGATAGCTTCAGCTCGCGTGCGCTTATTCCGATGGAGGTAAGACGCGCTTTAGCAAGAGAAAACGCCTCTTTTGGGGAGGCGTTTAGTGGAAGTTTAATATTATTTAGTATTAAAATCCGAGTGTTTGAACTCATTTAAACCTCAATGCACGGGGCAAGAAGCACCGCGCGAAAAAATATTTAAGTTAAAGCGTTGTACTGGACAAAAAGCCAGATTGCAAAAGCAAGCACAAGACAAAAAGCAAACTGTATTATAGTACCGATTTTAATGCCGAAAAGCTTTTTCTTCATTTCATCACCGTTAAAAATTATTCTGTCTTATCGCCCTTGGCGTCGGAGTAACGTCTTTTAATAAGCGATTTTGTAAGAAATTTCCTAAGAGAATCGGAGGTGTAGCCTCTTGTGAGTGTGCAGTCGTGCGCAACCGAAATCGTTCCCGTTTCCTCAGATACGACTACGATTATTGCGTCACTCACCTCGCTCATACCCACTGCGGCTCGGTGCCTTGTGCCGACGTCGCTGTCAAGGTCTGTGCGCCTTGTGAGCGGGAGCAGACAGCCTGCAGCAGCAATTCTTCCGTCATCAATAATGATAGCACCGTCATGAAGGGGTGCTTTGTTAAAGAAGAGATTGCGTATAAGGAAGGAGGAAACCTCGGAGTTGAGTTTTACGCCCGTGTTTGTAACCTCGTCAAGGTTTATAGTCCTTGCAATAACTATGAGCGCACCAGTCTTTGTGCTGGAGAGCTCGCCGACTGCGACGGAGACGTCCTCAATTATCTTTGTATACTGCTCCTGCTTCTTTCTCTGATCACCGAAGCTCATTATACCGCTGATTGAGCCGTTTCCTACGCGCTCAAGTGCTTCTCTGATTTCAGGGTGGAATATTATAACAAGTGCAACAATTCCAACGCTGAAGAACTGGGCGAATACCATCTTTGTGGCGGAGAAGCCACACAGATGTGCAATTCCCATTATGAGAAGAAGAACGGATATGCCAATGAGAAGAACGCCCGCCTTTCTTCCGCGTATAAAGCGCACTGCAACAAAAAGAACGCAGGCGAGGATGAGTATATCGAGTAAATGTATTATCGGATTATCCAGAAAGACCCTGAGAGCCTCACCGAGCTTGAAAAAAAAGTCGGTGCTCCCGGTCTGTGTAAGTGAATCAGGATGCATGTATAGTATACCTCACGGAAAGTTACAAAAATATATTTATATATTTTAGTATAGCACACCTATAGTTAAAATTCAATCCTTTTTTATAAAAAAAGATTTTTATTAAATTATTTTAGAAAAAAACGTTTTTCTCTACTCTTTAATCATCCAGGATTTTATAATTAACCGAGTACCTATGAGCGAAAAAAAGAAATGCATTTTAATTATCATTTTCATTATAAAAGCGATAATTATTTCGAGGCAGAAATGGTAATAAGGATATGTGATAAATTTTAAAAAGCCATATTCCCTTAATGAATAATTTCAAAAAAATCGTTGATAAAGAAGGCGTAAAATAATGATATATAAAAGTATAATTTACTATTGACTTATTTTCGATTTGATGGTATATTATATTTGGTGAAAGTTGGACTAAATTTAATGCGGTCCCCTTTTCCCTGCTAACAAGTTATTAAAAAGGAAGGAGAGATTTGCTATAAGCAAATCGGGAATTCAGTTTGGATAAATATACTAAAACTGACATCTGCCACCTGCCTACCGTTGAAGAGCTTCGTGCTTCAATATTAGCGGGTGAAGGTACCGAGGCAAGGATGCAGCTTGCAATGCTCTTTGATCAGGATACCTTTGTTGAAACCAGCGCATACACCAAGCGTGCCATCACTGACTTCTACACAACTGAGAGTGCAAATGAGTTCGAGGGTGTAATCACCGGATACGGCGCTATTGACGGCAAGCTTTGCTTTGCATTCTGTGAGGATGCAACGAGAATGAACGGAGTTATCGACGAGCGTCATGCAAAGAAGATTGCAGACCTCTACGACCTCGCTATGAAGAGCGGTGCTCCCGTGATTGGAATTTTTAACTCCAACGGAACCGACATCTTTGCAGGCACTGCCGGCCTTGCGGCATACGGAAGAATCATGAGCTCTGTTGCAAAGGCATCGGGTGCCGTTCCGCAGATTGCGTATGTTGGCGGAAAGTGCATAGGTCTTGCTGCTTCTATCGCGGCAATGTTTGACATAATTATAAAGGAAAAAAATGCAAGCCTTTACGTAAACTCCCCTGCCTTTACCGGCAAGGAGAACGCGCAGGATGCTATTGTGGCATATACCGCTGAGGCTCCCTCCTGCGCAGGCTATATCAGAAGTCTCATTTCCTTCCTACCCGACAACAATACCAGAGGAATTGCTGTTAACGAATGCGCAGACAACCTGAACAGAAAGCTCGGAGACCTCGATTTTGCAGGAGAGGCTCTCTCGGCTATCTCCGTAATTACGGATAACGGTCTTTTCTACGAGCTCTCCCATGACTATGAGCCTGCAGCATCTACCGTTCTTGCGACCGTAGGCGGAGTTAAGTGCGGTATCATCGCTACCTCTTATTCAAAGGATGAGGGCAGACTTACCGTTTCTGTGGCAAAGAAGCTTACCAGGTTTATTCGCTTCTGCAACGCGTATTCCCTTCCCATAGTTACACTCGTGGATTCCTGCGGTGTAATATTTGAAAAAGAAAACGAGAATCCTTACCTCTCCTCGGAGCTTGGCTCCCTGGCATATGCTTATGCCACCGCGTCCGTTCCCAAGGTAACTGTAATAATCGGTCACGCGATCGGTGCATCCTTTGTTCTTCTCGGCTCCAAGGCACTCGGCGCCGACCTCGTTTATGCTACAAACAAATCCGAGATAGGCGCTCTTACGGCTGAGTGCGGTGTTGCCTTTGCTTGGAATGAGCACATCACTGCCGATAAGTCCAGAGATGAGTTTGTCAGTGAGTGGAAGGAAACCGTTTCCTCCCCCGCAGTTGCTGCTGCAAGCGGCGAGATAGACGATATAATCAGTGTAAACGAGCTTCGTGCAAGAATCTGCTCCGCACTCCTCATGCTCACTGCTAAGGGCTCTGTTAAGGAGAGCTGCCGCAAGGTACTTCCCCTTTAATACAGGAGGCACGATATGTTTAAAATGCTTTTAAGCGCAGGTATCGACTACTCAAAGCCCATTGAGGACGCAGGGCAAAAGCTTATGTTCGGCGGTGAGATGGTGCTTCTCGGTATGACTGCTGTATTTTCTGTTCTATTTACTATTTTTCTGAGCCTTATGATCTTCAAGTTTGTTTTCTCGGGTCAGTCTAAGAAGAAGGCAGAAAAGAAAGAGGACGCACCTGTATACGTCGCACCAGCAGCACCCACTCCCGCAGCTGACGAGGAGATAGTTGCGGTAATCGCAGCGGCTATAGCTATGGCGGAGGCCGAATCCTCGGGAACGAAGTTCAAAGTCGTTTCATTCAGAAGAGTTTAATATGTAATTTGAAAGGATTTTTGTTATGAAAAGATATTCTATTACCGTAAACGGTAACACCTACGACGTAATCGTTGAAGAGGCTGATGCGAGCGGAATCGCTCCCGCAGCTCCCGTATATACTCCCGCACCCGTTGCTACCCCCGCAGCTCCCACAGCTCCTGCTGCAGCTCCTGTAGCTCCCGTTGCTGCTAAGCCCGCTGCTCCCGCAGGCGCACAGGGCGCGGCAAAGGTAACCTCTCCCATGCCCGGTACAATCCTCGAGGTAAAGGTAAGTGTCGGTCAGTCTGTTAAGAAGGGCGACGTTGTATGCGTGCTCGAGGCAATGAAGATGGAGAATGACATTCCTGCTCCTCAGGACGGTGTTGTTGCATCTGTCAATGTTCAGAAGGGCGCAAGCGTATCCGCAAACGACGTACTTGTAACTCTCAACTAATCAAAGGATAAAGGTACCAATATATTATGGAAGCAATTAAAAATTTCCTTGCTACTACGGGAATTTCAAAATTGTTTGCACAGGAAAATTGGTGGCAATACCTTGTAATGTACGCAATTATAGGTGTGCTCTTTTATCTTGCGGTAGTTAAGAAATTTGAGCCCCTTCTTCTATTGCCCATTGCGTTCGGTATGCTTCTTGCCAACCTTCCCGGTGCAAACCTTATAAATACCGACTTCTTCTACGATACCTACTATATTACCTTTGATAATGCCGGAGAGGCAGTAGGTGTACTCAGTACACAGTTCAATCAATTCGTAGACAGTATCGGTGAAGCCTATATTACGTTTGAAAACGGTGTTGGAACTATAAATATGACCGCTATAGAGGCAGCAGGCCTCGTGGAAGAGGTCGAGCAGTTCCTCGCAACACTTCCTGCCGAAACGTATCATCTTAACGGAAATATTTACTACATAAACGTTCTTTCGCAGGATGCAGCTACGTCTACTGCGCTTTCACTTCAGATTGAACAGTTTATATCACAGATAACCCCTGCTATACATGACAATTTTTATACCGTCAGCAACGGTATGTGCTCCTTCGATTTTGCGACCCTTGGACTTGAGGGCGTTGACGTTGACTACAAGGTTATCTTCAACGAAACACTCGGCTCTGTTGCAAAGCTCGAGGACGGTGCGGTCACTATAAGACTTAAGACGATGGTAGCAGAGGTTGTAACCAAGGGCGGTCTTATCGACTTCCTCTACCTTGGTGTTAAGCTCGGCATTTACCCCTCGCTTATATTTATGGGCGTTGGTGCTATGACCGACTTCTCTCCCCTTATCGCCAATCCAAAATCCCTCTTCATGGGTGCAGGTGCTCAGTTTGGAGTATTCGTTGCATTCTTTGCGGCACTCTTCCTCGGCTTCTCTCCCATGCAGGCTGCCTCGATTGGCATTATAGGAGGCGCGGACGGACCTACGGCTATTCTCGTTACCAAGACGCTCGCACCCGAGCTTCTCGGCGCTATTGCAATAGCCGCATACTCCTACATGGCTCTTATCCCGATTATTCAGCCTCCCTTCATGAGACTGCTCACCACAAAGAAGGAAAGAGCAATAAGAATGACAAATCTGCGCAGCGTATCTACCGTTGAGAAGGTTGTCTTCCCTATTCTCGTCACCCTTATCGTATCTCTTATCATTCCCGATGCAGCGCCCCTCGTAGGCTTCCTTATGCTTGGAAACCTCTTCAACGTTTCGGGCGTTACGGACAGACTTTCCAAGACCTCACAGAACGAGCTGTGCAACATTATCACAATCTGCCTCGGCGTTTCTGTCGGTGCTACTGCAAATGCAGCTAACTTCCTTAGCATTGATACTCTCAAGATCATTGCCCTCGGTCTTTGTGCATTCGCAATTTCTACCTGCGGCGGTCTTCTTGTCGGTAAAATCATGTGTAAGCTCACGGGCGGAAAGATCAATCCCCTTATCGGCTCGGCAGGTGTATCCGCTGTTCCTATGGCGGCAAGAGTTGCCCAGGACGTGGGACGCAAGGAGGATCCCTCCAACTTCCTTCTCATGCATGCAATGGGACCGAACGTTGCCGGTGTTATCGGCTCTGCCGTTGCGGCGGGTGTATTCCTTAGCTATTTCTAAACTGAAAGGAAAATAAGATAAGATGTCAAAAGTTTTAATTACAGAAACTGTCCTCAGAGACGCTCATCAGTCCCTTGCGGCAACCCGCATGACAACGGACGAGATGATTGACGTGCTTGAGGATATGGATAAGGTTGGATATCATTCTCTTGAGGCTTGGGGCGGCGCTACATTCGATTCCTGCCTCAGATTCCTCCACGAGGATCCCTGGGAAAGACTCCGTACCATCAGACAACACGTAAAGAATACCAAGCTCCAGATGCTCTTCCGCGGACAGAATATTCTCGGCTACCGTCACTATGCTGACGACGTTGTTGAATACTTCGTTCAGAAGTCTATCGCAAACGGAATTGATATAATCCGCATATTTGATGCACTTAACGATGCCAGAAACCTTGAAACAGCCATCAAGGCTACTATCAAGGAGGGCGGACATGTTCAGGCTGCGATTTCCTACACCACCTCCCCCTTCCATACCAACGAGGGCTTTGCACAGTATGCAAAGCAGCTCGAGGAGATGGGTGCACACTCCATTTGTATCAAGGATATGTCGGGTCTTCTCAAGCCGTATGAAGCATATCAGCTTGTCAAAACCATCAAAAACAGCGTAAGCATCCCCGTGAACCTTCACTGTCACTACACTGCAGGACTTGGCTCGATGACCCTTCTCAAGGCAATAGAAGCAGGCGTTGACAGTGTTGATACCGCTATTTCTCCTCTTGCAATGGGTACCTCTCATACTCCTACCGAGTCGCTTGTTGCTACCCTCCAGGGCACACCCTATGACACCGGTCTTGACCTTGCAAAGCTCGACGTTGTTGCAAAGCATTTCAACAAGATTCGCGAGCAGTATATAGCATCCGGTCTTATTGACCCCAAGGTGCTCAAGGTTGACGTAAATGCACTCCGCTACCAGGTTCCCGGTGGAATGCTTTCAAACCTCATTTCTCAGCTTAAAATGGCAGGAAAGCTCGATAAGCTCGACGAGGTTCTCGAGGAGGTTGCAAACGTAAGACAGGATGCAGGATATCCCCCTCTTGTTACTCCTACCTCCCAGATAGTAGGTACGCAGGCAGTAAACAACGTACTCTTTGCCGAGGACGGAAGATACTCCAGAGTTACCAAGGAATTCCGCGGTCTTGTGCGCGGTGAGTACGGCAAATGCCCTGCCGCTATATCCGAGGAATTCAAGAAGAAGATTATCGGCGACGACGAGATAATCGACTACCGTCCCGCTGACAAGATTCCTCCCGAAATTGATTCTCTTAACTCGAGAGTTGCTCCCTACCGCGAGCAGGATGAGGACCTTCTTTCTCTCGCGCTCTTCGAGCAGGTTGCAATCAAGTTCTTCGAGTGGAGAAAGCAGCAGAAATACAGAATTGACACCAACGCTGACAAAGCAAACGGAGTCCATCCCGTATAAAAAAAATCAAATCCCGTACAGTTTTTTCTGTACGGGATTTTTAATTTCAAAAGAGGAATTCCATCATTATACTATCTGTATTCTCCTCCGAGTATTCAAGCTCTGCGGAGATTATTCTCGCCGCATCCTCGAGCTTCATCGTCTTGTTTTTCATCATAACCGAGCAAAGAAGCCGCTCGCAAAAAAGAGCAAATCCGAGCGCGCATCTCATGCCGTCAACAGACTCCTCGACGCTAACGTGTCTGTAAACCAGGTATGCAAGCATTCGCTCAAGCTGCTTTTCCAGATTTATCGGTGTTGGAATATCTGCCGAAAAGCAGGAAAAAAACTCTCTGTGCGTCGGGTCTAAATATTCGAGCTCCTTGATAATTCTTCTCCATTTCCTTTTGGTGTTTATTGATAAGGATACCTTAAAGCGCTCCGATATTTTAGCCAGCTTTTCTTCGTAAGGAGCCGAGGATTTTAAAATACGAAATACCTCCGCCCTCGTAGGCAGCGGGTTAATGAGGAAGGGCTCGGCCTCTCCCTCGCACTCGCCAAGCTCTATAAATTCATCATATCCGTCAGAGCTCAGAATAATTCGACACGCCTCCTCGCAGGACATGCCTAGTCCTGCCTCACGTCCTCCGGGAGTATTGTTATAAAAGCGCGGATGCTCGCGGCAGATATCGCATAAGTAATCCTCGCCGAGCTCGGTAATTATCCTGCATAAGCCCGTGGCATCGAGATGTGGGCATCTTTTTTCCTCATCTTGTATAAAGTGGTGTGTATACACCTGTGACGATATAGATTGTGCAATTATCCTTCCGTACTCGCTTGTAAGAGATTGATACTTCCCTAACGATATCTTGTCAACGTCAATCTCCCAACCGATACAGCAGCTTTTTTTGCATTTGTCAGCGATGCATTTAAACTCCTTGTAGTAGCTCGGTGCATATATTTTCATGCTAAAACCTCATTGCTTTACTTTTTTATATATTATATCAGCAACAGCATTCAAAGTCAAGAATAAAGGACGGAGCAGGTGCTCCGTCCTTCAAAATTATTCGTCATCCTTAGGAGAATCGTCGCCCTCGCCCTCATCCTTCTTATCGGACTTGGGAGGAGCCTGCCAAACGGTGCGGAAGAACTCGTCGCTTGAGAAGACGCCCTCACTCTTGCGCTTTTCTGCCTCAAGAGCAATTCTTGCCTCTTCCTCAGCCCTGCGTCTTTCCTCATCCTCCTTCTTTTTGTTGAGGTCATGAGCGGTCTTGTTTTCCTCGTCGCTCTTTTCCTTCCTCATTCGTGCGATTTCCTCAATGGACTCAACGGTTGGATCATCCATCTCCATTGCAGCCTTGAACTGATCGGCATCCATCGATTCATTCTTGAGAAGGAACTCTGCTACGAAATGAAGCTTGCGGATATTTTCGGTGAGAATTTCCTTGCATTTATCGTAGCAGGAGCCGATGATTGCTCTGATCTCGTCGTCAATATCCGCCGCGGTCTTCTCGGAATAATTCTGTCCGGAGGAGAAGTCTCTGCCGAGGAATACCGCATCGTCGGAATGCTCTGAGCCGTATAGTACTGTGCCGAGCTTTGCACTCATACCGTATCTGGTTACCATATTGCGTGCAATTCTCGTCGCCTGCTGTATATCGCCCGAGGCACCCGTAGAGATGTCCTCAAGAACTATTTCCTCAGCAACTCTGCCGCCGAGGGACATAACAATGCGGTCAATCATCTGGTTTCTGGAGGCACCCATTCTATCCTCTGTGGGGACGCTGAGGGTAACGCCTCCTGCATTTCCTGCAGGAACTATGGTTATATGCTTAACCGGGTCGGTGTGCTTGCAATAATAGGAGGCAACTGCATGACCTGCCTCGTGATAAGCGCAAAGCTTGTTGTCCTCATCGGTTCGTACCTTTGCCTTCTTCTGAGGACCGAGCAGAAGCTTCATATACGACTCCTCGATATCATCCATACCAATGAGTGCCTTATTCTTCTTGGCTGCGCGAAGAGCCGCCTCGTTCATAAGGTTAGCAAGCTCTGCACCTGTAAATCCTATGGTGGTCTGCGCTATCTTGCCGAGATCTACTCCCTCCTCGAGAGGCTTGTTGCGGCAATGGACACGAAGAATTGCCTCCCTGCCCTTCATATCGGGGTAATTAACGGTAACTCTGCGGTCAAATCTACCCGGACGCAGGAGAGCCGGGTCAAGTATATCGGGGCGGTTGGTTGCTGCGATAACGATAACACCCGAGTTCGTGCCAAATCCGTCCATCTCTACGAGGAGCTGATTGAGAGTCTGTTCTCTCTCGTCGTGTCCGCCACCGAGACCTGCGCCTCTGTGTCTACCTACTGCATCTATCTCGTCAATAAATATAATGCTAGCGTTTGTTTTTCTTGCGTTGTCAAAAAGGTCGCGCACACGGGATGCACCGACACCGACGTACATCTCAACGAAGTCGGAGCCTGATATTGAGAAGAAAGGAACTCCAGCCTCGCCTGCGACAGCCTTGGCAAGAAGAGTCTTACCCGTGCCGGGAGGGCCAACAAGAAGGACACCCCTCGGAATGCGCGCACCGAGCTTGATAAACTTGGAGGGATTCTTCAGGAATTCAACAACCTCCTCGAGCTCTGCTTTTTCTTCGTCCGCGCCTGCAACGTCGGCAAATTTAACGGCATTTTTGTCGTCGGTGAGCTTAGCCTTGGATTTTGCAAAGCTGTTCATCTTGCCGCTGCCCGGAGCCTGGCGAAGCATAAAGAACCAGATAAGGAAGAAAACGATTGCAATAATAACATAAGGAAGAAGCATCTGCCACCAGGAATTGTCCGCAAGAGGTCTTACGTCATAGGTGGTGATATTTCCGCCCCTGTCAATAATTTTTTCTGCTTCTGTGCAAAGCCTTTCAAGCTGGAATGACCAGCCCACCTGGAAGGTATACGAAGAAACGTAACGTTCACCGTCACTGTTTCTTTCAAAAACAAGCCTTCTGGTTGCACCGGAGCCATCATATATAAAGTTTCCCTCGGTATCACGCTTGGGCGTGTATGCCTTAATTTCAAGAACACCGCTGTCGTTTACAACGAAGGATGTGACAGCATCCTCGCCCAACAGTTCCTGAACCTCTCCGTAGGTGAGCGCGGTTTGCTGCTCATACAGACCTGAAAGCATCGAGAAGATTACAAAAACCGCAACAACTGCGATTACGATTGTCAGGATTCTTTTTCCTTTAGAATTCATTAAGTATTTCCATGCCTTTCTGAATACAAGTGCTGAATTTATTTGCGTTCGGTTATATAAAACTTTTTAAATGCCGAGTTGACACTGAGCGGCTCTGCGATGGCAATATAGGTCTGCCGCTCGAGCTCACCCTCACCTCTCACACCAAAGCCCGCAACCCATACTATTCCCTTTTTGTCGAGAATAACGGGAACAAGGCCTCGCATATCGGTTGGGATATTTCTGTCGTTAAAAAGCTTCTTCAGCTTGCGCGTGCTTCCACCGTAGGTGTAGCAATCGCCATCTTGCTTGCCTCGAAGCATAAGCCCGTCATTTATTATATCAGACGGAATAGCGGCTGATATAGATATTTTGTAAACATTTGAATAACTTTCAAAGTCTGGCGTATCCGATAGGATTATAACTGAAGAGAAGCCCTCGACGGTATTTATCCCTTCCTTGAGCGCAGTTTCCGGAATCGACTCTGTGCTCTGCGCGTCACGCCTGTCATCCTCGAGAAATGCGTATCCGTCCTTTATTGTGAAGCGAAGCATACCCGGCAAGGAGTATGAAAATTCGCACTTTTCAAGTCCTGACCAAATTGCATCAAGATGAGTATATTCTATACTGCAATTGAAGTTCTGCTTCAAAATTTCTCTTAAAACTCTGAAAAGAAACGGTTTTTTCAGCTTCTTCAATTCTTCTTGCGGTATTCTTCCGTTTCTATAATGAAGTGATACGTACTCAGAAGTAATCTCATCAAGAATGCTTGCATCGGAGCGAAGATTTCTTGATAAACGGCTCGCCATTTTTTCCGGCTCGGGGGAGAGGTGACAAAGCCTCGGTAGTATCTCAAGGCGCACGTAGTTTCTTGAATATTCGGTAGACTCGTTGGTTGAATCTGTAACGTACGGAATATCCGAGGAATTCAAAAGAGATGTAATCTCTGCTTTGGTAAGATTGATGAGCGGACGAATAATATTATCTCTTACGGGAGGTATTCCCGCCGCCCCATCTATACCTGCGCCTCGCATTATATTGATAAGAATTGTCTCGAGGTTATCCGTAGCATTATGGGCTATTGCAACAGAGCGAAGCCACTCTTCTCTAGCGGTCTCAAAAAACACACGGTATCGCTCGTCTCTTGCGGTTTCCTCAATTCCCTTTTTTCTAAGCTCGGCAATATGCGGAATGTCGATTCTGTATGAGCGAAACGGAACATCAAGCCTTGCCGCAAGACTTCTGCAAAACTCCTCGTCGCGGTCGGCCTCCTCGCCACGTATCATATGATTTATATGAACTGCGACAATTCGACCAACCCTTCCCTCCAGCTTAAGTCTGGAGAGCGCGAGGAGGAGCATAACCGAATCCGCACCGCCCGAAAGACCGACGACAGCACCGCCGTCAAGAAGCGGCTGCATATCAAACTCGGTTATTGCCTTTTCTATCTGCGAAAGTGCATAAAGTCCGTTTTTGCTTGAAAAAATCGCGTTTAATTTATTAATCAAGGCTGTATATCTTCCTCAAGTGATCTGAACTTTGTAAACTGACCAACCCAGCCCATCTTTACGTTGCCAACAGAGCCGTGTCTGTTCTTGGCGACGATAATCTCCGCTGTATTGGCAGAGCTTGGTGCATTGGGATCCTGGTTGTTGGTGCCCTTGATATCGTTATAATATTCATCACGGTAAAGGAACAGAACAATATCTGCGTCCTGCTCAATAGATCCCGAGTCACGAAGGTCAGCAAGCGTGGGCTTCTTTCCTGTGTCTCCGGTTCTCGATTCGGTTCCGCGGTTTAGCTGTGCACAGCAAACGATAGGAATACCGAAATCCTTTGCCATGATTTTAAGATTTCGGGATATCTCACCGACCTGCTGAGCGCGGTTATCCGACTTTGAGGTAGTTTCCATAAGTCCTATATAGTCGATAACTACGAGTCCGAGATTCGGTATTCTCCTCAGCTTTGACTTCATCTGCGTGGTATTGATTGCAGAGGTGTCGTCGATATAGATATCACATCCCGAGAGCATCGAGGTGACTGAGGCGAGATTATCCCAATCCTCGGGCTTCAGCTGACCCGTCCTGAGCTTTGATGAGTCTATGAGTGCCTCGCTCGAGAGAAGACGGTTTACAAGCTGCTCGCCCGACATCTCGAGGGAGAATATTGCAACCGCCTTTTTAGTTTTTGCAACGTTGGTGGCAATATTCAGCGCAAACGAGGTTTTTCCCATACCGGGACGTGCACCGACAATAACAAGGTCTCCTTTACCCATCTGGATAAGCATTCTGTCAAGCGCGGAGAAGCCCGTCTTGGATCCCGTTACAGCACCGCCCGTTTCCGAGAGAGTTTCGATATCTCTGTAAACGTTCTGGAGAATATCTCTTATATGCCTGAAATCCTTAGTTTCGTTATTGTGGGAAATGTTGAAGATCGCCTGCTCTGCGTTGTCGATTATAGCCTGAACGGGCTCCGCTTCGTCATAGGCGGTGTTGCTGATATCCTCACACACGTTGATAAGCGTGCGAAGAATAGCTTTGTCCTTGACGATTCTGGCATAATCCTTTACGTTTGCGGTTGCGGGTACAACGTTAACAAGATCCACTATATACTGTACTCCGCCCGCCTCGTCCATCTTGCCAAGCTCGACAAGCGTATTTACCAGAGTTACGTGGTCGATGACCTTGCTCTGCGAATACATTGCCGAGATAGCGGAATATATGTGCTGATGCTCTACTAAATAAAAGTCATCCGAGCTTATCAAGCCACCTATTATATCATAGGTTTCCGGCTTTTTGATAAGCGCGCCCAGCAATGCCTTCTCTGCCTGGACAGCAATGGGCATTTGCCTAATAAGGCTCGATGAATCCATTGAAGCTATCTCCTATCTGAATGAAAATGTGATTAGTTGCCTACCTTAACGGTGAAGCTCGCGCTGACCTCGGGCAAAAGCTTTATGTCTACTGTATATGTGCCGTATGCCTTGATAGGATCCCTTAGCTGAATCTTTCTCTTGTCTATGTCAACGGAGAGTATGCGCTTGAGCTCCTCGGCAATGTCCTTGGCTGTAACGGAGCCATAGAGCCTGCCGTCCTGTCCGTGCTCCATCTTTATCTCGACGGTAACGGCTTTGATTCTGTCTGCCAGAGCGCGTGCCGCTTTGATCTCCTCGTTAATTTTGTACTGCTTTGCCTCCTCCTTGCTCTTCAGCTCGCTCGTAGCCTTGGCATCGGCAGGAATTGCTTTTTTCTGAGGAAAGAGGAAGTTGCGTGCGTATCCGTCCGATACGTTGATAATCTGGTCCTTCTTGCCCTGCCCCTTTACGTCACAAAGTAAAATTACCTTCATTGTTACCTATTTCTCCTTATGCTTCAAAGTAATCGTCAATGCTTGCCTTCAATGTGTCAAGCACGTTTTCTATTGATTCTGATATAACCTGCGCTCCCGCAACGTCAAAGTGTCCGCCGCCGTTGAGCTTCTCAAGAATAAGCTGAACGTTTATCGTGCCGTTGGAGCGACCGGATATATGAATATGGTTACCAATTCTTACAAGTGTAAATGCCGCCTCGATTCCCTGCAGAGTCAGCATTTTGTCCGCAGCCTTCGACGCGATTATTCGGTAGCTCTCATCAGTATCACCCTCACAGCAGGAAATCGCTACGTTAGAGCGATAGATGGTGATCTGAGTGTGGAATCGTGCCTCCTTGGCAAGATCGCTCGGGGAGGTCTTGAAAAGGTTGTATACGTCCTGTGGACTTGCGCCTGCGCCCCTCAGATACTGTGCTGCACTGAAGGTACGCGTGCCCGTGTTCCTGGTAAACTGCTTGGTGTCAAGGAGAATACCTGCAAGAAGCATATCCGCAACCTCCTTGAGAAGGTTCTGGGAGCTTATCGCATTTTCAAGCATCTCGCTGACGAGCTCACACGCGCTTGAAGCCGACGGCTCGATATATGAGAGCTTAATCTCGGGCGAGAGTACATCATTCGTTCTATGGTGGTCGATTACAACGATGTTATCGACCTTTCTTGCAATGTTTTCAAACTGTGCCCTGCCGATGCTGTTGTGGTCGACGAGGATAATAAGTGTGTCGGGACCGACAAGATCAAGTCCCTCTGCATTATCTACAAAAATCTGCTCATAGGTCTCGTGAGCCTGGAGGAGCTTGATGCACGGGGAGAGGTTCTTGTCGTGCATATCGACGGCAATATTTGTCTTAACACCGCAGAGCATACCGAGTCTGGCAATTCCTACGGAGGCTCCAAATGAATCAAAGTCTCCAAATCGGTGACCCATAACGATTACGTTGTCGGCACGTGCCATTCTTGCGCTCAGGTCAGCGGTAAAGGTTCTTGAGCGAACGTTTGAGCGCTTGTATGCCGCCTTGGTTCGTCCGCCGAAATACTCGGTTGTATCCTTGGTTTTATAAACCGCCTGGTCTCCTCCGCGCTGGAGTGCCATATCTATCGCCTCTCTTGCTGCCGCCTCTCTCTCGGCAAGCGAGCCTGCAATTCTAGAGACACCGATAGACACGGTAACGGATATTCCGTCGCCAACTCTCGTTTCTCTTATCGTATCAAGTATTGCAAACCTGTCAGCTATGCAAGCATCGAGATACATAGAGTCAAAGAACATAATATACTTATCGTTGTCGTATGATTTTATAACTCCGTTTACCGATGCAGCCCATTCCTTGAGCTTGGAGTCAACGACGGATACCGCATCGTGGAACTTCTCCTGAATATACTGAAGCACATCCTCGACGTTATCAATAGCGATATAAGCAACAGCAACACGCTCGTCGTTGTAGCGTCGCTCTGCCTCGCGAAGGTCGGTTACGTCGGTGAGGGATATTGCATGCAGTCCGTCTCCTGCCTCGGATATTTTGAAGCCCTCAACGTCATAAATCTTCTTTCCGATGGAGACGGGAGCTGAAGCAAAGATGGCCTCCTTGGTTTCGGAATCAAAAAGGGATTCGATGCTATCGCCTATCACGCTCTCGGGGAAAGGAAGAATCGAGCGGGTCGCTTCGTTGTGCCAGAGAATTATTCCGTGCGAATTAAGGACGATAAAGGGCGAGTGATTGTTTTTCAGTACAACGCTGCCCTCCTCGTTCAGAAGATCGTATATATCCGTTGTGGGATACATTGTTGCCCTTCCTGCGCGTCTGATGCCAAGCAAAGCAATCTCAATAAGATACAAGGCAATAAGTATGAGCGCAAAGAATATCGGCTCAACACTGCTGACAAAGGTGGAGAGTATCGCAAAAAGTGCGATATTCAGGCAGGCTAGCACAATAGATATTGCAAAGTCAAGACGGGATGCAAACGGCACCCTGTTTTTCTCAGAAAAAAACGTTTTCCTAGACATGTAGTACTGTCCTTTCCGATCAGATGAATTTGAGCTTTTCAGAGTTCATCAATGATCTTTTTTGAATTCGAACATTTATCCATTTTAATTATTTTATATTATAGCACAAATATATAGTGTTGTAAAGAATTAAAAAATATTTTTACAAAATATAGTTAAAATTCTGCTCATTTCAGTCATTTATTTTTATATTTTTATTGAAATGGCAGAAGAAATAGTGTAAAATAAACATATAACGGAGAAAGGAGATCTCATATGAAGGTGTTAAACCCAACAAGCCCCGTCGGAGAAATCGCGGGAGTTGGCCCAACGAGAGAAAAGCAGCTGGCAAGGCTCGGACTTAATACAGTCAGAGATCTTGTCTTCAATTTTCCGCGGATGTATGAGGAGCGCGGCAACGTTCTGCCTCTGGCATATGCTGACACCGAAAATTCCTACGGATTTTTGCTGACGGTGGCATCCGAGGTCAAAAGTGCTGCAATTCGCAAGGGACTGACAATATCAAAATTCAGGGCATTTGACGAGAGTGGAGTGTGTGAGGTCACCTTTTTTAATGCACCGTTTGTCAAGGATACTTTTCACACGGGCTCGCAGTTCCGTTTTTGGGGTAAGCTGACCCGACAAAAAAGGACATTGCAGCTTACAAATCCAAAATACGAGCCGTACGTTGATGGAATCGAGCTGGCTCAATTCGTGCCTATCTATTCTCTTACCCAGGGCATAAGCTCAAAATTCGTCGAAAAGACTACCAGGGCAGCGCTTGATGCATATTTGCCCTCCTCCGTCGACTACCTCCCCGAGGAGATAAGGCTTAGAAACGGATTAGCTAACCTCAACTATGCTCTGAAGAACATACATTTTCCTGCCGATGCCGAGGCTCTGGCCAGAGCTATGAGACGCCTTGCGTTTGACGAAATGCTTTGCTTCGGTCTTGGCATCTCGATGGCATCACAATATAAAAAGAGGACAGAGGGAGTAAAATTCAACCCATGCGATCTTGCTCCTCTTCTGAATATTATCCCCTATGAGCTAACACGCGGACAAAAAAATGCGGTCAACGACGTATACCGTGACACCGTCCTCGGTGATGAGGGCGGAATAAAGCCTATGGCAAGAATAATTGTCGGCGACGTCGGCTCGGGTAAAACGGTATGTGCGACGATTGCTATGTATATCTGTGCATCATCAAAATATCAAGCGGCTCTTATGGCGCCTACCGAAATTCTGGCAAGGCAACATTACAAGGAGCTCTCTGCGATTTATGAAAGGCTAGGAATAAAAACCGAGCTGCTTCTGGGCTCTACGACGGCAAAGGAGAAAAAGAGAATATATGCCGATATAGAAAGCGGTGTGTGCGACATTGTTATAGGCACGCATGCACTGCTCTCGGACAAAATCAGCTTTGCAAATCTCGGGCTTATCATAACAGACGAGCAGCACCGCTTCGGCGTTAACCAAAGAGCAGTGCTCAAGGATAAGGCAAAGAGGGCTCACATGCTGGTAATGAGCGCAACCCCTATTCCAAGAACACTTGCGCTTACAATGTACGGAGATCTTGACGTATCAAGAATAACGGAGATGCCGAGCGGAAGGCAGAGGGTGGATACCTTCGTCGTAGATGAGAGCTATCGGGACAGACTTTGCGATTTTATAAAGAAGCAGGTTGCCCTCGGCGGTCAATGCTACGTTGTTTGCCCGTCTATAGAACGACGGGACGATGAGCTTGATACAGCATTTGAGCCCGTCTCGCTGACAGAGCTCTCCCGGACAAAAGCAACGGATCTAAATCTTAAAAATGCAGTAGAGCATGCAGAAAATCTACGGCAGAAGTTAGGTAATATTGAGGTTGCATGCTTGCACGGAAGAATGAAGGCGAAGGAAAAGGATGCAGTTATGGCAGCCTTTTCGAGAGGGGAAATTTCGGTGCTTGTATCCACAACCGTCGTAGAGGTCGGCGTCAACGTGCCGAATGCTACACTTATGATTATTGAAAACGCTGAACGCTTCGGTCTGTCTCAGCTGCATCAGCTGCGCGGAAGAGTCGGCAGAGGAAGCAAAAAATCCTACTGCGTTCTTGTATCAGGCGGCGGCGCAGAGGCTTCCGCATCCAGACTTGAGGTTATGCGAACAACATACGACGGCTTTGAAATTGCGGAGAAGGATCTCTTACTTCGCGGCCCCGGCGACTTCTTCGCTTCCTCCGACAATGACGGACTTCGCCAGAGCGGTGGATTTAGTTTTAAGCTAGCCTCGCTGTGTAACGACAGTGAGCTATTCAACACAGCCTTTTCAGCTGCAAAAGAAATAGTACAAAAAGACCCCAACCTCTCCCACTCCGAGCATCTCGGACTTCGAGAGGAGCTCAACAAATACATTTTACACGATAACTCTACTATATCGTAACCAGGAGCAACAATGACACTAAAGCCACTCGCAGACAGAATGCGTCCAACAACCTTTGATGAAATTGCCGGTCAGACGCATCTTGTATCAAAAAACGGAATTTTAAGAAAGCTGACCGAGAACGGAAGAATACCTAATATGGTTTTCTTTGGCCCTCCCGGTACAGGAAAAACAACAATAGCCAATATAATTGCAAAAATGTCCGGAATGCAGCTATACAAGCTGAATGCAACGACCGCCTCGCTGGCAGATGTCAAGGAGGTAATTGCGGGAAGCGAAAGTCTGCTTTCGGAGAACGGAACTCTCTTATATCTTGACGAGATACAGTATTTCAACAAGAAGCAGCAGCAGTCGCTTCTTGAATTTATGGAGAACGGCAAAATCACACTGATAGCCTCCACAACGGAGAATCCGTATTACTGTGTTTACAATGCCCTGCTCTCCCGATCCTCTGTCTTTGAATTTAAGTCGGTGACGCCAAAGGACTGTGTTCCTACTCTTGTTCGTGCACTTGAAATACTTAACAATGATTTTTCGGATAATAAAACGGCAGACGAAAGGGTGCTCCTCGCAATTGCAGGCGCGGCGGGCGGAGATGTCAGAATGAGCATCGGTATTCTGGAGAATGCTTTTTATATCTGTGGCAAAGAGTTTGACATAGAGAGTGTTAAGAGCCTTATTCCCGACGTTGTCGGACACTATGACAGAGATGGAGACGTCCACTACGACCTTCTCTCCTGCTTGCAGAAGTCAATCCGCGGCTCAGACCCCGATGCAGCGATATTCTATCTTGCAAAGATACTTGCAGGCGGCGACCTTTTATCTGCATGCAGACGTCTTCTCGTCATTGCCAGCGAGGATATCGGACTTGCTTATCCACTGGCAGCAAGTATAACATATTCCTGCACAGAGAGTGCGAAGCAGCTCGGTATGCCCGAGGCTTGCATTCCGCTTGCTAATGCAGTATGTATGCTTGCAACCGCACCTAAGTCTAACTCCGCATATATGGCATATCACGCGGCATGCGAGGATATAAATCAAGGCAAGGGACTTGAAATTCCCGAGCATCTGCGCTCTCCCCTCTTCAAGGGCTATAAATACCCTCATGAATACGAGAATCACTTCGTGCTCCAGGACTATCTGCCCAAGGACCTTGTCGGCAAAAGATACTACACATTTGGCACCAACAAGACAGAGCAAGCGGCGAAGGCATACTATGACTTCATACGTGCAGCTGCAAAAAAATAGTTCTTTGCTTTAATTTTGCGCGTAAAATAAGAGCATCTTGACAAAGCTGTCGAAATTTGTTATAATTATAACAGTTATTGTCATTTTAAATATAAGGACAGTGACCAGTTTGTCAAAAGACGTATTCCCCTCGGAGGAATTATGATATATCATTTCATTCTAAATCCCAAGTCGGGTCGAAAGCGCAAGTATCACAATCTTGAGGATCTTATAAAAAAGGCTTGCCAGAAGCGCAGCCTGAGCTATCACATATACTACACAACACAGCCCGGCGATGCTCCCGAATACGTTGCTTCAATGGTTCGTATTTCCCAGGAGAAGCAGCGCTTTATCTGCATTGGCGGTGATGGCACTATCAATGAGATCATTAACGGAGCCCCCTGCAACGATAACGTCGAGTTTGGTGTTATACCGAGCGGCTCCGGCAACGATTTTGTCAGAAACTTCTCTAACAAAAAGCTCTTTGAGGATATTGATGCGCAGATTGACGGCACTTCTATGCCCATCGACCTTATCAGATGCAACGATTATTATTCGGTGAATATGGTCAACATCGGATTTGACTGCGGTGTTGTAAAGGAAGCGGACAGACTCAAGAAGCATTGGTTTGTCCCTGCGCGCTTCTCATATATTGCTGGCATAATAGTTATGGCATTCAAGAAGATAGGTACGAAGATGAAGCTTATCTTTGATGACGGTGAGATTGTAGAGAAGATATTTACACTGACCGCTATCGGAAACGGAAAATTCTGTGGCGGCGGCTTCTGTGCCACCCCAGAGGCACACCTTTCCGACGGAAGGTTTGATCTCTGCGCAATCGACAAGGTTTCTCTGTTTAAATTTTTGACGCTTGTCGGCTCATACAAAAAGGGTACGCATCTAAAAAACAAGCGCGCACAAAAGCTTATAAGCTATAAATCAATATCTCATTTTAAGATGGAATTCGACGAGCCGATTGCCGTATGTATCGACGGCGAGATCAAGGGCGCGAAAAACATCGAATTCACCGCTGTTCCGAACGGTGCTAATTTTATAATTCCCAAGGGCTGCGAGTATCTTTACAAGGATTAATCAAAATAAGTTCACTCGGAGTCTATCATGAACGTTTTCGACAAAAGACCGCTAAGTTTGATACTTTGTATCTTTCTTAGCGGCTTTGTCATTTTTTCGGGTATTCCACTGGTGCTATCTGTTATACTCGTTTCGATTTTTGCGACAGTGGCACTTGTTCTTATATTCTCCCCTATTAAGCTATATATAAAAAGAGCAACGGTGATTGCACTCTCGACGGCACTTTTGATTTCGTTTCTTATCTCCACGCTTTATTTTAATTTATATTTCAATCTGTATACAAGGTATGAGGATACGGAGGAGTGCGAGATAATTGCTACCGTAACCAGCGTTAACGAGCGCTCATACGGATACAGCACCGAGCTGTTGACTCATTCTATCAACGGAGAAAAAACAAAGAGAAAGGTTATTGCATATATTGAAAAGGACCTTACGCAGGATATTAAGGAATATTCCGCAATAACTCTTGTCGGAAGAATTGCCGATATAGAGAATAGCTCCGATTTTGATTCCAGAGGCTATTATCGCGCTCGCGGATTCTCCGCAGAGATAGTTGACCTTAGCTCCTGCACTGTTTCAGGAAATTCCGTCGGAGGCCTTGAGCGCTGGATATCCGAGAGACGAGACAGCGTAGCCTCATATATTACGTCTATCACGGGAGAGGTCGGCGGCGGGCTTCTAGTTGCGCTGTTACTCGGTGAGAGAGACCACCTTTCCGGATTAACACGGCATGCTTTTACAAGGCTAGGTGCAACCCACACTCTCGCAATCAGCGGAATGCATCTCGTTATACTTATGTACGGAGTCAACCGACTCCTTCTCGCTCTCCGTGTCAGGAAAAAGGCACGCAAGATTGCCGAGATAATTCTATGCATTGCATATACTGCGCTCACGGGTTTTCCTGTATCGGTCGTTCGCGCCTCGATTATGCTTATAATATCCGATATATTGTTTCTGTTGGCGAGCAAGTCAGACTCTGTTACGTCATTGTTTATCTCGGTGAGCCTGATTTGCCTTGCAGCGCCCTATTCTATTTACGATATTTCCTTATGGCTTTCAGCTCTTTCAACATTCGGTTTGCTTGTCTACGTCGAAATGTCGGAGAAAAGAAATGATAGCTCTAACCGATTGTTAGCAAGAATTTATCGGCTTTTAAGCCCGATAATTATATCTGTATTCGCAATAACAGCAACCGTCCTGATATCGAATCTCAGCTTCGGCTCGATATCAGTCGTTGCAATCGTTTTCTCCCCGATAGTAACTCTTCTGACCGAGGGGTACATGTATCTTGGTATTGTTGCGATACTCCTTGGAGGTGCTGCCGGGCTTGGCAAGCTGGTTGAGGCTGTCGGAGAGATGATAATTCGACTTGTATCGTTGTTTTCTTCGATAAACGGAATTTATGTTGCGGCAGATTATACTATTGTAACTGTTGTTGCCGTCGCACTAACACTTCTTGCTGTGCTGTTTTTGTTTGTAAAAATAAAGCGAAAGCGAAACTATTTGTTAGTTCTTTTATCATGTTTTGTATTGATCAACGCAATTCCCTTTGGACTTAATGCATATACAAAAGGGGATGAGAAAATATACTATGAGTGCAACGGAACAAACGAGCTTATCTACATATCCACGGATAACGAGAGCACTGTAATTGATATAAGCTCCGCCACAAGCACGTCAACCTACGACCTTATTGACAGTGTAAAGTCATTGAAGCTACGTGAGCTTGACAACCTTATATATACGGGCTATTCCCCATCAATATCCACCTCGGCAAGCAAGCTTTGCTCAAATATATACGTTGACAGTATATATCTTCCCTTACCTAAGGTAGAGCGAGAGCGGGCTCTTGCAAGGGAGCTTATTGACTCGTTTGAATACAGCACAACGCATCTTGTATTCTATGATATAGGTGATTTCTTTGAGCTTGGCGAGGTTATGATGTATCCTGCTTACAGAGATCTAGCTGACGGCAAGGTTGCATTTTGTCTTATCAGCGAGGATGATGCAATAACGTATCTATCCTCCGGTATGCTGGATGACAAAACAAGAGCCGTGGCACTCCCATTGCTCGAGGGCTGCAAAACCCTGATACTTGGGCGCCACGGCGCACGTTATTACGGTGAGAAGCTAGTCCACATCTACCCCGAAATCAAAAGGATTATTCTGGGAAGCACGAATTTTGCTATACCGCAGGATATACTTGAGTATTATAAAAATACGGAGATTGTTTATTATCCGCAGGCGTATGAAATTAAACGTTGAAGAGAAATTCGACGATATCTCCGTCCTTCATCACGTATTCCTTGCCCTCGCTGCGAAGCAGCCCCTTTTCCTTTACCTTTGTGCGGTCTCCCTCACGAACAAGATCGTCAAAGGAAACAACCTCGGCACGAATGAAGCCCCTCTCGAAGTCGGTGTGTATCTTGCCTGCCGCACCGGGCGCCTTCGTGCCCTTCTTTATTGTCCAGGCGCGGACCTCCTTGGGACCTGCTGTTAAGAAGCTGATGAGACCGAGCAAGGAGTATCCCGACTTGATGAGCTTATCAAGTCCGCTCTCCTCGATACCCAGGTCTGCAAGGAAGCTCATTTTCTCCTCGCCCTCAAGCTCGGCGAGCTCTGCCTCTATCTGTGCGCTGACAGCGATAATTTCGCTTCCCTCGCTCTTTGCGTGCTCGGCAAGCTTCTTGTATCCCTCATTGTTTTCGTAATCGCCTGCGACCTCGTCCTCGGTTATGTTGGCAACGTAGATAATAGGCTTCAGGGTTAGGAGCCTGGATTCCTCGATAAGAGCGCGCTCCTCATCATCAAGAGCGAGACCTCTGGCGCACTTACCCTCCTCGAGCCACTTCTTCACCTTCTCGAGCACCTCAAGCTTCTCAAGGAGCTTTTTGTCGCTCTTTGCAGCCTTGGTGGTTCTCTCTATGGCGCGCTCAACTATCTCAAGGTCGGAGAGAATAAGCTCAATATCTATTGTTTCAACGTCACGAAGAGGATCAATAGAGCCCTCAACGTGGATAATATCATCGTTTACAAAGCAACGGACAACGTGTACGATAGCATCAACCTCTCTGATGTTGGCAAGGAATTTATTACCAAGCCCCTCTCCCTTTGACGCACCGCGAACAAGTCCTGCAATATCAACAAATTCGATAACAGCGGGGGTGTATTTCTCGGGGTTGTACATCTCGGCAAGCTTGTCAAGCCTCTTGTCGGGTACTGCTACTACTCCTACGTTCGGGTCAATCGTGCAGAAGGGATAGTTTGCTGACTCGGCGCCTGCGTTTGTTATAGCATTAAAGAGCGTGCTCTTTCCAACGTTGGGAAGTCCTACGATACCAAGCTTCATATATTAGTCTCCTTTTAATCGAAAAAAATTACGTATACTTCAATTAGTATATCACATTTGCTTTTCTTTTTCAATAGATAAAAGCTAAAAATAAACATATAAAAGCGGTGGGCATTCACTCACCGCTTTTTACTTATTTCAGTATCGATATTGCATCGCTTATGGTTTTCTCATACGCCTCTTTGCCGTACTTGTCAACCTCAGCTTTGCTCTTCTCTCCGTGAGTGAGACATCCTGCGCCGCCGATACAGCCTCCTATGCATGCCATACCCTCGACAAAGTTGCCGTCAAGGAGTCCCTTGCTCAGCTTGAGAAGTGCAACTCGGCATGCCTCAATTCCGTCACAGACAACGGGCTTGATTTCGAAGTCAATGCCCTGCTCCTTCATAGCCTCTGCCGCAGCATCGGTAAGACCTCCGCTACGTGCGAAAATTCGCCCGAAGTAGGATGCATTGTCAAGCACTCCCTCATCAAGTGTGGAAAGGTCAAGATCACGGCTGTCAAAGAGTGCCTGAAGCTCTTCAAAGGTGAGGACCGCATCAACGTAGGGCTTAACCTCCTCGAGCTGTGCCTCAGCTTTCTTGGCGGTGCACGGACCGATAAAGACAACCTTGGCATTGGGGGTTATTTCCTTTATATATTTTGCAAGAACTGCCATAGGAGACATATTATGCGAAATATGCTCCACAAGGCTCGGGAAATTAGACTTTATGTACTGAACGAAGGCAGGACAGCAGGAGCTGGTAAGCAAGCCCTTCTCAGAAAGCTCACGAGCCTCAGCCATCGCCACCATATCGGCACCGAGTGCCGCCTCAATAACGTCGTGGAAGCCGAGCTGCTTCAGTCCTGTAATCACCTGACCGAGCTTGGCATATGAGAACTGGCTGGAGATAGACGGTGCTACAACAGCAAATACCTTATAGTTACCTCCCTTTCCCGCGCGCTCGCTCTTCTTGAGTATATCGATTGTGTTCACCATATACGACTTGTCTACAATGGCACCGAACGGGCAGGTATATACACAAGCACCGCACTGAATGCATTTGGAATTATCTATCTTTGCAGACTTATCCGCATTCATGGTTATAGCCTTTACCTTGCAGGCGTTCTGGCAGGGGCGCTTGCGGCTGACTATTGCAGTGAAGGGGCAAACCTTTGCACATGCACCGCATTCCTTACATTTCGTTTTGTCAATGTGGGCTACGTGATTTTGGTCGAAGCTGATTGCACCGAACTTGCACACGTCCTCACAGCGGTTTGCAAGGCAACCTCTGCACGCGTTGGTAACCTCATATCCGCCGACAGGACATTCGTCGCAGGCGATCTCAATAACCTCGATTACGTTATGATTGTTGGGGTCGCCTCCCATAGCAATCTTTACTCTCTCGGAAAGAATCGCACGCTCCTTGTAAACACAGCATCTCATTGTTGCTTCCTTGCCGGGAACCAGCGTCTTGGGGATATCGAGCAGATTTTCGAGAAGCTTATCTGCCCATGCAAGGCGGGCAACCTCCCTTAAAACCTTATATTTTAAGTGCTGTACCTTTGTATCAAATTTACGCATTTTAACCTCCTTAATCAAAAGTAGCTGACCTTGATTCGCTTGCCCATCTTCTTGAGGCAAGCGGACAGCTCCTCGACCAAGTTCATTTTTATATTGAAATTAATGGGAAGGTCGGGATTCTGGTGGGCGGGGTTCACCGCTCTACCCACATAGAAGTTTATATCTGTTGCCTCCTCGAACAGCAGTCGGCTTATCAGTGAGGCTCCGTCCTTTTTGAAGTTCCATTCCTCATACAGCTCGTTCTCACCGAGGTAGTCCTTTGCATATTGGATTACCTTGTTCATAGTGATTACACCCTCGGTAACAAGGTCAATACCGTCTATATACGCAATGGGAGGAACGTCGCTCCTCTCAAAGCTAAGGCTCGTCCTTATTTGCTTTCCGAGGTATTTTGCCGCTATTGAGGATGTTGTTCCACCGCATATAATATGCTTGCCCTCCTTCGAGAAAAAGAGGGACATCATGCGGTTTGCGTCATCTCGATTTGAGGGAGGACCGAAGAGAATATTCATCGGCTCTCTTTTTCTTATCTTAACAACGCATGCGGTCGTATCGTCACCCGGCTTATGACCGTATAGCTTGTCGCATTCATCAACCAGCATAGTAGAAAGGTTCTTCGCAGTATATCCTCCGGCAACGAGCGCCTTCATATATTCGGCAATATCCTCTCTCTTCCAACCGAAGTTATACTTACCTCCCATTCCGGCATGAGGGCAACCGTCGCTCATAGCGATGAATACGTCGTCCTCCTCGAGCTTTATTGTGGTCTTGTATATTTTTTTGCCTCCGATGTTCATTTCGGTCTTAGGATAGTCATACAGCTCATAGCCCCTTATGAGGATAACGTGAGGATTGTCATACTGTATTATCTCGGCAATTTCATTGTTTTGAAGCAGAATTATTGTAAAGGTGGAATATGCAACACCGCGAAGCGAGCATACGGGTAGCGTTGCCGCAATAGTGGAAACACACTCCTCGAGAGCAAGTCCCGCAGCCATCATAGTTGAAATAATTTTAGCCGTAAGGGTCGAAAGAATACTAGCCTTTACTCCGCTGCCAAGCCCGTCTGCAAGCACGATGACGGTGGAATTTAAGCCACCCTCGACAATATCTACGTGGTCGCCGCAAAGCTCCTCGCCGACGTGGTTAATACTCTTGTAGCCTATATCCGCACACAAATCATTCATCGTCGATAGACTCCTTCAGCTTTGTGAGAGCGATCTTCGTTTCGGCAGCCGTTTCACCGAGCAGTGATGCTATCTCCTGGACTATTCTCATCTGCTTCTCTACAACGCTGTCCGCTACCTCTACTGTCTGCTTATTTATCCTTGCCTTTTTTTCTCTTTCTGCCTCTTCATCGGTGATATCACGCATAATGCCTATAAGCATACGCGACTCGCTGTCGTATACTACCGTCTGCTTGATATACTTTTTGTATTCGGCAAGATATGTACGCTGATCACGCACGGTTCTACCTGTGCTTTTTACCTGCATATATACGGTTGGATCAAGAATGCGCACCACGGGCTCTCCAAGAACGTCGCTTTCGGATCTTATATTCATAATCTTACGTGCTGCAGCATTTATTTGCTGAACCTCAAGATTCTCATTGAGGGCAATAAGTCCGTTGGGCGTATTCTTTACTATCGTATCAGAAAAGCTCTCTGCCTTATCCTTCAGAAACGGCAGACACATTGAGCTTTCAGCCTTGCCCTGAATTATTGCAATAGCCTTCTCTCGGCAGGAGTTATATCCGCAGGAGCCACAGTTAAGCTCATCTGACGGTTTAAACTTGCCCATCTGGCGAAGCACAGTCATTATCTCGTTTTCGGACGGGGTGGCGAGCTTGTGCTCAATCATTGAAAAATGCTTTTTCAAGCTTGCGGCAGAAGGCTGCTGAACGTCAAAATCCTGCTCTCCTGCGTAATCGGATACAGAAATATAATCCTTAATGGGAGAAGAACGGTGATACTTTTCCATAACGGGACCGCCAATGCAGCTGCCAACGCAGGCAGACATTTCGATGAAGCACTTATGTATTCTGCCCTCCTCAATATCCTTCAGCGCAGACATACAGTTTTCGACACCGTCGAGAGCTATATAGGTATAGTCGGACAATCTTTCGGTCATGGTTTTCAGAATGCCGCCCGTGGTCGGGAAGAAGCGTGCGCGACTCTGTGCTGTTGTGTCGAGCTCCTTTTCCAGAGTGATTCTTTCACTCTTCAGCCATTCGGAAAGCTCCTCGAAGGTGAGAACGGCATCAACTATTCCCTCATAGTATTCCGCCTCATCCTTCTTTGCAACGCAAGGACCTATGAACACGGTCTTTGCGTTCGGAATTCTTTTCTTGATATCAAGACAATGAGCCTGCATAGGTGACATAACGTCAGCGAGATATTCAAGCGTTGTGGGGAAATATTTTTGTATAAGCAGGTTGATGGAATGACAGCAGGAGGTTATAATTATATCTCTTTCCTCCTCACGCAGCATTCTTTCATATTCCTTCTTTACTATCGTTGCTCCGATTGCAGTCTCCTCAACGTCGTAAAAGCCGAGCTGCTTTAGTGCTCGGCGCATAGATTCTATGCCAACTCCGTCGTAATTTGCAACGAAGGACGGAGCAAGGCTGACAATTACCGGATCTCCGCTATGTAAAAGAACTCTTGCCTTTTCGGTGCCGTCAACTATTTCCTTGGCATTCTGCGGACAAACAACGAAGCAGTGACCGCAAAGTATGCATTCATTACCAATTATATGCGCCTGGTTGCCCGAGAATCGGATAGCCTTTACAGGACAGTGACGAATGCATTTATAGCAGTTCTTACAATTTGACTTTTTAAGTGTAAGGCAATTTGCCATGGGTTCACTTCCCTTCGTTCTTGATTTCGTCAAGGATATTTTTCTTGAAAAACTCCCTGAAGTTATCCCTGGTTACTCCGACATGGACGTCATCGTTTATCTGAACGGTAACACCTATGCGATTGCACTTCCCTATGCAGAAGCTGCCGGAGAGAACAACGTCGTCATCAATATGATACTCCTCGACTGCCTTCTGCAGCAGCTCAACTATATCCTGCGAGCCCTTCAGGTGGCAGGACGAGCCAACGCATACCTGAACGAACAGCATATTTTATACCTTTGCGAGAACTTCCTTGGCAAAGAAGTCGCCAACGTTCTCGGGAGTAACCGAATGGAAGGTATCGTTTACGGTAACGCAAACTCCGAGCTGGCACTTACCCATACAGAAGGTGCCGCCGAGCTCAACCTTGTCACCGAGGTTGTTCTCGGCTATAAGATACTGAAGCTGCTCTACTACCTGTCTTGATCCCTTGATATGGCAGGAGCTTCCTATACATACTGTGATTTTAAGCATAACTATTTACCTCACTTTATTTTATTTTGGTACAGATACAGAGGCGATGCTCTGTATCTGTTATTTTAGAAATAGCTTATTGATAGTCAACAACGCCGACCCAGCTCATAAGGAACTCGCGCTCCTTCTCATTGCCCTTTACAGACTGAGATGCGGCTACAATGGGCATCCACTTCTGGACATACTGCTTTGCTGTGTCGCTCTTCTTACAGAAGGTGTCCAGATAGAGCTCTGCTCCGGCGATATCTCCGTTAAGCCAGAAGAGGAGGTAGGTGCGAGCAACGTCTGCCGATGCATTTCCCTGAGTTGCGTGCGCCCAGTCAATAATATAGGGCATGCCATCCTCGGTGATTATTATGTTGGAGGGGTTGAAGTCTCCGTGGCATACCTTATTGTGCTTAGGCATCCCCTCAAGGCGAGTATGAAGGTCATAGCGAGTGGTTGCATCAAGCTCGGTCATGGCAATCTTGCGGCTCATCTTATCCTTGAGCTTGTTAAGAAGAGGGCAGGTCTTGCTATGTGTGAGCATCTGCAAATCAACGAGAAGCTCTATATACTTCTCCTTTTCTTCGGGATTCTCCTCTATAAGCTGAGCGAGCGTCTTTCCCTTTATAAACTCGGAGATTATTGCCCACTTGCCGTCAATCATGGTAACCTCGAGAATCTTGGGAATGTTAAGTCCAGTCTCCTCGATCCTTGCCTGGTTAAGTGCTTCGTTAAGCACGTCTGCCTTGGAATATTCCGCATTAAATACCTTTATGCATCTATCACCGTCACGATATACGGTCTTGTTGTTTCTTACTGCAATTACTCTGTCAAGTTTCATTTTTCATGCCTCCTTTTGCTTACGCCTTTTTGCCCCTGCGATAGGGAGTTTTTATAGGATCGGGTGTGTGTACGTCGAGGTCGGTAAGAGGCATCTTCTCCTCTACGAAGTGCTTGCCGTAATATGCGTTGAGATACATCTGCTTGATCTCGGACATAAGAGGATAACGGGGGTTGGCACCTGTGCACTGATCGTCAAACGCCTGCTCTACCATATCGTCAAGGCGAAGAAGGAAATCCTCTTCATCAATACCGTAATCCTTGATGGTTTCCTTGATACCTACGCGAGCCTTCAGCTTGTTGATAGCCGCGATAAGATTCTCGAGCTTTTCGCTGTTGTTCTTGCCGCCAAGTCCGAGATAATCGGCAATCTCTGCATATCTTGCAAGAGTATGGGGATGGTCATACTGCGAGAAGGTACCCATCTTTGCGGGAGCCTCTGCAGCATTGAATCTGATAACCTCCTCGATCATAAGTGCGTTTGCAACACCGTGAGGAAGGTGATGGAAAGCGCCGAGCTTATGTGCCATGGAGTGACATACACCGAGGAATGCGTTGGCAAACGCCATACCAGCCATAGTTGCGGCATTAGCCATCTTCTCACGTGCCTCGACGTCGGTCTGTCCGTTGTCATAGGCTCTGGGAAGGTACTCAAAGATTACCTTGAGAGCACGGAGAGCAAGTCCGTCGGTATAGTCGGTGGCAAGCATAGCCGCATATGCCTCAACTGCGTGAGTTACAGCATCAATGCCCGATGCTGCTGTAAGTCCGCGAGGAGCAGACATATGGAAGTCAGTATCAATAATTGCCATATTGGGAAGAAGCTCATAGTCAGCAAGAGGATACTTGACACCTGTCTTTTCGTCGGTGATAACTGCGAAGGGAGTAACCTCGGAGCCCGTACCTGCTGAGGTAGGGATTGCTATGAAATACGCCTTTTCTCCCATCTTCGGGAAGGTATAAATTCTCTTACGGATATCGATGAATCTCATAGCCATATCCATAAAGTCTGCCTCGGGATGCTCGTAAAGCACCCACATAATCTTGCCTGCGTCCATAGCAGAGCCGCCGCCAAGAGCGATAATGGTATCGGGCTGGAAGGCTCTCATCTGTGCTGCGCCCTCGGTAGCATTTGCAAGGGTGGGATCGGGCTGAACGTTAAAGAAGGTGGTGTGCTGTATTCCCATCTGGTCGAGCTTATCGGTAATGGGCTTGGTATATCCATTCTGGTAAAGGAACGTATCGGTAACGATAAAGGCTCTCTTCGCGCCTCTTACCGTCTTGAGCTCATCGAGAGCTACGGGCAGGCAGCCCTTTTTGATATAAACCTTTTCAGGTGTTCTGAACCAAAGCATATTTTCTCTCCTTGCAGCTACGGTTTTGATGTTAAGAAGGTGTTTCACACCAACGTTTTCGGATACGCTGTTACCTCCCCACGAGCCACAGCCAAGGGTGAGCGAGGGAGCAAGTCTAAAGTTGTAAAGATCTCCGATACCTCCGTGGGCTGAGGGGGTGTTAACAAGTATGCGGCAGGTTCTCATTCTTGCTGCGTATGCTGCGAGCTTTTCCTTCTCGGTTATCTCGTTGATGTAAAGGGAGGAGGTGTGACCGAAGCCACCGTCCTCAACAAGCTTGTCAGCCTTGTCAAGTGCGTCCTCAAAGGTCTTTGCTCTGTACATAGCAAGGACGGGAGAGAGCTTCTCGTGCGCAAACTCCTCGGAGAGCTCAACGCTCTCAACCTCACCGATAAGGATCTTGGTACCTGCAGGAACCGTTACGCCTGCAAGCTCTGCGATTCTCGCAGCCTTCTGACCAACGATCTTTGCATTAAGAGCGCCATTGATGATTATAGTCTTTCTTACCTTTTCGGTCTCTGCAGGGTTAAGGAAGTAGCATCCTCTTGCAGCGAACTCAGCCTTAACTGCGTCATATACCGAATCAAGTGCAATTACAGACTGCTCGGACGCACAAATCATTCCGTTATCGAAGGTCTTGGAATGTATGATGGAGTTTACCGCAAGAAGGATGTCTGCGGTTTCGTCGATGATTGCGGGGGTGTTACCTGCACCAACACCAAGCGCGGGCTTGCCGCTGGAGTATGCAGCCTTAACCATTCCGGGACCACCCGTAGCAAGGATTATGTCGGACTCCTTCATTACGGTGTTAGTCATCTCGAGAGAGGGAACGTCTATCCAGTCGATAAGACCCTCGGGTGCGCCTGCCGCAACTGCCGCCTCAAGAACGAGCTTTGCTGCTGCGATGGTAGCGCCCTTTGCTCTGGGGTGGGGGCTGATTATAATTGCATTACGGGTTTTGAGCGCAAGAAGGCACTTGAATATAGCGGTGGAGGTGGGGTTGGTTGTCGGAATAACTGCCGCAACAACACCGATAGGCTCAGCGATCTTCTGGATACCGTACGCACTGTCCTCCTCGATTACACCGCAGGTCTTTGTGTCCTTGTAAGCATTGTAGATATACTCTGCTGCATAGTGATTCTTGATTACCTTGTCCTCTACAATGCCCATTCCGGTCTCCTCGACCGCGAGCTTTGCGAGAGAAATTCTCGCCTTGTCTGCCGCAGACGCAGCTGCAAGGAAGATTTTGTCAACCTGCTCCTGGGTGTAGGTAGCATAAATCTTCTGTGCCGCTCTGACACGCTTGATTGCCTCGTGAAGTGTTTCGACACTGTCAACGATCGGATAAGTTTTGAGTTCCATTTTTTATGTCCTCCTAAAATAATTAACTAATTGAATTTTTCAGATATGCTAAGGAAAGTGCAAGATTCTCCTGCTTGAGCACGATTTCTTTGGGCACAATCAATTGACACGGTGCAAAATTCCATATCGCCTTAATGCCGCATTCCACCATCTTGTCACATACCTCTTGAGCAGACCCCTGCCCAACAGTAATTATACCGAGCTTGATGTCATTCTCCGAGCAGATACGGTCGAGCTCCTTGATGGGAAGAATTGCCGTTGTGCCGTTGCCTATACGAACTGTTCGTTCATTACAGTCAAATCCTGCAATAATACTTATTCCAAACTCCTCGAAGCCGTTATAGTCAAGGAGTGCCCGTCCAAGCTTTCCTGCACCGACGAGAATTGCCTCGGTAATATTTTTGTATCCAAGGTGACGTTCAATGTCATTTATCAGCTTTGCTGTTATATAGCCGACTCTGGGCTTCCCTGCTCCGCTGACAATGGCAAGGTCCTTGCGCACCTGTACGTCACCGAGAGAAAGCCCCCTTGCTATCGAGGTGGCGGAAACCGTTGCACTTGTTTCCGATAGACTCTTCAGGTAGCTTAAATAAAGCGGAAGCCTTCCGAGTGTTGCCCTCGGAACACTGTTTAACTTCAATTTTCACACCTCCCATATAGTTCGTTAAAATTTTATCACACTTTTAACCCTTTGGGAATTATTAAATTGTTATATCAGTATTATTCATATCGATATATTGGCAATCGATATACCGCATATCAATAAAAATAAGCAGTCTCACCGTATTAGCGAAACTGCTTTTTAGTCAGTATTAACTTGTATTCTTTAAAAAGGAGGTTGTCAGGCAAAATCATTGCATTAGCCTCTCTGTCAGAGAGCATTATTTTTAAAGATTATTGGAGATACTTACGCTTCGACTCACATAGCTCTGTGATAAACGCCTTATCCAGCTTTGTAAGCTTGTACCCTTCCTTATATATAAGTACGTCCTTATAAACACGTTTGTTATCTACGCATTTCTTCTGTACAAGACCGTATCTGTCCAAAATCTTCTGCGATGCAGGTGAAACCCACATAAATGTCTGCGAATTTTCAGAGAGAAGATCGAACTGACTCGCACGCTCGAATATAAAAATCCTGCGGTCAATATTATCCGGCAGCTCGTCCTTAACAACCTTTGATAAGGGCAGAGACGGAACGTATGGGTCGGCATGCGCTATTTCAATATAAGGAGGCAGGTCCTCAAATGTCACTATATCCTTTTTTGCAAGAGGGTTATTCTCACTCATAATCAGGACGTATGAGAACTCTGCTATCATCTCATAAGACAGCCCCTTTTCCTCCAGCATAGACTTGAAGAATCTGTCATAGCTCTCTGCGTATCGGATTATTCCGAGCTTGTAATCCTTCTCAAGAACGTTGCTGATTGTCCTTTGGGAGTTGGTTTCCTTGTAGAAAAGCTCCGCGGGCTCAGCCGAGATACTCTTTGAAAAGGAGGCAAAGGCGTCCGATATATAGCATGCGCGCGGCACGCTTATAGAAAACTTCTGCTTCTTCGGTGCGCCGTGCTTATACAGCTGTTCAACGTCGTCAATCTGCTTCAATATGCTTTTTGCATATCCTATGAATTCCTCACCCTCGGGAGTCAAAACCATTCCCTTTGCCGAGCGCTTAAAAATTCTGATGCCGAGATCTGCCTCCAGCTCTTTTATTGAGCGACTTATGTTAGGTTGTGCAATGAGCAACACCTCTGCCGCCTTGTTTAGTGAGCCGAGCTTTGAAACCTCGACAGCATATTTCATGTGTAAAATATTCAAAATACGTCACCTTCTATTCGTATTCTTATACATTATAGCATATAAAGACAAATAAATCAAGTTTTTTGTTCTACTTCTTCCTTTTCTGTTAAATGTTTTATAACAAAAAAACATAAATTGTTAATAATTTATTCTTGACAATAACATATTTTTGCTATATAATTGAATTGTTAAGTTTTTAAGTTTTTTAACAAAGTTAATAATTTGAGGAGACAAAAAATGGATACTAAGCTTTTAATTGTTGACGACGACGTTAATATCTGCGGTATGCTCAAGCTTTATTTTGAAAACGAGGGCTACAAGGTTAAGTGTGCCAACGATGGTATTGAGGGACTCAATTGCTTCAAGCTCTATGAGCCCGATCTTGTTCTGCTTGACATAATGATGCCCAAAAAGGATGGCTGGCAGGTATGCCGCGAGATCCGCGAAATTTCCTCCAAGCCCGTTATTATGATAACGGCAAAGGGAGAGGTCTTTGACAAGGTGCTCGGACTTGAGCTTGGCGCGGACGACTTTATCGTTAAGCCCTTCGATATGAAGGAGCTCTCGGCGAGAATTAAGGCAGTGCTCCGCCGCTATAATGCACACACAAAAAAGAACGACGACGAGGTTGTGAAGTTCGAGAATATCGAGATCAGCCTAGTGAAGTACAAGCTCAAGATAAACGGTCAGGCTGTTGACGTTCCTCCCAAGGAGCTGGAGCTGCTTTACTTCCTTGCATCCAACTGCGACAGAGTATTTACCAGAAATCAGCTGCTTGACAAGGTCTGGGGCTTTGACTACCTCGGTGACTCAAGAACTGTTGACGTGCACGTTAAAAGACTGCGCGAAAAGCTCGAGGGTGTATCGGACAAGTGGTCACTTAAGACGGTTTGGGGCGTTGGATATACCTTTGATACAAAGAATTAAAAAAAGAGGGCTGAGCCCTCTTTTTTTAATTAAAACTTAAAGGTCATTTGGTTGAGCGCAACACCCGTAGACGGAATAGCCAGCTTGCGGCATTTTGCTGCATCGTCACCTATATCGTCTATTCTATCGGTAACAAGGTCAACCTTGCCGCCCTTCTTTGGCAGCTGCATAATCTGTACACCTGCTGCCGTTCTTGTTGTCTTTTCGGGGACAAGGTCACTCTTTATAAGCATGCCCTTCCCTCCTACCGAACGAATAAATATCTTGATAGGCTTATCCCCTTCGTAGACGGCACCCGCCAGAGGCGATACAGAGGAGTACGCGCCGGATATCTTACGGCGCTTGGTTTTTGCCTCATAGGCTCCGAGAGAAACACGCAGTCCCTTACCGTTTTCAAATATATAAATCATATGATGCTTGGGATTAAGCTCATACACCATCTTGCAGTAGACAACGTGCTCGTCGTCCTCCATAGAAAGCTTGGAGGGGATATAGTCGCCCATGTGCGATGCCTTGCAAAGCTCGAAATCGGCAACCTTGGCACGGTAGATCTGCCCCTTGTCGGTAAAGAACAGAATATCACCGCGGTTATCCGTATCCTCCTCGTAGATTATAAAGTCGCCCTCCTTGAGCTTATGCTCGTCGGCACCGCGCGCCGCCTGCATCGAGAGCTTCTTGAAATATCCGCCTCTTGTAAGGATGAGCTTGCAGTTATAATTCTCAAAGAATATATCCTTCGCAGGCGCTACAACCTCCTCTTTGCCGATAAGCTCGGTGCGGCGAGGCTGACCGTAGGTCTTCTTAACCGTCTGGAGGGATGAAATGATAACGTACTTGAGCTTGATGTCGTCCCTGAGAGTTTCCTCCATATCGGCAATCTCGGCACGAAGTCCGTCAATTTCCTTGGCTCTGTTGAGAATATATTCTCTGTTGATGTGACGAAGCTTGATATCCGCTACGTACTCTGCCTGCCTCTGGTTTAAGCCGAAGCCCTTACAGAGGTTGGGAACAACGTCCTCCTCCTTTACGGTCTTGCGAATTATCTTAATAGCAAGATCGATATTGAGAAGGATTTTGGTAAGACCCTCAAGCAGCTCGAGCTTTTCCCTCTTCTTCTGCAGGTCGTAGGTAATCTCGCGCCGTACGCACTCGACCCTGAACTTTATCCACTCCAGGAGAATATCCTTGACACCCAGCTGATACGGAGTGCCTCCGACGAGGACGTTGAAATTACAGTCGAAGTTGTTCTCCAGCTCCGTTGCAGCATACAGCTTCTGCATTACAAGCTCAACGCCGGCATCCTTTTTGAGTGAAATTGCAAGCTTCAGACCGTTGATATCCGTAAGGTCCTTAACGTCGGAGACCTCGCGAAGCTTGCCGAGCTTTACCATCTCCTTTGCCTTTTTGATGATGGCATCAACACTCGACGAATAAGGAATCTGTGTGATATTTATTGTGTTCTCTTTTTTATCGAATTCGTAGGTAGCTCTCTGCTTGAAGCTGCCGTATCCCGTTTCATAGATCTTCTTCATCTGGTCGCGGTCATATATAATCTTGGCTCCGCCGGGAAAATCGGGCGCCTTGATTATATCGAGCAGACGATCTATTGTGGTATTTGGATTCTTGAGGAGCGCGATAGTTCCGTCGCATATCTCGGAAAGGTTAAACGAGCAGATAGAGCTCGATATACCTACCGCAATACCGAGGTTGGGAGAGATAAGTATATTCGGGAAGGTTGTGGGAAGAAGAACAGGCTCTGTTGTTGTGTTATCATAGTTAGGTACGAAGTCAACCGCATTCTTATCTATGCCCGAAAAAAGCTCCTGGCATATTTCGTCCAGCTTTGCCTCTGTATACCTTGAAGCTGCAGGGGGATCAGAGCGCGAATAGTGCTTTCCGAACGAGCCCTTGGAGTCGATAAATGGGTGCAAAAGAGCTTCGTGCGCCCTTGTGAGTCGCACCATCGTCTCATATATCGAGGCATCGCCGTGAGGGTTGAGCTGCATAGTCTGACCGACGATGTTTGCACTCTTGATTTTATGACCCTTGAGAAGTCCCATCTTATACATAGTATAAAGAAGCTTTCTGTGTGAGGGCTTGAAGCCGTCTATCTCAGGAATTGCTCTGGATACGATGACACTCATCGCATAGGGCATATAGTTCTTTTCAAGTGTCTCTGTAATAAGCTGAACGGTTGGTTCAGCAGCTACAATTGTCTCTTCCTGGGCAGTTTTTTTCTTCCTTGCCATTATTTTTACCGTCTCATTCTGATTATTTTATGTGCCGAAGCACGGATCATTCTGTTATAAAGCGCCAGCCCTATTCCCTCGGTTCTGGGGAGTGGGGCATAAATTTTGTCAAGGCTTTCCTCGTCGGTAAGGCGAAGTATTGAGAAAAGACGCCTTGCGTGCTCCTCCTCCTCATCCCGACTGCCAAAATCAAACACTCTGCCACATCCGTCAAGCTCAGGAATAAGCTCGGTGTAGGCGATTATCCCTACCCTGCCCTCGGTGTTTTGCCTAACGAATTCGACGAATTCTTCGTCACTTGCGTCTAATAGCACAAGATCGGCCTTCGGTGCATAGTGCTTGTACTTCATTCCGGGCGAGAGCGCAACAGCCCCCTCGGGCAGCTTATCTGTTACTGCATCTGCGATTCTCACCTCATCAACAACAAGGAGAAGGTCGTCTACCGTAATCCTTCCCGGGCGAAGGAGGATGAGCGAGCCGTCGTCATTTATCGACACGATAGTCGATTCAAGACCAAAGTCGCATTCTCCTCCGTCGATAATAACGTCCACTCTGCCCGTCATATCCTTGATTACGTGAGACGGGGAGGTTGGAGAAGGGGTGCCCGAAATATTTGCAGAAGGAGCGGCAACGGGGCGACCGAATGCCGCAATGAGGGCTCTTGCAAGCGCATTTTTCGGGCAACGTACGGCAACTGTATCAAGACCTCCGCGAGTTACACTCGGAACAACCGAGCGCGCCTTCATAACAACTGTAAGCGGCCCCGGCATAAAGCGCTCTGCAAGCTTATAGTATATCGAGTGAGTATAGGCGTATTTCTCCGCCTCTTCGGGGGAGGAAATATGGATAATTAGAGGATTATCTGAGGGGCGACCCTTTGCCTCGTAAATGTTGCGTACGGCAGCCTCGTTGAGCGCATCGGCACCCAGTCCGTAGACCGTCTCGGTAGGAAAAACAACCAGCCCGCCACGCGATAATACATCTGCGGCATATTTAATTTCTGCCGTATTATTTTCCGTTATTTTAAGAACTTTAGTACATTTAGACTCCATTGTTTTCACCTTTGAGTCTTTCGGCTGTATCCTGCGCAATCAAATCCATGATGATCTCATCCATATCACCGTTAAGAAATGCAGAAAGATTGAATACAGTCTTATTGATTCTGTGGTCGGTGACTCTTGACTGAGGATAATTATATGTCCTTATTTTCTCGCTGCGATCACCGCTGCCTACCTGGCTTTTTCTAGTAGAGGCAATGAGCTCATCCTGCTCTCTTTGCTTCATATCATAGAGCTTGGTATATAGAATTTTAAGAGCCTTTTCCTTGTTCTGGAGCTGGCTGCGCTCCTGGTCGCACTCAATCACAATACCTGTTGGCTTATGCGTCAGACGAACCGCCGATTCGGTCTTGTTGATATGCTGACCGCCCGCACCGCTTGATTTGCAGGATTCGATTTTTATATCGGCGGGATTTACCTCTACCTCAACGTCCTCCGCCTCGGGAAGCACGGCTACGGTAACTGTCGACGTCTGAATTCTGCCGTTAGACTCGGTTACAGGGATTCTCTGCACTCTGTGAACACCGCTCTCAAACTTGAATTTTGAATATGCTCCCTCACCGATTACCATAAAGCCGATTTCCTTTATTCCACCAAGCTCGGTATCGTTGAGCACGGTAACCTCTGTCTTGAAGCCCTGCGAGGCGGCATACATAGAATACATCCTATACAGGTCTGCACCGAAGAGTGCCGCTTCCTCGCCTCCTGCCCCCTGCCTTATCTCAACGATAACGTTACGCGAATCATTGGGGTCCTTGGGAATGAGGAGAATACGGAGCTCGTCGAAAAGAACGTCAAGCCTCTCCTTTTCACTCTTATATTCCTCCTCTGCCATTTCACGCAGCTCAGGCTCAAGCGCGCTGTCGCGCATCATTTCCTCAGCCTCAGAAGCAGCCTTTTGAGTATCCTTGTATTCTCTGTATTTTTCTATAACCGGTGTCAGGGACTTATACTCCTTCATGAGCTTGGAGTATTCCTTGTTGTTTGATACGACCTCGGGCAGAGTAATCATCTGCTCTATCTCACGATATCGATCCTCTGCCCTGGATAGCTTTTCAAAAATCATATTAACCTCCATTCTGTCACCCGAAGGCGACAGCGCAAATGCTTAATAAATTTTCGGAACCGCTTTGGCGGCTATTCGGAATAAGGCTCCGAATGGCGAAAATTTGCGCGTGAATTAACCAAAGGCTCGACCATCACATTGTAATAATTCACACTACCTCCTTAAAGTGTAGCTTGCGGAAAGAGGTTATTTACTATTTTATAAATGCAACAAATGCCTCGTAGGTGGAGTAAACGTCTGCCTTGGAAACTACCTCATAGGGTGCGTGCATGGAAAGCACGGGAACACCGAGGTCAACGGTCTCGATATTGTGGTTGGCAATATACATTGCAACAGTTCCGCCGCCGCCCGCATCAACCTTGCCGAGCTCGGCTGTCTGCCAGATAACACCGTTTTCTGCAAACAGACGTCTGATAAAGCCAACAAACTCTGCGGATGCATCGTTGGTTGAGGACTTTCCTCTTGCACCGGTATACTTGCTCATAGTCGTGCCGCAGGAGACGATAGCGCTGTTTCTCTTCTCATATACGTCGGCAAAGTTGGGGTCATAAGCCGCTGTTACATCGGCACTGAGGCATTTGGATGCGGAGCGAACAACAGCACTGTTCTTGCCGAGGTTACGGCAGATTTCGTTTATAACGTCAACGAGGATGTCCGACTGCATGCCCGTAAGACCTACAGAGCCTATCTCCTCCTTGTCTGCAAGCACAACCATAACCGACTTTTTAGTTTCGGTATCTGTAAGTGCAGTGAGTGCAGGATAGGAGCAAACCTTGTCATCGTGACCGTATGCCGCGAGAAGAGCTCTGTCGAAGCCTATATCGCGCGCCTTGAATGCGGGAACAAGAGAGAGCTCGGCACTGATGAAGTCCTCCTCGGTGATTCCGTAGCTATCGTTGAGAATCGAGAGAGCGGTGAGCTTAATCTTGTCAGACACGTCGTCATCGTCGTAAGGAAGTCCGCCAATGAGAATATTTAAGTTCTCACCCTTGATTGCAGTGCCAAGGGGCTCCTGCGACTGCTTTGCACCAAGGTGAGGAAGAAGGTCGTTGATGTAGAATATAGGATCGTTCTCTCCTTCTCCGACCGAGATTTTTACAACCTCGCCGTCTGCCTTTACGACAACACCGTGAAGTGCAAGCGGAATTGCTGTCCACTGATACTTTTTCACACCGCCGTAGTAATGCGTTTTAAGGAAGCACATACCTGCCTCCTCATACATAGGAATCTGCTTAAGGTCTATTCTGGGGGAGTCGATGTGCGCTGCAAGGATTCTGATACCCTCGCGCTCTATGTCATCGGTTCCGATTCTGAAGGCGATAAGGCACTTGCCGTGCTGATTGAGATATTTCTTGTCTCCTACGGCAATGCTCTGACCGAGCTTGTACTCGGTGTAGCCCGCCTTCTCAAGCATTGCAATAGAGGTCTCGGTTGCCTCACGCTCGGTCTTGGAGCTGTCGAGATAGCTCTTGTAGCCCTCCGAATAGTCGGAGATAGCCTTAATCTTTTCAACAGATGCCTCCTCATAGATATTCTTCTTTGAGTATGAGAGTGTCTCAAGCATCTTCTGTCCGTTTGTTTTTTCTGTCATAATTTTATCCTCACGTATTTTTATTATTTATTTCGTTTATAATTTTATCAATGCAAGCCTCAAGCGATTCTACCGTCGAGTTGTTTACAATAACGTAGTCGCATCTTTGTGACAAAGCGCTGTCGGAAAGCTGATTGGAAATTCTGCGCTCCGCATCAGCATAGGATATTCCGTCGCGCCCGATAATTCTTGCAATGCGAGTTTCCTTGTCTGCCACTACGGCAACCGTTGCGGTGCATTCTTTGTCAAAGCCCGATTCAAAAAGAAGTGGCGCATCGACAACAAAGCCTTGTACAGCTTCTGTATTCTCGCTAATTTCTTTCCTCACGGCGTCTAATACGTGTCTGTGCGTGATACTGTTCAGCCGAGAGAGTCGCTCCCTGTCGGCAAATACAATCTTACGCAAAGCCGCGCGGTTCAAAGCACCGGTGTCGGTAAGTATCTCCCTGCCGAACTCGCAAGAAAGCTCAGCCAGACACGCCGAGGGATACGAGGTAATATTGTGATAGATTTCGTCAGCATTTATTATATGAAAGTGTCGCTTGGCAAAGAGCGCACTTACCGTGGTTTTGCCGCTTCCGCTACCGCCGCAAAGTCCGATAACTACCAAAATAACACCTCCAAAATCTACATATATTTCTACATACATAGATATTATACAATATTTAGTATGCGAAAGTCAAGCGAATGTAAGCAAAAGTAAGGCAAAATAATATACTGTAAATAAAGAAAATGGAGGATTTACCGATTATGCTATCACAAAACGACAAGAACCGAAGCTATTTTGCTGCCGCAAACGGATATAACGGCTTCAGGAGTTATTTTAACACTGTTTTTAATCCAAAGCAATTTTCGCACATCTATATACTGAAGGGTGGTCCCGGCACGGGAAAAAGCTCGCTCATGAAACGTGTAGTGAGCACGCTCAGCGAGGAGTGCGAAAGAACGGAGACAATATTTTGCTCCTCTGACCCATCATCACTGGACGGTATAATATTGGAGAAAGGAAAGATAAAAATCGCCGTACTCGACGGCACGTCTCCGCACGCCGTCGATCCTTCCCTGCCCGGCGGATGTGAGCAAATTATAAATCTCGGTGACTTCTGGGATATAAATATATTAAAAAGCAAAAGAGACGAGGCTCTTGAATTATCCGAAAGGAAAAAGGATGCATATAGGCTTGCATACTCCTATCTTTCTGTTGCGGGCAGGATAACCGCTGTAAGGGACGAAATAGTCCGCGGACTGTTGGGAGATTGCTCTCCTCTTGCAGAGAAGTATATCCCGATAAAAAAAGAAAACGAAATAGCAGCCACACGGCTTATGAGCGCCTTTGGCAAGGGCGGACTTACAAGGCTTGAGAGCTTTGCAGAGCAAACAAAAAGGGTGTACTGCGTTGGCTTATACGGCAGTGAGCTTATGTTTTTATCAACTGTTGCAGAAGGCCTTGCAAGGCAGGGTGCGGGCTGCATCCGTTTTCCGTCCGTATTCGATGATACAAAAACCGAGGCAATAGAAATCCACGGTCAAAGCACTGCTCTTGTTGCACTCCTACCGCCATACGACAATTGTGAGGTGATAGACACCTCAAGGCTACTTGATAGCAAGGGGCTCTCCAGTGAGCGCAGCAGGCTGGAGTTCTTAACCCATGAGCGCGAGGTGATGCTCTGGGCTGCAGCGGATGAATTCAAAAAGGCGTCCGACGCACACTTTGAGCTTGAGAAAATATACACCTCCTCGATGAGCTTTGATGAGCAATCGGAGTATATAAATAAACTGATAGATGATATATCAGATATGCTGAGCAAATAATTCTATATTAATTTTTATATTTATATTACGTTTCTTGACATTCGACAAGATTCGTTGTATAATAAATAAAGCCCACGGCATTTGCCGTGGGCAATGGTGAATAATTAAAGTGCGCTGACGATTGCCTCAGTATCCTGTGCAATAACGAGCTCCTCGTTGGTGGGTATCATATACACGGCAACCATGGAGTCGTCCGCAGAGAGCTTTACGGGAGTTGAGGAATGACCGAAGGTGTTTCTCTCCTTGTCGAGCTTGACACCGAGATATTCAAGACCCGAAAGTGCGTTTTCTCTGATGTAAGGAACGTGCTCACCGATTCCTGCGGTGAATACGATAGCATCAACACCGCCCATAGATGCGGAATAAGCGCCGATAAACTTCTTTATCTGATAGCAAAGCATATCGAATGCGAGCTTAGCGCGCTCGTTGCCCTCGTCCATTGCGCGAGCAACGTCACGGGAGTCGGAGCCGACGCCGCTTATGCCGTCGAAGCCACACTTCTTGTTCAGATAGCTCTCAACCTCAGCAGCAGTCATGCCCTTCTTCTCCATGATGAAGGGAACGATAGCGGGGTCGATTGCTCCGCAACGGGTGCCCATCATGATACCGTCGAGGGGAGTAAAGCCCATAGACGTATCGACACACTTACCGTCCTTAACAGCGGTGATAGACGAGCCGTTACCGATATGGCAGGTCACAATCTTTGTTCCCTCTGCCTTGCCACCGAGCAGCTTAATCATCTCTGCGGCAACGTATCTGTGAGAGGTGCCGTGTGCACCGTAACGACGAATACCGTATTCCTCATACATATCGTAGGAAATACCGTACATATATACTTCTTTCTCCATTGTCTGATGAAAGGCAGTATCGAATACAAGAACCTGGGGCTTATCGGGCATTACAGAGATGCAGCCCTTAATTCCCATAACGCTGGCAGGAGTATGCAGAGGTGCATATGCCGTGCACTTTTCGAGAGTTGCCATTACCTCATCGGTAGCAAGCATGCTCTTTGAGAAATAGGGTCCACCGTGCACAACGCGATGTCCTATTGCCTCGATTTCGTCAACGGATGCAATGCATCCAACCGTCTTGTCAAGAAGAGTGTCAACGACGAGCTTCGTTGCCGCAGAGTGATCGGCAAGCTCTGTTTCCTTGATGAACTCATCCTTTCCTGCGGTTTTATGGATAATGCGCGAGCCGCCAATGCCTATTCTCTCGCAGTTACCCTTTGCAAGAACTTCGTTTGTTGCGGTATCGAAAAGCTGATATTTAAGTGAGCTGGAGCCCGCATTTACAACAAGTACCTTCATAATCTTCTCCTATATTTTAGTGATGCATCCATTATACACCTATTTTGCAAAATATTCAAGTAATATAATAAATTTTTAGAGAGGATATTTGATATATGATGACTGTTGGCATAGTAGCAGAATATAATTTGTTTCACAACGGTCATGCCTATCAGATAGAGAAAATACGGGAGAGATTTGGAGAGGACTGCGCTATTATCGCCGTAATGAGCGGCAACTACACCGAAAGAGCCGAGCTCGCGATACTTGATAAATGGCAAAGAGCAAAGGCAGCTGTGCTCTCGGGAGTCAATCTTGTGCTTGAGCTCCCCTTCCCCTACTCGGCATCAAGTGCAGAGTTTTTTGCCTCGGCGGCGGTTGCAATCCTGGACAAGCTGGGAGTTGTTGACGTTATATCATTTGGCAGTGAGTGCGGTAACGCGGCACTCTTATCCGAGGCGGCAAAAAATATGCTCACCGATGAATATAAAAAAGAGCTCGACAGATTGCAGAGCAACAGCTCGCTTGCTGCGCTAGGATATGCAAAAATATGCGCTATGGCATACGAGCACGTCTTTGGCTGTCGCGCCCCCGAATCAAGCTCCAACAACATTCTGGCTCTTGAATATATCAAGGCTATTCTGAACAGAAACAGCAGGATTGATATTCATACAATTTTACGCGACGGAGGCGGATACAACGAAGAAAACGTGGTTTCATCTGACCGTCAAAGCGCTACCGCAATACGCAAATTGATACTCGAAGATATACATTCTGCCGAGGAATATGTTCCAAAAGCTGCTTTTGATGTATATTTAGATTCATATAACAAAAGGCTGCTGCCCACGGTGCAGGATAAGCTGGATGCAGCTGTCATTTCATCATTTCGTTTAAGCTCTCCCAAGGCGGATGTGGATATCCACGATGCTGCGGGTGGTTTATATAACCGTCTCGTTTCAAAATCGCGCGAGGCAACAAGCATACCCTCTCTGATAGAACTTTGTGCAACAAAGAAATATACAAAAGCAAGGATAAAGCGAGCTATCTGGTATTCTTATTTCGGCGTTACCTCCTCCGACGTAAGACCGGAGCCCGAATATACGCAAGTCCTTGCAATGGATATAATCGGTCAGGAGCTACTCAAAAAAATCAAGAAAACGGGCAAGATTACACTCATAACCAAGCCGAGTGATATACCCGCTAAGGATGCTGTCGTAAGGCAAAAGCTGCTCTGCGACAAGGCCGACGAGGTGTATCAGCTGGCAAAGCCTGAGCCTGCCCCACCGTCCTACGCTTACAAAAGCTCGCCTTTTGTAAAAGTATAGAGAATTGTGCGTTAAGTAAACAGTCACGAATAAAGTCGAAGCTATTTACATAAGGCAACCTTTGTGATATTCTTTATACAAAACGGACAAGCCTGCCGTCGTTTTCAAACTAATGCGAAAGGAGTATTTGATATGTTAAACCTTGATGGCGTAACAACTGAAGAATTCCTTGAATACAAGGGTAGACCGCTCGTTCGTCATGAGCATGATCTTTACTACGGCGATTTGTCAGCAAAGTATCACGTTCACATGATCATAATGAGCGAGAAAGAAGTAAAAGGAACGTCCGTTCCCGACAAGATCGTCGTACAGCTCATTCCCAAGGGCTCAATAATGCCCGAAAAGAACATAATGTCAACGAGTCTTACCGACGCGCTTGAAACCGCTGACGCGTGGCTTGAGCGCCGCGTATAAGCACTAAAAACGTACGCAGAGCCGCGTGCTCGCGTAAGGAGGTAAAAAATTTAATATGGAAGAGAAAAGAAAAAAAGGTGTAAATAAATTTATCGCCTTTTTACTTATTGCAGCGACGGTGGTGTCTGTCGTTATTTTCGCAGCAAGCGGAAACGAGCCAGATGGAAACCATACAAACCAACCTGATTCGTCCCTCGGAGCAACGAACGAATCGCAAAACAACAACACCCCACCCCCACAAGATAGCGGCAATGCAGACGAGGAGCCGCCCGAAAACACAGCTCCAAAGGACGAAGAACCACCTGTTGTTCCCACATTCAAGCACACACTGACAGGACTTGATATAACAGAAGAAGAAAAGACTTCAAATGCATTCGGTACAGTTATCGACCCCTCATCATTATCATACGGACTTTCTTACGCAGATATAGCAATAGAATTTCCTATTGAGGACGGTACGACCCGAATGCTGTTTTTTTCTTCATCTGTTGATACTATATGGAAAATAGGCGCAATAGCACCTACAAGAGATTATATTAGCTCCATAACAGCATATTGGGGCGGCGTGCTCGTTGCAAATGGATGTGACGACAGTGTAGTTTATTCAGTAGATGAGGATATTTCTGCGGTGCTTGATATATCCAAGCATGCCGATTGCTACTATGTTGAGGACGGCAGGTGCATTTTTACAAACGAGAATCTTATCAACATAGCCTTCAACAGAACTCAACTGGCGCTTGATACGCACGGATACAAAAGCGCACCTTATATATTTTCTGAGGGCGAAGAAAATCATGGGATAGGTGGCGCAAACAGAATAACTGTTCCCTACTCCGATACGAATATTACGTCGCTTGTATATAACGAGACGACCCAAAAATACACATACCACAAGAATGGAGAGGAAAAGGTGGATATGCTAACAGGACAGAGCGTGTCCTTTACTAACGTATTCGTTCTTTTTGCCAACTCAACCACCTATGAGTCCTCAAGCTCCCGGGAAACGGTATTCGACACCTCCTCCGGTGGAAAGGGATATTATATATCCTCGGGCAGGCAGGTAGAGTTTACGTGGTCTGCCGAAAGCGGTGAGCTTGTGTTTCGTTCGCTTTCCGGAGAGGTGCTTGAGGTAAACCCCGGCAACTCATACATTACTTATTATAAAGCCTCGATCACCTCGTCGATTTTGGTACAAAGCTAAAAGCGGTTGGCATTTTGCCAACCGCTTTTTCAGCTCTCCATCTGCTTACCCAAGAACAGCCCCGCCGTCTGAATCAGCTTTGACTCGACTGCATCGGAAACCTTGTCCTGCACGGGCGCGTCATATTGCCAAGCGGATATAACTGCTCCTGTAATATCCCCCTCCGCAATAATCGGCATAGCACAGCTGACATAATGTCCGCCGTCGTCGGTGAGCGCTATTGTCTCCTTGCCGCTGTCGCGCTGATAAAGAGAGCGAGAGTCTATAATCTCCTCGAGAGAACGGGATATCTTTCTGTCTATATACTCTCTTTTTGAGGCACCTGATACGGCTATTATCGCATCTCTGTCGCAGATAAATATCGGCATTCCCGTTGTCTTCTGAAGCGTTTCGGCATATTCCGTCGCAAAGGCGTGCATTTCTCCGATAGGAGAGTATTTCTTAAATATCACCTCTCCATCTCTGTCTGTATAAATCTCCAAGGGGTCGCCCTCACGAATGCGCATTGTGCGGCGTATTTCCTTGGGGATAACAACGCGACCGAGGTCGTCGATTCTTCTGACTATTCCCGTAGCCTTCATATATATAAAAATCTCCTTATTTTACAGATTTGTACTGTTAGTGTCTGCAAAACGTGGAGATTTATACTTTATTTAAGCAATGCTTTTCTCTGCCGTTATAGCAACAAAAAAGAAAAAGGGTGCAAAATACACCCTTTTTATATCCATATTTCATTAGAGTAATTTATAAAGCTATCGACAGACTCCGATATTATCTGTCGGGCGCGTTCAAAATGTCGGTATGCCTTCTTATCCCTGCCGTGAATATCACTGCCGAGTGCAACGACAAGTCCTTCCCTGACCCACTTCAAAATATGCTTGGGTTTAAAAAGCTTATCAATCGATTCAGCATTGATTTGCAGATGCTTGACGCCAACGTCAATGAGCTTTTCGATATCCCGCGCGGGATATCTGTCAACGTGGGCAAGCAATACATCATACCCTAACCCGATTATCTTCTTTACCGTGTCGGAATAAGCCTCGCGAAACTCGGAAAAAGGAAGCTCAAGCAGGAGCGTGCGAGTCCCCTCTATGCATAAACTCTCGAGTCCTTCAAAATTCTCAAGACCCTCGCAAACGAGGACCTCGGCACCGAGTCTTATCTCTGGCACATCGCTCGAAAGCTCCGTGGCAAGCATACTATATGCCCTTTCTCTGCGAGACAAAAATTTTTCGAGAGTGTGCCTATGGGGATAGAAATGAGGGGTAGCAACTATACGGCTTACAGCATGCAAGGAAGCCTCTGAAAGCTGAAACAGCGACGTTTCTACGGAATCGGAGCCATGGTCTGCCAAAGGTAGAATATGCGAATGAAAATCAACAACATCCCGTCTTATCTCACTCATACTGCACCTCGGCTGATCAATTAGAATAATAACCGTTATTACTGTATGCCTTATAAGAATATGCTCCGCGGGATTTTTTGGGATTTACTGCAGAAAGAACGACACCGAGAACCTCTCCGCCAACGTTTCTGATGGCATCAACCGCATCGGAGAGAGAATTGATATCAGAGTAATCTGCTCTTGCTGCCATAATATATCCGTTTATCTTATCGGCAAACAGAATTGAATCCGATACAACGGTTACAGGAGGAGTATCAAATATAATATAGTCAAATTGCTCAGCACACTTTGAGAGAAGCTCATTCATGCGCTTAGAATTTATCAGACCGATGGGATTTGCGCTCTCCTTGCCCGAGAAGAGTATCGAAAAATTGGGTATATCGGTAGCAACAATATTGGGCTCGTCGTTGATACCTGCAAGATATTCTGAAAGACCGCCTGCCTCGGCTGCCTCTGTACAGTACTTGGAAAGTATACGTGCAACACGTGGCTTGCGCATGTCAGCATCTATAAGAAGTACCCTTTTCTTCTCGGAGTTCTTGGCAAAGGTGATTGCAAGATTTATAGAAATATAAGTCTTACCCTCTCCGGAGAAAGCGCTGGTGAGAGCGATCTTGCGGCATTTATCCTCGATGGGAAGATAAAGCACCTTGGTATAGAGGGCACGGAATGCTTCGGTTATAGCAAACGGGGTGTTTTCATCAAGAAGTCTCTGCTCATCTATTCTGTCATTAGAGTGGACTCTGCTTTTTCTTTTAAACATTAGACGCATCCCCCTTATCGTTCAGAGTAATATCGTGTCTGGGTATAATGCCAAGGACAGGAACGTCAAGGTTGTCCTCTATCTTCTTCGCATTGCGGATAACTACGTCAAAGCTTGCGTGAATCCATACGGCAACTGCAGCAAGCACCATGCCTACAACTCCGAGAATTATCGAATTTCTGACAGTATTCTTCGAATCGGGCTTCTCGGGCATATCGGGATTGTCCGTAATCCTTGAGCTTATCGAATTGGAAAGAATATTGCTCGACAAATAATCGTCAATATTGAGCGCTATGCTACTGGCGATAACGTAGGAAAGTCTTGCATCGGTGGAGGTTACCCTGACGGTGAACGTAGGAAGTTCTCCCTTCTGTGTGACTGTTACAAGGCTCTTGAAGGTTGCATAGGAAAGATCCTTGTATCCGTTTGCTTCAATCTGAGGCTTTATCATTGTATAGAATACATCACCCTCGATTATATCGGCATAGATAGCGACAAGCTCCTGCGTTGCATTGATATCATTGGTATTGTCTCCGCCCTTTTTCTGGAGATTTACGTCCGCGGAGGAGGTGTAGGTATCAGCCTTGAAGAAATAGGAATAGGAAAACATCAGTGCCGCAAGCACAACTCCGGCAAGAATAATTATCCAGAGCTTCGGGAGAAACACCTCGACAAGATCCTTTACAGTAGTTTCGTTGTTCTTTTTAGACATACATTGCCTCTCATCTTTTTTCAATAGAAAATCGGGAGCAAAGCACCCGATTTTCTTAATTGATTATTTAATCAGTTAGCTTTAAATATAACCTCTGCATTTTGCGCAAGACCAACTTCCTTACGCTCTGCATTCCAGCCAATCTCCTCGCAGAAATCAAGCACAAAGACATTACCGGTGTAAAGGTAATTCATTCTGTACTTATCATCATCTGTCTCGAGTATGATGTTGGAATAAATTATCTCATCAGTGACCTCATCCTTCTCTGTTATTACAGTGTAATTCGTGTTTTCAACACCGAACTGGAGGAGGTTACGAAGAGATGCATTGGTATTGAGCTCGTATATGATCTTCATAGCGCGCTCATTTACTCTGTCGTCGCCCGTGTTAACAATTGCAAAGGCAGAGTCGAATGCATCATCTCTGGTGATAGTGGGAACTGCAATAGACTTACAGAAATTTCCGCTTGCCTCAAGCTCATATCTCGTTGCATATGTACCGGGAACAACAGATACGTAAAGATTGGGATTGATGCCCAAGGCTTCCATGTCCTGACGAAGCTTTATTGTATCAGCATAGGAATTGTAAGACTTCAGAGTATCCTCGCTATATTTAAGCTGCTGCATAGCTACCTCTTTGTTTATCGAGAGGTAGGTGTATTCACCGAGAACGCGGTTGTTGGGGAGCGCAAGGAGCTTGCCGTCTGCATTCTTCGCGGCACTAAGAAGCGCTGTGGGAATCGTCTGACCGTTGTTAAGAGTACCGAAGCTCTTAGTAGCGAGATACTCGCTTATGTCAACGAGCTTGCCCGTGCTGCTGATAGTATCCATAAATGCAGAAGAATGAACGAGAACGATCATTCCGTCGGGTACGGGCTTTTCCTCCTCTTCCTCAGGAGCTTCGGGAGCCTCGGGAGCACCCCCCTCGTGCTGTGCACCTTCGGTAGAAGGAGCCTTGTCGGTTTCCTCCTCTACGGGGACAACAACACCCTTTTCCGCAATTGCAGCGGTAACCTTTGTCTCATACTCTGCAAGAGTAAGATACTCAACGGTGAGCTTAGTATTAAGCTCGCTCTCCGTGGTAGCAAGGATCTGTCTCCTTACGGTGTCTTCGGCGTTATCGCTCATGTCATCGCCTTTGATTATATAAAGCGTTACGTTTACGGTACCGAGCTCATCAGTCTTCTGACTGTATGCAGGACCGTCTTCAAACTCATCTGCGCCACAGCTTGCCAAGGTAAGAACAAGCACGGTGAGGCACAAAAGCAGACTTAATATTCTTTTCATCCGAAAGGAAACCTCCAAAACGAATTCTTTTACTCATTTATTTTACTATATAAATGTATGAATGTCAAGGTTTTTTCGTTGAATACTGTATTTTTAACAAAGAAATTCGTCAATTTGCAAGATAATCCTTTAGAGTTTTTGACCTTGAGGGGTGTCTGAGCTTGCGAAGTGCCTTTGCCTCAATCTGTCTTATACGCTCTCTGGTTATCTGGAACTGCTTGCCAACCTCCTCGAGAGTTCTGGGGCGGCCGTCCTCAAGACCGAAGCGCAGCTTGATTACCTGCTCCTCTCTGGGGGTAAGGGTCTTGAGAATGTTACAAAGCTGATCGCGGAGGAATGAATAAGAGGTGCTGTCGGAGGGGGCAGGAGAATCGTTGTCCTCGACGAAGTCGCCAAGATGGCTATCCTCCTCCTCACCTATGGGAGTCTCAAGAGAAACGGGATCCTGTGCTATTTTCATGATCTCGCGAACCTTCTCGGGGGTCATGCCGAGCTTTTCTGCAATCTCATCGGTGGTGGGCTCTCTGCCAAGCTCCTGAAGAAGCTGACGTGCTGTTCTCGATACCTTATGGATTGTTTCAACCATATGTACGGGAATACGTATGGTTCTTGCCTGGTCAGCAATCGCACGGGTTATTGCCTGTCTTATCCACCAGGTAGCATAGGTGGAAAACTTGTAGCCCTTGCTGTAATCAAACTTCTCTACTGCCTTGATAAGTCCGAGGTTGCCCTCCTGGATAAGGTCAAGGAAATACATTCCCTTTCCTACGTGGCGCTTTGCTATGCTTACAACAAGGCGGAGGTTTGCTTCAATGAGCTCGTCCTTTGCGCTCTTGGAGCCGATAGCAATCTGCTCTGCAAGATATTTCTCGCGCTCGGGTGTAAGCAGAGGAATTCTGCCGATATCCTTCAAATACATACGGACGGGGTCGTCAATAGCGAGTCCCTCGGAGGAGATGAACTTCTCCATCTTTTCCGCCTCATAGGTCTCGACGTCCTTCTCGAGCTCCTTGAATGCATCACCGTCAATCTCCTCGGGAGATGCGGAATCAATATCGACCTGAGCTATGTCATAATCGATATCCTCGAGAGCCTTCATAAACTCGGAATTAAGAATACCGCCATCATTCTTCGCATCGATGATTTCGTTTGCCTGAATTTTGTCGTTAGCCATTCTTTATACCATCCTTAAATTTATTTTTTTCCATTGATGAATTTTGTGAGTGCATCAATCGTTGTGATGCCCTCGGTTTGCTTTTTTTCGAGAGAGGCATGAAGCATATCCAGCGCCTCAAGAAATACTTCCTTGCCATTGTCGCTGAGCTTCATTCTCTCATTTTTTATCTGAGTTATTCTGCCAACCTCCTCGGGGGTGAAAAGCTCGTTTATATCATTCGCTTCCCCATCATCGGCATCTATACTCATAATATAACCGAAAACCCTTCGGTTAAATTCGGTAAAGAAATCCTCATCTGTCAAAAGGGATCCGTCGCGTACGAGCTTACGGTGCTCTGGATACAGAAGGAGCATTCCCAGAACGACCTCCTCATATCCTGCGACACCGGGTGCCTTTGCATAATCGGGATTAACCTTATCGGCATAGCCGAGCCCTGACTGGCGCAGCTTTGTGCTCTCCTCCTTCTTATGCTTTGCCGTCGCACGTCTTACGCTTTTCTCAACGTCCTCCTTCAAGCTTTTGGAATTCACACCGAGTTTTTGCGAAACGACTTGTATGTAAATGTCGCGTTCTGCCTTGGAATAAACCTCGGAAATTAAATCCGTCAGTTTCCCAAGAGCATTTACCTTATCCTGCGGCTTGTTAAGATCAAAGGGAGCAAGTATCTTTTCCATATTGTATTCAAACTTGCTCTTTGCACCGTGAATAAGCTCGAGAAATTTATCCTTGCCATAGGTCTTTACGTAGTCATCGGGGTCCTTTTCTCCGGGAATCTCGATAACCACAGTTTCTATTCCCGCCTCGGGAAGAATCTTCAGCGTCCTTGCGGTTGCCTTCTGCCCCGCTTCGTCAGAGTCAAAGCACAGAAATACCTTCTTGGTATACCTTGATAACAGTCTTGCCTGCTCTGATGTGAATGCGGTACCAAGGCTGGCAACAACGTTGTTAATTCCTGCCTGATGGAGGGATATCGCATCTAGGTAGCCCTCGCACACAATAAGGTTCTCCCGGCAGAAATTCTTGGCAAAGTTCAGTGCGTATACGTGTCTCGACTTTTTATACACTACGGTGTCCATCGTGTTTCGGTATTTGGGATTATCATTGGGGTCGAGGCGTCTACCGCCGAAGGCAATGACATTGCCCGCTACGTCAAAAATCGGAAAAATTGCACGGTTGCGGAAGTTATCAAAGTAGCTTCCCTTCTTGCTCTTTACCGCAAAGAAGCCTTCAACAAGCTCATCGGGCGTATATCCGAGAGACGTCATATGCTTCAGCATTGCATCATAGCTGTCCGGAGCATATCCCAGTCCGAAGTGCTTGATTGTTGACATCTCGAGCTTTCTCTCGTCCATAAAGTACGATAGGCACGCACGCGCTCCCGGGTTATCTGCCTTGAGTGAGTTGTGAAAGAATCTTGCCGCATCTACGTTCATGCGAAGAAGCCTGTCCTTTCTTATGCCCGTTTCCTGCCTGTACCCAGTGGTTTCGTCACGTACGACGGTGATGCCCGCCTTCTTGGCAAGAAATTCTATCGCATCGGGATAATCAAGGTGCTCTATCTGCCTGATAAAGGTGATTGCATTTCCACCTATGCTGCATCCAAAGCAGAAGAAGCTGTTGTCAGCCGGATATACAACGAAGGAGGGAGTTTTTTCGTTATGGAAGGGACACAAGCCCTTGAGATTAGAGCCTGCTCTTTTTAGAGTGACGTAGGGACTTATAACCGACTCAATATCATTTCGCCGCAGTACCTCGTCTACTGTTTCTCTGCTGATCATATAGTTCTCCTCCTTTCTTCACATCTATAATATACGGATAATTTACAAAAAACACTTTTTTATTTTGCTAAAAATCAAAAATTTCTTCGCCGAGAGATATTTCGCCCCTTGCCGACGTTATTTCGCCGATACCTTTTACAAATTCTTCGGTACTGTCGCGCTGAATTCTTCCTTTTATTATAACGTTGTCCGCATACAACGTATCAAGAATTCTTAAGGATTTTTCTTCTATAAGCGGCAGAATCCTTTGATAATCGGAGTAGCTTACGGTAACGGTAAGCTCCCTATATATATCGTAGGTAATTATCTCTGCCCTTTCGAGTGCACCGACAGCTGCGGCAGAATATGCTCGGACGAGTCCGCCCGTGCCGAGGAGCGTTCCACCGAAATATCTTATTACAACCACGGCGGTATCCGTGCATCCGCGCTTACGTATTGCATCAAGCACAGGCATACCCGCCGTTCCCTGCGGCTCCCTGTCGTCCGAGAAGCGCATTATGGAGTTTTCGCGCAGGACGTATGCATAGACGTGATGACGCGCATCGGGATATTTCTTCTTTATAAATTCGATAAATCTGATAGCATCAGACTCTGTGCTGACGGGAACGGCAGTTCCAATAAATACAGACCTTCTGTCCTCGTATTCAAAAACGCCCTCTCCCCTTACGGTAGTATAGCTCTGCATATCTATACCTCCCCGTCAGAGGTGACGATATAGCCGCCATACAGTCCTCTGCCGCGCTCATCGAGGACGACCCTGACAAGCACGCCTTCTGCAAGATACTCGGTCGACAAAACGGAATATTTATCATACATCGAGCTGACACACGCCTGCTCTGCATAAGGAACGAGAAGCGTATATTCCTTTTTTAGTCTGGACAGCATATCGGATATCAAAGTAAAAAGCTCTTCCATGCCGTAGCCCGTCCTGGCTGATATCATAACCGTATCCTCGCGCGGCTCAACATGCTGAGCACAGTTGTCAAGGGCGTCGCATTTATTATAAACGTAAATTCGGGGCTTATCACCCGCACCAAGATCGGAAATTACCTCCTCCGTTACTCTTAGATGCTCACCGACCTCGGGGTCATTTACGTCGGAGACAATAAGAAGCACATCCGAATATACAACCTCATCGAGCGTTGACTTAAATGCCTTTACAAGATGGTGCGGCAGCTTTCTGATAAAGCCGACCGTATCGGTAAAGAGAACGGTCTCACCGCTCGGAAGAGTTGCCTTTCTCGTCGTTGGGTCAAGAGTGGCAAAAAGCTTGTCTTCCGAAAGAACACCAGCATCCGTAATTCTGTTCAGCAGGGTGGATTTTCCTGCGTTAGTATAGCCAACAATACCTATTTTCGGTATACCCGAGCGGTCGCGCTTAGCTCTCATCACGCTTCTGTTGTGCTCCAGCTCGCGAAGTCTCGCCTCGAGAGAATTTATTTTCTCGTGAAGGTGACGTCTGTCTGTTTCCAGCTTGCTCTCACCGGGGCCTCTGGTACCGATTCCGCCACCCTGACGGGACAGCTCTGTGCCATGACCGACAAGACGGGGTGCGGAATACTTCAGCTGCGCAAGCTCGACCTGGAGCTTTCCCTCGCCGCTCGTTGCGTGGAGGGCGAATATGTCAAGTATAAGCATGCTGCGGTCAAGGACACGCACATCTCCACCGAAATCAGCCTCCAGATTTCTAATCTGCATCGGTGAGAGCTCGAAGTCAAATACGACAAGCCCTATACCGTTATTCTTACATATCTCAGCTATTTCCTGCACCTTACCCTTGCCAAGGCAGGTTCTCGGGTCAAAGGATTCCTTTATCTGTATAACCTTGCAAAAGGCTGATGCGCCCGCAGTGGACAAAAGTCTCTCCAGCTCATCAAGGCTTAGCTCACACTCTCTCACATGAGACGAGGAGGCGGCGATTGACACAAGCACGGCACGCTCGATTTTTTCATCCGACATAATAGCTCTCCTTTCGTGCTTTTAATGAAAAAAGAGCAGGATAATCCTCATCGAACTATCCTGTCTCTTTTTGCGTAGTATTACTTGCCTACCTTTGCAAGACGCTTCTTGAACTTGTCAACGCGTCCGCCAGCATCTACGAACTTCTGCTTACCTGTATAGAAAGGATGGCACTTGGAGCAGATTTCGACGTTCATATCACCCTTGACGGAGTGGGTAAGAACAGTCTCGCCGCAAGCACATCTAATGGTAGCTTCCTTATATTCGGGATGTATTCCTGCCTTCATTTTTAACACCTCTTCACATAGTTATTCATTTTAATTGCTACTCATTATAACATACATTTTTCAAAATTTCAATACTTTTTTTAAAAAATTATATCTTTTCTTCTATTTTTTTGCGCAGGTCTCGCATTATCTTCTTTTCAAGACGAGAAATATAGCTCTGCGAGATGCCTAGTGCATCGGCTACCTCCTTCTGAGTCATCTCGCGGTATCCGTCAAGACCGAAGCGCATTTGAACAATAATCCTCTCCCGTTCTCCGAGCCCCTTAACGGCTTCGCGGAGAATTATTTTTTCCTCGTCGTCCTCAAGTCCTCGGGAAACCGAGTCTATATCTGTGCTCAGCACGTCTGAGAGAAGAAGCTCGTTGCCGTCCCAATCCACGCTGAGAGGCTCATCTATCGATACCTCCTTCTTCTTGGAGGAATTTTTTCTGATAAACATGAGTATCTCGTTTTCAATGCATCTGGAGGCATAGGTTGCAAGCTTTATTTTTTTGTCTCTGTTGAAGGTTGTAATAGCCTTGATAAGCCCTACCGTGCCCGTGGATACAAGCTCCTCGATACCTACTCCCGTATTTTCAAATCTCTTTGCTATGTAAACCACCAGTCTGAGGTTGTGCTCTATCAGAACATCGCGCGAGCTCGGGTCGGTTATTGTATCAATATAATACTCCTCAAGCTCCTCTTCAAGCGGCGGTGGTAAGGTTTCTGCTCCATTCACGTAATATGCGCGAGTCGCACGAATACTAAGAAAAAATTCCTTTATCCTCAATAAAATATTCTTAATTCTCATACAATCCCACCTAATGCTGACGTGCCGATCAATCCGTCGTAGCCGCCAAAGCTCCCTTCTTCATAATCAATTATAAAAATTATTCTGAGCTTGAACTTCCTTTTATTTTTATATACGTATGCGGCTCTGGGGCGTATTCCGTATTCAATGATGTTGCCGCTCTTCCCTTTTGTCGGTATGATTCTAACGTACTTTTCGAGCTCCTTCGGCACACCGAGCTTTAAATCGGGTATACCGCCCGAAAAGAGCTCTCTTGCCGCCCTCTCCTTTATAAGCATCACAGGAGTTGAGTCCATTGGATCGCGAAGAAGATTACCGCTGTCTATCAAGGCAAAAAGCCTGACGCTACAGCCTAGAAGCTCAAGCTCGACGTCGGCATGTTTTTCTGCTGTACTTCCCGAGAACAGAAAAAGAAGCATCTTGATTACACCAAACGCCAGAAGTATTGTTAGTGCAACCAAAAGAAGTCCGCGGTTCACACCACCTCCGTACTCTTCCATTGGAAAATGCTCGAATATAAGATTATAGATGAACGTTACTATACCGCCAATGAGCGTCATCAATGCATAAAACGCCAGAGCAAGCTTGAACCTTCGAAGAACACCAATATGTCTCGCGGATGCAAAAATAAGAGAAAACGCAACTGCAAGATTACCTATAACCGTAATCCATAACGATTCGACGAATATTACAAAAAGAAGCGAAAGACCTGAAAATGCCGACGAAAGAAGGATCAGTCTGATTTTTGATATAGGAACCTTTGCAAATGCGGCAGCAAAATGGAGAGATAAGATGTCTACTGTAAAGTTTATAAGAAAATATATATCAGCATACAGTGTTTCCATCGCCGTGCCCCCATCTTTTGTTTTCCCTATCATTCTAGCACCGCAAAGCTAAATAATATGTCAAAAAAGAGACGGTAAATAAAAAAAGAGAGAACAATTCAGCTTTTGTTCTCTCTTTATCTTATAACCGAGGCGGATTATGCTCCGCCTCCTTTATATAAGAGGATTATTTATTTAGCTTAGCCTCGATGATATCTGCCGCTCTATCGAGGTAATCTCCCTCGAACAGCTCTATAACACCGTTGTCGCACTGGGAGGCAAGGCTGGGGTCGATGGGAATCCTTGCAAGAAGCTCGGTGCCGTGTGCCTCGGCAAGCTTATCAATATTACTCTCACCGTAGATTTTTATAACCTTACCGCAATCGGGGCAAACAAGATAGCTGTAGTTCTCAACGAGTCCGAGAACAGGAATATCCATTAGCGCCGCCATATTGACAGCCTTCTCAACAATCATAGATACAAGACTCTGGGGGGAGCTTACGATAACTATACCGTCAAGAGGAAGGCTCTGAAAAACGGTAAGGGGGACGTCACCCGTTCCGGGAGGCATGTCGACAAACATATAATCAACCTCGTTCCAGACAACGTCGGTCCAGAACTGCTTTACAGTACCCGCGATAACGGGGCCGCGCCATACGACGGGCTTAGTTTCCTCATCCATGAGTAGATTTACGCTCATAACCTCGATACCCGTCTTGGTAACGGGAGGAAACATACCGAGGTCGCTACCCATAACCGAGCCGGGCTTCAAGCCGAAGGCTTTAGGAATAGAAGGACCTGTTATATCCGCGTCGAGTATAGCGCACTTGTATCCGCGGCGCTGCATGGTTACAGCAAGCATGGAGGTAACGAGGGATTTGCCAACGCCTCCCTTGCCGCTTACGATACCGATAACGTGCTTTACTCGGCTAGCCTTATTCAGTGGTGCGAGAAGAGACTCCTTAGAGCATTTCTCGGAGCAATTAGAACAGTCATGTGTACATTCTGCCATTTGTTTTCTCCTTGTTTTTGTCAAATTGAGTTAATTTCTATTTTGTCGTCCTTAACTGTCAGATGAATACCGAGCAGAGCTTTGTCTCCACTGTCAATTATGAGCGAGGCAATGCGATCCTCAACCTCACGCTCGATAAAGCGACGCATATTTCTCGCGCCGAATTTCTCCGAGAAGGACTTCTCGGAGATGTGGGCAAGCACATCATCGGAGAAGGTGAGTCGTATGCCCTTCTCATCAAGATGCGCGCGAAGCTTACCAAGCATTATTGATGCGATGGCTACAAAGTCTGTCTTGTCAAGACGGCGGAATACGATTATCTCATCGATGCGGTTAATGAACTCGGGACGAAGGAAGGTGGAAAGAGCCTTCTCGGTCTTTTCCTTATCCTTTGCCTGCTTATTCTCGGCAAAGCCCGAGATGGAGGTAGATACCTCGCTACCCGCATTGGTAGTCATAATTATTATTGTATTTTCAAAGTTTACCTGCCTACCCTGCGCATCGGTGATTTTACCGTCGTCGAGAATCTGAAGAAGGATATTGAGCACGTCGGGGTGCGCCTTCTCAATCTCATCGAAGAGAATGACAGCATGCGGACGGCGGCGAATCTTCTCTGTGAGCTGACCAGCCTCGTCGTAGCCGACGTATCCGGGAGGAGCACCGATAATTCTGGAAACCGCATGCTTCTCCATAAACTCGGACATATCGAGTCTTATAAGTGCCTCGGGCTGCTTAAACAGCTCGTCTGCAAGCACCTTTACCAGCTCTGTCTTTCCCACACCTGTCGGACCCGCGAATATCATCGAAACAGGATTCTGTCTGTATGAAACACCGGCTCTCTTTCGCTTTACGGCACGAACAACAGCATCAACTGCTTCCTTCTGACCGACGAGGCGATCAAATATTCTACCCTCAAGCCCCTGAAGCTCGAGAAGCTCTCCTGCTCTGATCTCCGCTGCAGGGATACCGGTCCAGATTTCTATAACGTTTGCAATATCGTTCACACCAACGCGAAGCCCCTTGAGAATCTCGGCAAGCTCCGTCTGTCTGTTCTCGAGCTTAATCTTCTCTACCTTCAAGTCAGCTATCGCCTTATAATTGCTTTCGGTCTGTCCCTCCGGCTTTTCTACAAGAGCACTTAACTCGGTTTCCTTCGCAACGAGTGCGGCAAGGCGCTTTTCATTTCTCATTTTTTCGTTTCTCTCAAGAGATGTAAGAGAAACACGCGAGGCAGCCTCGTCAATAAGGTCTATCGCCTTGTCGGGGAGAAATCTATCCGTTATATAGCGCTCCGACATAAGCACCGCGGCGCGAGCCACATCGTCGGTAATTGTAACACCGTGAAAGTCCTCGTAATATTTCTTGATTCCCTTGATGACCTGAACAGTCTCATCTATTGAGGGCTCGTTTACCATAACGGGCTGGAAGCGGCGCTCGAGAGCGCTGTCCTTCTCGATATACTTTCTGTATTCCTTGAGAGTTGTGGCACCTATCACCTGAATCTCTCCTCGGGAGAGCGCAGGCTTGAGTATATTTGCCGCACTCATGCTTCCCTCGGAGTCGCCTGCGCTGACAATGGTGTGCACCTCATCAATCATAAGAATGATATTGCCAGCCTGCTTGACCTCCTTGATAAGTCCTAGAATGCGCGACTCAAACTGACCTCTGAACTGCGTGCCGGCAACGAGGGCTGTAATATCAAGCAACCAAATCTCATGATCAGCAAGCTTCTCGGGAACATTGCCGTCTACTATCCTCTGTGCCAGAGCCTCCGCAATCGCCGTCTTTCCGACGCCGGGCTCACCTATGAGGCAGGGATTGTTCTTCTGCCTGCGGCAAAGTATCTGTATAACTCTCTCAAGCTCTCTGTCTCTGCCGATTATTCTGTCGGTATCACCGCGTCTTGCCTTTGCTGTGAGGTCGGTGCAATAGGTTGAGAGGAGCTTGCGGCTCTCATCAATCTTTGGCTCGGACTTGGCGCGCTTTCCGCCGCGACCCGATTTCTGCCCCGAGGCGCCGTCTGCCGCCTTCATACCAAAGCCACCAAAGAGCTTGTTGAAGTCGATGGCAGGAGCGCCGCCGTCGGTCAATCCGTCCTCACCGCCGTCGCCAAATGCCTCCATCATTCCCTGCATTTCGCCCGACATTGCCTCAACATCCTCGTCAGTCATGCCCATTCTTTTAAGCACGTCGTCAATCGGACGTATGCCAAGCTCCTTTGCGCATATAAGGCAAAGCCCCTCATTCGAGGTTTTGCCGTTTTCCTCGCGCGTTATAAATACAACTGCAGGACGTTTTTTACATCTTGCACATTTTTGTAATTCCATTAAAATACCTCGCTTGTGCGCTAACGTTAGCGCGTATAAAATATGCGTGCGTCATCCAAGACGCCCTTTAATTATACCCCACCTTGCCGCACCTGTCAACACGCGCACGGATAAAGTTAATAAATTATTTAAGAACTACGTTGTCCTCGCCAAAGGTTCGCTTAAACCTGGCAAGCACTCCCTCACCGGGATTTATTTCTATATCCTTCAGCACGCTAGAGCGTCTCGTCGATGCCTCAAAAACAATTATGCGGCACTTACCGGGATGCAAGAGGGCTGTTCTGGATATTGTGGCAATACGCTTATCCGAGAAGCTGTCAACCTTGATATACAGAGTCGAGGGCTGCTGTGCTGCGGACCTTGGCTCGGGCTTCGGCTTATCGTATTCCGCGTTGATGACAAGTGGCTTCAGCTCGGAAAGGAGCACCTTTGCTCCCTCGCCCTCCTCAACGTCGAGAGTGCCCTCAACGAAGATGGCATTTTCCTCCACGATATCTGCGGCAAAGCGCGCGTACTGCTTTGCGAAAATTATAACCTCAATCTCAGAGGAGCGGTCCTCAAGCTTGATAAACGCCATTGTGTCGCCGTTTTTAACGACCTTTGTGCGCTTCGCTGTGATAATACCTGCTACACGCACGGTCTGCCTATCCTTATATCTATCTCCCTCACCCTCTGCGGTATCGTTCATTATATCTGAAATTTTATCCGTGGTGAGAGCTTCGATATGCTTGGAGAAATTATCGAGCATGTGACCCGAGAAATACATTCCCGAGCTCTCTCGCTCGAGGAGAAGAAGATCGCGAAGAGAGTATTCGGGCATATCGGGATATTCATAGCCCGAGGAAGAAGACGAGGCGCTGTCGGAGAAGAGCGAGAACATATCCATCTGCCCCGCAATATTGTTGCGAGCCTTATCCTGCTCCGAATCAACTATTGCTTCATAGCAGGAGATAAGCGCGCTTCTGGGTACACCCAGGCTATCAAAAACACCGCACTTGATGAGCGCCTCAAGCGTCCTCTTGTTGAGGTCGGCACCCGACATACGGCTGACAAACTCATCAAAGCTTTTGTACGGCTTATCTGCTCTTATGCGTACAACAGAGTCAACGAACACTCTGCCGACGTTTTTTATTGCAAGAAGACCGTATCGGATATTTCCATCAGTTACTGTAAAGTCGGCACCGCTCGAATTTATGTCGGGTGCAAGCACACTTACTCCGTGCTTCTGTGCGTCTGCAATATATTCGCGAAGCTTGGTGCTGTCGCTGAGCACGCTTGTCATAAGAGCTGCAAAATATTCTGCAGGGTAATGCGCCTTCAGATAAGCGGTTCTGTAAGATATAACTCCGTATGCCGTCGCGTGGCTCTTGTTGAAGGCATATTTTGCAAATCCGACCATTTCGTCGAATATCTCCTTTGCCAACTCCTCATCAACTCCGTGCTCAATACAGCCCTTGATAAAAGCCTCCTGCTCTGCGAGCATGGCGGATTCCTTTTTCTTGGACATTGCGCGCCTTACGATATCCGCGTGAGCATAGGTATAGCCTGCGAGAGAACGGCATATCTGCATTACCTGCTCCTGATAAACGATACAGCCGTAGGTAACGTCGAGAATCTCCTTCAGCGACGGGATCTTGTACTCAAAGCTCTCTCTTCCGTGCTTTCTCTCGATAAACTTATCTATAGAATCCATAGGACCGGGACGATACAGCGCAATACAAGCAATAACGTCCTCAAGCGTTGACGGCATAAGACGGGAAAGCACCTGCTTCATTCCACCCGACTCCAGCTGAAAAACACCGTCGGTCTTGGCATCCGAGAGTAGCTTGAATGTTTTTTTGTCGTCGAAGGGCACCTTTGATATATCAAAATCGGGGTGCTTCTTTTTTATCTCACACTCGGCATCATGAATAACCGTAATATAACGAAGTCCAAGGAAATCGAACTTAACAAGTCCGAGTCTGGCATCGGTATTCATATCAAACTGAGTCACCACACCCGTGCCACTGTACGACAGAGGTACGTACTCATAAGTCGGCAGCTCTGTTATAACGACTCCGGCGGCGTGCGTCGAGGCGTGTCTTGGCATTCCCTCGAGGCTCATGCTGACCTCAAGGAGGCGACGAACCTCGGCATTGTTATTGTACAGCTCTCGCAGCTCCTTTGATGAGAGGGCTGATTTTATATTTATATTCGCCTCACGTGGGATAAGCTTGGCTACCGTATCTACTTGGCTATACGGCATGCCGAGTGCCCTGCCAACGTCTCGAACCGCCGCCCTTGCGGCAAGGGTACCAAAGGTTACAATCTGTGCAACCTTGTCCTCACCGTACTTGCGCTTTACGTAGTCGATGACCTCCTCACGTCTGTTGTAGCAAAAGTCAATATCAAAATCGGGCATAGAGACTCTCTCGGGGTTAAGGAAGCGCTCAAAAAGCAGGTCGAAGGCAATCGGGTCAACGTCTGTTATTCCGATGCAGAATGCAACTAGGCTTCCGGCACCCGAGCCACGTCCGGGTCCGACTGGGATATCCGACCGCTTTGCAAAGGCAACGAAGTCGCTGACGATAAGAAAATAGGCATTAAAGCCCATTTTGTCGATTACTGACAGCTCATACTCCATTCTTGCCTCATATTCCTCACGCGGATGCCTGAGAAAGTTGAATCTGCCCGTTTTTTCTCTTTCGGCAAAGCCGAGGTATGCGTTATGTCGGAGCTTGTCCTTATGCGACAGTCCGTCGTCGGAGCGGAAATCGGGGAGATGGAGCTTATCAAACTCAAAGTCGAAATCACACTTTTCCGCAATCCTGACAGTGTTTTCAATTGCACCGTCGAAGGACGAAAACAGCTTCTTCATCTCCTCGGTCGATTTGAAATAGAACTCGTCCGTTTCAAAGCCGAAGGGTCTACCCTCCGTTATAACGTTGTTCGTCTGGATGCACATAAGTGTAGCCTGTACGTCCGCATCGCTCTTTTCAAGATAATGAACGTCGTTTGTCGCAACGAGAGGAATTCCGTGCTTGTTGTTTATAAGCCTCAGTGCGTAGGCAACCTTGCGCTCCTCGTCCATCGAGTGATTCTGTATTTCAAGATAGAAATCCTCACCGAACAAATCACGCATAGCAAGCGCTTCTCGCTCAGCATCCTCGAGATTGCCCTCAAGGATAAGGCGCGGTATCCTTCCCGCTATGCAGCCCGAAAGGGCAATGAGTCCACTGGAGTGCTCTCGAAGGAGCTCCATATCAATTCTCGGCTTCATATAAAAGCCGTTAACAAAGCTCTCGGAGACCATATAGCATAGATTTTTATATCCCTCTTTATTTTTACAAAGAAGAACAAGATGGTTACCCGAGGTGTCCTGCTTTCCCTCCTTAAGGTGGCGGGAGCGCTCGGCAACGTAGACCTCACAGCCGATAATCGGCTTTACACCCTTTTCCTTAAGGGCGGTATAGAATTCAACCGCGCCGTACATTACACCGTGGTCGGTTATAGCAACAGCACTCTGCCCCTCCCGTATAGCCTTGTCAGCTATTTCGGAGATTTTTGTAGCGCCGTCAAGCAGGCTGTATTCTGTGTGAAGATGAAGATGAACAAAATCTCCCATAGCAGGTGCCTCCTTTAATTCAGAATTTCATATCGGGCAGCAGCGTTTCGGCAATCTGCATTATTTTGCCAAGTCTGTGCGCCAGACCCGATTTCGATATTTTTGGTACAGCTATCATCGAAAGCTGATATAATGATTTATCGTGGTGCGCAAGCCTCAGGCGCGCAGTTCTCTCCAGCTCCTCGGGCAGAGAGGATAAAAGTCCGTGTGCCTCAAGCGCTTTAAGTGCTGCAAGCTGTCTTTGTGAGGCGGCAACTGATTTATCTATATTTCTTGTAACGCAGTTTGCTGCGCGGTTTGCATTGTTTAAAAACTCGCCGCGTATCATCTCATTCATAACGTCAAATGCCGCAGTGGTTAAGCCAACGAGTGCAAGGAAGTCCTCTATCACGGCACTTCTCGAGGAGGTTATAACCCACTCCGAGCGTCTGTTAACAAGTCTAAAGGGAATATCAATCTCACCGAGCATCGAAATAAGAGCATCGGGATAGCTTATCGGTGAAAATTCAAGCAAGTATTGCTTCTCAGGGTCAGAGAGTCTGCCTGATGCAAAAAACACACCTCGGTAGAACGCCTGCGCACAAGTGGAGCATTTTGGAGTGAAGAATGCTGCACCCTCACCAATAGATCCAAGATATCTCACCGCGCTCTTTGAGGAAAAGCTGACCTGCCTGCATCTGCCGCCCCTTGGCGGACGAGACACAGTTGCCTCCTTGCCGTAGAACTCGCTTATAAGAGGAAGAACGAATGTCGCGTGCTCGTCCTTTTCAAGGTTGAAACGGCATTCGCTGTCGACAATTGACGCCTTGGAGGACAGTATGCCCTGGACAAATGCCTTACGGCAACAGCTCGCCTTGTAGGGCTCGTTCATAATTGTTTGCTTTAAATCAGACGAATAGGACATATTACCTCCTTCTCGCCATTTAAACCCAGGCAGAGATTAAATATACTCTATTTCCTCAATGAGTTTAACAGCGAATTTTTCATATACCTTTTCTTTTACGTAGTCAATTAAGTCCCGAAAATCCGAGCTTGTTGCACTTCCCACATTCACTATAAAGCCGGCGTGCTTATGCGATACTGCGGCACCTCCAACCCGATAGCCCTTTAGTCCGCATCTATCAATATAATACCCCGCAGACACGTCACCTACGCGCTTGAATATGCTGCCAAGTGAGGGCATACCATGCGGCTGAGAAGATTGACGTCTGGCTTTAAACTCTTCAATATCACTAAGGATTTTCTCCGTCGAGCCATATTTTAGCTTGAGTCTTGCCGAGGTCAACGCATATCTCTCACTTGATAATATACTGCGTCTGTAACCGAATCGCAGATCCAACGCAGAAAGACAAACCTGCTCTCTTCTGTTATACGAATACGCACGCACCGATTCAACAAGCTCACCGATCTCAGTACCGAATGCACCTGCATTAGAGTATATCGCGCCGCCAAGAGTCCCCGGAATCCCCTGAAGAGCCTCCAGCCCTGATAGTCCCGCCTCGGCACATAATGCGCACAGTCTCGGTATCGTCATGCCGCATTCCGCGACAACTGCATTGCCATCAACCTCTGCCGCTCGCATTCGCCTGGTGAGCAATAAGACACCGTCGTAGCACTCATCCGAGGGAAGCACGTTAGTAAGTCCGCCGAGAATACGGTGCTTTATATTATTTTCCGAAAGAAGCCTCAATGAAAAAATCATTTTTTCTTCGCTGTCCGGAAAAAGCACCGCAGATGCCACTCCGCCAATCCCTACAGACGAGAGTGCAGAAATCTTTAAACCTCTTTTATATTCAACGTCCTTTTCTGCCAAATGAGCAAAAAAAGCGTCGTTCATATTATTTACCTTTTATATTTATCTCTTTCGAGGAGCATATCCTCTGCTGCCTTACGCTGTGCGGCGGTAACGTTTATTCCACCAAGTATTCTGGAAAGCTCGTCAATTCGTCCGCTGTTATCAAGCACTGTGATGCCCGTTTCGGTCTTTCCGTCCACCTCTCTCTTTCTTATTAAAAGATGAGTGTCTGCAAGCGAGGCTATCTGTGCACTGTGAGTTACGCAGAAGAGCTGCGAGCTCTCGGAAAGAGAAAGCATTTTGATGCCTATCTTTCTCGCGGTCTTTCCCGATACTCCTGCGTCTATCTCATCGTAGACAACGGTGGATATGCCGTCCTTGTCTGATATTGCCGACTTGAGGGCAAGCATAATTCTGGCAAGCTCTCCGCCCGAGGCAATTTTGCCTAGGGGCTGAGCATCAGCACCCTTGTTTGCGCTGATGTAAAATTCTATTTTATCGAAGCCATCCTTATAAAGCACGCGTCGCTCTCCGTCGGTATCCTCGGTTATTGACGTGAAGAAAACAACCTTCGGCATATCGAGGAACTCAAGGGTCGTGCGTACGCTCTCCTCAATCAAGCGAGCTGCTTCAACTCTGGCACTGTGCAGAGATAGAGCAATCTCATGTGCATGCGTATAGAGCTTCTCCTCATCACGCACAAGCTTACTAAGTAGCTCCTCGGAGTTTTCAAGTGTATCGAGCTCTGCTCGTGCCTTGTCACGGAACTCAAGGACGTCCTTTACGGTTATGCCGTATTTGCGCTTTATTTTAGCAATTTTATCAAGTCTTGCTTCGATGCTGTTGAGCGCGGAGGTAGGATCAGCATCCATATCCTCCACCTGTGCAAGCACCTCCTCGCCAATATCCTCAGCATTGGCAAGCATATCCTTGAGTATCTCAACGTACCCTGCGAACGAGGGAATAACCTCAACAAGCTGAGAGAGCGCCGTAACGGAGCGGTCGAGCAGATAAGCAACACTTCCCTTCTCGCTTCCCTTCAGTGCCTTATAAACAAAGCCTGCGTTTTTGGTTATCTTTTCACTGTTTTTTATCTTGACCTTGCGGTCAATAAGCTCCTCCTCCTCGCCGTCGTAGAGGGCGAGAGAGTCAATATCCTTTATCTGATACTCGAGTATCTCGCAAAGGCGCTCTCGTTCTGCCTCGCGCCGCTTTATGTCCGCTATCTGCTCCCTTACAGAGCTGAGATCGGCATAGGCCTGACGATATTCTTCAAGAAGAGTGGCATTAGATGCGTAGATATCAATGAGCTCAAGCTGCTTCTCGGGCTCGGCAATGGACGCTGTATCCGATTGTCCGTGGATACTGATAAGCGTCGGAGAAATCACACGAAGAAGTCCGAGAGTAGATGCTCTGCCATTGATTTTTATTTGTGAGCGACCGTCGGCAAAAACAAGACGCTGAATAAGTATATTCCCATCCTCATCAGGATATACTCCTGCCTCTGCAAGCGCAGAAAGCGCAATATCAGAAAGGCCGCCAAATAGCCCTGCGGAAATCGCTTGGCTCTCTCCCGTACGTACAAGCTCCTTATCTGCCCTGGCACCCAGAAGAAGATTTATGGCATCGATTATGATCGACTTTCCCGCACCCGTTTCACCCGTAAGAACGGTAAAGCCCTTGTTAAAATCAATATCAAGCCGTTTAATAACGGCAATATTCTCAATATGTAAGGAAAGAAGCATTTGTTACTCCCTAATTTTTTATAGTGAAAAAACCTCTTTGAGCTCCTTTGCAACCTCCTTGGCAACCTCTTCGCTACGAACAACAAGGAGAATTGTATCGTCTCCTGCAACGGAGCCGACAATATGCGGCTTCTCAAGAGAATCGACGCATACTGCAAGTGCGTTTGCCATACCGGGGTAGGTCTTGACGACGACTATATTCCCCGCTGCCTCAATATTTGTCACCGAGTCGGTGAGCAAGGAATTAAGCACGGGGGTGGCGGAGTCGCGCTTAACGCTGGGAAGAACGTACTTATACTCCCCCTTGCCCGTCATACCCTTTACGAGCTTCAGCTCTCTTATGTCTCTGGAAATTGTTGTTTGTGTGGCATTGATGCCTGCCTCGCGCAGCCTTTCAATCATGGCCTCCTGCGTATCGATATCATATTTGTCGATAAGCTCGAGTATTTTCTGCTGTCTTGCGTTTTTCATATCTATCTCCTTATTGTGAGTTAAATATTTTCAAATCTTTTCATTTTACCGAAAAGAGTCGAGAACATATTGTTTTTTCCAAGTGTAAGCATCTTGAATTTTTTTGTCGCGGTGGATACGTAGCAGCGCATCCCTGCCTCCAGGGCTGCAAAGTGCCGTCCGTCAACAGTTATATTCAAGGGCTCCTTGCCGTTGTTTGACAGGCAGAGCCTCTCTGTTGAATTGAAGATGACAGAGCGGTTGAAGAAGGAATGAGGGCAAATAGGCGTGGCCGTAATCGAATCTATATCATGCGAGACAATAGGTCCGCCCGCTGATAGCGAGTATGCAGTGGAGCCGACGGGAGTCGAAAGTATCAAGCCGTCTGCCCTATATTTCACCGTAGCACCGTGCGAGTCTGTCAGATACAGCTCTGCAAGACCGACGTAGCTCTCGTGAGAGATAATTACGTCGTTCAGAGCGAGTCTCTCCGATACAAGCGTGCCGCCATTCTCCTCAAGCTCTACGGTGAGAAGCATTTTCTCCTCGATTCTGAAGTCATCCTCCGTAATTCTCTTCAGCAGCTCAAGCTCGCCCGTTTCAATTTCGGCAAGGTAGCCGATATTTCCGAGGTTTACGCCGATTACGGGAATATCGAGCTTAATTGCTAGGACGGACGCATCTATAACCGAGCCGTCACCGCCGATAACAACGATGAGCTCGATTCTGCCGCCTGCAGAGTCGATTACCTCGGCAACCTCCGAGAGCCCCTCGGAATATTTTTTCTCAACGAAAACAAAAGCACCCGCATCCTTTAACACACGCGCGACGGCGCGGCTGACAGAAAGCTCGGTATCCTTTGTTATATTTGGAATGATAAGTATATTCTTCATACTCACCCCTCCCTTCTTTTTTTCTTGAAATGAGCCAAGAATTCGATGTTTCCGTCGCCCCCCTCAATAGGCGAGCGAATCGTTCCAACTACGTCGAAGCCCGTCTGTACAGCAAAATCCGTGACCTTTTTGACAGCTTCTGTTCTTTTTTTATCATCCTTAACTATGCCGCCCTTACCGACTCCGCCTCTGCCAACCTCAAATTGAGGCTTGATCAGGGAAATAAATTCTCCCCCCTCGGCAAGACAATTATAAACGGCAGGTATAATATACGTCGCGGAAATAAATGAAACGTCCATAACCGCAAGCGACGGCACAAAAGGAAGCATATCGGATGTCAGATATCTGGCATTGCAGCCCTCCATAAGGAAAATACGTCCGTCGCACCTAAGCGATTCTGCAAGCTGGTCGCGCCCGGAGTCAACCGCAATAATGCGCGCCGCACCGTGCTTCAGAAGGCAATCGGTAAAACCTCCGCTTGAAGAGCCTACGTCAAGACAGGCTCTGCCGCTTGGATCAACGGAAAACTCGCTGAGTGCCGCTTCCAGCTTTATACCGCCTCGGCTAACATAGCGTACACCGCCCTCCTTGACGGAAACCTTCGCACCGTCCTCAACGTTGTATGAGGGCTTGGTAACTAGCTTGCCGTCAACGAATATCCGTTCCTCGGTTATTAGAGCCTTTGCATCCGTGCGACTGTGCGCCAATCCTTTTTCAAAAAGGTAAACGTCAAGCCTCATCGTTTCCCGTGTTAAACGGCACGTCTGTTACCGAGCCGTCTGCCCCCTCGATAAGCATCTTTACTCTCTGCTCCGCACCCGACAGCTTCTCGTTGCAAAGCTTTATCAGACCAACCGCCTCTTCAAAGGCGGCAAGAGATTCATCAAGAGTGAGGGTTCCGCCCTCAAGCTTGGCTACCGTCCCCTCAATGGATGCTATTGCCTCTTCAAAGGTTAAATTTTTCTTCATATCATTCCTCCGTACGGCTTCGTTTGGTTTCGGTGACCTTTGCCCTTGCCTCACCGTCTGCAAAGCGGAGGGAAAGCTCGTCACCGGCCTCTACACCGTCAATACTTTTTATTATACCGCCCTCGCCTGACACGACGGAATATCCGCGAGAGAGGACAGAGAGAGGACTTAACGCATCGCACTTTCCCGAAAGGAGCTTCAAATTCGATGAAAGCTCTGCTAATTTATCGCTGAGAGCTTTCTTTGTATTCAGGAAAAGATCCTCAACTCGCTCAAAATGAGCTTCTGTGAGGTAAGCACTGTCCGAGAATATCGGTCTGTCCGTGCACCTAGCGAGTCTTTCACGCATTCTCTCCACGCATCTCACAAGCGCCGTCTCGATTCTGTCAGAGCAGTTATCCAGCCCGAGGACGATATCCCTGATATCGGGAACAGAAAGCTCCGCTGCCGCGGACGGCGTCGGTGCTCTCATATCCGCAACGAAATCGCAGATTGTAAAATCCGTCTCATGACCTACGGCTGATATTATCGGTGTTTTGGCAGAGTAAATTCTCCTCGCCAAAGCCTCGCTGTTAAAGCTCCAAAGATCCTCGATAGAGCCACCGCCGCGACCGATGATTATCACGTCACAAAGCCCCGAATTATCAAGATAATCAAGTGCCTTGATAAGGCTCGCCTCCGAGCCCTCCCCCTGCACCAGTGCAGGATACAGATACACCGCGGCAATCGGATAACGCCTGCCCGTAACGTTGATGATATCTCTCACAGCGGCGCCCGTCGGTGAGGTTATGACACCTATGCGTGTCGGGTATCTCGGGAGGAGCTTTTTGTGCTCCTCGTCAAACAGCCCCTCCTCCGCCAGCCTTGCCTTCAGCTGCTCATATGCCTTGTAGAGCGCGCCTACTCCGTCCGGGGTTATCATATTTGCATACAGCTGAACTGCACCCGTCTGGGGATAGACAGAAACCGTACCGTGCACGGTAACCTTCATCCCCTCCTCGGGCATAAATCGCAGCTTTGCCCTCGCATAGCGGAACATCACCGACTTTATCTGTGCACCGGAATCCTTGAGGGTAAAGTAAAGATGCCCCGAGCGATGGTCGGTCAGATTAGAAATCTCACCTGTTACCGTTACGGCATTCAGAACTCTGTCTCTGTCCAGAAGTCCTTTTACGTAATTATTCAGTTCACTTACAGTAAGAGCGCCGCCGGGCGGACGATCTCTGAGTGAAGAAATATCCATTTTATCTCTCCGAAAGATAATTCCTTAATCCAAGATATGCGATGCCAACCGCATTGTCAGCCGATAAAGCAGGCTCAGCAAAGCGAGCTTCGTATTTTTTTGCTAATGAGCATTTTATAATCGAATTAGACATTACACCTCCTGCAAAAACAATAGGTGTATCTCCGTAGAGCTCGATATACTTATCTGCAAGGAGTGATAGACCTCGCTCTATATATGCAAGCACGAATGCAGCAACGTGAGCCTTGTCACCGCTTTCCTTATACATTCTCTCCGCCATATTCTGAAGACCCGAGAGGTTTATTTTAAGGTCACGCAGCTTCGGGCTTGCGCTTGGAATCTTTTTTGTATTTTGAAGAGCTAGTGCCTCAAGCTCTCGCCCTGAGGGAAAGGATAGCCCCATCATAACTCCTACGCGGTCAATTGCCTGCCCTGCATTGAGGTCGGCGGTTGCGCCGACAATCTCGGCACGAAAGCCGTTGCCGACAGGAGACACCCTGAGCATCTCCGTCGTTCCTCCCGAAACGTGGAATGCGCAAAACTCCCTATCAAAAAGCTCAAAACTCTTTGAGGAATAAAGCGCGGCTGTTAAATGACCGCACTGGTGAGAAAACCTATATATCGGTATATCGGATGCAGCCGAGATGCTTTCAGCGAGTCCCACGCCAACAAGAAAGCAGGGCATATACGAGCCCTCTACGTTCCTCGGTTTTTCGCTTACACCGACAGCCACGGGAATATATCCCTTCAGCACCTCGCTCATCTCCTGCATAATCGACGGAGTATTCTTTACGTGGGCAAACACTGCATCCGACTGACGAAGTCCGCATTCTCCCGTCTTAACAGGCAGAGGGCGCTTGAGATTTGCTATAAGCTCCCCATCAAGACCGATAACAGCAACGGATGTCGTATAGTTGCTGGTATCAATACCGACAATGACCTTGTTACTCATTTTCTGCCGAGCTCTTTTGCAGCTGCATTAAGCACACCGTTAACAAAGCTATACGCCTTCTCATCGTCATACTTCTTTGCAAGCTCTACCGCCTCGTTAATCGATACCTTATGCGGAATATCATCCATAAACATAAGCTCATAGACCGCAAGTCTAAGAATAGCGGTGGACGAGAGAGAAATACGCTCGCGCTTCCAGCCAACGAGGCACTTCTCTATGCACTCCTCGATAGCTCTCGCATTTTCATAAAAGCCGAAGAAGACCTGCTTGACGTATCCGTCAACCTCAAGCTCACGCACCTCCATTGCCTTTTCATAGATTTCGGTTGCGGTTTCATCGGTCTTGCTCGCTCCTTCAAAAAGCAGAATGAATGCATTTTCTCTTGCTTGTTTTCTGTTCATAAAAATACACCTCAAACGTGTTTATATTTAGTATAAATATTATAATACTTTATGCGCGCGTTGTCAACCGAAAATATGCATTATTTTAGAAAATATTCACACTTTATGCATACTTACAGATTTTGTAACAGCACACATGCAAAATGCACTATAAAATGAATATGGACACAAAATATATCCAGATAGCATTTTGTGATGGTTAATGTGTTGACTCATACAGCAAAAAACGCAAAAAGTAACGTTAAAATATATTGTAAGCAGTCTATTTTTGTGGTATAATTAGTTAAGCTTTTTTTAGGATGAAGACAAATGAGTATTATAAAAAATGAAATACCAATATTAGAGTTTGATACCGAGCAAATGGCGGTCATCAATCCGACTCACGAAAAATTAGACCTGAAGTTACCGAGAAAATGCGTATTTGCCTTTCTCGGCGATTACATAACAGAATATGCAAGTAAGACTGAAACTGTAAAAGTATCTGAGTTTATCAGTATGACCAAGCGTTATCCGATATACGTAACGAAATACAAGGGTGAAGAGATAACACTGTGCGAAGCTCCCGTCGGTTCAGCAGCATCAGCACAGGTGCTTGATTGGCTGATCGGCTACGGTGTATGCGAAATCATCTCCACCGGTTCTTGCGGCGCTCTGGAAGAATTTGCAGAAGGTACATTTCTTGTGCCTTACAAAGCCTTGCGCGATGAAGGAACATCATATCACTATGCGCCTCCCTCCCGCTATATGGAAATCGTCGAAAGTTCTAGAAAAGCAATCGAAGAGACCCTTCTTGAGCACGGAATGAAATATCAAGAGGTCATCACTTGGTCGACGGACGGTTTCTTTCGCGAAACCAAAGAAAAGGTTGAATATAGAAAGAGCGAGGGGTGCTCTGTGGTTGAAATGGAGTGCTCAGCTCTTGCTGCTGTTTCTGCTTTTAGAGGTGCTACTTGGGGAATGTTACTCTACACTGCAGACAGTCTTGCCGACGTGGATAAATACGACGAACGAAATTGGGGTGGCAACGCATACGAATATGCACTCACACTCTGCCTTGATTCGGTGATCAAGCTGTAAAAAAAGTACAACAGCAGCTTGTTTATACTGTTGCGAATATTTAAATCAACTAAAGAACGCAATACACAATAATAAAGTCAAAAAAGAGCCGCCCTTGGACACACTTGGACGGCTCTTTTGCCTTATATAAAAAAAAGATATGCCACAAGGGTATATCCTTCTGGTGCGGGTGACAGGACTTTAAACGGCGCTCGCTTATCAAGTTCACAGGCGAGCGCTTGGAGTTTGCTCCTCGGCAAACTCTCTGCTCGGCATATTCCGAGTTGTATCTCATAGCTGAAGTCTGCCTCGCAGGCAGGTTCTGCGTCCCTGTCACTAAAAAAAGGATATGCCACAAGGGCACATCCTTTTGGTGCGGGTGACAGGACTTGAACCTGCACGGGAGCCCACCAGATCCTAAGTCTGGCGCGTCTGCCAATTCCGCCACACCCGCATAAAGTGCCCGAAATCGGGCACCCGTGTAACGTTATTTGTATCTGGGCTTATAGTCAGAGGTTGACTTTTTGCCACTCTTATCGCCTGCAGACAGCTTTTTGTCAGCGAGGTATACGAGCTTTTTGATGCCAATTGCAGCAGCAAAAATAACGGCATATAGAATAATAAATGTGATTATTACAACGAAAATTGCCGCGTCACGCTTCATAGCCTCGGCATTTGCAACATAGACAAAGATAATCGTCAAGCCAAGCAGAATCGCAAAATGGAGCGGCACTTTTACCCAAATCTGCAGCTTTTCAACCTTGAAAATAAGGTTGGCGGCTGTTATGCAAGTGCCAATCACAAAGAAGATAGAATAGTTAAAGAAGCCAAGACTTACGTCCATGCTGAATGCAGCTGCAAGCAAGAAAAAGACAAGCATCACAGCACACGTATATGCACAAGCTTCAAGCAAAAATCTTTCTACCCTCTTCATATTTTTTCTCCTATGTTTAATGCAACAATATTATATTATCATATTAAAACGCTTTTTTCAATACCTTTTAACAAAAAAGCAAACGTAGATTACTTCCCTTCTCTTTCACGCTTATAATCGAGGTATTCCTCATAGGTCCCTCTATAATCGGTGAAAGAGCCGTCTGCGTGTATCTCGATAATGCGGTTGGCAACGGTGTTGACTATCTCATAGTCATGAGAGGAGAAGAGGATATTTCCCTTAAAGCTCTTCATGCCGTTGTTTACCGCGGTAATGGATTCAAGGTCGAGATGGTCTGTGGGCTGATCTATTATCAGCATATTGGAGCCGTACATCATCATTCTCGAGAACATGCATCTGACCTTTTCTCCTCCCGAGAGAACGTTTACAGGCTTGAATACTGCTTCGTTTGAAAAGAGCATCTTACCGAGGAAGCCGCGAAGATACGTCTCGGTCTGGTCCTTGGAATACTGACGCATCCAGTCAAGGATAGACTCGGTGTGCCCCTCAAAATACTTTGTGTTGTCGTGGGGGAAATAAGACACCGTTATAGATACACCGAGCTTATAGATGCCGCTATCGGGCTCACTCTCCTCGTTGAGAATCTTAAAGAGCTCTGTAATTGCAAGCTCGTTGCCGATAAAGGCGATCTTCTCCTCCTTTGCTACGTGGAAGGAAAGGTTCTTGAAGAGAAGCTTGCCACCGAGTGACTTTGTAAGCTCCTCGACGTGAAGAATCTCCTTACCGGGCTCTCTATCCATATCAAATCCAATGAAGGGATAGCGGCGGCTGGATGCAGGAAGCTCCTCCACCGTCAGCTTATCAAGCAGCTTTCTTCTCGAGGTCGCCTGGCGGGATTTTGATTTGTTTGCAGAGAAGCGCTGAATAAAGCTCTGCAGCTCGGCAATCTTCTCCTCGTTCTTCTTGTTCTGCATCTTAATCATTCGCTGAATGAGCTGGCTGGACTCATACCAGAACTCATAGTTACCGACGTACATTTTGATGCCAGTGTAATCAATATCGACAATGTTGGTACAAACGTCGTTAAGGAAATGACGGTCATGGGATACGACGAGCACTGTACCGAAATAGTCGGAGAGGAAGCCCTCAAGCCACATTACCGCGTCTATATCAAGACCGTTGGTAGGCTCGTCGAGGAGAATTATCTCGGGATTGCCAAAGAGTGCCTGGGCGAGAAGAACCTTAACCTTCTCGCTCTCCTTGAGCGTCGACATAGTCATATAGAGATAGTCGTCGGTAAGGCCGAGACCCTGGATAAGCTTGGACGCATCCGACTCTGCCTCCCAGCCGTTAAGCTCGGCAAATTCGCCCTCTAATTCAGATGCGCGAATACCGTCCTCATCAGTGAAATCGGGCTTTGAATAAAGTTCATCCTTTTCCTTCATTATCTCGTAAAGACGCGAGTTGCCCATTATTACCGTATCAAGCACGGTGTATTCCTCAAAAGCAAAGTGGTCCTGCTTGAGGACGGACATCCTCGTTTCCTTTGGAATTGAGATATCTCCCTTGGTAGGCTCAAGCTCACCGCAAAGGAGCTTTAAAAAGGTGGATTTACCTGCACCGTTGGCACCAATAATGCCATAGCAGTTACCGGGGGTAAATTTCAGGTCAACGTCCTTAAATAGTATCTGTCCTCCAAACTGGAAGGCAAGATTAGAAACAGTAATCAATTTTCTATCATCCTTTAATTATGTTATATAATTCTCTTATATTCGAAAGAATATAGGTCGGCTTCTTATCAGTCGCTTCAGCATCAGCGAGTGTTCCCTCACCCGAGAGAACAAAAACGGTATCCACACCTGCATTGTAGCCTGAGGCAATATCGGTATATATTCTGTCGCCCACTATTACCGTCTCGTCCTTGGTGTAGCCGTATTTTTCCATAGCAAGGAAGAGCATCTCGGGCATAGGCTTGCCGATAAAGGTCGGGGTCTTACCCGTAGCGCGCCTCAGCATCTCGGCAAAGGAGCCGCAGTCGGGCACGTATCCAAACGAGGTTGGACAAACCCAATCTGGATTTGTTGCTATATATTCAACGTCCCGCTTCAGCAACACACACACATCCTCCAGCTTCTTGAAGGTGAGCTCCTGGTCATTGGAAATCACGACACCGAAAACGTCATCACACACGTCTGTGCATACATCAATGCCTGCGTCGGCAAGCTGCTTTACAAAGCTATCCGTGCCCATCGCGTAAAACCTTCTGCCCGAAAAATTGTTCTTAATATAAAGAATTGTTGCATCCGTTGAAGTGAGAAAATCATCCTCCGTTGCCGCAATACCGATACGTTCCAGTTTGGCAACGTAGGCATCGGTGCTCTTTGAGGAATTGTTGGTTACAAAGATATACCTGCCCCCTCTTCTACGCACTAGGGAGAGAAAATCAAGTGTGCCATCGAAAAGATCGTTGTCAAGATATATCGTGCCATCCATATCAAGTAAGAACAGCTTTTTGTCTTTAAGGGGTGTCATATACCCTCCTTACATAAATAAAAGAGGCGATGCATTTTCAGGGCAAACGCCTCTTTTGTCTTTAAAATCAATCGTCGGGATATCCGTCGGGATTCATGCGCTGCCATCTTGCGCTATCAAGGCACATCTCGGCAAGTCCGCGCTCTGCGCGCCAACCAAGAACTCTGTATGCCTTCTCGGGATCAGCATAGCATTCAGCAATATCACCGGGGCGTCTGGGAGCTATTTTATACTTTATGGGAGAGCCCCATGCGTCGCCAAACGCCTTTACCATCTCAAGCACGGAGTAACCGTTGCCGGTTCCTACGTTTACGTAGTCAATACCCTTCATTCTACCCGTGTATTCAATTGCCTTGATGTGAGCGAGAGCGAGATCAACGACGTGGATATAGTCACGCACACCCGTGCCGTCCTTGGTATCGTAATCATCACCGAATACGCTGAGGCACTCGAGCTTGCCTGCCGCAACCTTAGCTACGTAAGGAAGGAGGTTGTTCGGTATTCCTCTCGGATCCTCACCGATAAGTCCCGACTTATGAGCACCGACGGGGTTGAAATAACGAAGAACGCAAACGGAGAGCTCGGGATATGCTACTGTGCAGTCCTTGAGAATGCGCTCTATCATGAGCTTGGTCTCGCCATAGGGATTAGTGGTGGATAGGGGGAAATCCTCCTTGATCGGCACGGACTTAGGAAGACCGTAAACCGTTGCTGATGAGGAGAATACAATCCTATTTACACCGTATTTTGTCATACAGCTGAGGAGATTGAAGGTTCCCGTAAGGTTATTGTGATAATACATTATAGGAAGAGAAACCGATTCTCCAACCGCCTTAAAGCCTGCGAAGTGGATAACGGACGTAATATCCTTATGTGTTGCAAATACTTCATCAAGCTTTGCCATATCAAGAAGATCGCACTTGATGAACTCGGGACGCTTACCGGTAATTGCTTCTATTCTGTCGAGAACGCACACCTTACTGTTAGAGAGGTTATCTACTATTACTACCTCCTCACCAATATTCAAAAGCTCAACAACTGTATGCGAGCCTATATAGCCAGTACCGCCTGTTACAAGAATCGACATTATAATTTCTTCCTTTCATTTGTAATTATAAAGCAAAAAAGAGCAGTTCGAACTACTCTTTTTTGAAAACTATTAGTCAGCAGTGTAAACGCTAACCTGCTTCTTACCGCCGGAAATGTGTTCGAACTTAACAGTTCCGTCAACGAGAGCAAAGAGAGTATCATCCGATCCGATACCTACGTTCTTACCGGGATGAATCTTTGTGCCGCGCTGTCTAACGATAATGTTGCCCGCGATAACTGCCTGTCCGTCTGCTCTCTTGACACCAAGACGCTTGGACTCAGAATCACGGCCGTTTTTAGTAGAACCTACGCCCTTTTTGTGAGCGAAGAACTGTAAACTGAGCTTTAACATTTCATATACCTCCGTATTAGTATGTTTGTGCTTAAATCTCGCGCTCGATCTCTTTAACGTCAAGGTATTCGTAATACTCCTCGACAAGATCCATAAGCTGGATGAAATAAGCATATATAAGACCTGAAACAGCAAACTGCTTCTTTTCGTCCTTCTCAAATTTTGGAAGTGCGGATTTTGTTATAAAACGGATATCTGTGGTCTTTTCGTCTATCCTATAATCGACATCGCAGCCATAAGCCACCTCGATCGAATTTATAAGTAGCAGAGTCATACTCGAAAGAGCCGCGCAAAGCACGTCGTTTCCTGCTTCCTCGAAGCCCGTATGCCCCTTCTCCTCAAATCCGTAGTAAAACCCGTCGGTCTTATAAAAAGTGATTGTTGTCATTGATATTAGCCCTCGATTTTTTCGATCTGAATCTTGGTGTAATCCTGACGATGACCAATCTTCTTCTTTTCGTTCTTCTTGGACTTATACTTAATAACGTCGATCTTCTTGGACTTGCCGTTCTTAAGAACGGTAGCAACTACTGCTGCGCCCTCAACGTTGGGGGTACCAACAGTGAAGGTCTCGCCGCAAACTGCAAGAACGTTGTCGAACTTTACAGTCTCGCCCTCGTTGACGCCGAGCTTCTCTACGAAAACAACGTCACCTACGCTTACCTTGTACTGCTTACCGCCTGTTACGAAAATAGCGAACATGAAAAAGCACCTCACTTTCGTGTATAATCGCTACGATAGGCGTGCTACGCACTTTGGGAGCCTATCAGCATGCGTCATTTTATTATACAATTTAATTCCTTAATTGTCAAGTGATTTTTACAATATTTTTTACATTTTTTTAGTTAATATATATAAAACGGGCGGCACTGACGGTGCCGCCCACTAAATATACAAATTACTCTTCGTCTGTGTCGCAGTCGGAGCAGGACTCGCAGTCACCGTCGCAAAGCTCGATGTCCGAGATCTTTTCACCGCATGCGGGGCAAACAAGCTCCTCGTAGTCAAGGCTGTCGTCAAAGCAAACAACCTCACCGCAGGAGGGGCATTCTACCTCGTAGTAGCCGTCATCCTCGTCAAGAAGCTCCTCATCGTCATCATCGTCATAGTCATCGTCACCGTCGGTCATATAGAGGTCCTCCTCTACCGCACCGAGGTCGTGATCAAGCTCCTCGATATACTCGCGCAGCTCGGCATTATCTGCCTCAAGAGCTGTGATATGATCCGCCATTTCATCGATGAGCTCAAGCATCTTGGATATAAGCTTTATCTCCTTCTTATTTCCGTCGAGCTCATAGCCCTCGAGAAGTCCGCGAAGATATGCAGATTCCTTGTTTATATTCATAGTACAGTTTCCTTTCTTTAATAAATTCGCTCTCCCCGTATCGAGGAGAGCGTAAATTGGACAATTATGCTCTTTCGAGATACTCGCCGGTTCTGGTATCAATTCTGAGAACGTCGCCCTCGTTGATGAAGATCGGAACCTTGATTACAGCACCGGTCTCAAGAGTTGCGGGCTTGGTAACGTTGGTAGCGGTATCGCCACGAACACCGGGCTCGGTCTCGGTAACTGCGAGCTCTACGAACGTAGGAGGCTCAACGGAGAAAACGTTGCCCTTGAAGGAAGAGATAGTACAGGTAGTATTCTCCTTTACAAACTTGAAGTTGTCGCCAAGCTTGTCTGCGTTAAGGGGGATCTGATCGAAGGTCTCGGGATCCATGAAGTAGTAAAGCTCACCGTCGGTGTACAGATAGTCGAGCTTACGGCGCTCGATAACTGCGTTCTCAAACTTTGCGGTGGGGTTGAAGGAGGTCTCACGGATAGTACCGGTTACAACGTCCTTATACTTAGTTCTTACGAAAGCGGCACCTTTACCGGGCTTTACGTGCTGGAATTCAATAACCTGATAAACCTTACCCTCCATCTCGAAGGTAACGCCGTTTCTGAAATCACCTGCTGTTAACATATAATCAAAAATCTTTCTTGGCGATTGTTAAATTCACTGCCACGATCCGCCACAACCAACTCGTCCTGAGCGCAGTGTCAAAGTTATACGCATATATTTTACAATATTTTTTTCCACTTTGCAATAGGTAATGCAAATTTTTTTGCTAGAATAGAACAAATTAGTAAATTTCGATCAATTCCTTCGGGGATGCGGTAAAGTTACGCACGCCATCCTTTTCTATCGCAACCATATCCTCAATGCGACATCCGTACTTACCGAAAATATAAATACCGGGCTCCACCGAGGTTACCTGCCCCGCTACAAGCTTAGTGCCGAAGTGGCGCTTTGAAAGTCCGGGCAGCTCATGAATATAAAGACCTATCGAGTGACCGAGTGAATGACCGAATGCATCCTTGTATTCGGGGACAGCCTCAATGATGTCTCGCGCGACCTTATCTGCTTCACCGCAGTCCTCCCCCTCTCGGAGAAAATCAAGAGCGGCAAGCTGAGCTGAAAGAACGGTATTGTAAAGCTTTTTCATTTCCTCGTCCGCCTTACCGATAACGACAGTACGCGTCATATCCGAGCAATAGCCGTTCAGCTTAGCGCCGAAATCCATCGTAAGAAAACCCTTTTTCAGCTTCTCGTTTCTCGGTGTTCCGTGAGGAAGAGCAGAGGCATCACCCGATACGGCGATAGTATCAAAGGCAAAGCCGTCCGCACCGAATTTGCGCATAGCGTATTCGAGTTCAACCGCCACCTCCTGCTCTGTCATTTCAGGTGTAATAACCTTCAGGATGTGAGCAAATGCCTTATCTGTTATCTGCTGTGCTGCAGCCATTCTCTCAAGCTCGTCGGGATATTTGACAACACGGACACACTCAATCATATCTCCGATGCTGACAAGCTCAAAGCCTGCAAGCTTCTCCTTTATCTTGTTGTAAAGCTCGAAGGATACAAAGCCCCCCTCAAAGCCGACAACCCGAGCGCCCGCATCACTGAGTGCCTTTGAAACAAATGACATTCTTTCAGAGGCAGGTGGCATAATGCATTCAAACGCCTTATCAGCGTTGCCCAAAGCCATTTCGTAATATCTGAAATCGGTCAGAAGATACGCCTTCTCCCTAAGTATCAACAGCATTCCGTCAGTAAATGCAAAGTCAGACAGATATCTTTGATTGTATTCGTCAAAAACGACTATCGCATCAATTCCACGCTCTGCCATAGCAGCGCGCACCTTTTCAAGTCTTGTCATTTCAATATCTCCCTATAATATTTTTTCATCGCAAGCGCGTCATCAGACTGCGTTCCTGCCGACTCGGAGATTATTGTAGGAGAGAGTGAATTCCTTGCAATTGCCTCAACGAGCGGCTCAAAATCAGGGCCGTAAACAGTGTCGGCGAAGGTCAGGTGACGCTTTTCGCCCTTGTCTGTCCATTCAATCTTGGAGAAGTGACAATGCAGGTTTGTTGCAACCTCTGCCCCGAGTTTTCTATCAATTTTGTCAAAAACTCTCATATAGTCATCCTGCGTGACAAACACACCGCCGCAATCTCGCGCATTCATGTGACCGAAGTCAACGACGGGAACAAACGCAGAATCTATTCTGCACAGCTCAAGAACCTCGTCGAGTGTACCGAGTTGATTTACCTTACCCATTGTTTCAAGGCCAATCTTTATTCCGTGGGTATCTACCGCGTTAAGAGTTTTTATAAGAGTATCCGCCGCCAGACGCATCGCCTCGTCGCGTGTTATCTTTGCAGCTGAGCCCGTGTGCACTACGATTGTACCTGCGCCGAGAAGCCTTGCGGCATTGAGGCTGTCCTCTATATACCTGATGCTCTTGAGGCGTTTCTCCTCCTCTATACCAGAAAGGGAGATAAAGTAAGGGGTGTGAAAGGACATCTTAACCCCATGCTCCTTTGCTGCTGCTCCGATTGCCGCCAGCATGGCAGGTGAGGATGCAATGCCGTTGCCTGCCTCATATTCGTATGCATCAAGACCTATTTCCTTAACAAACCGGGGAGCATCAAGGGTAGACTTACCACCCCATGCCTTAAAAGCCTCGCTATTGCCTCCGGGGCCAAAAAAAGCTGACATAATTTATTTCCCTTTCCTTTTCTTTCTTTCGTACTTTCTCAATACGGGCCTCTCAAGCAATCGCTTAAAGCGAGTGAGAAAATCACGCTTGTCTTTTATAGGTGGGACAAGTATCGCCCGTATACCGGCATTATGTGCCGCCCAGACGTCGGTGAAAATCTGGTCCCCCATAAGGATTGTGCTCTCGCGGTCAGTGTCCATATCGGTCATAGCGCGCAGAATATATTTCTTCTTTGGCTTTCCTGCCTTGCTGTATGCAGGTATGCCTATCTCGCTATTGAACAGATCAATTCTTTCCTTACCGTTGTTGGAAACGATAGCAGCCTTGATTCCGTTTTCATAGAGACTCTTGAACCATTCTACCACCTTCTCGGTAGGCAAAGGATTCTCATACGGCTCCAGAGTATTATCGACGTCAAGGACAATTCCCTTGACTCCAATCGATTTAAGAAACTCCGCCGATGCCATATCGAAGGTATCAAAACGATATTCAGGGACGAAGGTAAACACAATTCCCTCCCCTTTCCTATTCAAATTTTAGCTTATATAATTTTATCAAAAAAACATTTAAAAGTCAATAGCGACCTGCGGTTCTCATCCTCCGGGGCGCAAAAAAAGCAAGTCGTTTGACTTGCTTTTTTCTTGGCGCTTTACAAAGGATGTGGCTAGTGTGCGGTTAGTTTGTTCTGTTCCGTTGGCTTATCTTAAATCGGGAAGGTATCCCCACACAAACGCCAGATACGCGCTAAGCGCGTATGCGACCTGCGGTTCTCATCCTCCGAGGCGCAAAAAAAGCAAGTCATTCGACTTGCTTTTTTCTTGGCGCGCATCAAAACGAGGATATGGCTAGTGTGCGGTTAGTTTGTTCTGTTCCGTTGGCTTATCTAAAATCGGGAAGGTATCCCCACACAAACGCCAGATGCGCGCTAAGCGCGTATGCGACCTGCGGTTCTCATCCTCCGGGGCGCAAAAAAAGCAAGTCGTTTGACTTGCTTTTTTCTTGGCGCGCCCTGGAGGATTCGAACCTTCGACCTACCGGTTCGTAGCCGGGCACTCTATCCACTGAGCTAAGGGCGCGTATTTGGAGCGAGTGATGGGAATCGAACCCACGCGACCAGCTTGGAAGGCTGGAATTCTACCATTGAACTACACTCGCATATTTTTGAAAGCTTTATAATATTAGCATAAAAGATTTGATTTGTCAATAGTTTTTTGGGTGATTTTTCAAAAATTATTTTTTAAAGTTGGCTATATTGACGAAATAGATAAAAAACATTTACTTTTATAAAAATTTATGGTAAAATATACAGGTAAATACAAACAGGAGAATAGCTTATGAGTAATTACAAGCTTAACGTGAAGCGCACGATATTCGTCGGCTTCGCATTCTTTCTCATCTCTGCCTTCTGGCAGGCATACGATGCGATAGTACCTCTTATGCTTACAAACCACTTTGGTCTTTCTCAGACTGCGTCGGGTGCAATAATGGCGCTGGACAACATTTTCGCGCTCTTTATGCTTCCAATCTTCGGCACACTCTCCGATAAAAGCAAATCAAAGCACGGCAAGCGCACTCCGTTCATTTTTCTCGGTACAGTTGCGGCAATAGTAGCATTCATTGCTCTTACCTTCGTCGACAATTATCAGCTGACTCTTCTCTCCGACGAAATCAAGGCACTCTACCCTGTCGGTGTCGAGGACAAGGCTACAAAAGAGGCTATGCTCGCTGTTGTTATCGAGAAAACCCTCGAGGTAACTCTCGCAAACCCCTGGCCACTTGTATTCTTTATTGGAATACTTCTCATTGCTCTGTTCTCCATGGCTACCTTCCGCTCTCCTGCGGTTGCGCTCATGCCTGACGTTACAATCAAGCCTCTGCGCAGCAAGGGCAATGCTATTATCAACCTCATGGGCACAGCGGGTGGAATCTTCGTGCTTGTGCTTGGTATGGTGTTCAAAACCTCCTCGGACAAGAACTCATATATGAAGTACACCTGGTATATTGTTGCGGTATGTGCTATCATGGCAATCGGTCTTGCTATATTCCTCCTATTCGTCAAGGAGAAAAGGTGGAACAGCGAGATGCTCGAAATCCAGGAAAAGCTTGACAAAGAAACCCAAGATGAGACAACCTCTGTGGCGGAGGAAAAGCTCCCGAAGGAAAAGCTCAAGTCGCTGCTCCTTATTCTCGCCTCTGTGGCACTATGGTTTATGGGATATAATGCCGTTACAAGCAAATATTCTCTCTATGCGCAGAACGTTCTTAACCAGGACTACAACTTCACTCTTATTATTGCACAGGCGGCAGCTGTAATCTCCTACGTACCGGTCGGTATCGTAGCGGGAAAATTCGGCAGAAAGAAGACAATACTCGCAGGTGTTGCGATGCTGGCGACCGCATTCTTCGGTGCAATATTCATCACACCGACGACTCCCCCCATAGTTATGTATCTTCTCTTTGCCCTGGCGGGAATTGCATGGGCGACAATAAATGTCAACTCCTTCCCCATGGTAGTGGAGCTGGCACGCGGCTCTAATATCGGTAAATACACCGGATTCTACTACACCGCATCAATGTCGGCACAGGTGCTTACACCGATACTCTCCGGCTCGATTATGGACCTGTTCGGCTCGATGCATCCGCTCTTCCCCTACGCGACGGTATTTGTATCGCTCTCCTTTGTCACGATGCTGTTCGTTAAGCACGGAAACGTCCAGGACCTCGGAGACAAGACGGCAAAGGATTTAATTGCCGACAACTTCGCAGGCGAGGATTGATAAAAAAGAAAAAAGCCCAAAATTGGGCTTTTTTTCTTTTATTTGAACTCGTTATTTTCATATACAAGAGTATCTCCGACGTCAACAGACGGCGGAAGGAGAGCCAGTGCGATAAAAAGCTCCTCTCCGTCCTTGTCAGAAAGAGTTGCGTACTCTCCGCTTATATCCTTTACGGTAAATTCCTTCATTTTTCGATAAGTGCCTCTGCAATCTGGATGGCATTGGTAGCAGCGCCCTTACGAACCTGGTCACCGCAGCACCAGAGGGTTATAGCATTATCGTTTACGATATCCTCGCGGATACGACCGACGAACACGAGATCCTGGTCGCTGGTTACAAGAGGCATAGGATAAATCTTGTTCTCAACGTCGTCATAAAGCCTGCATCCCTCACACTCTGCAACTGCGCGCTTAACCTCGTCTACGGTGAGCTTGCGCTCGGTTATAACGGTTGCGGATATCGAGTGGGAGCGAACGACGGGAACACGAACGCACGTGCAGGTTACCTTAAGCTCGGGATTGTGAAGAATCTTTCTACCCTCGTTCTGCATCTTCATTTCCTCGGTGGTATAACCGTTATCGAGGAAGGAGCCTATCTGTGGGATAAGGTTCTCGGCAATCTGATACTGGAAGACCTCATTCTTGATTTCGCCGCCGTTTACGATTGCGCGGAGCTGCTCCTCAAGCTCGACAGGTCCTGCTGCACCTGCACCGCTCGTAGCCTGGTAGGTGGAGGCAACTATGCCATTGATTTTAGAAAGCTTGTTGATGGCATTGACGGCAACAAGAGTGATAATCGTCGAGCAATTGGGGTTAGCAATGATACCCTTCTTGTTGTTTCTTGCATCCTCTGCATTGATTTCAGGAACTACAAGAGGAATATCGGGGTCCATACGAAACGCGCTGGAGTTATCGATAAAGGTCGCACCACACTTTACAATATCCTCAGCAAACTGCTTTGCAACGGCGTTGGATGCCGCGCCGAGAACAAAGTCAAGACCCGCAAATGCACCAAAGTCTGCGAGCTCGATTGTGAGCTCCTCTCCCCTGAAGGGTACCTTCTTACCGACACTTCTCTCACTGGCGAAAAGTCTGAGATTTGATACGGGGAAATTTCTTTCCTCGAGAACCTTTATCATTTCTCTGCCAACTGCACCGCTGGCACCGAGAATACCTACGTTATACTTTTTCATAATCTAAATCCTTGCTAAATATTAGAAATCGTGAAGGACACGAATCGCCTTCTTAAAGTTTGCATCGTCAACGCCGATAATGATGTTGACCTCATCTGAGCCCTGGGATATTACTCTTATGTTTATTCCGTTTTCGCCGAGGGCGGTAAAAATCTTGCCCGCAATACCTATATTATGCGTAAGGTTTCTGCCTACAACTGCGATAAGACTGATGTCATTGGTAATCTTTACACTATCAGGCTCGATAACCTGCTCTATTCTGGTTATAACACCGTGGAGCTTATCCTCAAGGGCGTCTCCGGCTACTATAACGGAGAAGGTATCAATGGAGCACGGAACCTGCTCAACATTTATCTCATTAGCCTCAAAAATCTCAAGAACCTTCCTGATGCATCCAGGCTCTTCGTCCATTCTGCTCTTGGTTATCGTGACGATTGAGTAATTCTTTCTTCCCGAGACACCTGTTATAGGTCTTATCTTCGCCTGCTCATCTCTGTTCTCATCAAAGCTCTCCATAATAAGAGTACCGGGGGCGTTGATATCCTTGGTGTTCTTGATATAGAGGGGTATCTGCTTGTTTCTTACGGGGAATACTGCCTCCTCGTGAAGAACCTCAGCGCCCATATAAGAGAGCTCGCGAAGCTCGGAAAAGGTTACCCTATCAATAGGACGGGGATTCTCAACTATTCTGGGGTCTGCGGCAAGGATACCCGACACGTCAGTCCAGTTTTCGTATGCGGTGGTGTTCAGTGCTGCCGCAACAATGGAGCCCGTTATATCGGAGCCACCACGCGAGAAGGTCTTTATCGTTCCGTCGGGCATAGCGCCGTAAAAGCCGGGAAAAACAATGCGCTGCGCTGTCTCGGCAATCCTTGCAAGATTTGCATACGACTCCTCGAGATTTACCTTACCGTTATAATTAAATACGAGCCAATCCGCACTGTCAAGGAAGGTGTAGCCAAGGTATGCCGCCATAATCTTGGCACACCAATACTCTCCTCTGGATGCAATGTAATCCACGCTCGTCTTCTTGCTGAGCTTTGAGCGGAACTCCGCAAAATCCTCATCAAGAATATTTCCGATATTACAGTCAGCGCATATTTCATCATAGCGCGCCTTGATTTTATCAAGCAGCTCGTCATAGGGAGCATTGTACTTGATATGTGCGCGAAGAAGATAAAGAAGGTCTGTAACCTTAATATCTGCGCTGAAGCGCTTACCCGGTGCGGAAACAACAACCAGGGCTCTGGCGGGATCTGCTTCAACTATATTTTTAACCGTTTTGAAGCACTCTCCGCTTGCGACGGACGAGCCGCCGAATTTAACTACCTTTACTATTTTACCTCTCGATACCTGCAAAGAAACTCACACCATCCTTCTGTATAATTTCCTTCGAGAGCTTGTGCATCCCGAGGACACTTATTTCTTTTGTTATAATAAAATTATCGTCGCCTATCTTAGTAAGCGAATCTATCAAATCGGACGGTACGTCCGCCTTTGTTCTGACGTAATATTGCTTTGTAACCGCACCGTTATCTACGTTGATGCTCTGTCCGGGGGTGATTAGAGCGAAGTCCCCGTTTACAATATCAATAACATCCTGCGCAACAGAAACTCCAGTGGGATACTTGCCCGCACCCTGCCCGAAGAAGGACAGCTCACCGACGTTTTCGCCGACGAGGGATATCATATTATTGTTCTTTTTTACACCTGCAAAAAGACTGTCCTCACCGATGATGAGGGGCTCGACAAAGGTGCTGACCGCACCGTCTGACATAACACCCGTACCAACGTAGCGGATGCTCTTGTTGAGCTTACCCTTAATATATTCAATATCGCATTTTTTGATATTGCGGAGTCCGAATACAGAAACGTCATCCTCGGATATCTCGGTGTTAAATGCTATGGATGAGGATATTGCTGTCTTTCTAGCGGTGTCGAGTCCGTCGATGTCGGCGGAGGGGTCTGCCTCGGCATAGCCGAGCGACTGCGCCATAGCGAGCACGTCGGAAAAGTCAGCACCGTCGGTAATCATTGCATCAATTATGAAATTGGTGGTACCGTTCATAATACCTGACACCCTCGTGATTTTGTCGCACCTTGTTGCGCGGCAAAGATTGTGAAGCCAGGGGATACCTCCACCCGCACTTGCGGAAAAACGAACGGTAACACCCATCTCACGGGCGAGTGAATGAAGCTCGTCGTAATAAGTGCATATAAGATGCTTGTTTGAGCTTACAACGTGCTTCCCTGCCTTGATCGCTTTTACTAAAAAGCTGTGAGCCGGCTCAAGTCCGCCAATAGCCTCGGCAACTACGCCAATCTCCTTATCATTCAGTATATCGTCAAAATCTGTGGTAAGAACATCCCCGAGCTCGGGATGCGGACGGATATCCAGAATCTTACCGACGGTGTAGCCTGCCTTATCGAGTATCTCGTAAGTGCCCGAGCCTACCACTCCGTATCCGAGAATTGCAACCTTCATTTTAATACCTAATCCTTACTATATGTAGATTACTCAAAAGAATATCAATGCACATTTTGTAAAAACACAACAAATAAGTTTTGTTTTTACGAAAATTTTTAGGTGATATTTAATATTTTTGTGTCTTTATTTCAAAAACACTTGTATTTGAACGAAAAATAGTGTATCATATATTGTGTTAAATGTCAAGAGGTGAATTCAAAAATGTTTTATATCAGCACAAGAAACGAAAAAATAAAGAAAACCGCTGCAGAAGCAATACTTATGGGTATAGCAGAGGACAGCGGATTATACGTCCCCGAGAAGCTCTCGGAAATTAAATTTCCTATGGATAAGCTGCTCACCCTCGGTGAGAAGGAGATCTCCGCAACGGTGCTGTCTCTGCTCTTTGCAGGTGGATCAATGTTCGATGGTGATTCTTCGAAATTCCTCGGTGCTGTCAAGGACGCATACACGGGAAAATTTGAAAACGAGGACTATGCCCCCGTTGCCAAGGTTGGCAATGCATTTGTTATGGAGCTCTATCACGGACCGACCTGTGCCTTCAAGGACGTAGCGCTCCAGCTTTTGCCCCATCTTATCAAGGAGGCGAAGCGCAGCGTTGGAATGAGCGACGATATAGTTATACTCACAGCAACAAGCGGCGATACGGGAAGCGCGGCACTCGAGGGCTTCTCTGATATCCCCGGTATCAAAATCGTGGTATTCTATCCAAAGCACGGTACAAGTGCCGTTCAGGAGAGGCAAATGGTTTCCTGCACGGGAAAGAACACCTGCGTCTGTGCGGTCGAGGGTAACTTTGACGATGCGCAGAGCGGCGTAAAAAATATATTTGCAAGCATTTCTCTGCCCGAGGGAGTAAAGCTCTCAAGCGCTAACTCTATCAATATAGGTAGACTTGCTCCCCAGGTTGCATACTACTTCAAGGCGTATCGCGACCTCGTCAACGAGGGTGAGATAGATTTCGGCGACAAGCTCAATTTCATCGTGCCTACCGGCAACTTCGGTGATATTCTGGCAGGATATTTTGCAAAGGAGATGGGTCTGCCCGTCGGAAAGCTTATCTGTGCGTCAAACGAAAACAACGTGCTTACCGATTTCTTTGAAAACGGTATCTACGACAGAAACCGCGATTTTCACATCACAAAGTCCCCCTCGATGGATATACTTATTTCCTCAAATCTGGAAAGACTACTCTACTTCGTATGCGGAAGCGAAAAATGCGCTAAATATATGAAGGATCTGAAGGAAACAGGAAGATACCGACTGGAGAAGGAAGAGCTTGCAAAGATCAGAGAGGTATTCGATGCAGGCTATGCCGATGACGAGGATACCTACAAAACAATAGCAGACGTATACAAGAAGCACGGCTACCTTATCGATACACACACTGCCGTTGCCTGGTGCGTATATGAGAGGTGGGCTAAGGAAAACGGAGACGGATGCAAGAGCGTGGTGCTTTCCACCGCATCTGCATACAAGTTCTCCTCCGGTGTGCTTCATTCTCTCGGACTTGAGTGCCCGAATGAGTTCGATGCAATCGACGTGCTCTCAAAGAGAACGGGAATCAGACCTCCGCGCGTTATTGCAGATATAAGAAACAAAAAAATACTCCACGCGAACGTCGTCAAAAAGGAAAATATGATGACGCTCGTCGAGAATGTTGTAAAAAGAAACAAGGTAATCGTGCGCGTCCCTGCAACCAGCGCAAATCTGGGCTCGGGCTTTGACTGCACGGGCATTGCGTTCAGAAGATATAACGTTTTCTCATTCGAAAAGCTTGAGCGCGGACTCGAATTTGAAAACTTCGACGAGATTTATAAAAACGAATACAACCTCGCCTTTGTCGGATACAAGCGTGTATGCGAAAGGGTTGGTGCGAATTATGCCGTAAGAATCAAGAATATCAAGACGGATATTCCGATTGCTCGCGGACTCGGCTCCTCTGCCGCCCTCATTGTGGCGGGTGCATATGCCGCAAACCTTCTCACGGGAAATAAGCTTACTGTAAAAGAGGTTTTTGAAATATGTAACAGCATCGAGGGGCATCCCGACAATATTGCGCCTGCCCTCTTCGGTGGGCTATGCACCTCGATTGTCGAAAACGGCAAGCCTATTACGCAGAAATATACCGTATCGGACAAAATCTGCTTCACAGCACTTATCCCGGATTTCAAGGTAAGCACGAAGGATGCGCGCGCGGTATTACCAAAGATGATAAACCGTGAGGATGCGATATTCAACATGCAGAGAATAGCGCTGCTTCCCTACGCATTTGAGCACGGAAGGCTTGACCTCATTCACCTTGTAACCGATGACAGACTTCATGAGGAATACAGAAAGACGCTGTTCAAAAATATCGAGCAGATCGAAGAGGCGGCATTCGATGCAGGGGCGCTCGCCTTTGCGGTCAGCGGCGCAGGCCCTACCTGCCTTGCCTTCTCCGAGGACCCGATAGCCGACATCCTCAACACACGAATAAGGAAAATGGAAAACGGTTGGATAGCTTATGCTGTCGCCGTCGATAACGAAGGAGCAAAGGAGATATACGATGAGTGATCTTATAAAAGAATCGACAATCCTCCCAAAGAGCAATTACCTGCTCGTCGACAAAAAGATACTCCCCTCTTACTACGAAAAGGTCATCGAGGCTAGAACACTGCTCACCAGCGGAAAGATAAAGGACGTGTCCGAGGCAGTCAAGGCAGTTGGAATATCGCGAAGCACATACTATAAATACAAGGATTATATCTTCACTACAAATGCCGACACCGACGGAAGGAAGGCTGTTATATCCTTTACCCTCTCTCACAAGCCCGGTATACTCGGCGAGGTGCTCGCCGTGCTCAGCGAAAGAGGCGCAAACATTCTTACCATAACGCAAAATCTGCCCATAAACTCGAAGGCACACGTAGTTATGTCGCTCGACGTATCCTGCCTGAAGATCGAGGTTGATCTTCTTATCAAGGAGATAAATTCAATAGACAAGGTAAGCGGAACCAAGCTCATTTCAATTGAATAATTTTTTGAAGCCCCCTCTCTCGAGAGGGCTTCTTTTTTATTTATTTAACAACAATGTTGACTATTTTGCCGGGAACCACGATTTCTTTTACAACAGTCTTGCCGCATATTGCTTCTGCAATCTTTCCGTCGGCACGTGCTGCGGCAAGAACGGTATCCTTATCAGCGTCCTTTGAGACGGTGATAACAGAGCGAACCTTGCCGTTTATCTGTACGGGGAGCTCAACAGTATTATCAACAGTCTTGCTCTCGTCGTACTCGGGCCAACGAGCAAGAGAAACAAGTCCCTCGCCGCCAAGTGTGCTATAGATTTCCTCAGCGAGGTGGGGGGCAAAGGGAGAGAGCAGCTTTGCAAGCGTCTTCAGCTCGCATTTAGTAAGCCTTCCTACATCATAAATGGTGTTAAGCGTGCCCATCATTGCGGCTATCGCGGTATTGAACTTCATAGCATCAATATCCTCGGTAACCTTCTTTATGAGCTTATGGATGTGCTTTTCAAGTTCAGGCGTTACACCCTCGCCGTCAGCGAGCTCGAGCAGGTTGTAGAATCTCTCGAGGAATCTCTTACAGCCCTTGATTGACTGAGTATTCCAGGGTGCTGCCTGCTCAAAGTCGCCGATGAACATCTCATAAAGACGCATAGTGTCAGCACCGTAATCTCTGATTATGTCATCGGGATTAACAACGTTGCCGCGAGACTTCGACATTTTCTCTCCGTTTTCACCGAGAATCATACCGTGGCTCGTTCTCTTGAGATAGGGCTCGGAGTAAGGAAGCACGTCGATATCATAGAGGAACTTCGCCCAGAAGCGCGAATACAGAAGGTGGAGAGTGGTGTGCTCCATACCGCCGTTGTACCAATCGACGCCCATCCAATATTCAAGCGCCTCACGAGATGCCAGTGCCGTATCATTGTGAGGATCGCAGTAGCGAAGGAAATACCAGGACGAGCCTGCCCACTGAGGCATGGTATCAGTCTCGCGCTTTGCAGCACCGCCGCACCTCGGGCATTTGCAGTTGACCCAGTCTGTCATAAGAGAGAGGGGGGATTCACCGTTTTCTGTGGGCTCGTAGGACTCTACCTCGGGCAGCTCAACGGGAAGCTCGGACTCGGGAACTGCAACCCAGCCACACTTCTCACACTCAACGAGAGGAATGGGCTCTCCCCAATATCTCTGTCGGGAGAATACCCAGTCACGAAGCTTGAAGTTTACTCTCTCTGTGCCTATTCCCTGCTCTTCAAGGAATTTTATCATCGCAGCCTTTGCATCGGCAACGTCAAGTCCGTTGAGGAAGCCGGAGTTTACAAGAGTGCCCGTAGCAACGTCTACGTATGCGGCATTCTCTACGTCACCGCCCGCAACAACCTCAATAATGGGAAGTCCGAATTTCTTTGCAAATGCCCAGTCGCGCTCATCATGCGCGGGAACTGCCATAATGGCACCCGTGCCGTAGCCAGCAAGAACGTAGTCGGAGATAAAAATGGGTATCTCGCGCCCCGTAGCGGGGTTGATGGCACGAACACCCTTTATCTCAACGCCCGTTTTATCCTTCACAAGCTCGGTGCGCTCAAAGTCGGATTTCTTTGCTGCCTCCGCTCTGTATGCAAGAAGCTCGTCATAGTTGGTGATAAGCTCGCGCCACTTCTCTATCATTGCGTGCTCGGGTGCGATAACCATATAAGCAGCACCGAAGAGAGTGTCGCATCTTGTGGTATATACGCGGAGCTTGTCACCCGTGGTGGTAGTAAAATCAATCTCGGCACCGTTTGACTTTCCTATCCAGTTTATCTGCTGGGTCTTAACGCGCTCTATGTAGTCAAGCCCCTCAAGTCCCGAAATAAGTCTGTCTGCATACTCGGTAATTTTAAGCATCCACTGGCTCTTTACCTTGCGGATAACGGCGCTGCCGCATCTCTCACAAACTCCGTTTACAACCTCTTCGTTTGCAAGGACGACCTTGCAGGAGGTACAGAAGTTAACAGCCATCTCCTTCTTGTATGCAAGCCCCTTTTCAAAGAGCTTGAGGAATATCCACTGCGTCCACTTGTAGTAGGAGGGATCGGTGGTATTTATCTCACGCGCCCAGTCAAAGGAAAGACCGAGTGCCTTCAGCTGCGACTTGAAACGAGCTACATTTCTCTCGGTTACAATCTTTGGGTGTATCTTATTTTTTATCGCATAGTTTTCGGTAGGAAGGCCGAATGCATCCCAGCCCATAGGAAAAAGAACGTTGTAGCCCTGCATTCTCTTCTTTCTGGACACTATATCAAGCGCGGTATAAGGACGGGGGTGTCCTACATGAAGTCCCTGACCCGAGGGATACGGGAACTCGACAAGCGCATAATACTTGGGGAGGGAGAAATCCTGCTTTGCAGCAAATGCCTGCTGCTCATCCCACACCTTCTGCCATTTCTGCTCGATGCTCTGATAATTGTAATTCATATCTATTCCTCTTTGTAAATAATGTTTTAGGTAATTGAAAGCTTTTCGTCAACCTCTTTAACGATGTCCGAGATATCTCTTATGCTCTCCTGGGGCATCAGTCTGTCGAGGTTATAAAATTCACGCGACTCTCTGTCGAATACGTTTACGATAACTCCGCCGTAATCAACGAGTATCCATGCATCTCCGCGTCTACCCTCTACTCTCAAGGGATTTACACCCACCTCAATGAGCTTGTCCACAAGCTCATCTGCGAGTGCACCAACCTGGGTGTGAGAGCGACCGGTCGCGTTTACGTAAAAATCGGTAAGCGGATTGTCCTCGCCAACCTCATATAGTCGAACGTCCAACGCCTTCTTCTCTATTAGTATCGAAACAGCACGTCTTGCAATAGATGCGGTGTCCGAAATTTTGAGTGTGGAATTTTCGTCATAGCCCATATAAAAGCCTCCTTCAGGGTTATTATTATAGCATAATCAAAATCAACTATTATATATATCAATGAATTTCTGCTCTGTTTTATTTAAGAGAATTTCGTTTTTGTCAAATTTATAAAAATCTGCCCCAAATACTTCGCCTACAAGTGAAGCGGCACTGCTGCGCTTTACGAAATAATACCACACTCCGTTATTGTCAGGTGCTGCCAGACCGGGCAGAGTGTATTTTTTTATAGAGGTGACTCTCATTGCTTCCCTCATCCCAAACAGTTTTACAGCATCGGATAAGGAAAGACTTACAGTGCCGTCGGAGCTTATAGCTTTATATATTGCCAACACATCGGCAACCGTGGCGTCCAAAATCTTATCAAATAACGCCGTATAGAAGAGCCCCTGGATATCTAGCCTGTCAAGATCTGCTCGCTTATAGCTTGCTCTGTGCCTGACAAGGCGGACAGCGGTATCTGCATCAAGGTGATTTTTGCCCACACCTAGTGTAAGCTCATCGGATATTCTGATAGGAGCTTGAAGCTCGATATCCACACCGCCTAGCCTTGCTATTATTGCATGGAACGCTTCAACTGTCAGTGCTACGTAACCGTCGATATTAACCGCCAAAAGCTCTGATACAAGGTCAGACAGTTTTTTCATTCCCTCCTCTGCCGAGGCACCGTCTCGTCGAGACGAGGGATAGAACGCATTTAGCTTTGATGTCTTGCCGTCTCGGTTAATATAGGTATCACGAGGTATCTGAAGAAGTGAAATTCTACCCTCTTTGCTTATATTCATAACCGAAATAACATCGGTGTTCTGCGCGGCATCATCAAGCCCTGCGATAAGATACGTGTAGCCGGCTGTCAATTCACGTGCATTGCTCTGTTGCCCCATACCGAAGGACGCGCCTACTGAAAGGGCAAATACTGCAAGAACTGCGCAGACTGCCTTTGTAAAAAATCTCATATGCAAAAACCTCTCTTTAAAGAGTAGTTTGTGCACAAAAGGAGATTTTAGTAATTCTTTATTTTGTCAATCAAGAAGTCTCTCGCCCTTAAGCTACGCTCAACGGGTGCGTGCGATGTAGAGGCGAGGTATGCGAGTGTGTTATCCAGCGACATCAGACACGCACGGTGGAGAGCGTGTATTGATTCGTCTCTGTTATCGCTGATTGCTCTAAGCAGATAGTCACGCGTGTCAATCGCACCCTTTAGTGTGCGATTAGGCTCAATATAATCGGCAATGAAGATGATTTCGTCGAAGATGGTTGCATCCTCGTCGAGAGTTGTATGCTTAAAAACCGCGCTGAGAACTCTGTCGGTGGCAAGGGTGGGATAATCTCTTTTGATAATCTTTGGTGCGGTATAGGCGTGATAAACAAGCGGTGCCGCTTTTTCCGCATCAGTAAGATTGTCATAATCTGCGCCAAGCAGGTCTATTTGCTCCTCGGGCGTCAGCTCCTTTGCCACATCGTGCAGAAGTGCCGCCCACTCAAGCTCTGACAGTGCGTCGGGGAGTATAAAGTGACCGAGATAAAGAGCTGTATCGCGCACAGCTAGAGTATGCATAAAGCGCTTGGGGCTTAATTTCTTTTTTAACTCATAGGTTAACTGCTCTACCGTCATTTATAAAGTCCCCTTTCTTTGATATAACCGAGCACAGACTGAGGAATCAGTGAGCAATCATTTCCCTCAGCAAGGCTCTCTCTTATCTCGGTCGAGGATATTTCCGTTACCTCGGCATCAATACAGAGGCACTCTGCACCGTATTTGTCGGCATAGCGGAGTGCAGCATCCTTGAGCTTTTGCATATTCTCGGCATCATCTTCGCGGCGAATGTAGGCAATTTTGGAAAGAGAAAATATCTTTTCCGGCATATACCAGCTATCCATAGTAAGGAACATATCCGTGCCGCACAGAAAATAAAGTTCAACGCCCTCCTTGGCGAGTGCTGTGAGGGTATCTACCGTATAGCTTCGGCCTCCGCGAAGTATCTCAAGGTCAGAAACCTCGGCACATTCTATGTGCGAGAATGCAAGGCGGCACATTTCCAGACGCTCCTCGGCACTGACAGTGCCCGAATACTCCTTGTGCGGAGGAGATGCGGCAGGAATAATCAACAGCTTATCCAGCACAGCCTCTCGTGCGAAGCTCTCCGCTGCCCTGACGTGACCCACGTGCGGCGGATTGAAGGTACCGCCGAAGATGCCAACGCGCATCAAAGCTCTATCCTCTTTTTCTTTTTTGATTCCTTATAAAGCACGAATTTGCTACCCACGCAAGATACTACCTCACAGCCAATGGCATCGGCTATCTCACCAGCAGCCTCGCGCGCGGAATATCCGCTGTTATCAAGAACACGTGCCTTTATAAGCTCTCTTGCCTCGAGTGCATTGTCAATTTGAGTGCATATCTCCTCCGTTACTCCGCCCTTTCCTATCTGAAAGATGGTGTCAAGGCTCTGAGATAGAGAGCGGAGATATGCTCTTTGTTTACTGGTAATCATACTGTTTCCTTTTCAAAAAGTGCGGCGGCAAACTCCTCTGCATCAAAGGGCTTCATATCGTCGATCTGCTCGCCTATACCGATGAATTTAACGGGGATTCCAAGCTCCTGCTTGATAGAAAGAACTATACCGCCCTTTGCGGTGCCGTCAAGCTTGGTAAGAACAAGACCGGTTATCTTGGATGCCTCCTTGAATTCCTTTGCCTGGAGGACTGCATTCTGTCCCGTTGTTGCATCAAGAACAAGGAGAGTCTCCTTTGCGCTCTCGGGAAGCTCGCGGCTTATCACTCTGTCTATCTTTGCAAGCTCGTCCATAAGGTTCTTCTTGTTATGAAGTCTTCCTGCGGTATCAATAATAAGCACGTCGGCTCCTCGGCTCTTAACCGCACCTATAGCATCAAAAACTACTGATGCAGGGTCAGCTCCTGCAGCCTGCTTAATTATATCGACACCTGCTCTGTCACACCATACGGTGAGCTGCTCTGCCGCTGCGGCACGGAAGGTATCCGCCGCCGCAACAACAACCTTTTTGCCCTGAGACTTGAGCTCTGCTGAAATTTTTCCGATTGAGGTGGTCTTTCCCACGCCGTTTACACCTATTACAAGTATAACCGACGGTTTTGTGAAAAGGTTGAGCGGCTGATGCTCACCCACCATCTCGCGAAGAATCTTTAGGAGCTCTGTCTTTACGTCCTCGGGCTCCTTTATATTTTCCTCCTTGACAAGCTCACGGAGTCTGTCAAGTATTTCCTCGGTTGTATATACACCTATATCCGCGGAGATAAGCGCCTCCTCAAGCTCCTCAAAGAGGTCCTCATCAACGTGTCGGAAGCTCTTCACGATATTATCTATCGTACCGAGAATTGCATTTTTGGTCTTCGTTAGACCTTTTTTCAGTTTATCAAAGAACCCCATCTAAAAGCTCCTTTTGTTTTCCTTCGATTTCGTCTACGTTAAGCTCGATTGCCTGCGAGATACCTCTCTGAGGCATCGTTACACCGTACAGTCGGTCACCGATTTCCATCGTTCCTCTACGGTGAGTGATGAGAATAAACTGAGTGCCGTCGTCAAAGCGCTTGATATACTCGCCAAAGCGGAATACGTTTACCTCATCTAGTGCAGCCTCGATCTCGTCGAGGATACAGAACGGTGTAGGATTAACCTTCAGTATAGCGAAAAGCAGTGCTATCGCAACAAAGGACTGCTCGCCACCCGAAAGAAGAGCAAGGCTCTTTATGATCTTTCCGGGAGGTGCCGCCTTTATCTCAATTCCCGAGGTAAGAACGTCCTCGGGGTCGGTGAGCAGAAGCTCTGCATTACCGCCTCCGAACAGCTCCTTGAAGGTAATACCAAAGTTATGGTTTATTGCCTCAAAGGCGCTGACAAAGCTCGTACGCATCTCGCTCTCGATTCTCGCAATAATGCCCGTGAGCTCCTCGAAAGAGCTGGTAAGGTCGGTATACTGCGTATTAAGCTCGTCGTACTGCACCTTTACCTCTGCATATTCCTCAATTGCACCGGGGTTATAGTTGCCGAGTGCACGGAGTCTGTTCTTGCAGGAGGTCTGGATTGCGGCAACCTCGTCGCGGTTTTCTGCCGTTACGGGAGGATATTCGAGCTCTATCGCCTGCTGATAGGTAATCTCATACTCGTCGAGCAGCTGATGTCCGAGCTTGTCCTGCTTCTCGAGAAGAGAATTATACTTGGTTTCGCTCCTTACGGTATGATCGTGTACAACTATTCTGCTCTTGCTCTTTTCGTCCTTATTTTGTCTGACGTTACGAAGCTGGATGGTAAACTCATCGCCTTCCTTGTCAGCATCGTTACGAAGGCGCATAAGCTCCTCGATGCGCGCCTGGAGAGCCTCATATTCAGCCTTGTTCTCTGCCTTGACCGAGTCGATATTATCCCTCTTGAAGGTAAGGTCGTCTATCTTTATCTGCTGGAGAGATTTGCTGCTCTCAAGCTCGCGGATTCGAAGGTCGAGATCATCGATGAGCTGCTGAACGTTTTCGGCATCCTTACGCACCTCGGTGATAGAGATGAATATCTCGTTGGCACCGGATGAGAGCTCGTCACACTTCTCGTCAAGCTCGCCCATCTCTGCACCGAGCTTTGTTCTATGGGAACGGAGCGCCTCGATGCGCTCAAGCGCCGCACGGTATTCGCCCTCCAGGCGCTTTACCTCCTCACGCGCCTCGGAGCTCTGTCCAACAAGGCTATCGTAGTCGTATTTAAGCTTATCAAGAATGTTTTTATTTGCCTCATATTTTGCATTTGCACTGTCGAGAGCGGCAAACTGCGAGCGAGAGAGTGCAAAGAGAAGCTCCTTGTCCTGCTCTGCCATCTCAAGTGTCTCACGCACCTCGGCAAGCTCGCTTGTTATCTCGGAGATAGCCTCCTCGGTTTCGCTTATCTTCTTTGCAACCGCATCAGCCTTCTCGCGCAGGCTTGCAATCTCAGCAAGACGGGTAAGAAGTCCGCTGTCTCTCTTTGCGCTACCACCCGTGAACGAACCGCCCGAGCCGATGAGCTGACCGTCGAGGGTGACGATTTTCACACGGTAACGGAGCTTTTTTGCAGCCTCCGTTGCGTTATCGATATTGTCAAATACAACTGTACGAAGAAGAAGCCATTCTACTATCGAGCGATAGCGATCGTCACACTTTACGAGAGTATCTGCACGACCGACAAAGCCCACCATCTTCTTCGCTTCTCTGATCTCCTCGTTTTCGCTGGAGGATCTGATAGCGGTTATGGGATAGAAGGTGGCTCTACCCGCGTTAGCGCGCTTGAGTGCGCGTATCGCTGACTTAGCAACCTCCTCGTTATCAACCACTATATTGGAAATGCTCGGACCGAGCGTCGCCTCAATCGCGGTTATGTATTGCTTATCAACGTTTATAAGCGAGGAAAGAGGTCCGTGCACCTTGCCGCCTGTGAGGTTGCCTAGCTTGTACTCGCGCATAACGAACTTGGTGCTCTCCTGATAGCCCTCGAGCTGGTCGTTCATTCTCTGGAGGACGTCCGCCTTATGCACGTAGGTGTCGCGCTCGAGCTTGAGCGCGTTGAGGCTTTCGGATATCTGCTCCTTCTCCTCGGAGAGAGAGGCAATTTTCTCATTGCACTCGGTTATTGTTTCTTCCTTTTCGCTTATCTGCTCCTTGAAGTCGGCAGTTGCCTCCTCGCAGCGCTCTGCCTCTGCCTTGAGCTCTGCCTCGCGGCGTTCATATTCCGCAATCTCACGCTCGATATCCTCGCTCTTTGTGCTATCGTTTACACTGGAGCTCTTGAGGACACCGATTCTGACCTGAAGGCTGGAAGAAGTTCCCTCCTCTACCGTAAGCTCGTCAAGAGCCTCGTCAAGGGCATGCCGTATCTCCTCTATTCTATCGGTAAGGCGCTGCTGCTCGGAAAGAAGCTCGAGCCTCTTGTCCATCAGCTCGGCAAGTGCTCTCTCAAATTCGCCCTTCTTCTCCTCATGTGTGGATTTGTTATCCGTAAGAGTCTTTATCTGTCCGTCGAGCTCGTCAATTCTGATTCGGCACTGCTCTATCATCTCTGCGGAATGCGCATAGTCCGAATCTGCGGTAAGAAGTGCGGTATTAAGTGCACCGAGGCGCTGGTTGGACTCGATCATCTCGTTGGTAAGACTGTTCGAGAGCTCCTTGTTCTCCTGCACCTTCTCGTACAGAGCATTCTCCTGTGCGTCAAGATCGGCCATTATCTGGTCAATTATCTCAAGCTCATGCTGTGCAAGGCGCCACGCGCGCTCTGCCTCGTCGATATCCTTCTTTACCTGCTCTGTATCATAGAGCCAGAGTGCAACGTCTGCTCTCTTCTTTTCCTCATATATCGCAAGACCCTTGCGCGCCTTCTCTGCCTCCTTCTCAAGAGGACCGACTCGCGCCTCAAGCACGGAAAGAATATCCTTTACACGGTCGAGATTGTCCTGCGTTTGCTTAAGCTTACGCTCGGTTTCCTCTTTTCTGTGTCTGTACTTGGATATACCCGCCGCCTCCTCAAAGATGCTGCGGCGCTCGTCACTCTTCTTGGAAATGATTTCCGCGATTTTACCCTGACCGATGATAGAATATCCCTCGCGGCCGACACCCGTATTCATAAAGAGCTCGTATATATCACGAAGCCTGCAGGGCTGACGGTTGATAAGATATTCACTCTCTCCCGTACGGAAGTAGCGACGGGTTACTATTACCTCATCATAGGCGGAGTCGAGTCGGTTCTCGGGATCGGTGTTGTCGAAGGTTACAGATACCTCAGCAAAGCCCATTGGACGGCGCTCGTCTGTACCGCCGAATATAACGTCCTCCATCTTTGTGCCTCGGATATTTCGACTCGAAAGCTCACCGAGAACCCAACGCATAGCGTCGGAGATGTTGGACTTACCGCTTCCGTTAGGACCGACGATGACAGTCGCACCACGCTCAAAGGTAAGCACGGTTCGGTTCGGGAAGGATTTAAAACCATGAAGCTCCAGCGATTTTAAATACATCTTAGTCTCCTTTTATCTCAACAATTATATCATAGGCGCCAACCGTGTCCGTTACGACGAATTCAAATCCGACACCTCGGTATTCACGGCTAAGGCGCTCCTTATTTCTCTTTTTCTGACCTATCGCCATCGACAGTGACGAAGGATTGACCGCAACAGTAAGGCTCTCTCCTGCGGAGGGGGCAAGCCTTTCCGTTGCTTCTTTTATTCTTTTGTAAAAATATTCGTTTTTAACCAGCTCTCCGATAGCGGGGTGGTTAGGTCCTGCAAAATAGGTATCCTCGCCGGTCAGATTCTCCGAGGAGCATAGACCTATTCGGATTACGTCTACACCGTGACCTCTTAATATCTCGTATGCTGCCGCGGAGCGTTCGATTGCTTCCTCGAGCCCGAGAGGAGCGTACTCTCCCGCGCACGTCATATATTCAAGCTCCGTATCTTTAAAAACGACAGTAGGATATATCCTCGCCGCTGTGGCGCCGCACTCAGCGATTAGCGCGGCAGTATTTTTTTCGTCCTCCGCGGTAGAGCCCGGGAGTCCTATCATCATCTGACCGACAAGAGAAAAACCACGGGAGGTTATCATCTCGCACGCATGCCTGGCACGGGCAGAGGTATGCCCACGCTTCGATTGCATGAGAACCTCATCCGACATGCTCTGGAGTCCGAGCTCGATGACTCTCACGTCATACCTCTCAAGAGTGTCAAGTATTTTTTCGTCTATATAATCGGGACGTGTCGAGCATCTTATCGACCTTACCCTTCCTGCGACGACGTAGCTGTGTGCTATCTCCAGAAGAGAAATCATGAGGTCGTAATCAATTCCCGTGAACGAGCCACCGAAGAAGGCGATCTCGCATTCCGCATCGGGCTCAACCGTGGCGAGTGCTGCCTCAATTATGTCGCGTACCGAGCCCGGGTCAAATTCACCGACCCCCGTAATGCTCCTTTGATTACAGAAGACACAGCTGTTAGGACAGCCGAGGTGAGGAATAAAGACCGGAATATTTACGTGTCGGCTCATACGGAAATACCAAACAGAGCAAGCGCATCTCTTGCAGCAAGCTGCTCCGCATCCTTCTTGGTGGTAGCGCTTCCCTTGCCCACGACGTTGTTATTTACAAGAGCCTCTACGGTAAACACCTTGTCATGCTCCGGTCCCTCCTCGTTTACTACGCGGTATTCGAGGAGCGCCGCGCCATCCTTTTCAACAAGCTGCTGCAAAAGGGTCTTGAAATCGCCCTTCTGCATATCGGGGCAATTATCAATCTGAGCCCCGAACAAGGACAGTATCACCGAGCGAGCTGCAAATTCGAGCGACCTGCCCGAATCGAGATATATTGCGGCAATAAGTGCCTCCAGAGCGTCTGCAAGCACCTTTGGTCTTTTTCGGCAGTCGGTAAGCTCCTCGCCGCGCCCAACGTTCAGAAATTCTCCAAGTGATATCTCATTTGCAATTTTGGCAAGGGTCTTCTCGCATACGAGATACTGACGCATTTTAGTGAGTGTTCCCTCGCTTTTACCAGCAAAGTTCTCGTAAAGATGCTCTGATATAACCATTTCAAGCACCGCATCTCCGAGAAATTCAAGTCTCTCATTAGAGGGATATATCCCCTTGCCGCGGCGCTCGTTGGCATAGGAGGAGTGTGTCATCGCGTTTTCAAGATACGATATATCACGAAAGGAATATCCAATTATACCGTACAGCTCTGTGAGCTCTCTGCCTATCGACATACATCCTCCTTTAAATCTTACACTCTTGTTCCGTACATTTTTTCAGCATCTGCGAGCAGCTTCTTCTCATCGTAATCTGCCGCAAAGCTGATAATATCCTTGTTGATACCCGAATCAACGAAGTGAATGGCCTGCCTGATTGCATTTTTAATTGCGTTGGCATCAGACGAGCCGTGCGCCTTTATTACAGGCTTTGTTACACCGAGGATAGGCGCGCCGCCGTGCTCGGAGGAATCGAATCTATGCTTGATATCGCGCAGCTTGCTCTTCATGGTAAGGGCGGATACCTGCGTTGCTATGTTGGTATAAAGAACGTCCTTGAGAATATCCATCATGAACTTTCCCATGCCCTCAACGCTCTTTAAGAATATGTTACCCGTGTATCCGTCGCAAACAAGAACGTCGCACACACCGAACGGAACAGCCTTGGATTCAACGTTGCCGACAAAGTTCAGTCCGCTCTCGGATAGAGTCTGATATGACTCAACCTGAAGCTCGTTTCCCTTATTATACTCTGTACCGTTATTAAGCTGACCGACTCTCGGACGGTCTATGCCGTATATCTTTTCCATATACTTAGCACCCATAAACGCAAACTGGACGATGTTGTCCGACGTTACGGTAAGGTTGGCGCCCGAGTCCATAAGAAGGACGGGATTGGCAAGGGGAAGCACCGAGGCTATCGCAGGACGGTTTATACCCACGATACGGCGCACAATGAGAGTCGCACCCGTTACTAGTGCACCCGTATTACCCGCGCTTACAAAGGCGTCGCCCTCGCCGTTTGCCAGCATACGGAGTCCTACGCTCATCGAGGAATCCTTTTTGTCACGAACAACGGACATGGGCTTATCCTCCATGCTGATTACAGAGGCGGCGTTTACAATTTCTGTATTCTCGGGAAGCTTTATATCATTTTTTACGCAAATGTCGGATATAACGTTCTCGTCTCCGACCATAACGATGGTTGCCTCATACTCCTCTGCTGCGAGAACGGCACCCTTTATTATCTCAAGCGGCGCGTTGTCGCCACTCATTACGTCAACTATTATTCTCATGAGTTCTTAAGATATGAAAAACGGGTATCTATTATTTCAAGCGAGCGCTCTGCATATGCCTCGTTTCTCACTCTCTTTCCTCCTTTAATTTTCTTATCAAACGGAGCAATTATTCCAAAGTTAGCATTCATTGGCTGAAAGTCGGAGCTGACGCCGCCCTCACTGACGTAGTGTGCAAGCGCACCAATCTCGCATTCTCTAGGAAATACAACCGCCTCTCTGCCAAGCGCCCTCAGTGCCGCGTTTATTCCCGCAACGAAGCCGGAGGACGTTGACTCAACATATCCCTCAACACCGGTCATCTGTCCTGCGAAGAACAGGTTGGGGTTATTTGCAACCGAATAAATGCTTGTCAAAAATCCCGGGGAATTGAGATATGTGTTTCTGTGCATAACACCGTATCTGAGGAACTCTGCGTTTTCAAGACCCGGTATCATTCTAAAAACACGCCTTTGCTCGGGAAAGGTAAGATGCGTCTGGAAGCCGACTATATTATACATCGTGCCCTCTCTGTTTTCGCGACGAAGCTGCACCGTGGCAAACGCGTCCTCCCCCGTATCGGGGCACGGAAGTCCAACGGGCTTCATCGGTCCAAACCGAAGAGTGTCATATCCGCGCTTTGCCATAACCTCAACGGGCATACATCCCTCAAAAACGGTGGGCTCTGCCTGGCTCTCCCTATCAAAATCCTTCAGAGGTGCACCCTCTGCAGAAATAAGTGCACGGTAAAACACATCGTACTCCTCTGCTGTCATAGGACAGTTAAGATAGTCCGTAGGCTCGCCCTTGCCGTAACGCGAGGCAAAAAAGGCACGTGACATATCAACGCTCGAAAAATCTATAATAGGTGCCGCCGCGTCAAAGAAATGAAGCTCTGCACCGCCTGTCAGCGCGGATATATGCTCCGCAAGTGCATCGCTCGTCAGCGGTCCTGTCGCGATGACCGTAATGCCGTCCTCGGGAATATCGGTTACCTCGCCCTCTATGACTCTGATGCTCGGATTTGATTTTATCCTTTCGGTAATATACGCCGAAAAATCCTCGCGGTTTACTGCCAGAGCGCTTCCCGCAGGAACCTCGGTAGCATATGCCGCCTCCATAATCAAAGAGCCCATTCTTTTTAGCTCCTCCTTGAGGAGGCCTACTGCATTGGAGGTTACGTTGGAGCGCAAGGAATTGGAGCACACAAGCTCGGCAAAGGTGGGGCTGTGGTGAGCGGGCGAAAATTTGTGCGGCTTCATCTCGTAAAGCTCAACGAAGGCGCCAAGCCTAGCTGCCTGATATGCCGCCTCGCAGCCTGCGAGCCCCGCACCGATAACTCTAATTGTAGGTTTGTCCTGCATTATTCGATTACCGTCATTTCCTCATCTCTTTTGTAATCGCAAGTCTTGCTCTTGCACATAACTATTTTCTTGCTCTTTCTGTAATAGAGCATTTCTCCGCACTCGGGGCAATTCTCTGCAAGGGGCATATCCCAGCTTGAAAAATTGCACTCGGGATACCTCTCACAGCTGTAAAAGAGTGTTCTTCCCTTTCCGTGGCGTGCCAGGATTTTAGACGAGCAGGCGGGACACTTGGCTCCCGTGTCGGTCGTCTTTTGCTTGGTGAAGCTGCAGGTCGGATAATTTGAGCAGGCATAGAACACACCGTATCTGCCGCGTCTGACAACCATATCCGCACCGCAAACCTCACACGCAAAGCCCGCAAGCCTGGGAGCACGCTCCGGCTCAGGCTTTACAATGTTGCCATCCTTGTCAAGAGCCTTTGTGTTCCTGCAGGCAGGATAACTGGGGCACGCAAGGAATCTGCCGTAGCGCCCGTTCTTGTAAACCATTCTGGCACCGCATATCTCGCAGACAACGTCGCTCACCTCGTAGGTTGGCTCTATCTTCACCTTCGCCTCGCTCTTCGATGCCTTCTCAAGCTCTGCAGCAAAGGTGGCGTAGAAATCGGAGATAACTCCGATTATTGTATTCTTCTTATGCTCTATGGAGTCGAGATTCTCCTCCATGAAGGCAGTATACTCGTAGTCGATTATTTCGGGGAAATACTCACGTGTGAACTTGGTTATAACCGCACCGAGCTCGGTACCCACAAGGGATTTTCCGTCTCTCTTTACGTAATCGCGAGAAACGATGATAGAAATAATCGGAGCATAGGTCGAGGGGCGACCAATGCCGTTTTCCTCGAGGAATTTAATGAGAGAAGCCTCGGTGTAGCGCTGAGGCGGCTCGGTGAAATGCTGGCTTTTTGCGAGCCCGAGATTTTTAAGCTCCTCGCCCTCGCGCATTTCGGGAAGTCCGCACGCGGCAAATTCGTCACCCTCAACCTCGTCGATATCTCCATAAACTGCAAGGAATCCCTTGCTCTTTACAACGTATCCGCCCGTTTTGAAAATATAACCGTTGTTCTCAAGCTCTACGGACACAGTATCAAACACAGCGGATGCCATCTGGCTTGCAACGAATCTCTCCCAGATAAGCTTATACAGCTTATACTGGTCGGAGGTGAGCATTTTTCTGACCGCCTTGGGTGTGAGGGTTATGCTCGAGGGTCTTATTGCCTCGTGAGCATCCTGAGAATTATTGCTGCTCTTGTATACTCTCGGTCTCTTGGGAGCAAACTCGCTTCCGTAATTCTCGCGAATAAATTCAAGAGCACTACCCTGGGCACTCTCGGATATGCGCAGAGAGTCGGTACGCATATAGGTAATAAGACCCTGCACACCGCCAAGCTCATGACCGAGATTAAGACCGTCGTACAGCTCCTGGGCGACCTTCATGGTCTTCTGCGCCTGGAATCCAAGCTTTCTCGACGCATCCTGCTGAAGTGTCGAGGTTGTAAAGGGAGGAGACGGCAGCTTCTGCTTTTCAGCGTGCTTTACCGACGTAACCTTGAAGGGGCTGTTGCCAATCTTCTCGAGGACACGGCTTGCCGCCGTCTCATCGGTGAGCTTGAGCTTACCGCGCTTGTTGCCGTGGAGCTTTACGGTTGTCTTATCGCCTTCGCCCTGCACCTCTGCATCTACCGTCCAGTACTCCCGGGGGACAAATGCACGGATCTCCTCCTCGCGCTCTGTGACGATTCGGACAGCAACCGACTGCACTCTTCCACCGGAAAGTCCGCTCTTTACGTTTTTCCAGAGAATCTGGCTGAGGTTAAAGCCGATAAGTCTGTCAAGGATTCTGCGCGCCTGCTGCGAGTTAACAAGATCCATATTTATTCTGCGAGGCTTTTTAATAGCCTCTCTGACAGCATTCTTCGTTATTTCGTTGAAGGTTACGCGGCACTCCTTTTCGGGAGGGATGCCAAGCTGCGTGGCAATATGCCACGATATAGCCTCACCCTCGCGGTCAGGGTCGGTTGCCAGAAATATCTTTCCTGCCGACTTTGCCTCGCGCTTGAGCTCCTTTATGACGTCGCCCTTGCCGCGAATGTTGATATAATGCGGCTCAAAGCCGTTTTCAACATCAATACCGAGGGTGCTCTTAGGCAGGTCTCTGATATGACCCTTTGATGCTATAACCTTATAATTCGAGCCGAGATAGCCCTTTATTGTATTTGCTTTTGCAGGAGATTCTACTATTACTAAATTTGCCATAGATATTAGCGGCTTAGCCGCTGCCTTTCATACTAAAAATTTCGACGGACGCGCTCACCCGGGAGCATTTTTACAAAGCAACCCATCTCGAGCTTCAAAAGTCCCTTCATTACATCGCGCAGAGTCATCTCGCCGTCAACCAAGGAATCCACGAGACACCCATCGCCAAGAGGAATTCTTTGATATAGTCTTACCGTCTTTTCATCAAAGCTACCGAGATCAGCCTCGGGCATGGGCAGTGTCGTAGCCGTCGGCTCTTCAGCATCCTCTTCTTTCTTTTTCCGTTCAGTCTTAGTCGGGCGGAAGATTTCCCTATCCTCGGCGGAAACGCATGAAATCTTGAGCTCCGATAGCGCCTCCTCCATATTTACGCGTGAGGGCTTTGCCAGCTCATGCGGATTCAGCTTTCCGCGCGAGCGTATCTCGTAATCGCGCACAATATCATCCGCAGCGGTACACAGAACAGCACCGTTTCTGATAAGGAGATTTGTCACCTCGCTTGTCGCGTTGCCTACGTTGCCCGGCAGTGCGTAAACTGCCCTATCCTGCGCTCTGGCATGACGGGCGGTAAGAAGAGCACCACTTCTCTCGCGTCCCTCGATAACAAGGGTAAGCACGGACAGACCACTGATAAGTCTGTTCCTTATCGGGAAATTCTGCTTTTCTGGTGGAGTAAAGGGCGCAAACTCGCTTATCACGCATCCACACTTCACTATCTCTCGCGCAAGGTGACCGTGGACCTTGGGATAAAGCACGTTGATTCCCGAACCGATAACGGCAACCGTCTTCTTTCCGGCACTGAGGGCTCCCGCGTGCGCAACGCCGTCGATGCCCAGAGCCATTCCCGATATCACAAGAGCTCCCGAGCGGGCAAGGTCGTAGGATATCGTAAACGCATTCTTCCGTCCGTACCTCGAGAGGCGACGTGTGCCGACGACGGCAACACCGAACTCCGAGTCAAATTCGGGAAAGGTTCCTCTGTAATAAAGAAGAACGGGAGGTGTAGGTATTTCCTTCAGCATGTGAGGAAATAATCTGTCGCTGAACACAACTATTCCGATATTCTTCTCAAGACAGTATCGATGAATTTTCTCCGCCTTTGTAAGGTCCTTGTCGCACAGAGCCGTATAATCCTTGGATCTGGAGGTTATCGCAGAGGCGATCATCTCGTCGCTCGCGTAATAGACCTCCTCTGCCGTAGAAAATTTACAGAGGAGCTTCGCAAAGGTAGACGAGCCTGCTGTTACTGCATTTGATAGCCATATCCAATACACACGCTCGTCCATAAAAGCTCCTCTTCGGGTTTATTTACTTATCTCCCACATAAATATCGCCGCCGCAACAGATGCATTGAGCGACTCGGTTTTCTTTGAGATCGGGATATATACACTTCCGTCCGCCATGGCGGAAAGCTCGCTCGGTATGCCGTGCCCCTCGTTGCCGATTATGAATATATCGGTATCTTGTGCACCAAGGGAGGTCAGCGGAGTAGCGCCGTCGGTTAGCTCAGCCGCAAAGACGCGCCTTCCGTTCTCTCTTGCCGAGGTGATGAACGAGCCGAAATCTCCGACACGAGTCACCTTGACTCTGAAAAGAGAGCCCATGGCACTCCTTACGGTTTTTGGATTATATATATCCGCGCAGTCATCGGTCAATACAACGTGGTCGACGCCAAAGGCAACCGAGCTACGTATTACCGACCCGAGGTTCTGCGGATCCCTGACAGAGCACAATGCAATAGCGCGCTCAGTCCTCGGGAGAAAAAAGTCTTCCTTATATATTATATCCATATCACGGAAAAAGTCAAGATATTTTATCACACTTATGATACCCTGAGGTGCCATTTCGGTTGATATTTTTTCAAAAACCTCATCCGACACCGTGATAAGCATACATTTTTCATATCTTTCATCGCAAAAGGCGGATAAAATTTTCTCCTTTATCCCATCTATTCTCGATTCTGTGACGAAAATATGTGTCACGGGAAGTCCCGCCTCCGCAGCCTCAAAGGTTAATTTGTCACCCTCTGCTATGAATGCGAGGTGCTCCTCTCTGTATTTTTTTGTCGAGAGAGAGGCTGCCCACTTTACCGTAGGGTTCTGCCGACTTCTCAATACGTCGTTCTGTATTATCATAATCTGCTCCGTGAAGTACTTATTATTGAAAAAATCCCGCTTTTCCATTCGGTAAAGCGGGATAAATTATTAAAGCGCAGCCTTTGCCATCTCGCAAACCTTTGCAAATGCTTCCTTGTCGGAAACTGCAAGCTCAGCGAGCATCTTGCGGTTGAGGTCTATGCCTGCAACCTTGATACCGTGCATAAGGGTCGAGTAGTTCATACCGTTGACCTTTGCCTGCGCGGAAATTCTGGTGATCCAAAGAGAACGGAAATCTCTCTTCTTGAGCTTACGACCGGTGAAGGCATAGTTGCCGCTCTTAAGAACAGCCTGCTTTGCCATCTTGAAATGCTTGGACTTTGCACCCCAGTAGCCCTTAGCTGCCTTGAGGATGCTCTTTCTTCTCTTGCGCGTCATTAATGCGCCCTTAATTCTAGCCATTTTCTATCTTCCTCCAAAATTTTCTCTAATTGCCTTATTACTTCTGAATAAGGAGTCTGTAGGTAGGTGCAAAGCTCTCAGAAAGAATTGCGCCCTTGCGAAGATCTCTCTTGCGCTTCGAGGTCTTGTGACCAAGGTTGTGACGATGGTTGTTGTGGGACATCTTTACCTTACCGCTACCGGTGAGAGAAAATCTCTTGGCAGATGCCTTATGTGTCTTGATTTTTCCCATTTTTATTCTCCTTTTTGGGTTTTACCCTATTTTATTAACTAATTAAATTATTTTTTGTCCTGCTTTACAGGAGAGAGGATGATCGACATGAATCTACCCTCAAATACAGGCTTTTTTTCCGATACACCGAATCCGGCGCATGCCTCCTGGAACTTCTCGATAACCTCGCGGCCAAGCTCCACGTGAGCCATTTCTCTACCTCTGAAGCGGATAACCGCCTTTACCTTGTTGCCCTCGCTGAGGAATCTCTTGGCGTGGTTGACACGGGTGTCGAAATCATGCTGCTCGATGCGGCAGGAAAGCTGAACCTCTTTAACCTTAACGATAACCTGCTTTTTCTTCGCTTCCTTTTCTCTTTTATCGCGCTCGAAGCAAAACTTGCCGTAATCTACTGCACGGCAAACGGGAGGAGTCGCGGTAGGAGCAATAAGTACAAGATCAACGCCGTTTGAGTACGCATAGCTTCTTGCATCCTCAATCTTCATAATTCCAAGCTGCTCGTTGCCGATGCCGATTACTCTGACCTCGGGAGCCTTGATTTCGTCGTTGATGAGCATATCCTTGTTGTTAGCGCTAATTGTTTTATACCTCCAAAAAACAAAAAATGCATACAGATTCTTCCGTACGCACCTAAAATACCTCTAATGAGGGAAACGGTATTTACCATACGCACCCCTGTGGTATGGTGAGAACGGAAATTCTGCTTGTTTTAGAAGCCTTTTGCTTCTTCTGGAAATTATATCACGCTTTTCGTTAATTGTCAATAGGTTTTGAAAATATTTTTGTAAACAATGACAAATTTGACGTCGTAGGAGCTTATCGCTCAATTTCTCAGACAATATCTGTCCTCGCGGTGCGATGAAATCATTTTCCGTATTTTCCCGTTTTAATTTGACACGGGTGGCAGGGTTGGCTTATCCGGAGAGAAAAAGGAGGTGCTTGAAGGTAAATATAAGGAATTTATAAAATTATTTTAAATATTTTGCGCGTTTATATGGATTTTTTCATCAGGATATGTTATAATATAATGAATTTCTATTGTTTTACGATTAGCGAGGTATCCAAAATGTCAGAATTAACACAAAATTATATAGAGGTGGTTCTTCCCGTTCTTCCCCTGCGAGGACTCGTCGGTTTCCCTGCAGTACAGATGAATATCGAAATTGCGCGCCCCTCCTCCCTGAAGGCGTTTACCGCTGCGGCAACTCTCCACGATGCAAAAATACTTCTCGTTGCCCAGAAGGAAATAAATATCGAAAACCCCACCGGTGAGGATATGTACAAGACCGGTGTGCTTGCAGAAATCAAGCACGTAGTCAAGAATCCTCAAGGCACTCTGGCAGTAATCTTTGAGGGAATTGCACGAGCAAAGATTGCAAGGTTTGACGATGCAAACGGCTTTATGTCTGCATATGCAACCGTCAGAGAGGGCAAAAGACACACAAAAATGACCCCCGAGCTTGAGGCTCTCATGCGCGAGGTAAAGAAATCACTCGTTCCTCTCAAGGAAATCCACCCTACCTTTACCGAGGATATGCGTCTTGCCGCCGAGGCAATAACCGACCCCGATTATCTTGCTGATTTTGTGGCGTCGAGCGCGGTTATAGACTACAAAAACAAGCAGTCGGTGCTTGAAACGCTCTCTCCCAAGCAGAGACTGGAGAAGCTGCTTGTTGCCCTCGAGGAGGAGGGGATGCTACTTGAATGCGAGCACGACATCCAGATGCAGGTGCGTGAGAAGATCGACCGCAATCAGAAGGATTACTTCCTCCGTGAGCAGATAAAGGCAATCCAATCCGAGCTCGGAGAGGACGAGGATGACGAGATAAAGGAATATGAGCAGCGAATAGCGAGCGCTAACCTTCCCGAGGACGTACGCGAAAAGCTCTTCAAGGAGCTAGGAAAGCTTATGAAAACGCCATTCGGTGCTGCCGAAAGCACCGTGCTGCGCACCTATCTCGATACGTGTCTTGATTTCCCCTTTGGAATAAGGACGACCGATTCTGTAACAGTCAGCGAGGCACGCAAGGTGCTCGACGCGGACCACGACGGACTTGAAAAGGTTAAGGAGCGCATACTTGAGTTTGTTGCTGTAAAGCAGTTCTCTCCCGACGTTAAAAACCAGATAATCTGTCTTGTGGGCCCTCCCGGTGTCGGAAAGACGTCCGTGGCGGCATCCGTTGCCCGCGCGCTCAAGAGAAAATATGCAAGAGTGTCACTGGGAGGAATGCACGACGAGGCAGAGATACGCGGCCACAGAAAGACCTACGTCGGTGCTATGCCCGGCAGAATAATCACCGCCCTTATAAATGCAAAGGTGCAAAATCCCGTTATTGTTCTTGACGAGATTGACAAGATGTCGAACAACTTCCGCGGTGACCCGACCTCCGCCCTGCTTGAGGTGCTTGATCCCGAGCAGAACAAGTCCTTCCGCGACAACTTTATGGAGATGCCGATAGACCTCTCCGACGTTCTCTTCATTGCAACGGCAAACAGTTATTCATCCATTCCCCTGCCGCTGCTTGACAGAATGGAGGTAATAGAGCTCTCCACATACACCGACTCGGAAAAGCTGGCTATTGCAAAGAACCATCTGATTCCAAAGCAGCTAAAGCGCAACGGAATGACTAAAAAGCGCTTCAGAATAACCGACAAGGGCATTATGGCGCTCATAACCGATTACACCAAGGAGGCAGGCGTCAGAACGCTGGAGCGCGAGATTGCCTCACTCATCCGCAAGGTGGCAAAGAAGATCGCGGAGACTGACGTAAAATCGGTAACGATAACCGACAAGAATATCTCCGAATATCTCGGCAAGAGTAAGGTAATCCCCGAGGCACTTGAGGCAACCGACCCCGTCGGCACCGTTAACGGACTCGCCTACACACAGACGGGCGGCGACCTGCTGAAGGTCGAGGTAGCGACAATGGAGGGCAACGGCAAGATAGAGATAACCGGCTCTCTTGGCGACGTTATGAAGGAATCGGCAAAGATTGCACACTCCTACGTTAGAACCATTGCCAAGAAATATAGAATTGATCCCGAATTCCATAAATCCACCGATATACATATTCACTTCCCCGAGGGTGCAATTCCGAAGGACGGCCCCTCGGCAGGTGTAACGATGGTTACGGCAATGGTAAGCGCGCTCGGCAATATTCCCGTCAAGCGCGACATTGCGATGACCGGAGAGATAACCCTGCGCGGCAAGGTGCTTGCAATCGGAGGACTCAAGGAGAAAACTCTTGCAGCATATCGCTCGGGTGTTAAGACCGTTCTCATTCCCGAGGACAATATGCGCGACCTTGACGAGATAGATAAGGAGGCACGCGACCACCTTATCATTATCCCCTGCAAAACAGCCGACGACGTGCTGATGAATGCACTCGTCAGATAATCTAGGACTAGGAATCGAAATGAAGATCAATATTAACAACGTAGGCGCCGTTATGAGTGTCGGTGCATCGCATCAGTTCCCGCGAGATCCGCGCCCCGAGATAGCTCTCTCGGGCAGGAGCAACGTAGGAAAAAGCTCTCTTATAAACACATTGCTCGGCAGAAAATCGCTTGCCAGGGTGTCCTCTGCTCCGGGAAAGACTATCACAATCAACTACTACGATATTGACAAAAAGCTCTTTCTCGTCGACCTGCCCGGATACGGCTATGCAAAGCGCTCAAAGGACTCGAAGGTAGTGTGGAGCACCCTTACCCAGGACTTCTTCATCAAGAATCCCTCCCACGATGCTCTCAAGCTGGTAATACAGCTTATAGACGTCAGGACAGGTCCTACCGACGATGATATTATGATGATAAACTGGATGATAGATATGAACTGTCCGTTTATTGTTGTGGCAACGAAAACAGACAAGCTCTCAAAAAAGCAGCTTGCCGATGCGCTTGAGCATATTCACAACGAATATTTCCTCGGCACAGATATTGAAATTATCCCCTTCTCCTCTGTGACAAGAGACGGAAAGGACGAGGTTTGGAAGAAGATATTTGAGAAAATATAAGGAGGATATATTATGTTTGGCATTAGTGATATAATCTCCATCGTTATGTCAGCATTGGCTGTCCTTTTGATTCTCCCCTTGCACGAATTGGCACACGGACTTGCCGCGCACAAGCTCGGCGACCCGACAGCCAAGAGCCTCGGCAGACTCACTCTGAATCCCCTGAAGCATCTTGACCCGATAGGTGCGCTTTGCCTCATTTTCTTCCGTTTTGGCTGGGCTAAGCCTATCCCCGTCAATACAAGAAATCTGAAAAAGCCAAAAAGAGATATGGCGCTTGTAGCACTTGCAGGTCCTCTTATGAATCTTGTGCTCGCATTTTTCTCTGCTCTTATTTGGCTGGGGCTTCGTCTTCTGATATATTCGGTTGGAGCAGCAGGCACCTTCTATACTAATTTACTGTTCGTTATATGCGATTTTATCTACATCTTTCACTATCTTAACCTGGGTATTGCAGTATTCAATCTTATTCCCGTTCCTCCGCTTGACGGCTCACGCATTCTTTGTGCATTTCTGCCCTACCGCGCGGTGATGTGGATTCTGCGAAACGAACGAACAATTTATTTAATCCTACTTGGCTGGCTGATTGGCGGCAACCTTATATCCCGTGCTATGTTAACCGTCCCTGCAATAGCAGCCTCCCCCATCCTGTCATTTGTTGCCGAGATGCTCTCTCTTTCCAACATACTCGGATATCTCGCAGGACTTCTCAGCGATCTTATGTTCTCCTTCTGGAGGCTTATTCCCATCTTTAATTAACATCCAATCTATTCAACGGAGCACTTATAAATGACTGAACAGCTTACGTACCGACTGGACCAATTTGAAGGTCCGCTCGACCTTCTTCTTACTCTTATATCAAAAAACAAGGTAAGCATAACCGATATACCGATAGCACTCATCTGCGATCAGTATATGGAGTACATCGACGAAGCACAGCGATTGGACCTCGATATAGCTAGCGAGTTTATCGTAATGGCAAGCGAGCTTATGCTTATCAAGAGCCGAATGATCCTGCCCCACGAGGAGGGCACCGAAAACGACCCGCGTCGCGAAATTGCCGATGCCCTTCTCCTCTATCAGCAGGCAAAGCTCGCCGCGAAGGAGCTGCGTCCGTTGTATGAGGAGTATTCCGGCAGATACGTCAAGGGTACGGACGATATTCCGCCCGAAAAGGGACTCCCTCTGGACTTGGATCCCGCCCTTCTTATCAAGGCACTCAATTCGGTTATGCGCAGGATAAGAATAGCGAATTCGGAAAGAGCACCAAAGGACCTTGTTAACCCGCTTATCAAGCACAAAATTGTATCCGTAGAGGAAAAAATTGAAGAAATCTGCGGTCTGCTCGAGGAGCACGAGGAGGCATCGCTTTTCTTCCTGCTCAAGGATGCCGACTCTCGCTCGGAGCTTGTTGCAAGATTTATGGGAGTGCTGGAGCTTATAAAAATACACAGAATAAAAATCACAACAGTGCATTTTGTTGAGGACGTTGCCGAGTATGAGACTAACGGACTTGATATGAAATTTATGCTTAATCCCGACTACGTGCCGGGTGACGATATTCTGGAAAGTGAATTTGACGCGCCTGTCGCAGCAGACGACAGTGATGGAAAGAAGTAAGGAAAGGATAAAGAGAGCAATGAGTGAAGAAATCAAGAATATAAACGAGGAGCTCGAGGAAAAGGTCACCGAGCTTGACAAGGCAACCGAGGCGGAGGTTAAGGCGATTAGCGAGGAGTTTCGCTCCATCGTCATTGAGGAGGCAATTGAGGCAATTCTCTTTGCCGCAGGACACCCTATTTCCTACGCTACCCTTGCCAGAGTTTTTGATACAACGCCAACCAAGATACGCGACACAGTTGCGGTATATGCGCTCAAGTACAATAGCTCCGAGCTCCCTCGCGGCGTTATGCTCCTGACGTACACCGATTCCTGCCAGCTGTGCACAAAGCAGCACTACCTCGCGGAGATAAGAGACGCGCTTGGAATAAAAAAGAGCGGTACTCTCTCCTCATCCGCGCTGGAAACGCTTGCTATCGTGGCATATAACCAGCCTGTAACGAGACTTTTCGTCGATACGCTACGCAAGGTGGACTCATCATATGCAATGAACAGCCTTATCGACCGCGGTCTTATCGAATGCAAGGGTCGACTCGACGTGCCCGGCAGACCTATGCTTTACGGCACAACCTCCGACTTCCTGCGTTGCTTCGGCCTTCCCGACCTCGATCATCTGCCAAAAACGACAGATGAGATGATGGACGTATTTGCAAATGCAAAGCTAACTAACGCAGACGGCGTATCAAACGAGGGTGACGGGGAAACAATAGACGGTGATACCACCCAGCTTACCATAGACGGTGTAAGCGAGGATACAGTTGACGAGGTATTGCTCGAGGAGCCCTCAGCAGAGGACGATATTTACGACGATACCGATGATGATACGGATGACGAGGAGTAAATGATATATATTGCCTTAGCACTCATTCTACTGTCAATAGCACTTATTTTAATAGCACCAATCAATGTAAGGATACTCGCAGGAAAGAAGCTGAATGTTGAGGTTGAATATATCTTTATCAAGGTAATCCTATCAGATTTTGGAAATAAAGTCGGGCAGAAGGATAAAAAATCTCCTATCGGTCCGCTCCAAGCCATAAGGCTCATACGCAAAGCTCTCAGCCTTTCAAGAGCGTCAATTAATATTGCAGCCGTCAATATTACAAGAGAGCAGACGGAGAAGGCATATAGCACGCTCGGCTTCGTGTTTGCACTGCTATACCCCACCGTCGTCACACTCCATTCATCCTGCAAGGATGTACAGATTGGCGAGGGGGCGATAAACCTCACCGCACTTACAGAGCAAGAAAGCTCAACAACATACGAGCTGGACGCACAGCTCTCTGCTCCGCTATTCTCTGCATTCAGACTTCTTTTGTGTTATCTTCACGAATACACGGCACACAAAAGGAGAAGGAGAAAATGGAAAACGAGATGACTGACCTCATCAAGGCATCGATTGACGGTGTGAGGGGCTTTGCTGATATGAATACGGTAATCGGAAGTCCTATTCACACACCGAGCGGAGTTACTGTGATACCCGTTTCCAAAATTGCTTTTGGCTTTGCCGGCGGAGGTCTCGACCTCTTCGGCAAAAAGAAGGAGACAAACGGTATCGGCTCGGGCAGTGGAAGCGGAATTTCAATAACTCCTATTGCATTTCTCACGGTAAGCGCCGAGGGAGCAGTAAATCTGACCTATATCAGCGAGAAGGCAGAAAAAAACGTTTCGGGAATTACATCTCTCATAGAGCGTAGCCCGGAAATTCTGAAAAGAATACGCGATGCACTCGAATGAGCCACTTTTTTCATATTATATTTTCCTGACAATCCGTTAAAACTACATACGGAGTAAAAGGAGAATGATATGAAGGACGACAGAAATCGAATCATAACCGTGCTTATAATTTTGACTCTGTCATTTCTCGCACTGACCCTCTACGTATCCTCAGCATACGCACCGAGCGTCAGCGCAAGAGCAGCGGCGCTATACGAGCCGACGAGTCAAAGCTTTATATATACAAAAAACGAAAACAAGCACCTGCCAATGGCAAGCACAACAAAAATAATGACCGCCCTCATAGCACTCGAGCAGCTATCCCCTACCGACCTCATCGAGGTAGACGAACGCGCTGTCGGAACAGACGGCTCCAGCATTTATCTCGAGGAGGGAGAAATTTTGAGTGCCGAGAGCCTTCTCTATGCGCTTATGCTGGGAAGCGCAAACGACGCAGCCGAGGCACTGGCGTATGCAATTTCGGGAGATATTGCTGACTTCGCTGAACTGATGAATAAGCGTGCTATTGAGCTCGGAGCAACCGACACCTGCTTTAAGAATCCGCACGGACTTGATGCAGGCGGACACTATACAACGGCACACGACCTCGCCCTCATAGGTGCTGAGGCACTGAAAAACGACCTCTTTCGACAAGTCGTCTCTACGTATAAAAAGGAGATTGAGAGCAGCTTGAAAAAAAGAGTGGTTGTAAATCACAACAAGCTACTTAAATTATATGATGGCTGTATAGGTGTAAAAACAGGATATACCCAGCTATCGGGACGCTCGCTCGTCAGTGCGGCTGAGCGAGATGGCACTACCCTTATATGCGTTACAATAGATGCACCAGACGATTGGCGCGATCACACGGAGCTTTTGAATTACGGCTTTGAGAGCATTCACACAGCAGGTGTGCTTGAGGAAGGAGAAATCAGCTATTCCCTCCCCGTGCTCAATTCAGACCGAGAAAATATAAGAATAACCAACAAGGAAGCATTCAAGTACGTTTACAGAGGTGAGGCGCCCATATTCACAAGGCAGGTCAACCTCCCTCGATATTTCGCTGCTCCCATTAAAGCGGGCGACGCGGTTGGTGAGGTTGTTCTCTATGCTGACGGTGCTGAAATCGGCAGAGTACCGCTTATAGCTGAAGAAAATGCTGCTGAAATTAAGGAAAAGAGCTTTTGGGAAGGACTTTTTTAGAAGGATATAATTATGGAAAAAATAAGACTGCAAAAATTTATCGCCGATGCGGGACTTATGTCCCGCCGCGCGGCAGAGTCGGAAATAGAAAAGGGCAACGTGGCTGTTAACGGTCACGTTGCTACGCTGGGAACGAAGATAGACCCCCGAGTCGACGTCGTTACATACAAGGGAAAGAAAATTTCGGCACAGAAGCGCGAATATACATATATAATGATGAATAAGCCGCGCGGATATCTGTCCAGCACCACCGATGACAGAGGTCGCAAATGCGTTACCGACCTGCTTGACGGTGTTGAAGCCAGGGTTTATCCCGTCGGCAGGCTCGACCTTGTCTCTGAGGGAATGCTCCTTCTTACCGATGACGGAGCCTTGAAAAACAGGCTCACACACCCGAGCCACTCCCTGCCAAAGCTCTATCGCGTCAAGGTCAGCGGTACGGTTTCTCCCTCACAGCTTGAGACCCTCACCTCTCCCCTTGAAATAGACGGATACACGATTAAGCCCTGCGAGGTTACCGTGTCGGAGACTGACGAAAGCGGCACCGTTCTGAAGTTCACGCTTTTGGAGGGCAGAAACAGACAGATCAGAAAAATGTGCGAGATTGCAGGGCTCACAGTTAAGCGACTCTCACGCATCTCAATAGGACAGCTGAAGCTGAACAATCTCCCTGTGGGAAAATGGCGCTACCTTGAGCCCGAGGAGGTAGATTACCTCTACAAGGCAACGGGAAGGAGAGGCTGACATGTTTAAAATCACACCGATTAACGACACCGAGCTGCAGAAAAAATATTCAACAGAATGCGGCACTGACTACCGAGAGGGCTTCTTTGCCTATGCCATGACGGACGCTGATAGCGGACAGCTTATGGGAATGGCACAGTTCGAGATTGACGGAGAATACGGATATATATCAGACCTTCGTCCCAAGGTTGGTTACAGCGACTTCGAGGCTATGTTTATCCTCGGAAGGGCAACTATGAACTTCATAGATCTTTGCGGCTCTCACAAATGCCGCGCGGCAATTGACGCCGCGGACGAGCGTCTCCTGAAATCGATTGGCTTCAAGCTAAACGAGAGCAGAGTATATGAGTGCGATATGACGGGAATGTTCGACGGACACTGTGACGGTCATCCCGTAAAATTGTAATAAAAAAGGCTTTCCGAACGGAAAGCCTTTTTTGTCAGTCCTCGCAGCGCTCTGCAAGGCTGTTACGGTATTTCTGATAGAATTCCTCGTATCTGCCCTCGTCAAGTGCATCGCGAATCCTTTGCATAAGCTCATTGTAGAAATAAAGATTATGCAATACGGCAAGTCGCATACCGAGAGCCTCGCGCGCCTTGAAGAGGTGGCGGATATATGCTCTGGAATAGCTTGAGCAGGCAGGACAGGAGCAGCTTGGCGAAATGGGACGGGGATCGTCAAGATATTTCTCGTTTAAGAGATTTATCTTTCCCTCCCAGGTAAAGAGGTTGCCATGCCTTGCATTACGGCTGGGCATAACGCAGTCGAAGAAGTCGACACCACGATACACCGCCTCAACGATGTTCTGTGGAGTGCCGACACCCATAAGATATCTCGGCTTGTCCACGGGCATATGAGGCTCAACCGTATCGATTATATGATACATTACATCGGCACTCTCGCCTACCGCAAGTCCGCCTATTGCATATCCGTCGCACTCTATTTCCTTAATTGCCTCCATATTTCTCACGCGAAGGTCCTCATAGGTGCCTCCCTGATTGATACCGAAGAGCAGCTGATTTTTGTTTACTGTTTCGGGGAGCGAATTAAGTCTGTCAAGCTCTGTACGACAACGCCTCAGCCAGCGGACGGTTCTCTCCTCTGATGCCTTCACATACTGATAGGGCGCAGGATTCTCAACGCACTCATCAAATGCCATAGCGATAGTTGATCCGAGGTTAGACTGAATTTGCATAGACTCCTCGGGGCCCATAAAAATTCTCTTTCCGTCGAAGTGGGAATTGAACGCCACTCCCTCCTCGGTTATCTTGCGCAGCTTTGCAAGCGAAAAAACCTGAAATCCGCCCGAATCTGTAAGAACGGGTCTGTCCCAGTTGAAGAACTTATGAATACCGCCAAGCTTGTGTATAAGCTTGTCTCCGGGTCGGATATGGAGGTGGTATGTGTTGGAAAGCTCTACCTGGCAGTTTACCTCCTTGAGGTCGCACGTGGATATTCCACCCTTAATAGCTGCGGATGTACCGACGTTCATAAACACGGGAGTTTCTATTGTGCCGTGAACGGTCTCAAATCTGCCGCGACGGGCCTTTCCGTCTTTCTTTAACAGTGTAAATTTTGCCATTATCTTTTCCTTATTTTATTCTCTCAAACTGTCGGTCAAGCTCATTTTTGGTTAGCTTATACGCAATTGGTCTGCCATGGGGGCAAACCGTTATATCGGGAAGGGCGAGCACTCTCTCGACAATCCATCTCACGACAGTTGAATTATACATTCTGCCACCCTTGATTGCCGCCTTGCAGGCTATCTGATAGAGCGCCTTTTCTCTTCTTATATCCTCGGTAATCTCCGGTCTGCCGCGTCCGTCGGCAAGCTCGGTGAGAATCCTCGAAAACAGAGCCTCGGCATCAGCTATTTCAATAGCGCCGGGAACCGCAACAAGATCTATCGAGCGACCGTTCAGGTTATATTCGAATCCGACAGATTTAACGTCACTCGCATACTCCTCTGCCGCAGCATATTCCTCGGGCGAGGTCAGAACCGTGATGGGGAGCATAAGTGCCTGCGTTGCTACAGTATTCTTCTCTTTCCTTGCCGCATTCAGCTCCTCAAATATAATTCTTTCATGCGCGGCATGCTTATCTATAAGCAGCATAGCCCCGTCATACTCAATTATGATATAGCAATCAAAAACCTCACCGACGAGCTTATACTCCGGCAAGGGCACAGCAGGTGTCTCAACCGCCGAAACGGCTTCCTCATCCGTCTGCTTGGGCTTGGAATCACGGTATCTCTCAAGAAGCTCAATCGAGCTACGAGGTGTCATAACCGTTCCCGATACCTCACGCGGGGCTGATATTTTCGTAGGACTGGCAACCTCGGCAGGGCGGTCATATATGCCCTGATACTCGCTTGTATATTCTGCGCGCGGTGCACCGACTCTCGGTTCTGCATGAGCAGTGGGAGGCTTCGGTGTACTTATAGTTGGCGCGGTAGCACTAAGACGCGTCTGCTCATACTTCAAATCGTCTCCAACGGGCACAAATGCACCGAGTGCATTTCTATCGGTCGTTCTTTTCGTGCCGAGAGAGAGCTCGGGGCGATCCTCGCTGTCCTCAAGAGCACGCTTAACGGTATAATACACTGCCTCAAATACTGCCTTCTCATCTGTAAACTTCACCTCCAGCTTTGCGGGATGGACGTTTACGTCAACCAACGAGGGGTTTATTTCGAGGAATAGAACGCAGGACGGAAAGCATTCGGGTGCGATAAAGGAGGTATACGCCTTCTCTATTGCCGCCATTGCCGTCATAGACTTTACATATCTGCCGTTTATGAAGAAATTCTCGAGATTTCTGTTCTTTCTGACGTTGTCGCTCCTGCCTACGTATCCATGCACACGCACACCGTTTGCTGTGCCGTCTGCTTTTATCATCTTCTTGGCGAAGTCTCTGCCGAAGACGGCATATATGGCATTATATAAATCGCTGTCTCCCGGGGTTTTAAAACGCTCCTCACCATCTATAAGCAGCTGTATTGATATCTCGGGGTGGGATACTGCAACGCGCTCCACAAGTGCGGCAACGTTCATTGCCTCGGTGGCATCCTTCTTCAGGAATTTGCGACGTGCGGGAACGTTGCCGAAAAGGTTCTCAACAACGACGGTTGTGCCGTCGGATGCTCCTACCTCGCTGATGTCCACTACCCTACCGCCGACTGCGGTGAGCATGGTTGCCATAGGCGCGTCCTTCGTTTTGCTGATTATTGTCATCTCGGAAACGGAGGAAATGGCAGCAAGTGCCTCACCGCGGAATCCGAGAGTCATTATAGCATCGAGGTCGTCCCTATCCTTTATCTTGCTTGTCGCATGGCGCTGAAGCGCAACGGGAAGGTCCTCCTTCTCGATTCCGGAGCCGTTGTCGGTGACGCGGATAAGTGCGACGCCTCCGCGCTTTATCTCAGCAACTATTGTGCTTGCGCCGGCGTCTATTGAGTTTTCGATAAGCTCCTTCAGCACCGAGGAGGGGCGGTCAACGACCTCTCCTGCGGCAATAAGGTTTGCAATTTCAAAGCTAAGTACGTTTATCTTTGACATTTTTGCCTCGTTTATCAATCTAGTTTCTTTTTAAGCTCATAAAGAAGATTCATTGCCTCTATGGGAGTGAGGGTGTTTATATCGACCTCACGCAGTCTGTCGGCAACCTCGCTGTCTTTTGCCACAGCAAGGGATGTGAACATATCCGTCTGCGCGCTCTCGGTGTGAAATTTGCGAACGGGCGCGCTCACAGCTCCTGCCTTCTCTATTTCAGCCAGTATCTCCTTGGCTCGCTTTACAACCTCCGAGGGTACACCTGCAAGCTTTGCAACCTCGATTCCATAAGAATCATCGGTGCCACCCCTTACTATTTTGCGCAGGAATATGATACCGTCACCGCGCTTCTTTGCCGCGATGTTATAGTTTACAATACCCTCATACTGCTCCTCCATATCGGTGAGCTCGTGATAGTGTGTGGCGAAGAGTGTCTTTGCGCCTATCTTCTTTGAATGTGTATATTCAACGACAGCTCTTGCGATTGCCATACCGTCGTAGGTGCTTGTTCCCCTGCCTACCTCGTCATAAATTATGAGCGACTTTTTCGTTGCACCTCTCAGAATTGAGGCAACCTCGTTCATCTCAAGCATAAACGTGGACTGCCCCGAGGCGAGGTCGTCGGATGCACCGACACGGGTGAATATCTTGTCAACAACACCGATTTTCGCGGACTTGGCAGGAACGTAGGAGCCAATCTGCGCCATAAGCGTTATAATCGCAACCTGACGCATATAGGTCGATTTACCCGCCATGTTGGGACCCGTTATTATCATCATACGGTTTGCCGCCGTGTCGAGGGTGGTATCGTTGGGAACGAAATAGCTGTCCTTAACAAACTTCTCTACCACGGGGTGTCTGCCGTCCTTGATAACAATATCGGTAGACAGATCTACATCAGGACACACGTAGGAATTCTTTCTGGCTACCTCTGCAAGGGAGCGAATGACGTCGACGCTTGCTATCATTGCGGCGCTCCTTCTTATACGGTCGGAGTTCTCTGCAATAAAATTGCGCAGGCTGGTAAATATATCAAACTCCAGTGTAACGAGCTTCTCGTCGGCTGAGAAGATAGTCGTCTCCATCTCCTTCAGCTCCTGGGTAATATATCTCTCGCAGTTAACAAGGGTCTGCTTCCTTATAAATCTGTCGGGCACCTGGTCGGCAAACGACTTTGATACCTCGATATAATATCCAAAGACCTTGTTATATGCAACCTTGAGAGTTTTGATTCCCGTTTCCTCCTTCTCTCGCTCCTCAATAGAGCGCATTATATCGGAGGCGTTGTTTCTCACAGAACGGTAGTAGTCAACGTCTGCATTAAAGCCCTCACGTATCATGCCGCCCTCGCGGACAGTAAATGGAGGGGTATCTACTATTGCATTTCCAAGAAGCTCAGCAATATCCTCAAGAGTATCCAGTTCCTTGGCGATGATTTGCATAGAATTACTCTTGAGCTTGGAAATCATGACCTTAATTTTGGGCAGACCGACTATGCTCTGGTATATAGCTCTCAAGTCCTTTGCATTTGCCGTGCCATACACAGCCTTTGCTGTAAGCCTCTCGATATCAAGGGTTGCCGAAAGAATATCAGCAAGATCGTCGGAGAGAGGAGCATTTGATACAAGATCGCCTATCGCCGCCTGGCGGTGAGATATGGCAACGGGGTCAATTAGGGGCTTGAGCAGCCAGGTGCGAAGAAGTCTGGCACCCATGGCGGTCTTTGTTTTGTCAAGTATCCAAAGCAGCGATCCGCGCTTTTCCTTGGTACGCATCGACTCGGTGAGCTCCAGATTTCGCCTGGTGTTTATATCAAGCTCGAGGTACTGTCCCTTCGAATATACGTTTATATCCTTGGCAAACGCGACCTCGGTCTTCTGTGTTTCGTTTATGTAAAAGAGGAGCGAGCTTATCGCCATAAGCTGCTCAGGCTCGGTGAGCTTGTCTGCCTCCTCACCGAATACGCGTCTGGCTCTCTCCTTGCCGCGTGAATAGTCGAAGAGCCTCTTTGCGTTATCGGTTATAAGAGTACCGAATCTGTTTGTAAGAAATTCGACAAGCTCGGCACACTCGCTGCGCGGCAGATTGATTATCACCTCGGAGGGCTGATATGCTGCGAGCTCGTTTTCTGCGCGAGAAAGAACGTCATCTCCCGAGATAAACGTGCACGAAATTTCTCCGGTGGATATATCCGCAAATCCAAGCGCAATACCTCCTACTCCGTAGCACACGGAGGCAAGGAAGTTGTTTTTTCCCTCGGAGAGGAGGGTATCGTCGGTTATGGTGCCGCGAGTTATAACCCTGGTCACCTCTCGCTTAACGAGTCCGACCGCAGCCTTCGGGTCCTCTGTCTGCTCACAGATAGCAACCTTGTAGCCCTTCTCCACCAATCTGCCCACGTATACGTCTGCCTTGTGAAAGGGAACGCCGCACATTGCGGCGCGCTTCCCTTCTCCGCAGTCCCTGGCGGTGAGGGTAAGCTCAAGCTCCCTGGATGCAATGAGCGCATCATCAAAGAAACACTCATAGAAGTCTCCGAGACGGTACATAAGTATATAATCAATATACTGCTCCTTAACCTCCAGGTATTGCTTCATCATAGGAGTTGTATTAACTACATCCGAAGCTCTCTCTATAATTTCTGCCATAAAATCAAAAAACCTCTTTCAAAGTCTAGTTTTCAAAAAATCAGTGCGAGCAGCCGCCGCAGGTCGAGCAATCGTGGGTGCAGCTGTCGGGGCGCTGACCCGTGATGCAGAATTTTATTTCAGCATTAACACCGTTCATAAGCTCGTTCATAGCTCTCTGCGCATTTGCAAACGCAATATAAAGAGGATTTACGTTTATCTCGCGCGAAAGCTCCTCGAGTCTTGCCTTTATATTTGCGATAGCTATGGCATCTGCCTGGTCGGGCTCCTTGGAAAACTCCTGCGCAAGGAGCACACGCTCGGTTTCATATTCGCTCATCTTCGCCTGAAGGTCCTTGTCGGCATCGAATGCCGCCTTTGCAGTCTCGAGTGCCTTGATCTCATCACTTTTTGCTATCTCCTCACCGAGAAGATGAGCAAGCTCAATTATTTTCGTCATTTATATTTCCTCCATCTCGCCAAAGAGGTCAAACGCCCCTGCGCGAGTTATTTTTACTTTTACAAAATCACCTATTTTACAGCCGCTCGAGGTGAAGTGAACGAGCTTATTTTGCGAGGTGCGTCCGTTATACAATACGGCACCGTCCTTTTTCTCTACCGCATCCACGATAACTCTCTCCGTCTTACCGAGATGAGTATCGTTAATTTCCCTTGATATCTCGCATTGCATATCGAGAAGTCGGGTCATTCTCTCCTTTTTTACCTGCTCGGGCACCTGGTTTTGCATACCTGCGGCACGCGTTCCCTCTCTTATGGAGTAGTTGAAGGAAAAAACCATATCGAATCTGACGGTACGAAGGATGTCGAGGGTTGCCTCAAAGTCCTCGTCCGTCTCACCCGGGAAACCAACAATAATATCGCTCGTCAATGCAACGTCGGGCACTGCCTCGCGGATTTTTCGCACCGTATCGAGGTACCTCTGTCTATTGTAGGTGCGATTCATCGCCTTCAAAATAGGGTCTGAGCCCGATTGAAGCGGAAGGTGGAAGGATGGAGCAATCTTTCCCGAATAATCACCGAACACGGCTATCAGCTCGTCGGAAGCATCCTTCGGGTGGCTGGTCATAAATCTGACTATAAAATCGCCGGGTATCCCGGCAACACGGCGCAGAAGCTCGGGAAACGATATATCTGCCCGATAGGAATTTACGTTCTGCCCAAGGAGAGTTATCTCCTTGTATCCAAGTCCGACAAGCTCACGGCACTCGGCAAGGATATCCTCGCTTTTTCTGCTTCTCTCTCTGCCCCTTACGTACGGAACAATACAGTAGGAGCAAAAATTATTGCAGCCGTACATTATCGACACCCATGCCTTGTGAGATGACAGTCTGACACTGCCCATTCCCTCAACCACGTCTCCCTCATCAAGACCGAGTACAAAGGAGCGACGTCTGTCAAGCAGTGTGCGGCAGACAAGCTCGGGGAATCTGTGGAGCATGGAGGGCTCAAGCGTGAAGCTCACGTGATGATAGCTTTTTTTGATTTTCTCTGCCACGTGGGGCTCTGCCGCCATACAACCGCACACACCGACGACAAGATCCGGATTTTCGCGGCGCAGTGCCTTGAAGTTTCCGACTATCGACAGCGCCTTCTGCTCCGCATGCTCACGTATAGCGCAGGTGTTTACTACTATAAGGTCGCACAGCTCAGCCTTATCGGTTAGCGTATAGCCCATATCACGTGCCATTGCCTTTATCTTTTCGCTATCTGCCTCGTTCTGCTGACAGCCAAGGGTGATAACCGTGGCATACTTATTCTTTCCCTCGTTATACTTCTTTACTCTTTCGATATACCGAGGTGTATCTGTTTCGTGTAAATTCAAATTCATCTTTAAATATTATCGCTCATTTTATTTGCGAGCTTTTCGGGAGAGAGCCCGAGGTAATCATACAGCTCACAGGGTGTGTCTGGAGATGCAAAATTGTCGTCTATTGCAGATATGAGATACTCGCACCTTTCAAAGTCAAAGCCTCTCTTTATAAGCTCCTCACGCAAAGAAACTGCCGCGCCACCGGACAGAATTCCCTCCTCGGCAAAGAGGATGCGGCGAGCACCTCCAAGATACGGTAGAAGTGCCTCGGCACATCTGTCATAGGGCTTGAGAACCTCAAGGAGGACTGTTCCTGCATTATATCCCCTCTCCCTCAGGAGCTGCTCTGCACGAAGAACGCGCGGTGCAAGTGAGCCGTATGTAATAAATACATACTCCGCAGCATTGCCTGCATCAAAATCTGCGACAGCACCAAGCTCTCGCTCTCCTTCATACGAATAAAAGGCGCGCGCTACGTCCTCACTCTCTGCGGTATTGGGATAACGCACCGCAACAGGACTATTGGCATTATACGCATATTCGATAGCCATATCAAGCGCGCGGTAGCTCGCAGGAGAGATTACAGTCATATTTGGAATATGGGAGAGGAAGGATACGTCAAAAATGCCGTGATGCGTTGCACCGTCGCCAACCGCAAGTCCTGCCCTGTCTATCATCATTCTTACCGGCAAATTCTGCAATGCAATATCGTGGACAATGCTGTCGTAGCCGCGCTGAAGGAAGGTGGAATATATTGCCGCAAAGGGCTTCACTCCCGCAGCAGCAAGCCCGGCTGAAAAGGTAAGAGCATGCCCCTCTGCAATGCCGACGTCATAATATCTGTCGGGGTAAATCTCGCCAAAGCGGTCAAGCCCCGTGCCTATTCCCATAGCTGCAGTAATGCCCGCAACGGACTTGTCCTCGCTTGCAAGAGATATGAGCTTGTCCACTAAATGTGAGTGGAAGGTGCTTTCGCTCGCCTTGCTTGAATAAACGCTGTGGAAATTATCGGGAGACCTTTCAGCAGGCTCATAGCCCTTGCCCTTGACCGTCTTAACGTGAACGATAACACACTCACCCAGGTTCTTTGCACGCTTCAGTGCTCGCTCTACCTTCTTGTAATCGTTGCCGTCGATGGGTCCGAGGTAGTAAAGTCCGAGATCCTCAAAATAGTTTGAGGAGAAGAAAAGGCTCTTGAACTTTTTCTTGACAAAGGTCAAAAAGCGCTTGATGGGCTTGCCTATAAGCGGAATCCTTGAGAATATGGAATTGGTATTTTCCTTCCACTTTCTATATCCCTTCGATATACGGACACTCGATAGATAGCTCGCAAATGAGCCCTTGTTAAGGGATATAGAAAGACCGTTTTCGTTAAGAACTATCACCAGCTTGAGCTCAGGACGGCAGTTGTTGAGAGCCTCGTGAACCATACCGCCGGTATACGCACCGTCGCCAAGCACTGCAACGGTGTATGCGTCGGAGCCCGAAAGTACGTTTGCTTCTGCAAAACCAAGCGCCGCCGATACAGAGGTGGAGCTGTGCCCCGCACCAAACGGGTCATGCTCGCTCTCGCTAGTTTTGGTAAAGCCCGACAGCCCTCCCGTAGTCCTCAGGGTGGAGAAGGCATCACGTCTGCCCGTCAGCAGCTTATGCACGTACGACTGATGACCTACGTCGAATATAATGCGATCTCGCGGAGAATCAAAAACCCTGTGAAGCGCAACCGTAAGCTCCGTCACACCAAGATTGGAAGCAAGGTGACCACCGCTTTTTTCAATATTGTTAATAAGGAATTCTCTGATTTCGTCGCAAAGAGTGGGGATCTTATCCTCGGAAAGATTTTTTACGTCCTCGGGAGAGTTTATAGAATTGAGTATACCGTCATTCATCCACCTTTACCTCCTTCGACTGCGTCGGTGACTTGCCGACTATTTTTACATATGCACGGTAGAATGCAGAATAGTCGCCAAAGCCGACTCTATATGCTGCCATAGATGCGGTCTCTCCTGCCTCTATCAGCTGCTTGGCATACATTATGCGCTTTCTGTTTATGTATCCGTGCACGGATATGCCGTTATGCTTTTTGAACGCGCGGCACAGATAATACTTGCTGACGAAGAAGCGCTTTGCCAATGTATCAAGCGGGATATCCCTGTCCATGTTCTGGTTAAGATACTTTATAACCCTGGCACCAAGCTCTCCGTCGTCGCGCAGATAAAGCTCGGAGTATGAAAGAGAGAGATGCATTATAAGCTCTGACACGGCAAAGCGGGTAAACACAGTTCTTTCGTGCTCGGGCAGAGAGCCGTAGCCCTCAAGCCTCTCAAATATAGCAATCACCTGATTTGATACCGCCTCGGGAGCATAGAACGCGCCTGCAACTCTGGCAAGGTCATTAAGCGACTCGAATGCCGCCTTTGCCTCCGAGAGAACAACGTCCTTGTCAAAATGAATAACGTATCTCTCAAAGGCAGAGCCCGAATCAATACATACACAGTGATACGAAAGAGGAGCAAAAACCATCAGAGTGCGCGGCTTTATCGGATATTCTATACCTTCTACGATGAATTTTCCCTCGCCCTCGGCAACGTAGATGATCTCATATTTATCATGACAGTGCGTTAGGCTCAACGCTTCACGGTCTACCTCTACTCGCTTGCGGAGAAAAAAGGTGTTTCCCTCTGCAATCATCGTTCCATCCATAGCTCTCCCTCCTTCCTTTTATACCTATGCATAACTATACATCGTATATTTTAGCACATCACGACAAGTTTTGCAATAGTTTTCGCAAGGGTCGCAATGAATTTTTTTTTTAAAAATATTGAACTTAGAAAATCATTATGTTAAAATTGATTTGTAATTAAATATACAAGAGGTATTCCTTTATGAAAATTAACGCACAGCTATATTCGTTAAGAACAGTATGCGACACACCGGAGAATACGCGGAATACATTTCACCGTCTCAGAGATATCGGTTACGAGGGAGTTCAGCTCTCCGGAATCTGCCCTCTTGAGGCAGATTATCTTGCCGAGATAAGCCGAGAGTATTCCCTGCCCGTTGGCTGCACCCACCGTCCGTTTGACGAAATTATTACCAACACCGCACGGTCAATTGACTACCATAAGGCAATCGGCTGTGATACAATAGGACTTGGTGCTATGCCCCTCGAGTATCAAAAAAGCTATGAGGGCATAAAGGCATTCAAGGAGAAGCTCACAGAGCCGATTAAAATGATAAGGGACGCGGGGCTACGCTTTGCATATCACAATCATGCCTTTGAGTTTGAATCGGTGGACGGAGTTATGATTTATGACTTCCTTATAAACGAAATGACCGATATGGATTTTATCCACGACGTGTATTGGAGCACCTATGCAGGCGCCGATCCCGTAAAATACATAAGGCTCTTTGCGGAAAGCGGAAGAATGAAGCATATTCATTTCAAGGATATGAAGGAGCTGCCAAAAGGACCGATATGTGCCTGCGGAGACGGAGCTATAGATTTTGCCCTTCTCGCATCCTGCTGTAAGGAGGTTGGTATTAATGAAATATACGTTGAGCAGGACAACGCCCCCGACTTCCCCAACCCCATCGAGCAGATGGAAAGAAGCTACAAGCATCTGAATCCTATAATCAGAAAGTGAGGAAACAGCAATGGCAACATTCAAGCTGTCCGCTTTTGCGGACGAGGCAGGCGCCACGCTCGACGAGCAGATAATCGCGCTGAAGGAAAACGGAATAAAATTTATTGAACCTAGATTTGTAAACGGCAAGGGAATACTAGACCTCACCGACGCAGAGCTTTCTCAAATGGCAAAGGCTCTTGCAGAAAACGGAATTAAGGTAAACGCCCTCGGCTCTCCGATTGGCAAGTATGACATTGATGCTCCGTTTGAAGAGCATCTTGAAAAATTCAAAAGAGCGCTCGAGGTAGCAAAAGCGCTCGGAACAGACAAAATAAGAATGTTCTCCTTCTTCGTCGGACAGGACTCGCTCGTCGAGAAGAGAGATGAGGTCATAAGGCGCCTTTCTGTCATGGTGGAGATGGCAAAGGCAGAGGGTATTCTTCTCTGCCACGAGAACGAATCGCTTATATACGGTCAGATGCCCGAGGAGGTAAAGGATCTTCTCACTACCGTTGACGGTCTGTATGGAATCTTTGACCCTGCCAATTACCGAATGAACAACGCAGATGTTATCGAGGGAATAAATGCAACACTGATAAATCTCGCATATCTTCATATCAAGGACGCTGAATACAAAACGCAGACGATACTCCCCGCCGGCGAGGGCGAAGGAAGAATAGGTGAGGTTATTGATATCGTAAATGACAAATCGAACGAGGTCGTGTACCTCACGCTGGAGCCGCACCTGAACGCATTCGAGGCATACAAAACAATAGACACGCACGAGCTTAGGAACACCCGCGTCTTCGCTACAACGCGCGAGTCATTCGACTTTGCAACAAATGCACTCAAGGCACTGCTCACAAAACATGGATACAAGGAGACTGAGGTAGGAACATGGAAAAAGTAAGATTTGGTATTATCGGATGCGGTAATATGGGCTCAAGCCACGCAAAGCATCTCATCGAAGGAAAGATCGAGAACGGTATCCTTACCGCCATTTGCGACATAAACACAAAGAAGTTTGAAATCGTCAAAAAGCTTCAGAGCGAGGGTATAAGCTACTACACCGATTCCGAGGAGCTCTTTGCATCCGGCACATGCGACGTCATTATGATTTGCACCCCCCACTACAGCCACCCTACTCTCGCAGTGAGAGCTATTGAAACGGGTCATCACTGTATCGTGGAGAAGCCTGCCGGCGTCTATACTCTTCAGGTGCGCGAAATGCTCGAAAAAACAAAAAACTCGGACAAAATCCTGGGCATAATGTTTAATCAGAGAACAAACCCTGCTTTCAAGAAGATGAGACAGATGATAAAGGACGGCAGGATTGGTGAGGTTAAGAGAACTAACTGGATTATCACAACCTGGTACCGCACACAGTACTACTACGACACCGGCTCATGGCGTGCAACCTGGGCGGGAGAGGGCGGCGGAGTTCTCTACAATCAGGCTCCCCACCAGCTCGACCTCTTCCAGTGGATTGTCGGAATGATGCCGACAAAGGTGCGCGCGTTCTGCCATTTCGGAAAGTGGCATGATATCGAGGTAGAGGACGACGTTACCTGCTACTGCGAGTATCCAAACGGAGCAACCGGCGTATTTATAACAACGACTGCCGACGCCCCCGGCACCAACCGCTTTGAGGTTACGGGAACTAAGGGTACCCTTTTTTTTGAGGATGACAAGCTCTTCTACAAGGAGCTCAAGGTTGACGAGCGAGAGCACTGCTATGCTGCCAAGAGCGGCTTCGCAGCGCCCGAGGCTCTTCCTACCGTCGAGGTAGAGCTTGAGGGTGAAAACTCCCAGCACGTAGGCATATGCAACAATATTGCAAATGCAATACTCGGTCTTGAGGACGTTTATGCTCCTGCAAGCGACGGCATCCACGGAGTTGAGCTGGCAAACGCGATGCTTCTTTCAACCTGGATAAACAAGGACGTTACCCTTCCCTTCGACGACGGTTTCTTCTATGAGGAGCTTAAAAAGCGCATAGCTGTATCCAAGCCCCGTGCAACGGCTAACGACGACGTCGTAGCATCTCAGTAAAACGATATGAAAAGCAAAATCTTTAACGTAGCTTTGGTTGGTTGCGGCACAATAGCGCCCAATCATCTGAACGCATTAACTTCAATGAAAAACGTGCGCGTGGTTGCGCTGTGCGATACTGTTAGCGAGAGAAGCAAAGAGATGGCACAGAAATATTCTCTTGAAGGTGTCGGAATATATACTGACTACTACAAAATGCTCGCGGAGCTTTCGCTTGATGCAGTACATATCGCAACACCGCATTATCTCCACGCACCTATGACGATAGCAGCGCTGGAGCGAGACATCAACGTATTCCTCGAGAAGCCCATGTGCATCTCCGAGGAGGAGATTGAGAGCCTTATTGTGGCGGAGAAGAAAAGCAAGGCAACCGTTTGCGTATGCTTCCAGAACCGCTTTACAAGTGCTGTAAAGCTGGCGAAGGAGACTCTTGAAGCAGACGGAGGTGCAACATCCGCACACTTCTCTCTTTTCTGGAAAAGGGACGAGAAATATTACGTAAGCTCGGGCTGGCGCGGTAAACGCGCAACCGAGGGCGGCGGTGTTATGATAAACCAAGCGATACACTCGCTCGATATGCTGACACTGTTCCTCGGGAAGCCTAGTGCGGTCTGTGCCACAACGGCAAATCACCACCTCAAGGGTGTAATAGACGTGGAAGACAGCTGCGAGGGCGTTATCCGCTTTGAGCGCGGCGTTGCAAACTTCTATGCCACTACAAGCTCCCTCGGTACCGATGACACAACGGTAACTCTCCGCAGCAAGAATCATCACGTGATAATAAATCTGCCAAACATCACAATCGACGGTGTTACAACCTGCTTTGAGAATGAAGATAACTACGTTGGAAAAAAGTGTTACGGCAACGGGCACGTTGCTCTCATCGACTTGTTCTACGATGCTATCACCGAGGGCAAGAAAAGCCCCGTGCCACTGGAGGAGGCAAAGCACGCACTGAAAATCCTGCTTGCGGCATATAAATCAAACGATACGGATACACTAATATAACAAAAAATAAAAAAGGAAGACACGATTATGAAAATGACGTTCAGATGGTACGGTCCGACCGACCCCGTCTCCCTGGAAAGCATCAGACAAATTCCCGGGATTACCGGTGTCGTAACCGCACTGTACACAATTCCGGTAGGAGAGGTGTGGGACCTCGACTCTATTCTCAAGCTGCGCGACATGGTAAATGCCGCAGGGCTGGAAATGGAGGTTATCGAGAGCGTGCCCGTCCACGAGGAAATCAAGCTCGGCTCGGACAAGCGTGATGCGCTTATCGACAACTATATCCAGACTATCCGCAATCTTGGAAAAGCAGGCGTCAAGGTTATATGCTACAACTTTATGCCCGTATTCGACTGGGTGCGCTCGGAGCTCAAATATAAGACTGCAGACGGCTCCAACTGTCTGGCATATGACCAGCGAACAATCGACGGACTTAACCCCAAGAAGCAGACACTTTCCCTTCCCGGCTGGGACGAGAGCTATACCAAGGAGGAGCTGGATGCGCTTCTCGCGCGCTACGAATCCGTGGATGAGAACAAGCTCTTCGACAATATGGTATACTTCCTTAAGAAGATTATTCCCGTATGCGAGGAGTGCGACGTTAAGATGGCGGTGCATCCCGACGATCCGCCGTGGAGCCTCTTTGGTCTGCCCAGAATTATTACCGGTGAGGCAGGCATCGACAAGCTCTTTGCCGCCGTTGATTCAAAGTACAACGGCATAACACTTTGCACAGGCTCTCTTGGCGCATCGAGGGATAACGATCTTGTTAAGATGGCAGGCAAATATGCCGCTATGGACAGAGTCCACTTCCTCCACGCAAGAAATATCAAATTCGAGAAGACGGACGACGGACGGCTCTTCTTCAATGAGTCTCCCCACCCCACCGAATTCGGTTCTCTTGATATATACGGCATTCTGAAAGCGCTTGCCGACAATGGCTTTGAGGGCTATACACGTCCTGACCACGGCAGAAACATCTGGGGCGAGGACGGCAAGCCCGGATACGGACTTTATGACAGAGCGCTTGGTGCCACATATCTCTACGGTGTGTGGGAAGGCATCAAGAAAACCAAGTAATATTAAAAACTACAGAAAGCGAGATATAAAGAATGAACATTCCCTTCAACGTTGACCTTAGCGGCAAGGTTGCCGTCGTTACAGGTGCGGGTGGAGTTCTCTGCTCCGACTTTGCCAAGGCGATAGCAGAATGCGGCGCAAAGGTAGCACTTCTCGATATAAATCTCGATGCGGCAGAAGGCTTTGCCAAGGAAATAAGAGATAATGGCGGTGTTGCCATCGCAGTAAAGGCAAACTGCCTTGAAAAAGCGAGCCTTGAAGAGGCGCGTGAAATTGTGGAGCGTGAGCTTGGTGTATGCGATATACTGATTAACGGCGCAGGCGGAAACAATCCCAAAGCAACGACAGCTAACGAGTATTTCGACCTCGAGGCACTCGAAAATGAGAACGTGCAGGATTTCTTCTCCCTTTCTCCCGACGGCTTCAGATTTGTATTTGATCTGAACGTTACCGCTGCTTTCCTTACAACTCAGGTATTCTGCAAGGAGATGGCAAAGAGTGGCAAGGGCGGAAATATCATAAACATCTCATCGATGAATGCATATCGCCCCCTTACCAAGATTCCTGCATACAGCGCAGCTAAGGCGGCAGTATCTAACTTTACACAGTGGCTGGCAGTTCATTTTGCAAATGCAAACATAAGAGTAAATGCAATTGCTCCCGGCTTCTTCGTATCCAACCAGAACAGAGCACTTCTCTTCAATCCTGACGGCTCACCCACCCCACGAACAAATAAGATTCTCGGCGGAACGCCCATGAAGCGCTTTGGCGAGGCAAGCGAGCTTATCGGCGGATTGCTCTTCTTCCTTTCGGATGCGGCGGCAAGCTTCATCACCGGTGTAGTTCTCCCGATTGACGGAGGCTTCTCCGCCTACTCGGGCGTTTAATAAGCAAAAAAGAACCGTGCTTTTACGCACGGCTCTTTTTTTACTCCAAGGTATCTAAGAGTGCCAAATTCAAAATAAACTCTACGTCATATGCAGAGGTAATCGAAAACCTGATTTCATCTCCCTCGGAAACTGAAATCAAAGCCTCATTGATGCCCTCGCCTATCACCTTTTGTGCCGAGGTTCTGCTATTCGTTATATATACGGAGAGCTGGCACGCGGCAACAGAAAACGTATCGACGGCAACACCGTCCGCGGCGCTCAAAATTGTTATCACACCGCCCTCAAGAGTATATGAATAGCTTCCGCTTACGTTCTCCCAATCGGTTGTTTCATCAACAACTTCAATTTCTGTTTCTGTTATAATAACAGTAACTAAACCGCTCTCAAGCGTTGCGGTGTAAGTACCGACAAGCCCTTCCCCGCCTTCTGTCTTAACAAGAGGTGCGGCAGAGGTTGAATCCTTTCTGAAAACGTATATAGGCTGTGCAACTGCCTTGAGCCACTTACCGTCGGTGGCTACCCACTTATAATTAACCGTTGTCTCTGCTGCAAGCTCACAGTTAACGGGACCCTCTATGCTATCAATAACAATAGGATTGGAAAGCGAACCGAGTCTGGACACAAGCGAAACGTTAAAGGTGATGCTCTGCCCCGACTTGTTCTCAACTGAGAAAAGATTCGGTGTGTTTGTATCTGTCTCTCTGAGCTTGAAGGATATCTCACCCTTTGAATCGGGGAGATACTGAGCCGAGGAATAGCTTCCGTCCTCTGCCCTTTCGTGATAAAGAACTTCGATATCCGGGGAGTAGAAGGTAACCGTCCTGCCTCCGCCAAACGGAATCTTATATTCATATTTCGTGTTTGCAGGAATCGTCAGGGACACCGTTGTTTCATCCGTGGAAATTACAAAGGGACGCTCAAAGGTGCCGTTAGGTGTGTTGTCAACAAATTCGAGATTAATCTCGCGGTCCTCATCGCTGATGGTTACGGACGTCGCACCCGTGATATAGTTTGCGTCAAGCTCGGACAGGTCATAGGAAATATCATACCTTCCGACAAGAAGAGAAAGCACTATCTTGCCATCGTTATTGGTTGTGCCCTCATATTTATTGAAATTCTCATCCTCAAGCGATACCTTAACGTTGGCAATGGGATTACCGAGATGGTCGACAACGCTGACCGTTATATCAACAGGAACGTCCTTTCCGCAGATATCACACTTGTTGTTGTCGTTTTCGTTCTTGTGCTCTCCACCGCAGTCGGGGAAGCACTCGGTGCCGCATTCATCACAAATGAAGTCGCGATTCTCATCGCGATGCTCATCTGGCTCGGGAAGCGATGGTGTCACGTCTGTACTGCAGATGTCGCATATATTATCACTGTCTGTATCTATATGATTGAGGCAGGGCTCGGGGTCAGCACAAGAGACTGCAAGGGCGATGACCGTGAGCAAGGATAGTATAAGGATAACAAATCGTACAACTCTTTTTATATTCATAATATCTCGATTCTCCGTTTAATTTATATTTCACAAAAAAAAGCAACGGCTGCGTGCCGTTGCTTTTTAAGTCAAAATTATTCCACGCTCGTCTTACGAAGGTCGGTATGAACGGAAATGAACATCCAACCGCACGCGCCAAGGAAGATAGACATACCGATCTGAATAATAGCATCAACCCATACACCTGCTATAAGAGATATTACAGCAAGGCCAACGTAAAGAGCCGCCATTACAAAGGAAAGAATGATCGGAGGCTTGTTATCCTTGTCATACTGCGCGCCGTTTGCAGTATTCGCAAGAATCATATAGTAGTTCTTAATCTTACCGAATAGGAAGAAAGATACTGCCGAGAAAGCAAGGAAGGAAAGACCAAAGAGCACAGCACTGGCGATAGCAAGGAAGCCATCACTCAGCAGCTCGATTTCTTCTCTGATTTCAAGTCCTGCATAACCGATGTTCTCGGTTATCTCAGCAATAGCATAATAGTTGTTAAGCCAGGTAAGCTTTTCGCCAACTATTGAATTGGAAATGGTAGCAACGAAGAAAATGATAAATCCGTCGAGCATAGCAAAAACGGAAAATATCGTCAGCACCCTGGGAAGGAAATTAAATCTGTAAATAGAGAATGCAAGATTACCCTTGTTCAGGGAAATCTTAACAGCATAAACAATCGCAACGATTGCCGCTGCAAGAATAACACTATGTACCAAGCAGGTTGCCACACGTCCGAACACAGACGTAATCATAGCCGAATTAGCAACACCCGCGCCTCCAAGTGCCAGATTTGCAACCCAAAATGCAAGATAGCCGAGTGCAATAAGGCATACTCCCACAAACGTGAAAATAAAGGGCAGCTTTCTTGCTCCGCTGGTGTTTATTACCGCGTCGGCAGAAGGCGTAGCCTCAATCTCCTTTTCGGAAGAGGAGGTGAGCTCTGCACCGCAGTCAGGACAAGATTGTACATCGTCCGCAATCTCGTGCAGACAGTTCTTACAAATCATAATTGTCTCCTTAAATCTTTAGTTATAATTATTATATCATTACGCATTTGATTTGTCAAGTAATGTAATAAAAAAAGAACGGGCGTTCATGTTTTTGCAAAAAAACACCCGTTCTCTATTTACTTTAATGCCCGATTAATGCCCGTAATCAGAAATTCTCGGGATATACTCCTGCTGCCTTGAGGGCGCGGAACGCCTCGATTACGGTAGCCTTATCCTCCTTGTAGGTAACTCCGTACCACTTATCGGTGTTGTCAAGGACCTTTACGTCAGCCTTGCCCTCGCCGATAAGCTCGGATACAACAGAAGGAAGGAAGAACTCACACTTTTCGGGATTCTTCGGCACATTCTCGTCAAGGAATGCGGGGAAACGCTTTGCGCACTCCTGAATGTAAGAGGGGGTAAAGCCCCAGAGGTTCATCGAAACAAGAGTATCGGGATCAAGGTCGTAGTCAACACCATCCTCGGTGAAGTATATCTTATCACCGTTTACTCCGATCTTCGTTCTCTCAACAATTTCGGTAAGCATACCGTCCTCACCGGAGGCACAAACACCGCGGGATACTGTCCCCTGCTCTGTTACGGTGTTCTTGATTCTGTATCCTACCATTGCGTAGTGATACTTGCCCTCATCGTTTGTGTTCTTGAGGAAGTTATATATCTTGGAGAACGCATTTGCTCCGTAGTAGTCATCCGCATTGATTACCGCAAAGGGTGCATCTACCGTACCAAGGCAGCAAAGAATTGCATGCGCTGTGCCCCAGGGCTTGCGTCTTCCTTCAGGAACGGAATATCCCTCGGGGAGCTTATCAATCTCCTGAAAAACGTACTTAACCTCGATATCCTTGCCCTCAAGGTGCTTATCCATAACCTCGCGAAAATCCTTCTCTATTTCCTTCTTGATTATGAAGGTCACCGCCTTGAAGCCGGCCTTCATCGCATCGTAGATGGAGAAGTCAATAATTATGTGCCCCTGATCGTCAACAGTGTCAATCTGCTTGAGACCTCCGTAGCGGCTGCCCATTCCTGCCGCCATTATAACAAGCTCTGGATTTTTCATAACATATCTCCTGTAATTTTATTTTACGACTTGAGTATAGCATACAAAGGTGTAAATTTCAAGTAAGTATGCTCTATTTTTTTGTATTTTCGTCCCGTTTTTGGAGAAAAACACATTTTGCACTTGAAATAGTCGCCCTTTAAATGTATAATTATGTAAAAGGAGACGCCGATTTTTACGGCAATGTCTATGAGAGAACTTATAATAAAGAAAAACGATGCAGGTCAACGACTTGACAAGTTTATTACCAAGGCTCTCGGTCTGCCGACCGGGCTGCTGTACAAGGCTATCAGAACGAAGAAAATAAAGGTAAACAGAAAAAGAGCCGAGAACAATACCCTCCTTGCAGAGGGGGATACGGTGCAATGCTTTTTGCCCGAGGAGTTTTTTGAGAAAAGGACGGATGAGGGGTCATATCTGCGCATTAACCCAAAGCTATCCGTTATCTACGAGGATGATAACATCCTTCTGCTCAACAAGCGCCCCGGTGTTTCCGTACACGAGGACGAAAACGGCTCAACCGACACGCTTATCACCCACGTGCTCGCATATTTATATCAAAAGGGCGAATACTTACCCGACGACGAGCAGAGCTTTACCCCCGCTTTATGCAACCGAATAGATCGCAACACGGGCGGCATAGTTATCGCGGCAAAGACCGCCGAGGCGCTGCGCGTGATGAATGAAAAAATCAAGCTCAGAGAGATTGATAAGTTCTACCTTGCAGCAATACACGGAATACCGAAGAAGGCAGAAGACACTCTGTACGGCTATCTTATCAAGGATGAGAAAAACAATATTGTTCGCGTATACGACAGGAATCCTCCCCGAGGCGCAAAAAATATTATCACAAGATATAGGGTAATCGCGAAAAACGGCGACAGCGCGCTTATAGAGGTCGAGCTTCTCACAGGCAGAACACACCAGATACGTGCGCACATGGCGCACATCGGTCACCCACTTGTCGGTGACGGAAAGTACGGAATAAACAAAAGCGACCGAGCAAGGGGATATAAATACCAAGCCCTTTATTCGTATAAGCTACGCTTTTCCTTCAAGGGTGAGCCCACAGCACTGGAATACCTTAACGGAAAGGAATTTTCCATCCCGAAGGACGAGATATATTTTACCAAGGATTTCTTTAAGCAATAATATCAAAAGAGGACCGACGGCACAGTGCCACGGTCCTCTTTGTTTGTTTAGAAAATTTCGGTTTTACCCTCGTGAGCAATCTCAATGACTTCGCCCGGCTCTGCCGTAACGGTGTATTCCGCGCAGCCGTTGCGCACAGTGAGGGTTGTCTTTGGAAATGTGTTTTTTATACGGATGGTCTTGTTTACACCACCCTCAAGCACCACCCGTCGAAGGGTCCCATCCCGAAGCTCGGCACTTCCCGAAAGATAGCGCGGTGGTCGCAGGCTGAGGGAAAAATCGCCCCAAACGCGAGCGACTCCGATGAACGCGGTAGCACTCATGAAAAGCTCTCCCCTGCCCCGCTCGCCCCCTCGACCAAAACGTCGGCAACTGCCTCTTTGAAGCTGAGATGGGAGGTAATGCGGTCAGTACAAATACCGAAATCAAGCTCAATGCGACCTGCGGTAAGCTTTGTGGGGGTAAGGAAGATAGTATATAGACTCAAAAAGACGCTGAGATTCACACCAATCCTCATCACTGCCCGACCTCACGAGGCGAACGAGATTTGGAAAATTTAATCCCTCCTCCTTAGTAAAGGGGTGGGGACGATTGTCCCAGAGGTCGGTGCGGTCGACCGAAAGGCGCAAAGGACCGCTACCGTATATAAGGGTACCAAGCCTGCCGTTCCCGAGGGGAAGCCCCTCGTCCCAATTTTTTATTGCACTTTCCGAGCGAATATCATACGTCTTGCGAAGCATAATGAATATCGCCTCTTTTTCTGCAAATCAGTATATTACTTTCTTCCCGTAGAGCCGAAGCCACCCGCGCCGCGCGCTGTGTCGGAAAGCCCGTCGACCGGGGTAAACTCGCACTTGAGGAATGGGACGATGGCAATCTGCGCCACCCTCTCGCCACCCTCGACGGTAGCCACAACGTCCGAGTGGTTGTGGAGAGAAACCATTATCTCTCCACGGTAATCTGCGTCTATGACGCCCACCTTGTTAGCAGGGGCGAGACCGCGCTTTGTGGCAAGGCCGCTGCGCGCAAAGATAAGCCCGACGTAGCCGACGGGGATTTCCATTGCTATGCCCGTATGTATAAGGGCGGTGGAATGCGGCTCGATAACAACGGGAGTATCCTGCAGATTATACAGATCCGCACCCGCTGAAAACTCCGTGCCGTAGGTCATGGGTGTGGCACGCGAGTCGAGTATTTTAATATTTACATTCATATTTTCCTCACACGGGAGAGTATACCCGATCACCGTCACAGCCCGACCAGATTACAATCTCACCCGTTTCTCTCGTTTTATTTAAATCGATAATGCGCTGATTAGAGGAGCCCCTGAAGCGAAGTCCGAGTGTCTTTTTCTCCTCAACGAATCTGCCGTCAACAAGAATGTCAACAAGCGAAAGAAGCTCACGCGTTATATCGATAGCCTTTGGATTCGTTCCTACCTCGGCAACAAGCTCCTCGTAGGTGTTCCCTGTATAAAGCCATACGTTTTTATCCGGAAAGCGTTCCTTGAACTCCCTGAGAAGAGGGAGGAGTCCTCTCTGATTTTCGGGCTCCATAGGCTCACCGCCAAGTATGCTGAGTCCGCGCACCGAAGGAATGCTAAAGCTCTCAAAAATTTCCGTTTTTGCCGCCTCATCAAATACGCGACCGTAATCAAATGCCCACGTTTCAGGCTGGAAGCAGCCGGGGCAACGGTTGCGGCATCCGCTTACAAAGAGGGACGTGCGTATTCCTTCACCGTTTGCAATATCGAATTTCTTTATCGCGCCAAAGTGCATCAGGCATCCTCCATTCCCAGTTTCTCGCGAAGGAAGGCACCCGTGTAAGATTTTTCGCATCTTGCGACCTCCTCGGGTGTACCCGTGGCAACCACGGTGCCACCACCGTCTCCGCCCTCGGGACCGAGGTCGATAATATAGTCTGCGGTCTTGATAAGGTCGAGGTTATGCTCTATAACGACAACGGTATTTCCTCCGTCCGCCAGGCGCTGAAGAATGCCGATAAGCTTCGAGACGTCCTCACTGTGAAGACCGGTAGTAGGCTCATCGAGAATATATATCGTCTTACCCGTTGAGCGCTTTGAGAGCTCCGTTGCAAGCTTCACTCTCTGTGCCTCTCCGCCCGAGAGGGTTGTCGAGGACTGACCGATTTTTATATATCCGAGTCCCACGTCGTAGAGGGTTGTCAGCTTCCGCTGGAGCTGAGGAAGTCCGTCAAAAAAGGATATTCCCTCCTCTACCGACATTTCCAGAACATCATATATGCTCTTGCCCTTATACCTTACGTCAAGGGTATCGCGATTATATCTCTTTCCCTTACATACGTCGCACTTAACGTAGACGTCGGGAAGGAAGTTCATCTCTATGCACTTAACTCCGTCACCCTCACACGCCTCACATCTGCCTCCGCGGATGTTGAAGGAAAAGCGACCTGCGTCGTAGCCTCTCGCCTTTGCATCCTTCGTTTTAGCAAAAAGGTTGCGTATATCGGTGAAAAGTCCCGTATAGGTTGCAGGATTCGAGCGCGGAGTTCTGCCTATCGGGCTTTGGTCGATAGCAATAACCTTGTCAAGATGCTCAAGTCCTTCGATCTCCTCTACCTTTCCCGGGTAGGTTATCGCTCGGTTGAGATCTCTGGCAAGAGTTCTGTACAGTACAGAATTTACGAGAGAAGATTTTCCGCTGCCGGATACACCCGTAACTGCTATGAAGCATCCAAGCGGAAAATCGACCGTTACCTTCTTGAGGTTGTTCTCCTCTGCTCCCTTGACGGTAAGGAAAAGTCCGTTGCCGCGGCGACGCTCTGTGGGAACAGCGATATAGCTCCTGCCCGAGAGATATGCTCCCGTTATGGACTTCTCCGAGGCAGCAACCTCCTCCGGTGTGCCCGATGCAACTACCTCGCCTCCGTGTATACCCGCGCCGGGTCCTATATCGACTATGAAGTCCGCCGCACGCATAGTATCCTCATCGTGCTCAACAACAACAACGCTGTTGCCGAGATCGCGAAGGTTTTTTAATGTGTTTATGAGCTTACCGTTATCTCGCTGGTGCAGACCTATACTTGGCTCGTCAAGAATATACAATACTCCCGTAAGTGCCGAGCCTATCTGTGTGGCAAGACGAATTCTCTGTGCTTCACCGCCCGAGAGTGTTCCTGCGGTTCTGGCAAGATTGAGGTAATCGAGTCCGACTCTGACAAGGAAATTAAGTCTTGCCTTTATCTCCTTGAGAACCTCTTTTGCTATCTTAGCCTCGCTTTCACCAAAGGTCAGCCCTTCGACGAAGGCGAGCATTTTATCTATGGAGAGGCGGCAAATTTCATCAATATTTAGTCCTCCGACGGTTACTCCAAGAACAGTATCGGAAAGACGTCTGCCCCGACATTTTGGACAATCAACCTCCTCGACGAATTCCTGGTAGTAGTCGCCGCCCGCCATTTTCATTCGTTTTTCGATAATATGAACTATTCCGTCGAACCTTGCATCCTGTTCCCTACCCTGACCGCCAAAATAACGGGTAACGCGGTATCTCTTATCCGGCGCTCCGTACATAAGCACGTGCATAGCCTCCTCCGAGAAATCTCTAAGGGGAGTATCGAGAGTAAAGCCATAATCCTCGCCAACTGCCGCAATGAGAGGTCCCGTCCAGGAGTCCTCGGTCATGGTACGGAACCCATTGGCAGCAATGCCACCCTCACGCAGAGAAAGGTGCTTATGCGGAATAAGCTTCTTTACCGACACCTGCTGCATGTTTCCTATTCCTGCGCACGCGGGACATGCACCGATGGGATTATTGAACGAGAACATTCTCGGCTCAAGCTCAGGGAAGCTGATGCCATGCTCCTCGCAGGCATATTTTTGTGAAAACTCGAGTGCTTCACCTTCTCCGTCGGCAAGAACAGTGACAATGCTCACCCTGCCGTCAGACGCCTTCAATGCGCTCTCTACCGAGTCAGAGAGTCTTGGGCGCACGCCCTCCTTCATTATCAGCCTGTCAACGACTATATCAATCGTATGCTTGAGGTTTTTGTCCAGCTTTATTTCCTCGGAAAGGTCGTACATATTTCCGTCAACGCGAACGCGGACGTAACCGTTCTTCTTTGCATCGGCAAATACCTTCTCATGCATACCCTTCTGCGCATTAACAACCGGAGAGAGAACCATAAACCTCGTTCCCTCCGGGAGTGTCAGAATTCTCTCGACAATCTGGTCCAAGGATTGCTGACGTATCTCCTTGCCGCAAACGGGACAGTGCGGAATACCGACGCGCGCGTAAAGGAGACGCAGATAGTCGTATATTTCCGTTACGGTTCCCACTGTTGAGCGTGGATTCTTGGAGGTTGTTTTCTGGTCTATCGATATGGAGGGAGAGAGTCCCTCGATAAGGTCTACGTCGGGCTTGTCCATCTGGCCGAGGAATATCCTCGCATAAGAGGAAAGGCTCTCGACAAAGCGGCGATGCCCCTCCGCATAGAGGGTGTCGAATGCAAGCGATGACTTGCCGCTGCCAGAAAGGCCGGTAAGCACGACGAGCTTATCTCTTGGGATTTCCAGGTCGATGTTTTTAAGGTTATTGACCCGTGCTCCCTTGATTACTATTTTTTTTGACATCTTTTTTCCTTACTTTACATTTTTGAGCTCTCGAATCTTATCGCGCAGATATGCCGCCTTTTCAAACTCGAGGGTGCGTGCTGCCTCCTTCATCTCGGCGGTGAGGGTTTCGATCATTCGCTCTCTCTCGAGCTTTGTCATCTTCTTTTTCTCCTCAGGCTTTGCCTTCTTACCTATTTCGATGACGTCGGCAACCTTCTTGCGCACGCTCTCGGGGGTGATTCCGTGCTCTTCGTTGTATTTCTTTTGAATTTCACGTCGACGGTTTGTCTCGTCGATTGCGGCACGCATGGAGCCTGTTATCTTATCGGCATACATGATTACATGGCCGTTGACGTTTCTAGCCGCACGTCCTATGGTCTGAATAAGTGAGGTCTCACTACGGAGGAATCCTTCCTTGTCCGCATCGAGTATAGCTACAAGAGATACCTCGGGTATATCGAGTCCCTCCCTCAAGAGGTTTATGCCTACCAGGACGTCGAATTCACCGAGACGCAAATCGCGAATTATCTCCATTCGTTCAATCGTCTCAATTCTATGGTGAATATATTTGACCTTTATGTTGTGTGTGGCGAGGTACTCCGTAAGGTCCTCTGCCATCTTTGTCGTCATTGTTGTTACGAGCACCTTTTCTCCGCGCTCAACGGTTTCTCTTATCTCACCTATGAGGTCGTCGACCTGTCCCTTTACGGGGCGAACTATTACCTCGGGGTCGATAAGACCCGTGGGACGGATAAGTTGCTCTACCACTCCCGAGCTCTCACCGCGCTCATACTCTCCGGGGGTTGCACTGACGTAAACTACCTGCCTTATCTTCTCGTCAAACTCCTCAAAGAAGAGAGGACGGTTGTCAAATGCGGAGGGCAGACGGAAGCCGTACTCAACCAGATTTTTCTTTCTGGCGAAGTCACCGCCGCTCATACCGCGAACCTGCGGCAGGGTTACGTGAGACTCATCAATAAACATAATGAAGTCGTCGGGAAAATAGTCAAGGAGTGTGTATGGAGTAGATCCCTCGGGTCTGCCTGCAAGAACCCTGGAATAGTTCTCGACACCCGAGCAGAAGCCAACCTCGCGAAGCATCTCGAGGTCATATCTCGTTCTCTCCTTTATGCGCTGTGCCTCTATCAGCTTATTCTGCGACTCAAAGAATTTAACCCTTTCCAGCATTTCGCGCTCTATTTCCTGCAGTGCGAGCTCTCGCTTGTCATCGGAAACAGCATAGTGTGTTGCGGGAAAGATGGCAACGTAGGACAGATGCTCAAGCACCTCTCCCGTTAGGGGATTGATGCGCGACACTCTGTCGACCTCATCTCCAAAAAATTCAATGCGGAGCGCCTTATCCGTGCTTGAGGCGGGAAAGACCTCAACAACGTCTCCGCGCACTCTGAACTTATTACGGATAAAATTCATATCGTTTCGCTCATAGCTTATAGAAACAAGAGCTCTTATCAAGTCCTCACGCGACATCTGCTGCCCCGGTCTGACCGAAACGAGCAGGTCCTGGTACTCCCTCGGGTCACCGAGAGAATAGATGCATGAAACGGAGGCTACGATGATAACGTCCCTACGCTCAAAAAGAGCGCTGGTGGCGCTGTGACGGAGCATATCTATCTCTTCGTTTATCATCGCGTCCTTTTCAATATACATATCCTTACCCGGGATATATGCCTCGGGCTGATAATAATCGTAGTATGAAACAAAATACTCTACCGCATTTTCAGGAAAAAATGAACGAAACTCAGTGCACAGCTGTGCGGCAAGCGTTTTGTTGTGTGCCAGGACGAGGGTCGGTCGGTTAAGCCTTGCTATAACGTTTGCCATAGTAAAGGTCTTGCCCGAGCCGGTTACACCCAGTAGGGTCTGCGCCCGCTCGCCTGCGAGAATACCATCGGTGAGCGCGCGGATAGCCTCGGGCTGGTCGCCCGTCGGACTGTATTCACTTTTCAGCTTAAACGTGCCCTCCATAGGTACTCCTTTCGGGCTATATCAGTCGATATAATCCCATCTTTTGCATTTTTTTAGTAGCTTCTCTACTGCCTTCTGCTTCCATCCCATCTCGAGAGCAAGGGCTTGCACATCGGTTGTGCCACCAAGCCCTTGCACCGCTGCAAGAAGTCGAATGGCGCCCGACCTATCCACTGCAAGAAAGCCGAGCACGAGAGCGCCGTAATAACATACGACTGATATGGGTACGATATACCAAAGTGCCGTATAGCTCTCGCGCAGGGTCAGAAAAAGAGATACCGCGGTAAGCGCAATTGCAATAACAAGCACTGCCGCAGCAAGCGACGCGAGAAGAATTCTCGTCTTTTTTACCTTCTCCAGCATCGTATAATCAGTTGTCCCAGTTTGTGAAAACGGCATTTACGTCGTCGTCCTCGTTGAACTTATCGAGCATCTTCTGCATATTCTCGATATCATCCTCCGATTCAAGAGTAACGTAGGTAGAGGGGACCTTTGCCAGGTCGGCAGTATCAATCTTGTATCCAAGAGCTATGATGGCATCTCTGACGGCATCAAGGTCATCCGACTCGGTGTAGATAGTATACTCACCCTCGTCGCACTTGATATCCTCGGCACCTGCCTCGAGCGCATCCTCCATGATTTTGTCCTCGTCAATCTCCTCATCCTCGTCGATGATGGTGATGACGCCCTTCTCCTCAAAGAGGTATGCAACGCATCCGTTCTGTCCCATATTTCCGCCGTACTTGTTAAACCAAGCGCGCACGTTACCTGCGGTACGGTTGCGGTTGTCGGTGGAGGCCTCGACTATTACGGCAACGCCCGAGGGACCGTAGCCCTCATAGGTTATCTCCTCGTAGTTGATGTCGCTGTTGTCGGTGAACTTCTTTATAGTGCGCTGGATGTTATCGTTGGGAACGTTGTTTGCCTTTGCCTTTGCGATGAGGTCGCGCAGCTTTGCGTTGTTCTGAGGGTCGGGTCCTCCTGCCTTGATGGCAACTGCCATCTCCTTACCGATTTTGGTAAAGATTTTCGCCTTTGCGGCATCCGACTTTTCCTTTTTGTGCTTGATATTATTCCATTTAGAATGTCCTGACATTTTATATTACCTCTGTTTCATTTATTAGTTTATATTTTTTCGGGTGTTGCTATGCAAATAAGGTGAAGGGCTGTGCCAAGCACATCCTTCGTTGCTGCGGTTAACGCAACTCTGAATGCCCTTCTTGAGCTCTCCTCGCAGCTTGCAATCTTGCAATCGTGGTAGAAGCGGTTGAATGCCGCGCATAGATCTAGGATATATCTGGTTATCACGCTGGGCTCATAATCAGAGAGTGCGTTTGCAATCTTCTCGGGGAATACGGCAAGCGCCTTTACAAGCTCGTGCTCCTCTGAGCAGAGCTCAATGCCGGAAAGGTCGAAGCTATCGCTCTCCTTGATCTTCTCAAGAACGGAGCAGGTGCGCGCATAGGTATACTGTGCGTAGGGACCCGTATTTCCGTCGAAGGAAAGCGCATCCTCCATAACGAAGTTTATATCCCTCATTCTATTGTTGGAAAGATAATGGAATACGATTGCGCCAACGCCGACCTGCTCGGCAATTCTGCGGCAATCCTCCTCGTTCGGATTCTTTTCTTTAGCTATGTCATAGACTCTCGATATAGCCTCGGCAAAGAGATCCTTCAGCAGAATTACGTTGCCCGTTCGGGTTGCGAGCTTGGCGCCGTTTATGCTTACCGTGCCATAGGGGACGTGGACGAGCTTGTCGTACCAATCATAGCCCATCAGCTCGACAACCTTAAACCACTGCGCAAAGTGAAGCGACTGAGCTGCGCTTGTTACGTATATCGCCTTGTCAAAGTTGTATTCACCCTTGCGGTAGACCGCTGCGGCAATATCACGGGTGGGATAGAGGGTGGAGCCGTCGCGCTTCAAGATCAGGCATACGGGCATTCCCCATTTATCAAGGTTTACGATAGATGCACCGTCATCTATTTCAAGCAAGCCCATCTCGCGCAGCTTCTCTACCTGAGCAGGCATCTTATCGGTGTAGAAGGACTCGCCCTTGTAGCTGTCGAAGGTTATCCCCAGCTGCTTATACGTCTTTTCATACTCAACGAGGCTCACCGAAACGAACCAACGCCAGAGCGCAAGATTTTCCTCGTCTCCCTGCTCGAGCTTTGCAAATTCGGCGCGCGAGAGGTCTGCGAGCTCCGAGTGTCTGGCACGGGCTGCCTCCTCCTCGGAGAGTCCTTTTACGCTCTCGTCCTCCTCGTCCTTGATTGCGTTATTGATCTTAACGTAGAGAGCGACAAGCTCATCAACTCCGCCCTCTTCTACCTTTTCCTTACTGCCCCACTTTTTGTAAGCTACGATCAGCTTACCGAACTGGGTGCCCCAGTCACCGAGATAATTAATACCGACACAATTGTAGCCCGCAAACTCATGCATGAGCTTGAGCGAGTGGCCTATTACCGTTGTGCCGAGGTGACCTATATGGAAGGGCTTGGCAACGTTTGGCGAGGAATAGTCAAGAACGACGGTCTTTCCCTTGCCTTCTCCTGAGGAGCCGTACTTATTTCCCTTTTCGGCAATCTCCCGAAGCACGCGAGCGGCAAATACATTCGCATTGAGCTTGAGGTTGAGGTATCCTGCAACAACGTCGACGGAGGAAAGCTCGTCACAGACAAGCGCCTCGCCTAGAGTTTTGGCAATGTCCATCGGCGAGCGACGAAGTGTCTTTGAAAGCTTAAAGCAAGGGAGAGCAAGGTCACCCATCTCCTTATCGGGCGGATACTCAAGCATTCCCATGATTTCTTCCTTTGTAAGCAGACCCTGCCCGAATTTCTCGGCAACCGCCGATTCGAGAAGTGCTGCAATCTTCTTTTTTAAAACAAGCATTTTATTTCTCCTTACAGACTGTTTTTCATTTTTACGAAGCTTCTGCCCGATATGTCCGCCTTGATTATCCTGCAAGGAACGAACGTGCTGCCACAGAAGCTATATGCAAGAGCAGATTCTGCTCCCGAATATATGTAGAACTCTCCGTCCGACTCTACCACGGCTATCTCGGGGAGCTCCTCTCCCAGCTCAAGCCTGCCCGCATACTCCTCAACAAGCTCGCTGTCGGCGGCATCGTCAGGGAAGGAAAGACGAGCCGAGGAAAGATACGCACGGCAGAAATCCCTGTTTGCCTGCCACTCATTAAACGAGGAAACGATGCAATTTGCAACCTCGATTGGGGTTGCCTCGGTCGTGTCAACGACGAGTGCGTAATTCGTCAAATCCTTTATGTCCACACCATACTGTGTCATATATCTCTTCTTTTCGCTCTCGCGTCTGCCTCTGGTATCTGCGATAGTCTCGGCAAGGGTGTGCGCATGCTCGCCCTTTCGATTGGCATTCATAATTCTCAGCGCGGAGGTTTCGAGATCAACGGTGAGATAAACCTTGAAGGTGCCCTTGGTAAAGTGCCACGCCATTCTCGAATCAATTATAAGGGGCTTGTCCTCATCACCGAGCTCGATAAGCCTGTTATCTATCTCCGTGTCTATCTCGGGGTGTGTTTCCATATATACGTTGAGCTCAACTACGCTCATCCCCATCTTTTCGGCAACGGAGCGCACTATTGCGCCCGTTGAGTAATACTCGGCGCCGAGCTGCTCGATAAGAATGCTCGAAACAGTGCTCTTTCCGCTACCGAGGTCACCTGCGAGTGAAATTTTCTCGTACATGTCATATCTCCAAAATATTATATTACTTACAAGCATACGCCCGTGTATGCGCATTCATAATATTATAATATATTTTGGTCCACCGTGTCAATATCTTTTCGCTTTTTTGTTTGCAACAAACAAATAAATTCCTTGCCGTGAATATTTTTACAAGCATTTGGCAGAATAACGTTGTACAACTTTCATGAAAGGATGCAAAATGGAAAAGAAAATCAAATTCAGCGAGAACCCACGCCTCGCAAAGATCGTTTACGGTATTGTTATCGCTGTGCTGTGTATCACGGCAATAATTATCGGCATCGTAGCTGCAAACAACCGTGATACGGGCAATCTGCCCGACACGCCCCCTGCCGATGAGGGAGGGTCCGATTCGAATGGCGGAACTCAGGACGGAACAAATAACAACACTCCGCCCGCAGACGACACCCCGAGCGAGCCAAAGCCCGAAAAGCTCCAGCTCATCTCTCCCGTAAGCGGAACTGTCGCAACAGAGTTCAGTCTTACTGTTCCCGTATTCTCCCCTACCCTCGAGGAATGGCGAGTGCACGCGGGAATTGATATCTTAACAGAGGAGGCGGCTCCCGTATTTGCGGCTGCCGACGGCACTGTCAGCGAGATCTGCAACGATCCAAGATACGGCTACACCGTTAAAATAGATCACGGTGACGGAACTGTTTCTGTTTACTCAAATCTCTGCTCGGAGTCCGAGCCTGTCGTTGCTGTTGGAGACAAGGTGGAGTGTGGCGACAGAATCGCAACCGTAGGTGACAGCGCGGTGTATGAAATGGCAGACGAGGCGCACCTGCACTTTGAGGTAATACAGAACGGAACAAAAATCGACCCTCTCTCTATTATCTCGGAGGAATCGAAAAAAGCATCACTCGGAATCAACGCCGAGTAAAGGGAAAAAGCCCGGAAAGCTCCGACAAGGTCCTGATCTTGTCGGAGCCTTTTATTATACACGTAACAGTTAAAAGAGTCAGTATAAGCAAAAGAACGTCGGATACACAAAATAGAACAGACTCTCCTACAACCGGCAAAAATGCAACACACCCGAGGAAGGCTGCCGTATATATGCCGACAAAGCGCTTTGTAAGGTAGCTGAGGCATCTTATGCCGTAATAATACCAGCACACGACCGTGGAAAAGGCAAAAACAAATATTAGGCAGGTAACCAATACGGATGAAAATGCACCCAGCTCTGCCCCGATGCTCTCGCGCACAAGCTGCGCTCCCGAGATATACACCGTAGGATCAGGTATACATACAAGAACGGCAAGCCCTGTAAGGGTACATAAAAGAACTGTGTCAAACACTACCTCAAGCAGCCCGAGTATTCCCGCATCGGTTGGGTGCTCTACACCGTCTGAGGTAGCAAGAGAGGATGTGCCCGCGCCCGCTTCGTTAGACAAAAGACCTCGAGAAAAGCCCTCACCAACAGCCTTTGAGGTTATAGCACCGACAGCTCCACCGGCACCACCGTCAACGGTAAAGGCAGAGGAAATAACGCGAGCAAGGACAGTGGGAACATCTGCTATATTTCTCAAGATGACGAAAAGACAGAGAAGAACGTAAGCAAGCGTGGCTAACGGTACGACTCGGAGTGTAAAGCGTCTGATTATCTCCCCGCCTCTAGCAACGATAAGCATAGCTGAGAGCGACATAGCGCACCACACAAGAAGTGCGTGTTGCTCCTCTAGTCCGCTAACACCAAAGACCGCAGAAGACTGCAGGGCGGCCCCAAGCACAAAGGAAAGCAAAAGGCAACACATAGCGTACAGTCTTCCGAGCATGCGGCCGCGCCGTGGAAAGAAATGCTCCAGCACAGGCATAAAGCCATAGCCGCAATTGCCGCAATAGGACGACAGTGTTGCCTCCGAATATTTAAGTACCGATGAAAAAACTGAGGATATAAGTATCCAGAAAAGTGCGCCGCTTCCCCCGACTGAAATACCCACTGCGACACCGACAATGTTACCGACGCCGAGTGTGCCGGCAAGAGCGAGGGCAAGATTTGACCTCGCTTTTTTTGAAGAGAGCGTGCGTCTGCACCGTCCCAGCACGCGGTGGGGTGAAAGAAAAGTGAAAAAACGAAGCCTTATCAGCATATATGAGCCGCAGGCTATGATAACAGGCGGAAGAAAAGACTGTATACTCATAAAAAGACCTCCGCAACAAAAATATGCGGAGGTCTGCTCTAATATTCGTTTTGTAAATAATTGTTATGTTTTGCGTTGTGCAAAAACAACATTAAACAGTCACCCGTGTGAAATTATCTGCTTATCTCAAGATATAAATAAGAGCTACACCGATGACGGCGAGAGCACAAATACCTGCCGTTATCCAGTTAAATATCTTATCAATTTTTTTGTTCTTTATACGCTCTGCCTCGTCAAGTGCGCGGTCCTCCTCGGTCTCGGCAAGCTCCTCGGGAATACCGTCATCCTCCGTCTCTTCATCCTCGGCAAGGAAGTCATACTCTCCAGCCTCGATAAGTCTTGCGCGCTCCTCGGCGCCCTCAAGAATAGAGCTTACCGATTCTATCACAAGCTCATCCTCCACACCGAACTCGCTCATTCTGTCAGCGAGGCTACGGATTGCTTTCTTAATTTCGGAGGGCTCCCTTCCCGACGTTGCACACTCTACGTCTTGTGCACACCTGTCGCAAATATACCGTGCTCTTCCTGTCCCGCCCATTGCAATTATGGGCGCACTTTCCTCGTTTATACTATTGTTGCATATTGAACAGCTCATTTTTTATCTCCCTTCAGCTGCGCTCTCACGTATGCGATATACTCCTCGCGAAGCGCCTTTTGTTCCTTTTTCTCTTCCTCACTCAGCTCTCTTTGCTTCGAGAGTCTGCCGAGCTCGTTTATTCTGTCGATTTTACCTTTTTCCATTATTATGCCTCTCATATAGCTTTGCAAGTCCGCCCTCCGAGGTTTCTCTGTAAAGGTGGGAGAGGTCCTTGCCTGTTTCATACATCGTTTTTATAACAAGGTCGAGCGATATTTTTCTAGAGCCTGAGAGGAAGTTAGCAAGGCTCATTGCATTGATTGCGCGCATAGCCGCTACCGCATTTCGCTCAATGCAGGGTATCTGCACCAATCCGCAAATCGGGTCACAGGTGAGACCGAGATGATGCTCGAATGCAATTTCTGCAGCATATTCTATCTGATCTATCCCCATCTCAAACAGCTCGCCAAGTGCCGCGGATGCCATGGAGCATGCAGTTCCTATCTCCGCCTGACAGCCACACTCTGCTCCGCTTATGGACGCGTTTGTCTTAACAAGATTGCCGACAAGGCCCGCAACGGCAAGAGCGCGTAGAATCTGCATATCAGAAAATCCGTGCTTCTCCTGCATGTATTTAAGCACAGAGGGAAGCACAGCACACGCACCGCAGGTGGGTGCCGTTACTATGACTCCGTTATCTGCATTTTCCTCGCTTACAGCATACGCATAAGAGCACACTACCCTATTCTCCCGAGTCACGGGGCTCTCATCAATGTGTCTGCGATTATACAGATACTGCGCCTTTCTCTCAACCTCAAGTCCGCCCGGGAGGATACCCGACGTGGTAAGTCCGCGATGGATTGCCGCCTTCATTGTCTCCCAAACATCAAGCAGAAATGCTTTGACACCCTCGCCTTCGCGCATAAATACGAAGTCCGAGAGCCGTATTCCCTCGTGCTTGCAGTATTCTGCAATTTCGGCAAAGCTTGTCTCGGAATATATTTCATCCTCTCCGCTATCATCACGTCCCTCGATGCGTATATCTCCGCCACCTATGCTCATAACACGCATTTTGCTACATATCTCGCCATTTTTTATGGCAAAAATATCCATTGTATTCTCATGCGGAATTTCTCTGTCAACAGAATTGAAGGTTATATCAACCTCCTTGCCTCCCGACGCACCCCTTATTGCAATATCGGTGCCGTGGCCTCGTCCCGTATCCGAAAGTGAGCCGAAAAGGGTTACGGCATATTTATCCGCATCGGGATTCTCCAAGGCGAATATCGACATAGCCTTTGCGGGTCCCATTGTGTGTGAGCTGGACGGACCTGTACCTATCTTATAAATATCCTTTATTGATTTCACAGCTTCGCTCCAATAAATTTTATTTCTACACTAATATTATCACAAAGTATTAAAATGTTCAACCTTTTTTATGTTTTTATTTTTATACTCAGCCTTGAGGCTATTACATAGGCTACGAAAGCCTTTATTCCGTCGGGGATTATAAAAGGAAGAACCGAAGCACAAAGCGTTTCTGCAAGGGATGCTCCGTCTGAATATCCTACGAAAAACCAAAGAGCACCGACAAGGTAAAGAAGCAAATGGCCAACCAAATATGCCAAAAGCTTTGCTCGCGTGCCTGTACCAAGCATTTTTGTTATCAGCAAATATGCAGCCGACTCAAGAAGAAAGCCGAATATAAATCCGCCCGTGGGTCCTACCAGTGCACCGAAGCCGCCGCTGAAGCCCGAAAATACCGGTAAGCCTATACAGCCGATAGCAATATATAATGCTACCGCAGCAAGGGTGCGTCTGCCTCCAAGAAAGAACAGGGATGCCGCAATGGCAAAGCTCTGCATTGTGATAGGGACGCCGAAAAGCGGGATCGCTATAAGCGAAAAAACCGAAATGATCGCGGCAAAAAGCGAAATAAGCACAAGCTCATGCAAAACCGTTTTTTTCATAAAGCACCCCCTTCTTAAAAACAGATAAATTATAGCATAAGACAACATTAAAAGTCAATTCCAAAAAGAAAGGGCGTAGCAGAGCAAGGCTCCATCTACGCCATATCCCGTCTGTGCTGGGTCAGATTCTTTCCTTGAGGTAGTCGAGAACCTCGCCAACGGTCTCAAAGCGCACAAATTCCTCGAAGCGATAACCGAAGGTATCCTCTATGCCCATTGCCATCATCATAAGGGCAAGCGAGTCAAATCCAAGCTCCTCAACAAGCTTGGTATCTCTTGTAATTCCCGAAACGTCAACACCGGGAACCGCTCTTTCAATAACTGATTTAAGCTTTTCTTCCATTTTCCCTATTCTCCTTAATCAATTTTCTTAACATAGGCGCGACGGCGCTTGTGGTTCACCGCCTTCAGATATTTCCACTGTGCCATTACCTGGGTGTTGGTCTCGAGGTTGAGATTAGTCTCAAAATACTCGATTCCTCCCTCGGTAAGCTGTGTGATAATATAATCCATATACACCGCGTTGACACCCGCGTTTTGATACTCGGGTAAAACGGCAACAAGTCCGAGGTCGATAGCCCTCGGCTTTTTCAAAGCACGGAAAAGACGGACGAGCGCCGCAGGGGTAAGCTTGCCGCCGCTCTTACGGAGAGCCTCACCCATCGCAGGAAAGCAAAGAGCAAAGGACACGACCCTCTCGTTCTCATCGCAAATAATAACGAGATACTTCGGGTCAAGAACCAGCATAAACTGGTCTATAAGCTCTTTCTTCATTCCCTCGGTAATCGGTACCGTTCCGTAGAGGTGCTTATAGCACTCGTCAATGCAGTGAAAGGCACCGTCGCCGTACTTTTCTATGTATTCGCGCTTAGGCATCGAGGCGTCGGCAACGTGGAGCTTCTGCATCTCGAGGACACGCTCGGCAATTCTCTTGAAGGGATTTGCACCATCTTCGGGCGCAAAAAGCCTGAACTCGAGCCAGTCAATCTCCTTCTCAAAGCCATAAGCCTCGGTAAGAGCAGGATAGTAATCGTAGTTATACTGCTCCTCAAAGGTCTGCGTCTGGTCAAAGCCCTCGATAAGCATTCCCTCCCTATCAAGGTCGGAATATCCGAGAGGTCCGCAAACGATATCCATCCCGCGAGAGCGACCGAAGTCCTCTACCGCGCGGAAGAGCGCCGCGGAAACCTCGGGGTCGTTTATGGCATCAAATCGAGTGAAGCGCACGCGGCGCTCTCCTGTCAGCTCGTTGTGCTGGCGCTGGATTATCGCCTGGATTCGACCTACTACCTCGCCATCCCTCTCCGCAAGGAAGAAGGCACTCTCGGCAACGTCATCGTAGCTTGTCTTGCCGGAGAGAAGCTTTTTTTCGTCAGAATAAAGGCAGGGAACGAAATATTCGCACCTTTTATACAGCTTTATCGGAAAGTCTACGAACTTTTTTATATCGCGAGACCCCTTAACTTCTCTGACAGATATCATATGTCCTGTCCTCCGCCTCAATCCTCGAGGGGTTCATCCTCACGGCGGATAAACATAAGACCGTAGCCTGCGAACCAGGGACCGTTGTGCGAGCCGCTGGCGGGAGACATCATAACGGGGGGATGGTTCGTCTTGATACCTACCTTTGCCTCAAGCTCCTCAAGTATCGGGAGAAGCGAGGGACCCGTGTGACAGTGCCAGAGCAGATAATCCTCGGGAGCTCTGTCGCCAATCTTCTCCTTGAGGATTTCGCAGCAACGCGCAAGAGCCTTTTTCTGAGTTCTTACGGTCTCCCAAGAGGTGAGAGTGCCGTCCTTATTAAATCCTACAACGGGGCAGATGCTGAGCATCTTACCGATAAGAGCCTTGCCACCCTTTAGTCTGCCGTTGTAGATAAGGTAGTCGAGCTTTCCGTCTACACCGAAGAACTCCTGCGTTTTCATAATCCAGTTTATTTCCTTGAGAATATCCTCGGTGGACATTCCCTGCTTAACAAGTTGTGCCGCTTTTACAGCAAGCATACCCTCGTTGAAGGAGTTGGTCTTGGTGTCAACAACAGTTATCTTCAGTCTATCCTCATAGGTCTTTGCAACCTGGCAGGCAACACCGTAGGTGCCGCTGAGACCGGTGCTTATAGAGAGGATAATAATTTCATTAAAGCCGTTTTCGATAGCCTTATCAAAATGCTCGCAGAACTCCGCAACGCTCGGCATGCTTGTCTTAGGGAGATTGTTCTTAGCATCCTTAAGAGTCTCAAGTTCTGCATAGAACTTTATAGGATCGAGATCAAGGCCCTCAAGGTATTCCTTGCCCTTAAAGGAAATGTGGAGTCTTATGATATCAATATCAAGATCCTTGATTTCCTCGGGCACGTAGTCAAGACATCCCGACGAGATAGCCATTACCAGTCTTTTGTTTTCCATTTTTATTTCCTCCTGAAATTACTTATATTCTATTTTTTTGTTTTTCGCAAGGTTGAGAACTATGCCTACGGTGCTTACTATCGACTGCTCGTTTGCGGCTCCGTGTGCCTTTACTACGGGCTTACGGACACCGAGCACAACACCGCCGCCGAGAGAATTAAAGTCATAGAGCTTCATAAGATGACCAACCACCCTCATGATACTCTCGTCGCCCGTCTTTTTGGAAAAAACGACAATATCCTTAATTATTCTTCTTGCAATTCCCTCGGTGCATTTGAGTATCTGGTTGCCTGCGAAGCCGTCGCACACAAGCACGTCGCAGTCACCCGAGAGCGCATTGGTGCCCTCAATATTGCCGACGAAGTTTAGTTCCCTCTCTGCCTTGAGGAGCTGATATGCCTCCTTGACGAGCTTATTACCCTTTCCTTCCTCCTTACCGTTGGAGAGGATACCTATTCTGGGATTTTCGACACCGTAAAGAGTTTTTATAAATTCCTTACCGAGATGTGCAAAGTGAACAAGCTGGGCAGGTGTGCAATCTATCGTGGCACCAGTGTCAACAAGCGCTGTAAATCCACCGCTCTCCGCAGGAAGGACCGCAGCAAGCGCAGGGCGCTTCATATCGGGGGTAGCAAGATAACGAAGCGAACCCGCTAAAAGTGCGCCCGTGCTGCCCGCATTCACCATTCCGACGTACTCGTCATTGATGCTGACCGCCTCGAGAGCCTTAACGAGAGAGGAATCTCTCTTGGTAAACAAAGCTACGGAGGGATTGTCGTAATTCGTTATGACCTCGGTTGCATTGATGTATGAAAGTCTATCGGCATCGGCACCGCGCTTTTCCATCTCGGCACGCAGGGCTGACTCATTACCGACGAGAACGAGCTTAAGCTCGGGATATTTTTCAAGCGATAGGGCTGCTCCTTCCGCAACCATGGCGGGACCCTTGTCGCTTCCCTCGGTATCAAGTACCACCGTATAATATTTATTCATATCTTCCCTCTCCTTATTACACGTCTTATTCGATGGCGAGAAGGTAGCTGTATACCTCCTGTCCACCCTCATAAACGATTACCTCATGGTCGGGATAAAGCTCCTCGATTCGCTCGGTTACCTCTGCGCGCTCCTCCTCTGCAATATCCTTGCCGACAAAAACGGTTATAATTTCATAATCCGAAATGTCCTCGACTGAGGCAAGCATATTGATAAGTGTTTCCTGCGCTGTATCAGCGGTTGCTTTAATTGCTCCGCCGCTGATAGCCATGAATTGATCCTTTTTTACACTCGCTCCGCCTATGACAGCGTCGCGCACAGCATAGGTTATCTCGGCTCCTATTACGTTTTCCGCAGCGTCGGTTGCGCTCTTTATAATCGAGTCAAGCTGATCGGGGTCGGGAGTTATCACAGAGAGCGCTGCATAACCCTGCATCAGGGTCTTTGTGGGTATTATATACACCTCAGAGCCCTCGTACATAGCTGCCGCCTGCTTGGCGGTTAAGAAAATATTCTTGTTGTTGGGGAGGACGAGAATCTTATCCGCATTCACCTCGTCGAAGGCGCGTAGGAACTCCTCGGCAGAGGGGTTATTGGTCTGACCGCCGCTGACAATACCGTCAGCACCGATAGATTTAAAGAGCTCGCACATTCCCTCTCCGCTCGCAACTGCGAGCACCGCCATTCCAACGCGCTCTCGCTTATCCTGCGCAGCCTCGCTCTCGTTGTGCTGAAGAGACATATTCTCTATCTTTATAGTGAGCATCTCACCAAACGTACGCATTCTCGTGAGCACCTCACCCGGGTTTTCGGTATGAACGTGCACCTTTACGATGTCATCGGTCTTGTAGCATACGATGCTATCACCGCCCATTTCGGTAAGAAAATCGGTTATTACGCTGACGTCAAAGCTGTCGGGGTCGACCTTGGACGACTGAAGCCTCAAAAAGAACTCGGTGCAATATCCGAACTCGAGCACAGAATCACGGGTAAAGGCATCAAAGTTTACTGCAGAGGGCGAGGAATTCGATTCGATGAATTCATAATCGTCAAAGCTCTCGGTGCCTGTCAGGGCATCGTACATGCCCGTAGCGATAGATACGTAGCCTGCTCCGCCGCTGTCAACGACGTCCGCCTCCTTGAGGACAGGAAGAATATCCTTGGTGCGCGCAAGGGAGCGCTTTGCCTCATCAATATGCATAGAGAGGAAATCCTCAATGCTTGAGTCCTCGGTGACCTTTGCTGCAGCATACTCGGTCGCCTCTCTGAATACCGTGAGAATAGTACCCTCGGTGGGGTTCATAACCGAGTTGTATGCCTTGGTTATTCCGTTTCTGTATGCTCTTACGAAGTCCATAACGGTAGCGACCTCGCATTTAACAAGCTCCTCCTCTATTCCTGCAAATATCTGCGAAAGAATAACGCCGGAATTTCCGCGTGCACCGAGAAGAGAGCCGTGAGCGAATTTATAAGTTACGTCGGAAACGGAGACCTCTGCCTCGGGATCAATCCCCGTAAGCTCGGCTATACCGCCCTCGACCGTTTTCGTCATATTTGTTCCCGTATCTCCGTCGGGGACGGGAAATACGTTAAGCTCATTTATATGCTCGCAATTATCCTTAATCCGTGATGCCGCACCGATAAGCATACGGCGAAGAGTCTTTCCGTCAAGAATCATAGTGTTCATAAATTAAATCTCTCTTTTCATCGACTTTTTTTAATAACACAGGTGTTATTATAACACATTATGTACCGGTAGTCAATTGCCATTTTAACAGTTTGGACACAAATAGGCATATTTTGTAAATAATTGCCGATTTATTCGTTGTATTTTATAATATTAAAATAAACTATATCTAAACTATGAACAAAAACACAAATTCTTGCTCGATATACACTGATTCTCACTGTATTTTACTTGACAAATTGGATAAAAGTTGTATAATTATATACAATAGTTTTTCAAATTCTTGACAAGGAGCGACTATGAATATTATAATAGTTGGCTGCAGTAAGGTCGGTGAAACGCTTGCAGCACAGCTCGGCAGAGAGAACAACGACGTCACTGTAATTGATCTGAGCGCCGAGAAAATTAATGACATAACCGCCAAGTATGACGTAATGGGTATCGTCGGCAACGGAGCTACTCACACCACTCTTGTGGAGGCGGGAATAGACAAGGCCGACCTCCTCATCGCAGTTACCGATTCGGACGAATTAAACCTGCTTTGCTGCATGATAGCAAAGAAATCGCGCAGTTGCCGCGTAATAGCCAGGGTTACAAGCCCCGAGTACAATACCGATATCTCCTACCTCAAGGACGAGCTGGGGCTGGAAATGATAATAAACCCTCAGTTCGAGGCAGCGGAGGAAATTGCGCGCGTGCTGCGATTCCCTGCTGCAATAAAAATTGAGCCCTTTGGCAAAGGACGTGTAGAGCTCATTACCTTCAAAATTGCGGATGGAAGTCCTCTTGTCGGAATGAAGGTAAAGGAAATCGTAACCAAGCTCCGCTGTGACGTGCTTGTGTGCACCGTCGAGAGAGAAAACGAGGCATATATCCCCAACGGTGACTTTGTGTTCGCAGAGAGAGACGTAATCTCGGTTATTTCCTCGACGAGAAAGGCATACAACTTCTTCAAGAAGATAGAAAGCGTCTCCCACGGTGCAAAGAACGTTATTATAGTAGGCATCGAGGAGGTCACTCACTATCTGTGCGAAACCCTGCGTTCCTCGGGCATGGAAATAAAGGTTATAGACAAGAATCTGCCTGCTTGCGACGAGCTCGCCTCGCGCTTCTCCGAGGTCACCGTCATAAACGGAGACGAGGCTGACCAGGATCTGCTTATCGAGGAGGGCGCCGACAGATGTGATGCATTTGTGGCTCTTTCTTCCCACGACGAGGAAAACATTATTCTCTCCCTCTTTGCAAAGAAGACGGACGGAGTTAAGGTTGTTACAAAAATCGACCGCCTTGAGTATGAGGACATTGTGAAGCACCTCGACCTCGATACCACCATCTACCCCAGCAGCATCACGGCAGACTCTATCGTAAGATACGTCCGCGCTATGAAGAACGTGCTCGGCAGCAACGTTGAGACGATGTACAATATCATAAAAGACAAGGTCGAGGCGTCCGAGTTTTACGTGCGCGAGGGTTCTCCGATAATCGGTGTTCCACTTATGAATCTCAAGTTCAAGAACGACGTGCTCGTTGCGGCAATAATGAGGGGAAGATCGGTTATAATCCCTCGCGGCAGCGATACGATAAAGCAGGGCGACTCGGTAATTATCGTTACCAAGCTTATGGCTCTGCGCGATATTACCGACGTTCTGAGCGACTAATACTTCGGGGCATATATTATGAATTATAAAATGATAGGCTACACCCTCGGCTGGATTCTCCTGTTCGAGGCAGGCTTTCTCGCGGTTCCGCTCATTACCTCGCTGTCCTATATAGGCAGCGAGTACGATAAAGAGGTCCATGCGCTGATAGCTATACTGATAACCATGGCAATATGCGCCGCGGTCGGTTATCTTCTCAAAATGCTTCGCCCGGCAAAAAGAGTGCTGTATGCGCGGGACGGTCTTGTGATAGTTTCGCTATCGTGGATCTTGCTGAGCGCCTTCGGTGCTCTTCCCTTCGTCATTTCGGGCTCAATTCCCAACTACATTGATGCCTTCTTCGAGACGGCATCGGGATTTACAACCACGGGCTCAAGCATTGTGCCCGCTGTTGAGGAGCTGCCGAAGAGTATGCTGATGTGGCGCAGCTTCACCCACTGGGTCGGCGGCATGGGGGTGCTTGTATTTATTATGGCGTTTCTCCCCCTCGGAGGTGCACAGAACCTACATATAATGAGGGCAGAGTCTCCCGGCCCCACCGTATCAAAGCTCGTACCCAAGATGAGAATGACCGCCCTTATTCTTTACGTCGTATATTTTATTCTCACCCTGGCGCTCTTTATCCTACTCCTCTTTGACAACGGTGCCGACGCCGCAAACGGAAAAATGACTGCATTCGATGCGCTTAACACCGCATTTGCCTCTGCGGGCACAGGCGGCTTTGGCATTAAAAACGACTCGCTTGCGGGCTTCTCAACCTACTCTCAGATTGTCGTTACCGTATTCTTAATTTTCTTCTCTATCAACTTCAGCTCCTACTATCTTATTGCTAAGTTCAGATTCAAGGATGCCCTTAACCTCGAGGTCAGAGTCTTCCTTGCAATAGTCGTTATTGCAATTGTCTCGGTAGCGCTGAACATATACTATGCCGATATAGGAGATGCCGTTTACGACGTGGCAAACAACGACTACGGAGAGAACGGATATTCCCTCGGAAATGCGTTCAAGCACGCCGCATTCACTGTCGCCTCGATAATATCGACGGCAGGCTTTGGTACTGAGAACTTCGTTGCCTGGCCCGAGCTATCGCAGATAATTATCTGCCTTCTGATGTTTATCGGTGCCTGCGCAGGCAGCACGGGCGGCGGTATCAAGGTTTCAAGAATAGTTATTCTCGTCAAGGGTGTGGGCAGAGAATTAAAGGCGGCAATACACCCCCGCCAGGTAAAGAAAATCACGATAGACGACCGTCCCGTAGACAACGAGGTGGTGCGCAGCGTCAACTCATATATTGTCTGCTACATCGTCGTATTCGTAGTATCGCTTATTCTTATCTCTCTCGACCCCTTTGTTACCGATCTCACGACAGGATTTACCGCCGTTTCCGCAACGATAAACAACGTCGGCCCGGGTCTCGGAGCAATAGGACCTGCCAGCAACTTTGCGGGCTTTAGCTGGTTCTCCAAAATCGTGCTCTCCTTCAACATGATTGCAGGCAGACTCGAGCTTCTTCCCATGCTGCTCCTCTTCGCCCCCTCAACCTGGAAGAAAAACTAAAACAAACGACACTGAGGTGTAGTCTCCTATGGGGCTACACCTCGATTTTGGGCATGTATGAAAAAGGCTTTAAATTTTGCAAAAACGAATGCGGTAATGCTTATAGCAGCACTGCTCGCTGTTATTACCTCCTTCATTGTTCCGCCGAGCGCGGCATATATCGAATACTTCGACTTCAAGACGTTGACCTGCCTCTTCTGCGTTCTGGCAGTGGTATGCGCCCTTCGTAACATCCGCTTTTTCTACACTATGGCAAAAGCGATAGTTCGTAAATTCAAGAACACCAAGCTATGCATCCTCGCCCTGGTTTATATCACCTTCATCGGCTCGATGCTGATAGCCAACGATATGGCTCTGCTCACCTTCCTGCCGCTAGGATATTTTGTTCTGCATACGACGGGCAAGGAAAAATATATGGCATTTACCTTTATAATGCAGAATATCGCGGCAAATCTCGGCGGCATGCTCACCCCCTTCGGCAATCCGCAGAACCTGTTTCTGTATTCCAAATTCAATATTCCCGACCTCGAGTTTATGGGAATAATGCTTCCTCCCTTTATAATCTCAATAACACTCATAACCGCGTGCTGTCTTGTTTTCGTCAAGTCGGAGCCGCTTATTATCGAGGAGAAGGCGGCGAGCCTTCCTCCCGTGCGTACTGTTATCTATCTTTTGCTGTTCGCTCTGTCGATTGTCATCGTATTCAGAGGTATTCCCTATTGGATAGGTCTTATCGTTATTCCCGTCGCACTGCTCTTTCTTGACAGACAGGCTCTTCTTCAGGTAGATTACGGTCTGCTCCTTACCTTTGTGTTCTTCTTCATCTTCTCGGGAAACATGGCAGAGATAGGATGGGTACGCGATTTTTTCTCCTACCTTCTTGATAAGAGCACACTTGTGGTAAGCGCCTTGTCCTGCCAGTTTATCAGCAACGTACCGAGCGCGATACTTCTCTCGCAATTTACGGACAACTACCGCGAGCTGCTGCTTGGAGTTAATATCGGAGGCGTAGGCACACTCATCTCCTCATTGGCAAGCCTTATTACCTTCAGAGAATATTCAAAGCACAGCCCCGGGCATACCTTGCGCTATGTGCTCAAGTTCTCGGCATACAATTTTGCCTTTCTCGGCATACTCATTCTTTTCTGCATAATTATACCATAAGAAAAGGCGACCGCTGTGCGGTCGCCCTGTTTTTATTTAAATTCCTCGGAAAGCTTGGCATAAGCAAGCTCGAGTATCCTTTCTCCGTTGTCGTCCCCTGCCATCATAAGTGCACCGTTTATCAGTGCCTTTGCAGAAAACAGCTTTATCTCAGCAGCCTTATCGTCAAGCCCACGATATTCGGAATAAATGCCTACCGCCCTATCGACAGCACTGTCCAGCGCACCGCTCTTCCCTCCCTTGGCTGCAAGAGTGAATACCGAACGGAAGTTTCGGTTGGCAATTCTGAAACGGATGGAGGATATGCAAATTTCCTTGGCAAGCCTGAGCGGGTCCGTGCCGAAAATCTTCTCTATCTCACGGGTAAGGAGCTCCCACTTTGAGCCTACGTACTTGATTATCTCATCGATATACGCTTCCTTATCCTTGAAATGACGGTACGGAGCCGCGCAGGATACCTGCGCCGCAAGAGCTGCACGTCTCAGAGAAAAATCTGTCAGTCCGTGCTCCTCAAGCTCGGTTATTCCTGCCAGAATAAGGCGAGTGCGCACGCTCTGCTCAACAAATTGCTCTTCCATCACCGTCTCCTTTTTGGTTAATACTGTTAACAGTTTAGCATATTGGTTGTCAATTTTCAACCCTTTTTCAATATTTTTGCTGTTTTTTTCAAAAAAAGTATTGACAATCTACTATTTACAATTATAATAAATGTATATTATCGGATGTTAACACTGTTAACTTCTAGTTGCGTGAGGAAGAAAGCAAATGGCTTCATTAAAAGATGCAAGAAGGAAAATTAACGAAATAGACAGCAAAATGGCGGAGCTCTTTGTCGAAAGGATGAGGGCGTGTGCCGACGTTGCTGAATATAAAAGGGAAAACGGACTTACCGTCTTCGACCCGGTGCGCGAGGAGGAAGTAATAAGAAGAAACAGCGAGCTCGTTGAGGATACAGAGCTGCGTGCTTATTACGTCACATTCCTTAAAAATAACATGGCCGTTTCCCGCGCTTATCAGGAAAAGCTGCTCAACGGAATGAAGGTAGCATACTCAGGCACGGAGGGCGCGTTTGCACACATTGCGACGTGCAAGCTCTTCCCAACTGCCAACAAGCTCCCCTACTCCGACTTTGCATCAGCATACCGCGCAGTCGAGTGCGGCGAATGCGACGTTGCCGTGCTGCCGCTGGAAAACAGCTATAACGGAGAGGTAGGTCAGGTTACTGACCTTATGTTCTCGGGCTCGCTGTACGTAAACGCGGTATTTGAGCTTGCCGTATCGCAGGACCTGCTCGGCGTTCCCGGAGCAAAGCTCTCCGACATCAAGGAGGTATTCAGCCATCCGCAGGCACTCGGTCAGTGCTCGGGCTTTATCAAAGAGAACGGACTTGCCGAAAGAGAATACTCAAACACAGCACTTGCCGCAAAATACGTTGCCGAGAAGGGCGACCCTGCTATCGGTGCAATTGCAAGCGCAGAGGCAGCGGAGATATTCGGACTTGAGGTAATAGCGAGAAATATCAATGCCAGTCGCACGAATACCACAAGATTTGCCGTATTCTCCCGTTCGGAAAACAGACATTCCTCAAAGGAGATGGGAGTACATACGGTGATTCTCTTCACCGTTCGCAACGAAGCAGGCGCGCTGGCGAAGGCAATAGAGGTTATCGGTAAGCACGGCTTCAACATGAGAACACTGCGCTCACGTCCCATGAAGGAGCTGCTCTGGCAATACTACTTCTACGTTGAGGCAGAGGGCAACGTCCACACCCCCGAGGGTACGGAAATGATGAAGGAGCTCGCAGAATACTGCGACAGACTAAAATCTGTAGGAACCTACACAAAATAAAGAGGTTTATATGAAACAGCTAAATCTTAACCTCCACGGAGGATACACTATAACCGTCGGACGGGATCTGCTCCGCTACGCTGATAAATACTTCAATCTCAAAAGACGCGTTTTCGTTATCACCGACAGCGGCGTGCCTGCAGAATATGCTCGCACTGTTGCAAGCTTAGCAAGGTGCTCCACCGTCTATACCGTCAGCGAGGGCGAGGGCTCTAAGAGCCTCGAAACACTTTCGGAGGTGCTACGCGCTATGTTGGAGTTCGGAATGACTCGCACAGACTGCGTGGTTGCCGTAGGCGGCGGTGTAGTCGGAGACCTCTCGGGCTTTGCTGCAGCGAGCTATATGAGAGGCATTGACTTCTACAACGTGCCAACTACTCTGCTCTCACAGGTAGACTCGTCGATAGGCGGCAAAACGGCAGTCAATCTCGGCAACGTTAAGAACGTGGTTGGCGCATTTCATCAGCCTAAGGGCGTGCTTATAGACACCGACACACTGAAAACACTCTCAAAAAGACACTACTCGGCAGGAATGTGCGAGGCAATAAAGATGTCACTGACCTCTGATGATGAGCTGTTCGCCACCTTTGAAAGCAAGGATATAACAGAGGATAACCTAGAGGATGTAATTGTCCGCGCCTTGATGATTAAGAAGGCGGTTGTGGAGGAGGACGAGCGCGAGACTGGTCTGCGCAAAATTCTCAACCTCGGTCACACGCTCGGTCACGGAATAGAGGCGGCAGAAGAGCTCGGCGGACTGTATCACGGTGAGTGCGTTGCACTCGGCATGCTCCCCGTTGTGTCGGACGAGGTAAGGGCGAGACTCATACCTGTTCTGCACAAATTCGATCTCCCGACAAGCTACTCTGGCGACCTCGACTACGCGCTTAAATTCATTGAGCACGACAAAAAAAGCGAGGGCAGCGATATTTCCGTTATCCTTGTTGAAAGGGTCGGAGAATACGTTATCAAAAGAATGCCGATAGGCGAATTTAAAGAACTTGTAAAAGAGAGATTTTAAATATGAAAAACACATTCGGACAGAGTATTTCCGTCACACTCTTTGGTGAAAGCCACGGCACCGAGATAGGCGCAGTAGTTGACGGACTCGCACCGGGTATAAGGATAGACGAGGAATATATCAGCTATTGCCTTGATTTAAGACGTCCTTACGGAAGGATTTCTACCCCAAGAGTAGAAAAAGACAACTTCAGAATCGTAAGCGGTGCCTTTGAGGGCTACACAACGGGCACACCGCTGACAATACTCATCCCAAACGAAAACGTGAAGAGTGCTGATTACTCGTATCTCAAGGACACCCCGCGTCCCTCACACGCCGACTATACAGCCGAATGCAAGTATCACGGCTTTCAGGATTATCGTGGCGGCGGTCACTTTTCGGGCAGAATAACCGCGCCGCTCGTCGCCGTCGGTGCGATACTGAGATACGCTCTTGCCGATAAGGGAATAAAAATTGCGACTCATATAAAAAAGCTCGCTGACATCTCCGACAGAGAAATCCGAGTCGGAGACATAGATACAGTGAATGAAAAAAAGTTTGCAGTCATCTCGGATAGCGCATCCGAGCTTATGCAAAGCAGAATTGAAGCTGCCGCCCGCGACGGAGACAGTGTTGGCGGTGTACTTGAAACTATTGTCGCAGGGATGCCCGTGGGTGTAGGCGAGCCCTTCTTTGACAGCATTGAAAGCGTGCTCTCCCACCTTCTCTTCTCTATTCCCGCCGTTAAGGGTGTGGAATTCGGGCTTGGCTTTGGCTTTGCTGATATGACGGGCTCCGTGGCTAACGACCCATTCATAATTGAAGGCGGAGAGGTTAAGACCGCGACAAATAACAACGGCGGAATCAACGGTGGAATCAGCAACGGTATGCCCATGCTCTTCAGATGCGCAGTGAAGCCCACCCCGTCGATATTCAAGGAGCAGTCAACCGTTTCGATGAAGGAAATGAAGGACACCTCGCTAACCCTCTGCGGCAGGCACGACCCCGCTATAATACACAGAGCACGCGCTGTCGTTGATGCCGTTACTGCAATAGCACTCGCCGACCTTTTAGCCATGAGGTACGGTACAGACTACTTAAAAGACTGAGGATAGATATGACAAAAAAATACGGATGTATCGGAGAGGTGCTGAAGCACAGCTTCTCGCGCGAGATACACGCAGCACTCGGAGAATACGAATACAGGCTTATAGAATTAAAAAGAGATGAGCTTGGCTCGTTTGCAGAGAAGGGTGATTTTACGGGAATTAATGTTACCATTCCCTACAAAGAGCTCATAATACCATATCTGTATGAGATAGATGCACACGCGGCGGCAATCGGCGCGGTAAACACCGTGGTAAACCGCGAGGGCAGGCTTTACGGATACAATACCGACTTCTACGGCATGAGCAAGCTGATCGAGCATGCAGGCGTCACGGTGGGCGGCAAGAAGGTCGCAATACTCGGCACGGGCGGCACGTCAAAGACGGCATTGGCTGTGGTCAGCGCCCTCGGCGCCCGTGAGGTTGTGCGAGTTAGCCGCGACGGCAAGGAGGGGGCTATAACCTACGACGAGCTTTACAGCAAGCATCAAGACACAGAGGTAATAATCAACACAACCCCTGTCGGTATGTATCCAAATATATCCTCTTCCCCCGTATCTCTCGACTTCTTCCCCGCCCTCTCGGGTGTGATAGACGCGGTTTACAACCCATTGCGCACAGAGCTTATTCTTTCCGCAAGAGAGAGGGGTATCCCTTGCGAGGGAGGACTGTATATGCTTGTGGCTCAAGGCGTGCGTGCGTCCGAGATTTTTCTGGACACGTCCTATCCCGATGGCACACTGGAATGTGTTTACAGAAAGCTGCTCAGCGAAAAAGAAAATATTGCCCTCATAGGCATGCCGGCATCGGGCAAGAGCACGGTCGGTGCAATAATTGCAGACAAGCTCGGACGCGATGTGCTTGACTCGGATACAGAGATAGTTAAGAAATGCTGCAAGCAGATTCCCGATATTTTCAAGGAGTCCGGCGAGGCACACTTCAGAGAGCTGGAATCGGATGTAATCGCTTCCCTGTCTGCTATGACCTCGTTGATAATTGCAACGGGCGGAGGTGCTGTTCTGAAGAAGGAGAATGTAAGAAACCTCAAAAAGAACAGCAGGATATATTTTATTGACAGACCGCTCACATCGCTCATCCCAACCGAGGACAGACCGCTCTCATCGACGAGGGAGGCAATCGAAAGCCGCTATCGCGAAAGATACGGGATATATCTCGGTTCCGCGGACGTAAGGATTGACGCGGATGCCGACGCCGAGAGCGTTGCAGAAATGATTATTGGAGATTTTCGCAAATGAAGATATACGTTATAAACGGGCCCAATCTCAATATGCTGGGAATAAGGGAGCCCGACCACTACGGAAAAACCACCTACTCAGATCTTGTGGATATGATAAAGGCACACGCCGAATCTCGCGGTGTAGAGGTCGTTTTTTATCAGTCAAACCATGAGGGCGCACTTGTGGACAAGATTCAGGAGGCATATTTCGAGGGGGTAGACGGCATCGTAATTAACCCCGGAGCCTATACCCACACAAGCATAGCGCTCCTCGATGCTGTAAAGTCAGTTTCAATCCCCACGGTTGAGGTTCATATCTCAAAGCTCGATGAGCGAGAGGATTTCAGGCAGGTGAGCTATATTGGACTTGCTGCCAGAAAAACAATCAAGGGACACGGCGTGGTCGGATACCTTGAGGCAATCGACTTTTTACTCGAGGATTCAATATGAAAATAACAATAAACAAGGGCGCGGGGCACGGAACTATTAAGGCGCCTCCGTCAAAGAGCGTGGCTCACCGTCTTCTTATATCTGCGGCTATGGCCGACGGTGTCAGCACGGTACGCGGTATATCGATGTGCGAGGACGTGCTTGCCACCCTTGACTGTCTTTGTGCTCTTGGAATTAAATACACAAGATGCGGCAACGACGTAACAGTCGAGGGAAAGCCGCCACGTCTTATGTCCCCAGACGCTCCGCTGCAATGCAGAGAGAGCGGAAGCACGCTCCGTTTTTTGCTCCCGATAGCATTGATGACAGAGGGGACAGCGGTATTCTACGGAGCTGCAGGTCTAATGACAAGACCTATGAGCGTATACGAAAAGCTTTTCACTGAAAGAGGACTTACTTATATATCTGACGGAAAGTCCATAGTTGCAAAGGGACCTCTAGCAGGAGGAGAATTCAAGGTTGCAGGAAACGTCAGCAGCCAGTTCATATCCGGACTTCTTTTTGCGCTCCCAAATGCCACAGTAGACAGTCGAATCAGGATAATCCCCCCACTTGAGAGTCGCTCCTACATTGAGCTGACGATAGATGCGATCAAGAGCTTTGGAGTTGAGGCAAAATGGGAGGATGAATATACCCTCTTCATCAAAGGAAACCAGGCCTTCCGTCCCACTGACGTAACGGTGGAGGGCGATTACTCGGGTGCTGCATTCCCCGAAGCACTGAATCTGCTCGGCTCCGAGGTGTGCGTCGACGGACTTCGCGAGAACTCTATCCAGGGTGACAGAGTATATAAAAAATACTACGAAATGCTGAAATGCGGAACACCGAATATTCACATTGGCGATTGCCCCGACCTTGGTCCTGTGCTCTTTGCGGCAGCAGCGGCGCTCCACGGTGGAATTTTTACGGGTACAAAGCGTCTCAAAATCAAGGAAAGCGACAGAGCCGCGGCTATGGCAGCGGAGCTGAAGAAATTCGGCACCTCGGTAAGCATATATGAGGACACGGTGGTTATCTACCCTGCTGAATTCCACGCACCAAGCGAGCTTCTCTGCGGTCATAACGATCACCGAATAGTTATGGCACTCTCGACCCTCTTGACCGTGACGGGCGGTACGATTGACGGAGCAGAAGCGGTAAGCAAGAGCTATCCAACATTTTTTGAGGATCTGGCCTCCGTCGGAATCGAGGTAATATATCATGACACTTAATAAGAACACAAATATACTCATCATCGGTCTCGGTGTCATCGGAGGCGGTTATGCTGCGGCCCTGACAGCAAAGGGGTACAGAGTCAGCTGTATAACAAAAAACAAGACTGATATCGAATATGCGCTTGAGCACGGAATGATCCTCTACGGTACGACCGAGCTCGACGAGAACCTGATAAAGAGCGCAGAGCTTATTGTCTTTGCAGTTTACCCTACGGTATTTATTGAATGGATTAAGAGCAATCAGCACCTTTTCTCCCCCGGCACTCTGATCACCGACGTTACAGGTGTAAAGAGCTCAGTTGTAGACGAGGTGCAGAGCATTCTGCGTGATGACGTAGAGTTTATCTCGGCACACCCAATGGCAGGACGAGAGCGCAGCGGCGTTGAGTACAGTGATCCCGAGGTATTCAAGGGCGCAAACTACATCGTTACACCGACGGAGAAAAATACCATCGAGGCAATCGAGGTATGCAAGGAGCTTGGACGTGAGCTGGGCTTTACAAGAATAAGCGAGCTCTCTATAACTGAGCACGATGAGATGATTGCGTTTCTCTCTCAGCTTACCCACTGCATCGCTGTATCCCTTATGACCTGCAGAGATACCGACAGTCTCGAGAGATACACGGGCGACTCGTTCAGAGATCTGACGAGAATTGCAAAAATCAATGAGAAAATGTGGGCGGAGCTGTTCCTTATGAATAAGGATGCTCTTCTTTGCGAGATGAATTCCTTCATTAAGGAGTTCAACCGCTTTAAGGATATGATACAAAGCGGTGACCGCAAGGGACTGGAGGAAAAAATGAAAACCTCTACTGCGCGCAGAGCACTGTTTGATAAGAAATAACGTCTTTTAGAAAGGAATTATACTGTTATGAATATGGAGTTTTTTCGCAAGCTGCCTATCCCGATGGAGATAAAAGAGCAGTTCCCTGTTACACCCGAGATAGAGGCGATAAGAAACAAGGCGATAAGCGACATGAAGGATATCCTCTCCGGCAAATCGGAGAAATTTATACTTGTCATTGGTCCGTGCTCCGCCGACAACGAGGACTCTGTGCTTGATTATATCTACCGTCTGCGCGGTGTTCAGGAAAAGGTTAAGGACAAGATTCTCATCGTACCGAGAATATATACGAACAAGCCGAGAACAACCGGCGACGGATACAAGGGCATGCTCCACCAGCCCGACCCCAACGCAGAGCCCGACCTTCTCAAGGGAATTATAGCTATCAGAAAGATGCACATGAGAGCAATTGCGGAAACGGGATTCGGCTGTGCTGACGAAATGCTCTACCCCGAAAACCACAGATACCTCTCCGACGTTCTTGCATACGTTGCAGTCGGTGCGCGCTCTGTTGAGGATCAGCAGCATAGACTTACCGCATCGGGACTTGCTATTCCCGTAGGTATGAAAAACCCGACAAGCGGAGACATCTCCGTAATGATGAACTCAATCATGGCAGCCCAGCACTCACACGTGTTCTACTACCGCGGCTGGGAGGCAAAGAGCCACGGAAACCCGTATGCACACGCAATTCTGCGCGGCTATGTAGACAAGCACGGAAAGAGCCATCCAAACTACCATTATGAGGATCTTATCGGTTTGGCGGAGGCCTATGATACTAGCGGACTTGCGAACCCTGCGGTTATCGTCGACACCAACCATTCAAACTCGGGCAAGAAATATCTTGAGCAGCCAAGAATTGCAAAGGAGATACTCGAGAGCTGTGCATATGACAAGAAGGTGCGCTCCCTTGTCAAGGGACTTATGATAGAGAGCTACATCGAGGACGGCACACAGAAGATATCCGACTGCGAGATATACGGAAAGTCGATAACCGACCCCTGCCTTGGATGGGAAAAGTCCGAGAGGCTTATTTACGATATTGCAGATATGCTTTAAAAGTTACACGGGGTAGCCCTAATGGGCTACCCCGTGTTTTTTTATTCCTCATTTGCCAAGCCAAGAATCGAAAGGTAATACACGGGAGAGGCGCTCCAGCCGTGGCAAAGGCTACCCGCAAAATCAAAGTCCCGCCACCCGAGCTCAGTCTCCCAGAAGCTCGTTGCACCGTAATCAAGCATCGCCCCATAGACGCGCTTTATATCTTCGATAATGAAATTCTTATATTTATCACCTTCTGTGAGAAGGGCATCGTAAACAAATGGCTTCATCGACAGTGTTGCCGGGGTCATATTCTTGCACTCTGCTACCTTTTCAGCAAGCGCGGCATTGCCAAGACCGGCAAGTATAGCAAGAGCATTACCTAGCTGACCGACGAGGGTGCCGTTTGTTGAGATTTTATAAACCCCCTTATCCTCAAGATAGAGGTTTTCCTTAATTGCCTGCTTTACACTCTCGGTATCATAGCTTGTGCCCGCTGTCTCATTGTATACGTTAAGAACGTAAACGTACATCGCATTAAGGATCAGCTCGCATCTTTCCTTAAATTCAACCTTCCCTACTCCGGAAAGATCGCCGTCATTGCCCTCGCTCCACTCGTAGAAATTCCAAAAGGGAGGCTTAAACGCCGGGATTAGTCCGCACTTGTCGCGACTTTTTTGGAATGTAGATATAATCGTTGATACGGTTTCTTTCGTTTGCTCAATAATTGAGCGGTCACCCGTCTCTTTTACATATACGCACACCTCAAGGATAAATGCAAGAGAGAAAAACGGGATAGGCACATCGCTTCCCGCAGGAAAGCAGATTGCAAGAAGCCCATCGGGGCGAAGTCCTTGATTTATAAGAAGAAGATTTGACCGTTGATACTCTGTACCGAAAAATGCCTTGTATCCAAAGAGCATTTGATTTCGGCTATCAAGGGCATAAAGCGCCTGCTCCCGCCACGGGCAGTCCTCATAATGCTCGTGCATGCATAGACGAAGCGTGCGCACACTTACGTCGTATATCCTGCGAAGGAGAGGATCGTCAACCTTTCTTTTTCTTTCCTCGACGGGATAATACACGTGCTGCATACCAAAGTAGTCTATATTGATAGGCTTCTTTGAGTATATTTCAAAATATCTGCAAGCAAGGCGACGGAGCGGACAAAACCACTTGTTCTTACCTTTTTTTGCCTTAAATTCAAAGCTGAAGTCACGACCGCCTATCTCTCGGCTGACCTTTCCTGTTTCAAGATGCTCGCCAAACGTAATAAGAAGCTCCTGCTCAATCGGGCTATAGAATTCTACGTCTACATAACCTGCTACCTCTCTGCCAAAGTCAACGAGAACATGTCCGTCAACCTCTGTGTAGGTTGCAGGAATCCTTCCGTCAAGGACAAGAGACTTCTGCTGCCTTTTAACCGGAGCGAGCTTTTCGATTATAATGGATTTTGTCCAAGGGATGTCATTCGAAGCTGTGTTGTCATAGTAAAAGGAATAACCAAGCTGATGAGTTATCATCTTCTTATATCCGTGCTTAAAGGAAAGGTTGGGGCGCGAAAGTGTCTCGGCAGAGCTTGCGGCAATTACCTCGCCCTCCGCTATAACCTCAAACCAAAGCCCCGGGTCGGAATGAATATATGTCTGGGAGTCGGTCCCAACATACCATACAACAATCTCAAGCTCGTTTTCCTTTGCTACATGCTCAGATATGTCACATTCGTCATACAGCTTGTAGTGCGGATAATCTGCACAGCCGGAAAAAAGAACAACCTCTCCGTTTAAACATGCACAAAAGACGCTGTCGCACGATACTTTAAGCGATATTGCACCTGTAGCACCGCTAAAGGAGCATTTAAAGCTGGCATATGAGTCAGCCTCTCTCGCCCCATCCTTAGTCCAAATCCATTCTGTCTTCATTTGATAAACCTTTCTTTGCTAAAAAATCGGGTGGCGCGTCGAAAGCACGCCACCCGTGTGAAATTAATTACAGTTTTGAGTATCCAAAGCTGTTGACAAGAGCATCTATCTTTTTACCTTGACGGCACATCGGGCACTCGTGATAAGGATAGGTTGCGTAGCCCGGCAAGTCCTTTGGATCAAATACAGAATGCACGTCATAGCCCATACAGCTGTCAACCGTAGCGAATATAGATGCAACTCCCGCAACCTTGCCGCGGTAATAATTGATTGCCTCTACCGCCGACTTTGTTGTATATCCTGTCGTAACGGATGCTGCGAGAATAAGAACGTTCTTGTTCTCAACCATAGGAATAAGGCTGTCGCGGAATATAATCTGGCTCGACGAGGTATACTCGGGAGCAACGACATATATCGTCTTATGAGCATTCAGGTTAATATAATTGCCCTTTGTCAGCTCGTCTGCGATGCATGTACCGATTACCTGAGTTCCGTCAAGGCAGAGAATGGTGTCAATAACCGTTGTAGTATTATAGTATGATACAAGCTCCTCTGCTACTGCTTTAGCCTCCGACAGACGTGTCTTCTGCATCGTCACGTCTATGAAGTAATTGATATGGCTGTGGCTTGTTGCAAAGTGTCCGGGTGCAACACGCAAGAGGAGGTTATCCTTTTTTGTTCTTATTTTATAAGCATTTTCGAATGGCATATTTTTACCCCTTTTTCTTTATAATAACATATTACGGTTTAAAAATCAATAGTTTTTTATACAGCAGTTAAGGTGAAATTGTCCAAAACTTTTTTATTTTCTATGGACAAGATGAATATTGTATGGTAAAATAGTTGTATGCAGGAATAAATTTAACGTATATTACTTATTATAAGAAAGGCTATGACGATGGACAACTTTACATATGAATATCATAGCGAGGGTTTTTCGGTTACAGCGAAACTCCAATTTTCGAATACTTTTCATTCGCGCATATCCTCCCTATCCTCCTGCTTTTTGTCGGCATTTTTCTGATATACAGATTTAAGGATAAGCTGCGAGAATGGAAGCACGAGGACACGTTCAGGACAATTATGGGAGCATTGCTTATCTTTAACGAATGCTCATACTACTGGCGTCTTTTGTACGTTGGCAACAGCCAGGACGGTACACAAATGATGACCTTCTTGCCCCTTCAGGTCTGCGAGTGGATAGCTTATATCTCCGCATTTATGCTTATAAAGAAAAACAGACACCTATATGATATTGCCTTTTACATTTCTCTCACGCTCGGTATTATTCCGATTCTCACTCCTGCCGTACTGACTGGAGTAAGCTTTGGGCATTACAGATATTATTCATACTGGTTCGAGCACATCATACCTATTTTGAGTGTATTCTATATGACATTTGTTCACGGCTTCAGACCGAATTTCAGAAAGGTGTTTAAGCCGTATGCGATGCTCGCAATACTCGCATGCTTTGCAATATACGCAAACCTCAACATACCCGATGCAAATTATATGTATCTTGCTGCAGGCACCCCGGGTGATTCTCTTGCAAATATCCTCCCCTCTAATATTTGGGCAAGGCTTGCAGTAGCCTTTGGAATCGTCACGGCTCTGTTCACTCTTGTATCCTTACCGCAAATTATCAAGGAAATCAAGCAAAAACGCAGAAAAACGGAATAATCATATACAAAAAAGACCGTCAAATGACGGTCTTTTGTATTTACTAGCTATATTTCTTCGGAATGCAGTTGCTCTCGCGTACGTAGTACGCATTGGTAGAGCAAGGGCTCTTAATTTAGTGGGTCGTTCGAGCCCGAGGTGCTATCGGTCAGGGACTCTGAACTTTCCACCGGACCCAATGCATATGCCGACGGCATATACGGCGTTTGCTCCTAACTAACTTGGAACAAATCGTGTCCGAGCCGCAACGCACCTCCACGGGTTAGTGCAGGCAAAACGATTGATAATCGTTATGCCAAGCGGTGTCGCCCAAAGAACGAGCAAGCAGAGCCGAGTGTATCGAGGCGATAGGTTGCGACATTCGACGGCGACCTGAGAACCCTGGACCCAATGCATATGCCGACGGCATATACGGCGTTTGCGTGGGGATACCTTCCCGCAGCACTGAAGCCTACGAATTATTACATACCCTCCGCACTCTAGCCGCTTCAGAGGCAGTTGCTCTCGCGTACGTAGTACGCATTGGTAGAGCAAGGGCTCTTAATTTAGTGGGTCGGTCGAGTTCTGAGGTGCTATCGGTCAGGGACTCTGAACTTTCCACCGGACCCACTGCATACCGCTTTGCGGTATATTGCTATGCGGCACTAAAGGCTTTTAGCCCGCAAATGCCTACGAATATAAATCTTTCCTACCTTCCGCATAGCAAATTAAGAGTTTGCCGCTCGGGGAGTGGTATGTTCTTCACGTTCCGCTGATTATCTACAGCACACCAATATCTCCTCGCAAGGCAATATTCCTTCGGAATGCAGTTGCTCTAAAAAACAAAATAACAAAAAAGGTCTGAATTTCTTCAGACCTTTGGTGCACCTCCAGGGACTCGAACCCTGGACCCACTGATTAAGAGTCAGTTGCTCTACCAACTGAGCTAGAGGTGCATTTGTTATTTTGTTTTTTTGCACCAACTGAGCTAGAGGTGCATTTCAATGCACAAAATACGCATTGAAAACCGAATTAGTATAATCGACGAATTGTTTGCTCTCGCGCTTTGCCGAACTACACAAAAGGTAGTTCAAGCCCTCGGTCAATTAGTATCGCTCAACTGAATACATTACTGCACTTACATCTGCGACCTATCAATCTCGTAGTCTACGAGCGACCTTACTCATTTTAAATGATGGGATATCTCATCTTGAGGTGTACTTCACGCTTAGATGCCTTCAGCGTTTATTACATCCGTACGCGGCTACCCGGCTATGCCCCTGGCGGAACAACCGATG
>JAFQOP010000013.1 GCA_017403155.1 Clostridia bacterium | reverse complement strand
GATTTTGCGAATAGCAAATGGCACCGACCGCGGTGCCAAGGGCAAACTCCTGCGTGCGCCTATGTCTCGCTGTGCGCACGCCTTGGAGCCCCGTAATCCGCTCCAAAAAGAAAGACACCCCGTGTGGGTGTCTTTCTTTTTTTATTTTACAGGGGTCTCGAACCCCGAGCGACAACCGAAAGACGAAATTTTTCCGCAAGGCACCCGTCGCGAGTGGAGGCTTGCCCGATTTTGCGAATAGCAAATGGCGCCGACCGCGGTGCCAAGGGCAAACTCCTGCGTGCGCCTATGTCTCGCTTTGCGCACGCCTTGGAGCCCCGACGCTCCGACACCCCGTGTGGGTGTCTTTTTTGTGTTACAGGGGCGGCAATAATTTTTTTGTTATTATTGAAATGTGGCTTCGGTTTGTGGTATACTCTTATATATATTATAAATGAAGGAAGAAAAGGCATGACAGCACTTTACGTTTTGCTTGGACTTTTGCTCGGTGGAGTTACCGTCACGTTTATCGGGGCGAGATATGCTTACAAAAAGGCATTCTATGCCGACAGGAGCATTCCGACGGATTATTATAAGGGAATAGACGACCCGACGCGCTTTCCGCCCACGATGCGCGACCTTATAGACGGAATGATTGCTTTGCCCGTCGAGAGGGTTAGCATCAAGTCGGAGGACGGGCTTACCCTTGTGGGCTATTACCACCACGTGGCGGACGGCGCACCGGTGGATATACTCTTCCACGGCTTCCGCAGCTCATGGCAGAGGGATATGTCCGCCATCGTGCCCATTGTGACAGCGCGCGGACACAACGTCCTGCTCGTCGACCAGCGTGCTCACGGCGAGAGTGAGGGCAGAGTTATAAGCTACGGAATAAACGAGAGTGGCGATGCGGCAAGGTGGGTTGACTACGTTATCCGTCGCTTTGGTGAGGACGTAAGAATTGTCCTCGTCGGCATTTCCATGGGTGCGGCAACGGTGATATGCGCCGCAGGTCGGGGCTTGCCCGACAACGTGAAGGCGGTTGTTGCCGACAGTCCATTCTCATCCGCGACGGATATTATATGCAAGGTAGGCTCGCGCGGAAATAAGCGCGCGGTGCCCGTCATTTCCTTCTTTGCGCGCCTGGGCGCGAGGCTCTTCGGAGGCTTTTCTGCTACACGGGTGTCGGCTAAAGGGGTCGCGAGGAATATAAAGGTGCCCTTTTTGCTTATCCACGGCACGGCGGACGCTCTTGTGCCGTATGAGATGGCGGTGGAGATTGCCGCGACAAACCCTGCGGTGCGCTTTGAGAGCTTCGAGGGGGCAGACCACGTTGCTTCCTGTCTTGTTGACCACGAAAGATATACCGCAACAGTAAATGAATTTTTGGAGGATTGCAGGCTTTGAAAATAAATGACAGACTTTACGGTTTTACCGTGACAGGGGTATCCCGACTGGAGGAGTTTAAGTGCGACGTCTACACTCTTATCTATGACAAGTGCGGCGCAAGGCTCACCTATTTTGACCGCGAGGATGACAACAAGACCTTCTCGGTAAGCTTCAAGACCCTGCCTGAGGATAATACGGGCGTGTTTCATATAATAGAGCACTCGGTGCTCTGCGGCTCGGATAAGTATCCGTTGAAGGACCCCTTTGTCGAGCTGCTCAAGGGCTCGCTCAATACCTTCCTCAACGCGATGACCTTTCAGGACAAGACGATGTATCCCGTTTCGTCGCGCAACGACCGCGATTTTCTGAATCTCATCAGCATATATATGGATGCGGTGCTCCACCCGCTTGCGGTGAAGAGCCCGAATGCCTTCTATCAGGAGGGCTGGCATTATGAGCTTGACGGGGACGGAGAGCTCAGCTACAAGGGTGTCGTGCTCAACGAGATGAGGGGGGCATATTCCTCTGCCGACACACTCTCGGAGAGATATATGGACGAGCTCCTCTATGCTGACACGCCCTATTCCTACGATTCGGGAGGAGACCCGGAATTTATACCCACCCTTACCTATGAGGAGTTTTGTGCCTCCCACGCAAGGTTTTATCACCCAAGCTGTGCAGAGCTCTTCCTCGACGGCTCTGTAAGGCTTGACGAGGTTCTGCCCCTTATTGCCTCCTTCCTCGAGCCGTATGAGAGGAGCGAGGTGCCGAAGGAGTCGTTTGACATACCCCGTGTAACAATATCGGCACCAAAGGAGTATAGCTCCTTCTACGAGGCAAAGGCAGGCGAGGACACAAAGAACAAAACAAGAATATCCGAAGGATATATGACCGTCCCCTTCGACGATGTTGAGCGACAGCTTGCTATCGCTGTAATAAAGAGCGCTCTTCTCGGCTCTAATGAGGCAAGGGTGAAGCGCAAGCTTCTTGAATCGGGTCTGTGCGAGAATCTGTATGCCGTAACGAAGAGCGGCATTTTTGAGCATTCCCTAACCTTTGAGTTTATCAACGTAAAGGACGGGCGCGAGAGTGAGGTGCGCGAGATGCTCTACGCCACCCTTCGCGAGGTGGTGGAGGAGGGGATAGACCCCGAGGAGCTCACCGCCGCCCTCAACAGCCTTGAGTTTGCGACAAAGGAGCAGGACACGGGCTCAACTCCCCTCGGCATAGAGCTCGCCATTAACTCGCTTGAGTCTCTTCTTTATTCCTCCGACCCCACCCTTCAGCTGAGGACGGACGGGGTGTTTGCCTCCCTGCGAGGCAGGCTGGGCACGGGATACTTCGAGGACCTTGTGCGAGAGCTTATACTCGACAACCCGCGCCGCGCCACGGTAACCCTCTATCCCTCGCTGAGTCTTGCCGAGGAGCGAAAAGAAAGAGAGGAGAGAGCTCTCGCTCTGGCGAGGGAGAAAATGAGCGAAGAGAGCCTTGCTGCCCTTCGCCGTGAGTGCGAGGAGCTGCAGAGGTGGCAGGAGGCGCCCGACTCCGACGAGGCGATAGCAACCGTGCCCTCCCTTACCCTCGACGACATATCCCGCGAGCCGAAGCGCATACCCACCGAGGAGCGCGAGCTTTCGGGCGTGCGCATCATTACCCATCCGATACAGACCTCGGGCATAGTGTATGCCGAGATGTATTTCGACATATCCGACGTATCCTGCGAGGAGCTGCCGCTCTTCTCCCTGCTTAATTCGGCACTTATCAGCATGCCGACGGCAAAGAGGGATGCAAGAGCCCTGCAAAGGCTGATAAAGACTCACCTCGGCAATCTTAACACCACACTGACCTCTGTAACGAGACGGGTGGAGGGCGGAAGCGAGACGAAGCTGTATTTCGTTGTCTGTGCCTCTGCTCTTGTCAGCGAGCTTGACTCTTTGGCTGACATTACTGCCGAGATGCTTCGCGAGACGGTATTCTCGGACACCGAGGGACTCCGAAGCATAATTAAGCAGACCGTTACCTCAAACGAGGAGTATTTTGCCTCCAGCGGTCACATAGCCGCCCTAGGCAGAGTCCGCGCTTCAACGAGCGTGAGCGGAGCTATAAGCGAGTATTATACGGGATATGAGTCGCACCTCTCCTATAAGGAAATGGATAAGAGCTTTGACACGGAGCACGGACGGATAAAGGACACCCTCGCCTCCCTTCTTGGGCGCTATCTGACAAGAGAGAGGCTTACCGTGTGCATTACGGGAGAGGCGAAGGATGACTTTGTCACAAGACTTATCGGCATAGCAAAAACGGGGGAGAAGGTCGCACCCGTGTGCAAAATTGCGCCCCTTCCCGCAAGGAAAGAGGGCATTGCGATTCCCGCGCAGGTATCCTTTGCAATCAAGGGCAACAACCTTTATAGCATTGACGAGGACGTCACAGGCTCTCTTGAGGTTATCCGCTCGCTTGTCGGCTATGAGTATCTGTGGGGGGAGATAAGAGTGAAGGGTGGCGCATACGGCGCAGGAATGAGCGCCGCCGCAACGGGCAGCGTTGCCTTCTACTCCTACCGCGATCCGAGCCCCGCGCGCTCTCTTGACGTATACGGCGGTGTCAGCGACTTCCTCCGTGACTTTGCTGCCTCGGGCGAGGACCTGACGAAGTATATCATCGGTGCCATAGGCAACGCAGAGCCCGTCAGGACACCGCGCGCTGTCGGCACGCTTGCCAACATACGCGCTCTGCGCGGCACGACCTATGAAGAGGAGTGTGCCGTGCGCGCCTCCCTCATTGACACCGACTCCGCCGAGCTTGTTCGAGTTGCCGACCTTATTGACAGGATGCTTGCCGATGCACCGTATTGCGTGATAGGTCCGCTCGAGAGGCTCAAGGAAATGAAGGATATTGAAGTAATACTAGAGATATAAGACGGCAGAAAGTCCGCTTTTTTGGACAGCTGCAATCCTATAATGAGGACGTAAGCGGGACTTCTCCCGACTTAGGCAGCCGCGCCGAGAGCAAATGGCGCGACAGAAAGGTTAAGAATTATGGGAATAATATTGGCAGCTGTGGCACTTCTGTTCGGTGTGTTTGAGTTTTTCAGCGGTATATAAAGGTGCCGCTTCCTTTTGGCAATAAAAAAGGCGCAGACGGATTGTCCGTCTGCGCCTTTGCTGTATTTATTTTCTTCGTGTTATGATAATTCTCACCGCGTGCAGCAGTGCGGCAAAGGCTACCGCCGCAAAGAGGGTGACGAAGAAGAGGGTGTAGTTTTCTGCGACGTAGCCGAAGCCGAACATATCGCCGAGGGCAAATATGGAGACGGGCACGGCAATGGCGAGGCAGCCGCCGACCACACCTACGACAAGCGCGCGCCAGCCGCTATACGGGATGCAGATAGCGGCGAGGTTGGCAAAGCCGACCGTTGTCATTACAGCCATCGCAATAGAGTTGCGGCAGTCGACGCTGATGCCGAGAGGCCCCTCGAGTATGAACAGCATCATCACCGGTATGAACATGGCAAGTGCGTTTGGCACGCTCTTGACTATAACCGTCTTGAGGAAGGAGCCCTCTATGCGCTTGTTGTTCGGCTCCAGCGCGAGTGCGAAGGAGGCGACACCGATAATGAACAGCTCGAGCAGGGCGGTCTGGTTTGAGGAGAAGGGGAAGCCCTTCACGGTTATTATCGCCATGGTGGCAACGAGTATGGTGAAGAAGGTCTTCATAAGGAAGAGGGAGGCGGACTGGCGCACGTTGTTTATGCACCTGCGTCCCTCGGCAACGACGTCGGGAAGTGTTGCAAAGTCAGAGTTCATAAGCACGATCTGCGACACCTTGCGCGCGACCTCGGAGCCGTCTGCCATCGCGATGGCACAGTTGCTCTCCTTGAGGGCGAGGGTGTCGTTTACACCGTCACCGGTCATAGCCACGGTGTGTCCTGCCTTCTTGAGCGCCTTGACGAGGGTGACCTTCTGCTCGGGGGTGACTCTGCCGAACACGGCATAGCACTCTGCCGCCGCCTCCAGCTCCCCGTCCGTGAGACCCTCGCAGGAGATATATTTGTCGGCGTCCTTTATGCCGACGAGGGTTGCAATCGTTGATACGGTTGCCGCGTGGTCGCCCGAGATGACCTTGAGGGTGACGCCCTGCTCCTGGAAGGAGGCGATTATTTCGCGCGCGGCGGGTCTTATTCTGTCGGATATTGCGATGATGGCAAGGGGCACACCCTCCTCACCGATAGCCTCGCTCCTCGAGAGGAGGATGACGCGCTCACCGCGCGCGGCATGGAGGGCTATCTCACCGTCCAGCTCCTCGGATACGGGGCAGGGGACGAAGTGGGGCGCACCGAGCGAGAAGGCACCGACGCCCTCAAACTCAACCGCCGAGTATTTTCTCTCGGAGGAGAAGGGGAGCTTCTCGGTCACGTTGGCGTCGCTTGATTTGCCGAAGTAGGAGAGGAGCGCGCGGGAGGTGTTGTTAAGAGTGCTCTCGCTGCCCTCGATCTGTGCCATAATTTTTCTGAAGCTCTCGTCGGAGGTGCCGTCGAGAATCTTATAGGAAACGACCTCCATCGTGCCGTCGGTGATGGTGCCCGTCTTGTCAAGGCAGAGCACGTCTGCCGAGGCGAGCATCTCTATCGAGTACATATCCTGCACGAGGGTTCTCTTCCTTGCCAGCTTGATGACGCTGAGGGTGAGGGTGAGGGTGACGAGCAGATACATACCTGCGGGTATCATCGCGGAGAGGGAGCCGACCGTCTTTATTGCCGCTGTGACAAGATCCTTGCCATAGGCAAAGTAGTTTACCGTCATCATAATCGGCGTGAAGGGTATCATAAATATCGCTATTGCGCGGATGAGACGGGTAAGGTCGCGGAAGAGGTTGGAGAACGCGGGCTTGAAGGACTTTGCCGCCTTCTCGATTTTATGTACGTAGTTATCTGCGCCGACTGCCGTAACGCGAGCATAGACCGCGCCGCTGACAAGGTAGGAGCCTGCGAGCAGCCGCTCTCCCTCCGTCTTCTTTATCGCGTCTGCCTCGCCCGTAAGCAGGCTCTCGTTTGCCTCCGCAACGCCTGAGACGACTACCGCGTCGGAGAGCACCTGCCGACCCATTTCAACGTACATAAGGTCGCCGAGCACAAGTTCGGTTGCCGCTATCTCGATGAGCTCACCGTCGCGCAGGACGCAGGCTCTCGGGTCGGTTGTAACGGACAGCCGCTCCACCGTTCTCTTTGCCTTTATCTCCTGCACGATGGCTATCACCGTGTTGAGGGTAACGACGATGAGGAAGGTGAGGTTGGTGTAGCTTTGGCAGATGATTACCACCACCGCAAGCAGCGCCCATATAAGGTTGAAAAAGGTGAAAAGGTTGTCGGTGACAATGCGCAGATAGCTCTTGCCCGCCCTTTCCTTGGTTACGTTTGCCTTTCCCTCGGCGGCAAGGCGAGCTGCCTCGGCGGAGGAAAGACCCTTGGTTATAATATCCTTATCCTTTAAAATCATGTCTATGACCTCATAAATTTTTACCTCTATATAATACCACAGCAGGGGCACAAAAGTCAACCGCTCTTATATTATAAATAAAAAGTATTGACAAGAGAATTTTTTTGTGCTATATTTATGTGGTAAAAGCTATGACGGAGACAGTAGCGGTGGCAGAGGCATTTAGCGAGTCGGGTACGGTGTGAGCCGATATGAGGAGCCGCGCGTGAATATCACTCCCGAGCTGCAGCCCGAAATATGAGTAGGGTGAGCCGCAGGCTCTGCGTTACGGGGCGCGTATTGGTGGATACGTTTTTATAATGCGATAGCTATATAATTTTTCCCACCCGAGGTGGGATTTTTCTTTTTTCAGGAGGAATTATGAAAGAGCTTTACACAAAGGTTTCCACAAATCTCAACTTTGTTGAGAGGGAGAAGGAAACGCGCCGCTTCTGGGAAGAGGCGGGCATATTTGAGAAGAGCATCGAGAGCCGCCGCGAGGGGGAGAACTTCACGTTCTACGACGGTCCCCCCACCGCAAACGGAAAGCCGCACATCGGCCACGTGCTTACCAGAGTTATCAAGGATATGATACCCAGATACCGCACCATGAAGGGCAACCGCGTTCTTCGCAAGGCGGGCTGGGATACCCACGGTCTGCCCGTTGAGCTTGAGGTAGAGAAGAAGCTCGGCATAGATGGCAAGGACCAGATAGAGAGCTACGGACTCGAGCCCTTCATTGCGCACTGCAAGGAGTCGGTCTGGAAGTACAAGGAAATGTGGGAGGACTTCTCCGCCACCGTTGGCTTCTGGGCTGATATGGAGAACCCCTACGTTACCTACACCAACGACTTTATTGAGTCGGAGTGGTGGGCTCTCAAGAAGATATGGGACAAGGGTCTGCTCTACAAGGGCTTCAAGATCGTGCCCTACTGCCCTCGCTGCGGTACCCCCCTCTCCTCTCACGAGGTAGCTCAGGGCTACAAGAGTGTAAAGGAGAAGAGCGCGGTCGTAAGATTTAAGTGCATCGGTGAGGACGCATACTTCCTTGCCTGGACGACCACCCCCTGGACTCTCCCCTCCAACACCGCACTCTGCGTTAATCCCACCGACACCTACTGCAAGGTGAAGGCTGCCGACGGATATACCTACTATATGGCAAAGGAGCTGCTTGACAAGGTTCTTTCTCCTCTTGCCGAGGAGGGCACTGCGGCATACGAGATTGTTGAGGAAATGCTTGGTGCCGACCTCGAGGGCAGATGCTACGAGCCCCTCTTCGCCTGCACGGGCAAGGAGGCAGAGCGCCAGAAAAAGAAGGCGCACTTTGTTACCTGCGACAGCTACGTCACCATGTCCGACGGAACGGGTATCGTTCATATCGCACCCGCCTTCGGTGAGGATGACAGCCGCGTCGGCAGAAAATACGACCTCCCCTTCGTTCAGTTCGTTGACGGAAAGGGCGAGATGACGGGCGAGACAGACTATGCCGGAGTATTCGTAAAGAAGGCAGACCCCCTCATTCTTGCAGACCTAGAAAAGGAGGGCAAGCTCTTCTCCGCTCCCAAGTTTGAGCACGATTATCCCCACTGCTGGAGATGCAACACACCCCTTATCTACTATGCGCGCGACACCTGGTTTATCAAAATGACCGACGTGCGCGAGAATCTTATCAGAAACAACAACACCGTCCGCTGGTTCCCCGAGAGCATCGGCAAGGGTCGCTTTGGCGACTGGCTCGAGAACGTGCAGGACTGGGGTATCTCCCGTAACAGATACTGGGGCACACCCCTTAATATCTGGGAGTGCTCCTGCGGTCACCGCCATTCGATAGGCTCCATAGAGGAGCTGAGGTCGATGTCGGACAACTGCCCCGAGAATATCGAGCTGCACCGTCCCTTTATCGATGCGGTTACAATAAAGTGCCCCGAGTGCGGCGGTGAGATGAGGAGAGTCAGCGAGGTTATCGACTGCTGGTTTGACTCGGGCTCGATGCCCTTTGCACAGTGGCACTACCCCTTTGAGAATAAGGAAATATTTGAGTCCCAGTTCCCCGCCAACTTCATAAGCGAGGGCGTTGACCAGACTCGCGGCTGGTTCTATTCTCTTATGGCGATATCCACCCTTATCTTTGACTGCGCTCCCTACAAGAACGTGCTCGTGCTCGGTCACGTGCTTGACAAGGACGGACAGAAGATGTCTAAGTCGAAGGGCAATGCGGTAGACCCCTTCGAGGCACTCGAGTCCTACGGTGCAGATGCCATCCGCTGGTATTTCTACTCCAACTCCGCGCCCTGGCTCCCCAACCGCTTCTTCGGTGATGCGGTCGTTGAGGGACAGCGCAAGTTTATGGGAACGCTGTGGAACACCTATGCCTTCTACGTGCTCTACGCTAACATAGACGGCTTCGACCCCACGAAATACACCCTTAACAGAAACAGCCTCACGGTTATGGATAAGTGGATACTCTCCAAGCTCAACTCCGCAGTAAAGGCGGTTGACGAATATCTTGACGGCTACAAGATCACCGAGGCTACCCGCGTGCTTGAGGGCTTTGTCGACGAGCTGTCCAACTGGTACGTTCGCCGTTGCCGCGAGCGCTTCTGGGTAAAGGATATGACTGAGGACAAGATTACGGCATATCTCACCCTCTACACGGCGCTTGTAACCGTGGCAAAGATAAGCGCGCCCATGATACCCTTCATGACCGAGGATATTTACAGAAACCTCGTCTGCTCGGTTGATAAGTCGGCACCCGTGTCGATTCATCTGTGCGATTTCCCCGTATTTGACGAGAGCCTTATCGATAAGGCGCTTGAGGAGAATATGGAGGAGGTAATAGAGGTTGTTACCCTCGGCAGAGCCTGCCGCAATGCAGCAACCATCAAGAACCGACAGCCCGTTGCAAGAATGTACGTAAAGGCGGATAAGACTCCCGACGAGAGCTTTATCTCGGTAATTGCCGAGGAGCTTAACGTTAAGTGCGTTGAGTTCACCGACAACGTCCGTGAGTTTACCACATACAGCTTCAAGCCCCAGCTTCGCACAGTAGGCCCCAAGTACGGTAAGCACCTCGGATTTATCAGAGGCGCGCTCACAACCCTTGACGGCAATGCCGCAATGGATGAGCTTGAGGCAAGCGGAGCTCTCACCCTTACCAACGCGGGTGAGACCATCAGCCTCACAAGAGACGACCTTCTTATCGAAATGACGAAGAAGGACGGATTTGAGTCCCTTTCCGACAGAGGCGTCACCGTCGTTATCGACAAGCGCCTCACCCCCGAGCTTATCGAGGAGGGTAACGTGCGCGAGATAATCTCGAAGATTCAGACGATGCGCAAGGATTCGGGCTTTGAGGTTATGGACCGCATAAGAGTTGCCTTCTCGGGCAACGATACCGTTATTGCTATTGCAATGCGTAATGCTGCCGAGATTGCCGACGAGACGCTTGCCGACTCGGTCACCGAGGGCACCCTTGAGTTCTCCAAGGAGTGGAGCATCAACGGTGAGAAGGTCACCGTTTCGGTAGAAAAGGTATAACCGTAATGCCCGCCGCACGGCGGGCATTATTTGAAGGAAGGAGATAGCTATGCAGAATATCGAAATAGCAAGGGCGCGCCTCACATCAGACACAACACTCGTGCTCGCCCGAGGCTGCGAGCTTGTCGAGAGCTGCGAGCGCGGAGTTCGCCCTCTGCTCCGTTTAGTTGACACGGGTAGGGATGTGCGCGACTTTGCGGCGGCGGACAGAGTTGTCGGACGCGGTGCGGCATTTCTGTATATCCTGCTTGGCGTCACCGAGCTTTATGCCTCTGTTATGAGCGAGGCGGCAGCAGAGCTGCTCGATGAGCACCGCATCCGCTACACCTACGGCTCCCTTGTGCCGAGAATCGTCAACCGCACGCGCGACGGCTACTGTCCTATCGAATGTGCCGTGATGAATATTACCGAGCCGCGTGAGGCTCTTGCCGCAATCAGGGAAAGACTCGCTTCTCTTTGATACTGCTTTGCCGCCCCCCGATCGGGGCGGCAAATTTTTTGCTTGACAAATACCCCCTAGGGGTATATAATTAAAGTGAAAAACAAAAAACGCAAAATCCCGGGAGTCAAAATATTCCTCCCACAAAGAAAAAGCCTGAAGAGGAGACAGACAATTGGATATAATTAAGGAAGGGTGTCCCGAGTGCAGAAAAAGAGTGAGGGAGGAGGCTGAATACAAGAGCCTCGTCAACCGACTCTCGCGCATAGAGGGGCAGATAAGAGGAATAAGGAATATGCTCGACTCGGATGCCTACTGCATAGATATAGTGACCCAGGCGTCTGCCGCGGCATCGGCGCTCTCTGCGTTTGAGCGCGAGCTGCTCTCCTCGCATATCAGAAGCTGCGTTGCCGAGGATATAAGAGAGGGCAGGGCAGAGAAGGTCGACGAGCTTGTTGCCACTCTTGCAAAGCTCTTGAAATAGAGGTGAAGAAATGGAAAAATACAACGTAACGGGCATGAGCTGCGCCGCCTGCTCGGCAAGGGTCGAGCGAGCTGTGATGGCAGTTGAGGGCGTCAGCTCCTGCTCGGTGAATCTTCTGACAAATTCGATGACGGTCGAGGGTGCAAGCCCCGAGGCTGTCATTGCCGCCGTTGTGGCGGCGGGCTACGGTGCCAGCCTCAAGGGGAATGAAGGAAAAAGGGAAGAGAGCGGAGACGTCATTGATGACGCCGTCCGCCGCCAGAGGCGCGCTATGGTGCTCCGCCTTTGTCTGTCGTTGCTCTTCCTCGCACCGCTGATGTATATAAGCATGGGGCACGTTATGTGGGGAGCACCCCTGCCGTTTGGACTTGGGAATTTTCCCATAGCCGTGGCGCTTTCCGAGCTTGTGCTCAGTGCCGCTGTTCTTGTGATAAATCAGAAATTCTTTATATCGGGCTTCCTCGGTGCAATAAGGCGCGCACCGAATATGGACACTCTCGTCTCGCTTGGCTCGGGTGTGTCGTTTCTGTGGAGCCTGTACCTTGTTTTTGTAATGATAACCTCTCCCGCCTCCGAGAGAGCTCACTTTTTGCACGAGCTGTATTTTGAATCGGCGGCAATGATACTGACGCTGATTACGGTCGGCAAGCTGCTCGAGACGGTAGCAAAGGGAAGGACGACGAGCGCAATCAAGAGCCTCATCGCCCTCACTCCGAGGACTGCGAGGGTGATACGGGACGGAAAAGAGGTTGAGATATTATCAAAAGACGTCTCTCGCGGTGACGTTTTCGTCCTTCGCTCGGGCGAGTCGATACCCGTAGACGGTGAGATAACAGAGGGATCTGTTTCCACAAATGAGTCCGCGCTCACGGGCGAGAGCCTACCCGTCGACAAGACGGTGGGGGACAGCGTCTACGCGGGCTGCACAGCCGCCTCGGGCTATGCTCTGTGCCGTGCTACAAGGGTCGGAGAGGACACGACGGTTTCCCAGGTGATAAAACTGGTCGAGGATGCCTCGGCAAGTAAGGCTCCGATAGCAAAGGTGGCAGACCGTGTCGCAGGAATCTTTGTTCCTGCCGTTCTTCTCATCGCTTTTGTAACAACCTTGATTTGGATTTTTGTAAACAATAGTTTGGGTTATGCTCTTGAGAGAGGAATATCCGTTCTGGTCATAAGCTGTCCTTGTGCGCTCGGGCTTGCAACCCCCGTTGCTATAATGGTCGGCTCTGGCGTCGGTGCGCGCCACGGCGCCCTCTTCAAGAGTGCTACCGCCCTCGAGGTGCTCGGCAGAGTGAAGAATATCGCCCTCGACAAGACGGGCACTCTCACCCACGGCACACCCGAGGTGAGTCGGGTCGTGGCATATACCGACGGGGATGAGCTTCTGCGTCTTGCCGCGGCTGTGGAGCGGCAGAGTGAGCATCCGATAGCGGGTGCAATAGTCCGATATGCCGAGGAGCACGGATATGCTATTCCCTCGGCAAGCGAATTCAGGATGACAGTCGGAATCGGTGTCAGCGCAAGGGTTGACGGTGCGCGAGTTGTTGCCACAAGCTATAAGGGTGCTTGCGACATTCTTGACGTAGCACCCTCCTCCTCCGAGTTTGCCGATATAACAGACAGCGGTGCGACACCGATATATATTATAAAGGATGAGGAGCTTATCGGTATAATTGCCGTCAGCGATAAGCTGAAGGAGGATGCCGCCGAGTCGGTATCCGCTCTTCGCCGCATGGGTATGCACGTAGTTATGATAACGGGAGACAACGAGCGCACCGCTCGCGCGGTTGCCGCCTCCGTCGGCATCGACGAGGTTGTTGCCGGGGTCCTTCCGAGCGGCAAGGAGGAGGCGGTGAGACGTCTTTCGGAGCGCGGTGGTGTTGCGATGGTTGGCGACGGTATCAACGACGCTCCCTCGCTTGCGCGTGCTGAGGTCGGCATTGCGATAGGCTCGGGCACCGAGATTGCAATCGAGTCTGCCGACGTCGTGCTTATGCGACCGACACTCAGCGAGCTTGTCGGTGCCGTAAGGCTCTCGAGAGCAACCCTTAAGACGGTGCACGAGAATCTTTTCTGGGCATTTATCTATAACGTGCTGGGCATTCCCCTTGCCGCAGGCGCGTTCATTGCGCTTTTTGGCTGGGAGCTTACGCCTATGTTCGGTGCGGCAGCGATGAGCCTATCGAGCTTTACCGTCGTTATGAACGCACTTCGTCTCGGACTCAAGCACATTTTTGTAAAAACAAAAGAAAAATATGAAAAAACAAACAATTTTACCGTAAAGGAGGAGAATAAAATGGAAAAGTCTTTTAACGTAGAGGGCATGATGTGCCCCCACTGTGAGGCGCACGTCAAGGCGGCGCTCGAGGCTGTTGAGGGCGTTGTGTCGGCAGTAGCCGACCACAAGGCAAAGCGCGTTTGCGTGACTCTTTCGAGGGAGGTAGCCGACGGAGAAATCAAGGCGGCTATCACCGCAGCGGGCTATAAGGTTGTATAAAGCGATATGGAGTGCGGTGCCGAGGAGGTGCCGCACTTTTTTGCCGCCTTGTGCGTCTTTGGCAAGATGCCACATTAATATTTTATCAAATATGTAATTTCCTATTGACAACCGATGGAGTATAGGTGTATAATACAAGGGTATTGTATCCTTGTATACAATTTCAAAAAAACGAAACGGAGAAGAAGATGATTATAAACGGAGGACCTCTCTCCCTCGAGGAGAAGGTGTATCTTGAGCTTGAGGAGGAGATACTCTCGGGTGCGCTCGAGCGCGGTGCCCCCTTGAGCGAGATGGCTCTGTCGGCAAGACTCGGAGTCTCCCGTACACCGATACGCAGCGCCCTGCGACGACTGGCGGAGGAGGGGCTTATCAGCATGAGTGCCAATCGCGGTGCGACCGTAGTTGGCATAACCGAGGAGGACCTTGCCGACATATATAAAATAAGAGTGCGGCTTGAGGGGCTTGCGTCGGCATCCGCGGCGGAAAGAATAAGCGAGGGGGCGCTTGCCACCCTGCGCGAGTCGGTGGAGCTGGCAGAATTTTATATCAAGCGAGGAAATACCGAGAAGCTGAAGGAGCTGGACTCGACCTTCCACGAGACGATATACAAGGAGTCGGGCAACCGCCTCCTCTGCAGGACTCTTTCCGAGCTGCATAAAAAGATAAAATCGTACAGAAAGCTGTCTCTCTCTGTGCCGGGGAGACTTGAGCGCTCTGCGGAGGAGCACAGACAAATACTCGAGGCGATAGAGCGTGGGGAATCCTCCCTTGCCGACAGCCTCACAGCAAAGCACATCGAGGCGGCATTCGAGAATCTTGTGAGCGCCCTCGACGACAGAAAAAGAAACGGAGAAAATTGACATGGGGTACACCATAGCACAAAAAATCATTAAAAATCACCTTGTATCGGGAGAGATGAAGGCTGGAGCGGAGATAGGGCTCAGAATTGACCAGACTCTCACCCAGGATGCCACGGGCACGATGGCATATCTTCAGCTTGAGGCGATGGGCATAGACAGAGTAAAAACGGAGCTCTCGGTTGCCTATATTGACCACAACACCATTCAGGCAGGCTTTGAGAATGCGGACGACCACAGATATATCCAGACTGTGGCAAAAAAGCACGGCGTGCGCTTTTCCCGACCCGGTAACGGTATATGCCACCAGGTGCACCTCGAGCGCTTCGGTGCTCCCGGAAAGACACTCATAGGCTCGGACAGCCATACCCCCACCGCGGGAGGTATCGGTATGCTCGGTATGGGTGCCGGCGGTCTTGACGTTGCGGTTGCGATGGGAGGCGGCACCTACTATATAACAATGCCGAAAATTATAAAGATAAACCTCACGGGTCGCCTCGGTGACTACGTCGGAGCCAAGGATATCATCCTTGAGGTGCTCCGCATGCTCGGTGTTAAGGGCGGCGTCGGTGCGGTGATGGAATACGCGGGCGAGGGCGTCAGAAGCCTCTCGGTGCCCCAGCGTGCAACTATAACGAACATGGGTGCCGAGCTCGGTGCCACAAGCTCGATATTCCCCTCCGACGAGCTTACCCTCGCCTTCCTTCGTGCGCAGGGCAGGGAGGATGTGTTTGTACCACTCTGTCCCGACCCCGACGCGGTCTACGACGAGGAGTATACCGTCGACCTTTCCTCGCTCAAGCCCCTTGCGGCTTGTCCCCACAGCCCCGATAACGTGAAGGCGGTCTCGGACCTTTCGGGAATGAAGATAAACCAGGTGTGCATCGGCTCATGCACAAATTCCTCGATGCTCGATATGCTCACCGTTGCTGCAATGCTGAAGGGCAAGACAGTCCACCCCGACGTATCTCTCTCGATTTCCCCCGGCTCAAAGCAGGTATATACCATGCTTGCCGAGTGCGGTGCGCTTGCCGACCTCATCTCGGCGGGTGCGAGAATTCTCGAGTGCGCCTGCGGCCCCTGCATCGGTATGGGCTTTTCTCCCAAGTCGGCAGGCATCAGCCTCCGCACCTTCAACCGTAATTTCCTCGCCCGCTCGGGCACGAAGGACGCAGAGGTCTATCTCGTTTCCCCCGAGACTGCGGCGGCTTCGGCTCTTGCAGGAGTGTTCGTTGACCCGACCACCCTCGGCAAGGCGCCCGAGGTTGCCATGCCCGACAGCTTCCTTGTAAACGACAATCTCATAGAGCTGCCTGCCACCGAGGAGGAGGCGAAGGAGGTTGTAGTCGAGCGCGGCCCCAACATCAAGCCTATCCCCGTCGGAGCTGCACCTGCTGAGAATCTCGCGGCAGAGCTCATTCTCAAGGTGGGAGACAATATCACCACCGACCACATAATGCCTGCGGGCACCAAGGTGCTCCCCTACCGTTCCAACGTTCCCAAGCTCTCCGAGTTCTGCTTCACCGTTTGTGACAAGGACTTTCCCGAGAGGGCGAAGGCAAAGGGAGGCGGAATCATTCTCGGCGGCTCCAACTACGGTCAGGGCTCCTCGCGTGAGCACGCGGCGCTCGTTCCTCTGTATCTCGGCATCAAGGCGGTAGTTGCCAAGAGCTTCGCACGCATCCACGTTGCCAACCTAATCAACTTCGGTATAGTTCCCATGACCCTCGAGTGCGAGGAGGACTATGACAGGCTCGCAGAGGGCGACAGAATTTATATCGAGGGCTTTGCCGAGGCTATACGCGGCGCCGAGCGCGCAACCCTCGTGGACGAAAATAACGGCGCACGGGTACCCCTCAAGCTCTCTCTGACGGAAAGACAGAGGCAGATACTTCTTGCCGGCGGAATGCTCAACTATACAAAAAACTCCCGATGAGGAAATGAGAAAGGGAAGATAAGAAAATGAATAATTACGATAAGGAATTAGATCTGGCGTGTGCCAAATTCAGAAAAATTCTTGAGGGACAGCTCGCGAGGGTAGAGGACATGAAGGGGCAGGGCGACTTTGTTGACTATGCAGCCCTCGACAAGCTCATCATCGGCGTTTGCGGCGGTGACGGAATAGGCCCCATCATATCGAAGGAGGCGGAGAGGGTGCTCTCGTTTATGCTCTCTGACCTCGTCGAATGCGGCAAGGTTGAGTTCCGCACCATAGACGGACTTACCCTCGAGAACAGAATAGCACACAACAAGGCAATCCCCGACGACGTTATGGCGGCTCTCAAGGAGTGCCACGTAATTCTCAAGGGTCCCACCACCACTCCCCAGAAGGGTAGCGGCATGCCGAATATCGAGTCGGCAAACGTAGCAATGCGCAAGGCGCTCGACCTGTTTGCAAACGTGCGTCCCGTCAAGGTGCCCGAGGAGGGCATAAACTGGGTTATCTTCCGTGAGAATACCGAGGGCGGCTATGCCGTCGGCTCCTCGGGCTTCAACGTTACCGAGGACCTCGCGGTTGACTTCACCGTCACGACAAAGCAGGGCTCTGACAGAATTGCCCGCCTCGCATATGAATACGCCCGTAAGAATAATATGGACAGAGTTTCCCTTGTAACAAAGGCGAACATTATAAAAACCACCGACGGCAACTTCCTCGAGGACTGCCACAAGGTTGCGGTGAATTACCCCGAGATTACGACCGACGAGTGGTATGCGGATATTATGACAGCCAAGCTCGTTGACAAAAAGCGACGCCGCGACTTCAAGGTGCTCCTTCTTCCCAACCTCTACGGAGACATTATATCCGACGAGGCGGCAGAGTTCCAGGGCGGCGTCGGCACTGCGGGCTGCGCCAATATCGGAAAGAGATACGCGATGTTTGAGGCAATCCACGGCTCGGCACCGAGAATGGTAAACGAAGGACGCGCCAAGTATGCAGACCCTTGCTCTATGCTTCGTGCCTGCGTTATGCTCCTCTCTCATATCGGAATGCAGGACAGAGCCGACAGACTCGAGAGAGCTCTCGACATCTGCTCCTTTGAGGAGAAGGCGCTCGTCATCACCGGCAGACCGAGCGGCGCGACCTGCTGTGAGTTCGGTGACTACGTTATGAGAACACTTGAAAAGCTCGGATGAGCCACCCCGTGTGAAGAAAATACGTGGGAAAGGCAAGAAAAGAAAACAAAACTTGTCGTTTTGGCATCGGAGGGAGTATCTTCCTCCGGTGCCTTCTTTGTTTCGTAACTGATGTGCAAACCTCTGTATGCGCGTGCGAATTTTTTGTGCAAAATAACGATTATATATTTATGTGCGCGAAAAACATTGAAATTTCGCTCGCGTAGTGCTAAAATATTATATTATAAATAAAGCAATAATGTTTTGGAGACAAAATCATGTTTAAAATTCCGTTTTCTCCGCCTGATATGACGGACAAAGAGGTCGAGGAGGTAGCTGCCGCGATAAGGTCGGGGTGGATCACTACAGGTCCGCGCACCAAAAAGCTGGAGGCTCTCGTCGCCACTCTTTGCGGCACAGACCGCGCAGTCTGCCTCAACTCGCAGACCGCGTGTGCCGAGCTTGCCCTTCACTTAATCGGAGTAGGCGAGGGGGATGAGGTCATAACGACGGCATATACCTACACGGCAACTGCCTCGGTGGTCTGCCACGTCGGTGCTAAGCTCGTCCTTGTCGATACCCAGCCCGACTCGTTTGAGATGGACTACGGCAAGCTCGCAGATGCTATAACCGAGCGCACCAAGGCGGTCATTCCCGTCGACCTTGCAGGCGTGCCATGCGACTACGACCGTATATTCGAGGTTGTGGAGTCGAAGAGAGAGCTCTTTAAGCCCGAGGGAGAGATTCAGTCGGCTCTGGGCAGAGTAGCCGTCCTTGCTGACACGGCACACGCCTTCGGAGCAAAATACAAGGGAAAGCCCGTCGGCAGTGTTGCCGACTTTTCTGCGTTTTCCTTCCACGCGGTGAAGAACTTTACCACCGCGGAGGGTGGTGCACTTACCTGGCGCCCTCTTCCGGGTGTTTCCGATGAGAAGATATACAAGAGGCTCCAGCTCTATTCCCTCCACGGACAGTCGAAGGATGCCCTTGCCAAGTCTCAGCTCGGCTCCTGGGAGTACGACGTTATCGGACCCTGGTATAAGTGCAATATGACGGATATCGCCGCCGCTATCGGAATCGCGCAGTTTGACCGCTATCCCGAGATGCTCGAAAAGCGCAGGCACACCGCGGAGCGCTATGACGCAGCCTTCCGTCCCCTCGGTATCAAAACACTCGAGCATTACAATGCCACTCATACCTCCTCGGGTCACCTTTATATCACGAGGATACCCGGGATAAATGAGACCCAGCGAAACGAGATAATCACCAAGATGGCAGAGAGGGGAGTATTCTGCAACGTTCATTACAAGCCCCTGCCGATGTTCACAGCCTACAAAAATCTCGGCTTTGACATTGCGGACTACCCGAATGCGTACGCATATTATGAGAACGAGATAACCCTTCCGATGCACACAACTCTGACCGATGAGCAGATTGAGTATGTCATAGAGAGCTACAAGGCTGTCGTGGCAGAGTATATCAAGTGAGGCACATCCGATGTACAGGCATTTCTTCAAAAGGCTTTTTGACATAACAGTGGCGCTCGTCGCCCTCCCGTTCTTTTTTCTGATATTCATCTTCCTTGCCCCGATTATCAAGCTGACCGACGGCGGCCCCGTTTTCTACAACGCACCGAGACTCGGCAGGCGCGGCAAGGTCTTCAAGATGTATAAATTCCGTTCGATGAGGGTAAACTCGCCTAATCTTCTCAATGCAGACGGCTCTACATACAATGGCGAGCACGACCCGAGAGTGACGAAAATCGGCCGCTTCATCCGCAAGACAAGCCTGGATGAGACACCCCAGATACTTAATATCCTCCTCGGGCATATGAGCCTCATCGGTCCGAGGGCACACCTCACCACCAATTACAAGGGCTATGATGCCCTCGATGAGCTTCGCAAAAGAAGGCTCGACGTCCGCCCCGGACTGACGGGGTACAATCAGGCATATTTCCGCAACTCGGTGGGCTCGGAGGAAAAGCTGAAAAACGACGTGTATTACGTTGATAACCTTTCCTTCCTAATGGACGTCAAGGTGTTTTTCAAGACCGTAGCCTCCGTGCTCGGAAGAAAAAACGTCTACGTGAGCGCGGATGCGCCCGTGGCGACAGCTCCCACAGAGGAGGCAAAGACCGAGGAGCGCGTGAGCGTGGGAGCGGGTGAAAAATGAAAAGACTGCTTATAATCGGCGCGTCGGTGCTCCAGCTGCCCGCTATAAAAAGGGCGAAGGAGATGGGGCTGTACGTTGCCGTATTGGACTATGATCCGAGGGCTGTGGGAATCCCCTATGCCGACGAATATTTTAACGAGAGCACGATAGACCCCGAGGGGGTGTGCCGCGCGGCGAGAGAATTTCGTCCCGACGGTATTATGACTCTTGCCACCGATATGCCTATGCGTTCTCTTGCCGCGGCTTGCCGCGAGCTTGGGCTGCGCGGTATATCCTGCGAGACCGCCGTGCGCTCGACCGATAAGGGAGAGATGATACGCGCGTTCCGCGAGGCGGGTGTCGCACATCCGTGGTATCACGTCGTTGAGGACGGTGCCGCACTTCCCGAGGAGGGGGAGCTTTCCTTCCCCTGCATTATAAAGCCGACAGACAATGCGGGCAGCCGCGGTGTCGCGCTTGTGCATTCATATGAGGAGCTACCCTCGCGCTACGAGTACGCGAGGGCTTCGTCGCGCCGCGGCGCGGTTATAATCGAGGAGTACCTCACGGGTAGGGAGGTTAGCGTGGAGATAGTCGTTACGGGGGGTGTCGTGCACATCCTTGCCATCACCGACAAGCTCACCACGGGTGCGCCTCATTTTGTTGAGATGGGACACACACAGCCCTCCTCTCTTCCCTCCGACATCCTCGCCGAGGTCTCGGACCTCGCTACCCGTGCGGTGACGGCTGTGGGGATAGACGACTGCCCCGCTCACGTCGAGATAATGGTGACGGACGAGGGCCCCAAAATGATAGAGCTCGGCGCGCGTATGGGCGGCGACTGCATAACCAGCCACCTGGTGCCTCTGTCGACCGGAGTCGATATGATTGAGGCGACGGTGCGTATCTCACTCGGTGATAGGGTTGACCTCACACCCAAGCACTCGCGCGGCAGCGCGATAAGGTACTTTGACGTGCCCGAGGGTGTCATCGAGGGGGTCGAGGGAGCAGACGCGGCGCGCGCTCTTCCCGGTGTGCGCGAGATAACCCTCGTCAAGGGCGTCGGAGACCGTGTGGGAGCCATAGGCTCAAGCTCCGACAGAGTCGGCTTTGTGATAGCCGACGGAGAGTCTGCCGAGGATGCCGTTCGCGCCTGCGACAGAGCACTCGAAACAGTAAAATTCAAAATTCGCAAGGACTGACATGACCTGTACGGCGGCTCTGCCGCACGGGAGGGGAATTGTCACAAGGAGCAAAAATGGTCGATGTAAAAGGAAAAAAGCTGCTTGTCCTCGGAGGAACGTCAGCCTCCCTCGACATAGTCAAAAATGCAAGGAGCATGGGTATATATACCGTCGTTACCGACGACGCGCCCACCGAGACCCGCGTGGCAAAGCAGATTGCCGATGAGACGGCGCTTGTCAGCACCGCGGATATAGATGCGCTTGCCGCCCTCGTCAGAGAATGCGGTGCGGACGGAGTCTTCTGCGGCCCGAGCGAGTTCAATCTTCGCAACGTGATAAAGCTCTGCGAGCAGACGGGGCTGCCCTGCTATACCACCACCGAGGTCTGGGACAGATGCGCCAACAAGGACGTGTTCAAGAGCTATTGCAGAGAATACGGTGTGGACTGCACCCCCGAGTACGCGATAGACAGAGACACACCCTCCTGCGAGCTTGAGGGGATAGATTATCCCATCATTATAAAGCCCGTCGACGGCTCGAGCTCGGCAGGTATATCGGTGTGCCGCAGTGCCGCCGAGGTTCCCGCAGCGCTCGACAAGGCATATGCCGCGTCAAAATCGAAGAAGATAATTGCAGAAAAATACATAGAAAACGGCGGAGAGATATTCAGTGTCAGATACCTGCTCCGCGACGGAGAGGCGTATCCGTACTTTATGATGGATACCTACGTTGCCGACCCCATTCACAGGACAAGCCTTATCAGCGGCTTTACCCACGCGCCCTCAAAGCACGCGGAGTATTATATGCGTCATATGGACGGCGCGGTCAGACGTATGCTGAAGGGAATGGGACTGAAGAACGGCACCGCCTTCATCCAGTCCTTGCCCTACGGGGGAAAGATATATTTCCACGAGATGGGCTACCGCCTCAGCGGAGGTATGATGTTCAAGCTCACAGAGCCCCTCGTCGGAATTAACGATATGAAGCTCATGATAAGATACGCTGTGGGCGGTGATGCAGTCACAGACGGTGAGCTTCAGGGCCTGGACCTCACCCTCGGCGGCAGGATAGGCGCACAGCTTATGATGCCCCTCGACGTCGGAACGATAGGAAGAATTGAGGGTGTAGACAAGGTTACGGCGCACCCCGCTGTTGTGGACTATATGCAATACTACAACGTTGGCGACACGGTGGAGAAGAAAAATATCGGAACACTCGGTCAGCACTTCTGCCGCGTGACGTTTATCTGCGACTCGGAGAGGGAGGCTGTCGAGTGTCTCGAATATTTCCGCGACAGCATCGTCGTCTACGACACAAACGGAGAGAGGATGAACAGACTCCTGTTTGATACCTCCCGTCTTGAGCGAGACTAACAAAAGAGCAAAACGGAGTTCTTATGAAGATTTTAAGATTTCCCTCCTATTATGAGCCTGAGACGGTCTCAAGCTCTCACCTCACCGCTGACCTTGAGCGCGCGTATGCCGCCGAGGGGTTTGAGGTTGAGCTCTACGCTCCCACGCCGACGCGCGGTGTCAGCGACGAGGTGAGGAAAAAATACAAAAAAATCCCCTACGAGGAGAAGCTGGACGGGCATATCAGGGTGCACCGCTTCAGAATGGGCAGGGAGAAGAGAAACCCGATACTGCGTGCGATAAGGTATATCCGTGTCGTGCTGAAGCAGTACAGACGCGGCAAGAGAGCAAGGGACGTCGACATCGTTATGGGCTCGTCGACTCCCCCCATCCTCGGCATAGCGTGCGCCAAGGTGGCAAAAAAGCTATCGAAAAAATACCGCCGCCACGTGCCCTTCGTTTACGTCCTTCAGGACGTTTTTCCCGACTCGCTCTCGACGACGGGGCTTGCAAGGCGCGGCTCGCTTATCTATAAGATAGGCACGGGGATTGCAAATTACATTTACAAAAACGCGGATATCATCATCGCAATCAGCGAGGATATCAAGAAGAATATTATGGAAAAGGGCGTGCCCGAGGAGAAGATTCGCGTTATTCATAACTGGATAAACGTCGATGAGGTCGGTCACGTTGAAAAGGGGGAGAACAGGCTCTGTGAGGAGCTCGGTCTTGACCCCGATAAATTCAGGGTTGTCTACGCGGGCAACCTCGGTATGGCGCAGGGAGCAGAGGTGCTCCTAGATGCCGCCGAGCGTCTTCGCGAGCATACGGACACCGAGATAGTTATATTCGGCACCGGTGCCAGAGCAGAGACAATCAAGTCGCGCGCAGAGGCTATGACGAACGTGCGTCTGTTTCCCCTTATGCCGCCCGAGCGCGTGTCCGAGGTCTATTCTCTCGGTGATGCTTGTGCCGTCACCTGCAAGCGCGGAACCGTCGGTGCGGGAGTGCCCAGCAAGACGTGGAGCATTATGGCGTGTGCCACACCTCTTCTCGTCGCATTCGACGAGGGCAGCGAGCTTACCGACACGGTGGAGCGCGCAGGCGCGGGGCTTTGCTCGCCTGCAGAGGACGGTGAAGCACTTGCAGTGAATATACTGAAGCTAAAAAATTCTCCCGAGGAGAGGGAGAAAATGGGAAAAGCTGCGCGCGAGTATGCCGAGCGCTTTTGCTCGAGCGGTGTTGCCACCGCAAAATATATTGACGTGCTGAGGGAGGCTGCCGCGAACAGCAAGTAGACCCTGCGGCACGGGAAGGAGGCTATATGAGGATTTTGCTCGCTTCACCGAGGCAGGAAAATTCAAACGGCGGTATCGCCGTATGGACAGAGTCGTATCTTGCCGCGTGCGAGAGTGCGGGGCTTGAGGTTACACTCGTGAACACCGCCGCCATCGGCAAAAGACTCGAGAACGGTAGTGCCCGTCGCAGCCCTCTTGATGAAATCGTAAGAACAAGAAAAATCTTCAGGAGCCTGAAGGCGGCTCTCAAGGGCGAGCGCTATGACGCCGTACACATCAACACCTCCTGCGGCACCTTTGGCATAATACGCGACTACCTTATGGCGAAAAGGATAAAGAAAAAACAGCCAGAGGCAAGGCTTGTGGTGCAGTATCACTGCGATATTCCTGCTCAGATACGCACACCCCGTGCGAAGAAATATCTCGGCAAGCTCCTCGCCCTCGGTGTTCGAAGCCTTGTGCTCTGCTCGGGCAGTGCCGAGTATCTGCGCCGCGAATTCGGTGCGGATAGCAGAGCCGTTCCAAACTTTATAAACGAGGATTATATAAGACGCGACCCGAAGGAGATATCGGGCGCGGTTCGTCGCGCCTTCTTCGTCGGCAGGGTGCAGCCCTCAAAGGGCGCGAGGGAGATATATGAGCTCTCTCGCAGATTCCCCGATATTGAGTTCCGCCTTGCGGGAGCTGTTTCTTCCGCTATGACAGAGGAGGAAAAGCCCGAGGGCGTGACGCTGCTCGGTCCCCTCCCCCACGCTGATGTGCTCCGTGAGATGGACGAGGCGGATATCTTCGTTTTTCCGAGCCACACGGAGGGCTTCTCCGTCGCTCTTATGGAGAGCATGGCGCGCGGACTTCCCGCGCTTGCCACCGACGTCGGCGCAGGAGCCGATATGCTCTCGGACGGATGCGGTATAATAGTGCAAAAAGGGGACGTTGACGCGATGGCAGCTGCCATCACCGAGCTTTCCTCCCAAGCAGTGAGGTCTGCGATAAGCAACGCAGCCCGTCGCCGCACCGCGGAGGAATACACCGCCGATGCGGTGATGAGGATTTTTTCGGAAGAATATAAAAAACCTTAAGGAGACTGTATGTGCCGTTTTATCTATAAGCTCGCAGGCAAAATCAGAAGAGCTGCTTACAGAATTTTCTGGGCACCGATAATAAAGGGCTCGTTTGCAAAATGCGGAAAAGCCGTTACGGTTCCGAGGGGCTGTCGCTTTTCGGGAATAGAAAACATTCACGTTGGCAACAACGTATCCTTCGGCGTCGGCACGACGGTCCTCACAACGAAGGCAAAGCTGTATATAGGAAACGACGTAATGTTTGCACCGAACGTCGTAATTGTAACGGGGGACCACAGAATAGATATCCCGGGAAGAGCTATGGCGTCTGTCAGAGATGACGAGAAGCTGCCCGAGAATGATATGGACGTCGTTATTGAGGACGACGTATGGCTGGGGGCAAACGTAACCGTGCTGAAGGGAGTTACCATTCATACGGGCAGCGTAATATCCGCAGGAGCTGTGGTTACGAGGGACGTTGAACCGTACTCAATTGTCGGGGGCGTGCCCGCAAGGTTCATAAGGAAAAGGTTTGAGGATTAAGAAAGAGAAACGGATTTTGCTATTATGAAGCTATATATACACAATCCATATTCAAATACGACCGTAACAGAGGATTACGTTGACACAATAAAGTGCGCCTTCCATGCGGCAGGGTATGAGACCGAGAGAATACAGACCCTGGTTAAGATGCCGAAGGGCAACGATGCGAGCGTGCTCGTCGTTGCCAACGCAGATGCGACTCGCGCGCGCCGCCTGGGCTACTCGAGGGTATATCTCTGGGTGCAGGGGATAATTCCCGAGGAATCCTATATGCGCAACAGCAGCCGTCTGCGCTCATTTATTCTCTCCCGTATTGAGAAAAAGGGACTTAAAAGTGCCGACTTCACCTTCCTCGTATCCCATGCAATGCACACACATTTTAAGGATAAATACGGCATGAATCTCGAAGATTTTTACGTTATGCCCTGCTTCAACTCGCACATAGACGAGAAGAGGTTTATGCATACCGATAAGTATAAAAACAATCTCTTCCTCTACGCGGGCGGACTTGACGCGTGGCAGTGCTTTGACGAGACTGTTGCGCTCTATAAGAGGATAGAGGACGAGGTGCCGAACGCCACCCTCCGCGTGCTAACCAAAAACCGCGAGGCGGCAGAGAGGGTCATAAGGGCTCACGGAGTGAGAAGCTATTCGATAGATTTTCGCCCCCTTGAGTGTATGCCCGAGGAGCTTGAGGCGGCAAAGTTTGGCTTCTCGCTCCGTCGCTCCCACCCCGTTAACCACGTTTCTACACCGACTAAGCTCTCGAGCTACGTTTCCTGCGGAGTTATTCCGATTTATTCGAAATACGTGAAGGACTTTGCGTCGATAAGTGCCGGTATGAAATATGCCGTTGCCTCCGATGAGGAGGACGGGTACGGTATTGAGAGGATTGTCGAGCTTTGCCGAGCCGATATAGCCCCCCTTGCCGTTCTTGAGGAATACCGCAGTCGCTACGGCGAGTATTACTCAAAGGACTATCATATAAAAGAAATTTCCAAGATTATAGAGAAGAGGTAACAGATGCGCCCCGTGTCAAACAAAAAGGGAAGTGGAAAACTGAATATTTCCGACGTCAGGGTGAATCTGTCGAACCTCACGCAGCTTGCCGTTGGCATTCTTGCCGTGTGGATGGCGATATTCTCCGCCTTCCCGATTGCTGTGGCAGGAATACAGCTTTTTGCTATGTATCTTACCGCCTTCGGCTTTTTTGCGCTAGGTATATGCTTCTATAAGGGGCTCGTGCGATTCGACTATGTCCCCCTCACCTTCTCGGTTGCGGTAATCGTGTGTGCACTCGTCAGTATTATGATGGACTGGAGTGTGTTCGATTCGGTTTACGGCATCCTGCTCTACTCGCTGCCGTTTCTTCTCCTTTTCCTGCCGCGCTACGTTGATATTCCCCTCCACAGGGTCTGCTTCTTCATTCAGCTTATGACCCTTATCGCGGGAATTGTATCCTTTCTCATCGTTGTGGGACTTGTCGAGTCGGGTGTCGACGGATATAACATCACTATTCTCAAGGTAGATAACACGATAGGTCTTATAGGTCTCATCGTTTCCTTTTATCTGTTGAACATAAGGCAGAGCAACAAGATATTCGCCTGGGTCACCGTCGCGGTGTCGCTGTTTGTGATAGTTTCGGGACAGTCGAGAGCGAGAATGGTCTACGGTGCCGTTATCGTCGCACTCTGGGCACTGTATATGATTTTCTTCGCCGAGGGGGGAAGAATGAAGAATACTGTCGTGCTGGTGTGCGCTGCCGTCGTGGCAATAATGTTCGTCGTTGCCTACTCCACCCAGCTGCAGGAATATCTCAGCTTTGTTATCGGCAAGTTCGGTGAAATCGGTGAGGACGAATCGAGTGCCTACCGCTTTGAGGAGATGCAGCTGCACCTTCGTCTGTTCGGTGAGAATGTTTGGTTCGGTATCGGCTCGGGTGCTCTTAACAACGAGTATCGCACCGAAATCGGAGAAACGATTTACGGTCATAATATGCTGACGGGAGTTTTTGCCTTCGAGGGCATATTCTATGCGCTGATATTTATCGCTCTGTTTGTTTCAACGCTCGTTCGCTCGTTGCGCCGCTTTATAAAAAAGAGAAGCCCCGAGACAATGCTCGTTGCAACCCTGACGGTGATAATCACCGTCCTCTCCGTAACGAGCGGAGGCTTCTCCAAGCTGGGAACGCACATCGGTATGCTGGTGGTCGGCATAATCCTGAACGGCAGGCGAGAGCCGACAGAAGAATAACAAAGGAACATACTTATCCAATCGGGAGGTCAGAACGGTGAAAAGAGTCGGAATAATGACCTATCATCGCGCAAAAAACTATGGCGCAATGATACAGAGCTATGCTCTCATCAGCTTCCTTAAAAAGAAATATCCGTCGGTGCGCTTTGAGATTATCGACTACCAGGCGAGCGCCGAACGGAGGTATTACCTCAAAAGCATAATAAGAAACGCACTCAAGTGCGGTCTCGGTGCCGCACGGGACGAGCTCGTCCGCAACAGGCGAATGAAGCGCTTTGCAAAATCTCTTCCACTTTCAAAAATGAGTATAACCACCGACAGCGCGGCGAAGCTCTTTTCGCGTATCAGAAATAAATACGACCTTATAATCGTGGGCAGCGACGCTATATTCAACTGGCGCACGAGGGTCTTCCCGACGGCATACTTCCTCGGTGAGCAGCTCGGTGCTATGAAGGCATCATATGCCGCCTCCGCCCACGGAATGAAATATCTTGGAGAGAGCCCCGAAAGAATAGAATACTGCAGGACTGCGCTCGCGGATTTCGACTATATAGGTGTCAGAGATGCACACACGGAGGCGTTTGTCAGGCACTGTCTGCCCGAGGCGCGCCCCGAGCACAACTGCGACCCCTCGTTGCTGCTTGATATGGAAAATATTGACTACGGCGCGGCTAAAAGAAAGCTCGAGCGCGCGGGCATCAATCCCGAGCGTCCGATAATTGCCGTTATGACTGCAGACCCCCGTATCGTCGAGCCGATATACGAAAGGTACAAGGGGGAGTGTCAGTTCGTTTCTCTGTACCTGCGCAACCCTCTTATCAGGACGCACCTTGTCGACCTCACTCCCCTCGAGTGGGTGGGAGTCTTCAAATATGCCTCTCTCACGGTAACCGAGTATTTTCACGGAACTCTTCTCTCTCTCAAGAACGGCACGCCGACCGTAGCCGTTGACAGAAGCGATTTTACCAAGGGCTCGGAGGGCAAGATACGCGACGTCGTGTTTAACAGAATGGGTCTCCGGGATATGTATTACAATTACAGCGAGGTGCGTGATGGCACCTATGCGGCACGTGCACTCGAGCTTGCCGAGCGCGCGATGAGCACCCCGATGGACGGGCGTATCCTTGCCGCTGTGACGGCGGAGGCAGAAAACGTTGCGCCCTTCGTTCGCTTTATGGATTCGTTCGTGGAGGACGAAAATTAATTTTCAGAAAGGAGAAGCCATGGGAGGCAGCAAATATAAAAAGCTCCTGTCGGATACAGCGCTTTTCTCAATAAGCAGCTTTGGCTCGAAGCTCGTCACATTCTTCTTAGTACCCCTATACACGAGCTATCTGAGCGATTTTGAATACGGTATCGTCGATATAATCAGCAGCACCAACAGCCTTCTTATTCCCCTTCTCACCCTTTCTGTCAGCGAGGCGGTGCTTCGCTTCCCGTTTGATAAGGACAAAAAGAGGGGAGCTATACTCGGCAACGCGCTTTTTATCACTCTCATTGCCTGCCTCTTCGTGGGGGCGGTATCTCCCGGGCTTCTGCTCTTTGATACCGAGCTCACCCCCTATTGGTACTGGATTCCCGCGCTCTTTGCGTCGACGATAATAGGCAGCATATTCTCCTCATACGCTCGCGGCACCAACCGAGTGCGCGCCTTTGCAATGAAGGGAATATTGCAGACGGCTGTCACCGTCGGACTTAATATACTGTTCCTGATACCTCTCGGAATGGGCATTTCTGGATATATGCTCTCGATAGTGATTGCCGAGGCTATATCGGCGCTGTTCGTCATTGTGGCGGGCGGTATGCACCGAGATCTGTGCGAGCTTTCGCTCGAGCGCGCGACAGCGCGCGAGATGCTCTCATACAGCGTGCCGATGATTCCCACAATGCTTGCCTGGTGGATAATGCAGCTGTCCGACAAGTACGTTATTATCGCGGCTTGGGGAGCGGCGGCAGCGGGTCTGTATGCCGTTGCATACAAGATACCGACAATCCTCTCCACGGTCAGCCTCATCTTTACCAGAGCCTGGCAGATATCCGCCTTTGAGAACTCCGAGGAGGAGGATTACTCCACCTTTATTACCACGATTTATAAGTATTTCTGGATAGTTAATATTGTTCTGTGCGGCGGACTCATCGCCTTCTCGAAGATTCTCGGCTCCATTCTTTTTCAGAACGAATTCTTCGTCGCATGGAAGTACGTGCCGGCACTTGTTATCGCGTATATGTTCTCGGGTGTCTCGGGCTTTCTTGCCTCGGTATTCTCCGCGGCAAAGAAGACGGGCGCGCTCTTCCATTCCAGCATGGTCGGTGCGGCTGTAAATCTCATCCTTAACATTATACTCATACCTATGTTCGGAGTTATAATGGCGGCGCTGACGACCTGCGTCGCGTTCCTCATCACATGGCTGATAAGGCTCTTCACCTCTCGCAGGATTGTCCGCATTCGCATCAGCTGGGTGCGCGACGTGCTCTCACTGCTGCTTGTTCTTGCATCGGCGGTGGTGATGTATCTCGATTTTGACTACTCCTTTATTATTTCGCTTGCGGCAGTGCCGCTGCTGCTCGCCCTGTACTATGATTCTCTCGGAGCAATAATCAAGGGAGTTCTCGGAAGAATAAAAAGGAAAAAGGTAGAATAACCGATATGAAAACAGTGATGCTTGTCTTTGGCACAAGACCCGAGGCAATTAAGATGTGTCCGCTTGTAAATGAGCTGAAAACAAGAGAGGGAATTAAGACCGTCGTCTGCGTGACGGGTCAGCACCGTCAGATGCTCGATATGGTTCTCGACACCTTTGGTGTCGTGCCCGACTACGACCTCTCTATAATGAAGGCGGGGCAGACCCTCTTCGATATTACGACGAACATTCTGAACCGCATAGGTGAGGTGCTCGACGAGGTGAAGCCTGACGTCGTGCTCGTCCACGGAGATACCTCGACGACCTTTGTTACCGCCCTTGCCTGCTTCTATAAGCAGATACCCGTCGGTCACGTTGAGGCAGGACTTCGCACCTACAATATTTACAGCCCCTATCCCGAGGAGTTCAACCGCCAGGCGGTATCAATTATATCAAAATACAATTTTGCTCCCACAGAGCCCTCCCGCGACAACCTCATCAGAGAGGGGCGCGACCCCGAGTCGATATACGTCACGGGCAACACCGCCATTGACGCGCTGAAAACGACCGTGAAGGAGGGATACACGCACCCCGAGCTCGAATGGGCCAAGGGCTCCCGACTCATCCTCATCACCGCGCACCGCCGAGAGAATCTCGGCGAGCCTATGCACAATATGTTCCGCGCGATAAGAAGGGTAATGGAGGAGCATCCTGACCTCAAGGCGATATACCCGATACATATGAACCCCGTCGTAAGGGCGGCAGCCGAGGAGGAGCTCGGAGGCTTCGACAGAATAAAAATAATCGAGCCTCTTGAGGTGCTCGACTTCCACAACTTTATGGCAAACAGCTATATGATACTCACCGACTCCGGCGGAATTCAGGAGGAGGCACCCTCCCTCGGCAAGCCCGTGCTTGTAATGCGCGACACCACCGAGCGCCCCGAGGGTATAAAGGCAGGGACTCTGCGCCTCGTCGGCACGGATGAGGAGGTAATATACAACAGCTTCAAGCAGCTGCTGGAAAACAAAGACGAATATAACGCGATGGCACATGCGTCCAACCCCTACGGTGACGGACTCGCCTGCAAGCGCATCGCAGACATTTTGGAGGTAGGATATGTCAGTTTTTAAAGGAAAAACACTTCTTATAACGGGCGGCACGGGCTCGTTTGGAAACGCGGTGCTCAACCGCTTTCTGCGCACGGATATCGGAGAGATAAGAATTTTCTCGCGCGACGAGAAGAAGCAGGACGATATGCGCCACGAGTTTCAGGCGAAAATGCCCGAGGTCGCGGAGAAAATCAAGTTCTATATCGGTGACGTGAGAAGTCTTGAGAGCGTGCGCGGTGCTATGCACGGCGTCGACTACATCTTCCACGCCGCAGCCCTCAAGCAGGTTCCCTCCTGCGAGTTCTTTCCGATGGAGGCTGTGAGGACAAACGTAATAGGCACTGACAACGTGCTTACCGCCGCTATCGAGGCGGGCGTGAAGTCGGTCATTTGTCTCTCCACCGACAAGGCGGCTTATCCCGTCAATGCAATGGGCATCACCAAGGCACTTGAGGAGAGGGTCGCAGTTGCAAAGTCGAGAAACACGGACACGACGAAGATATGCTGCACAAGATACGGCAACGTAATGTGCTCGCGCGGCTCGGTTATTCCACTCTGGATAGAGCAGATTAAGGCGGGCAACCCCATCACCATCACCGAGCCCTCGATGACAAGATTCATCATGTCTCTGGACGAGGCGGTCGACCTCGTTCTCTTTGCCTTTGAAAACGGTGTGAACGGAGATATTCTTGTTCAGAAGGCGCCTGCCTGCACCATCGAGACTCTTGCCAAGGCTGTTACGGGTCTGTTCAATCCCGACACCGAAATAAAGGTAATCGGTATCCGCCACGGAGAGAAGATGTATGAGACCCTCCTCACCAACGAGGAGTGCGCCAATGCCGTTGATATGGGCGAGTTCTACCGTGTTCCCTCGGACAACCGCGGACTCAACTACGATAAGTACTTCAAGGACGGAGATGCGGACCGCAACCCCCTCTCCGAGTTTAATTCGAACAACACCGAGCTGCTCGGTGTCGAGGCCGTGCAGGCAAAGCTGCTCTCTCTCGAGTATATCCGCGAGGAGCTTGCCAAGCTCGGAAAATAATCGGATTTTGACAACTTTAGTTAGCAAATAGCATATAAAATGCAGAAAGGAGTGAGGAGATGGAACGAACAACAGAGGCGATTTTGTCGCTTGTTCGCTCGGACGTTTTTGGCGAAGAATGTGACGTACAGCTCCTTCGCTCCATAGTCCGCGAGCCCGAGAGCTATGCCGCTCTGTGCCGCGAGGCAACGGCACACGACCTCGGGCACATAGTGGGCGAGGGTCTTTCAAGGCTTGGGCTTCTCGCAGAGGACGAGACCTCCTTGCGCCTGCGCCGCGCCCGCTATTCGGCAATCTACCGCTATCGCGGAATAGAATACGAGCTCGGACAGATTACTCGCGCCTTCTGTGAGGGCGGAGTCGCACATATTCCTCTGAAGGGCTCGGTAATCCGTGCTCTCTATCCCTCCCCCTGGATGCGTACAAGCTGTGATATTGATATTCTTGTGCGCGAGGAGGAGCTCGAGCGCGCGTCGTCTCTGCTCGTTGAGGAGCTCGGCTACACAAGAGTGGCAAAGAGCTTCCACGACGTATCCTTCAAATCGGAGGGAGGTGTGCACGTTGAGCTGCACTTCACCCTTATCGAGGACTTCTCCTATCCGAAGATAAATGCTCTTCTTGGTGGCGTGTGGGATAGCGCGACAGCTCCTGAAGGCTCCTATACCTACTTGATGCGTGACGACCTCTTCTACCTCTACCAGGTGGCACATATGATGAAGCATCTCTTCGAGGGAGGACTCGGTGTCCGATTCTTTGTTGACCTCTGCCTTCTTGACCGTATGGAGGGAGTTGACACCGCCGCCAGAGAGGCTCTGCTTGCCAAAGCAGGGCTCGGCACCTTTGCCGCTCGGTCGAGTGCGCTTGCGCGCGCGTGGTTTATGGGAGAGGAGCTTGACGGTGAGGGCGAGGTATATGCGCGCCATATCATAAGGTGCGGAATATACGGTAACGTTGAGACGAGGGTCAAGGTGCAGCAGAGCCGCAGGGGCGGCAAGCTCTCCTATGCTATGCGTCGCATCTTCCTGCCGTATAAATCCCTTCGCGAGATGTTCCCGATACTGAAAAAGCATAAATGGCTCACCCCCGTATTTGAGGTCGTCAGGTGGTTCAGGCTTATCTTCAGAGGCAAGCTCAGCCGTTCTATAAACGAGCTGAAAACAAATGCCGCACTCACGGCAGACGAGGCTCTGGAGGCGGAGGCTATGCTGAAGTCTTTGGGACTTGAATAGTCGGGCTTCCGTATTTAGGCATAACCCTCCGACGTATGCACATACGCCTCTCGGTCGGAGAACGACGATTTCTGCTCTAAATCCGTTTGCCCTACGGGCTTTCGTATCAAAAAATCACCCCGTGTTATTACGACACGGGGTGATTTTCTTTGCATCTGAACTATATCTTCTTTTTCAAAAGGGCGCGCAGCCTCGACCCCTTGGGGAAGAGGAGCATGCCGAGTCGGTAAACAATCGGTATGAGGAGTATGCGGCGCTTCAGCGAAATCTGCTCGCGCGGAATTGCCTTGCCCGTCCTTGCCTCACTTACGCGGATGCCGACGCCCTCCATGTAGGCAAGCGTTTTCTTGAGATACCTTGAGCTCTTTTCGATGCATATCTCGCCTCCTCGCTCGAGCCACAGCGCGAGCAGCGCGCGGTCAATGTCGACGTGGTTGTTGCCGAGCAGACGGTTCTTCTGGTAGCAGCGACCGTCCGAGTATTTTGCGCGGCGCAGCCTTTTGACACCGTACAGCTCCTTGATGAGGGGGTAGAGCTCCTCATAGCCGTTGGATTTTGCGTGGGAGAAGTGGCTCCTTGCCATATATTCGCCCCAGTCGCGTATCGCTGCGAGGTAGCCCGCAGCGCCCTCTGTTCCCTTCACCTCCTCGGTCATTACCGAGAGTGTCTTGGTGGTCAGACGCACCTGCCTTTCGAGGGTCTCCTGCCTTACAACGTTAACGCTCTGAGAGTCGTGAATTCGGTAGAAGTAGTATCCCGTGTGAAGATTTTCGCACCTTTTTGCGTCCTTGAAGGCGAAAAAGTTTATCAGCGCGTCCTCGGAGTAGTTGTATCTCTCGATGCCCTCCGTTGCCGCGTTTGCCTTTTCTGTCGCCCGCTTAAGAAGGGGGGCAGAGTATATCTTGTTCCAGAGCACGTAGTAGGAGTGCTCGCGCCCTTTTTGGGCGAGGAATCTGGCAAGGGGCGCCTCTCCCTCGAGGGAGAAGGTGTCGTTTATCGTGGTGTCCATGGTGCAGTAGTATCTTGCCTTCGCGGTGTGGAATGCCCAGTCGTTGATAACGATATCTGCGCCGGAGCGCTCTGCCGCGAGAAGCATGGGCAGATGGTAGTTGAAGGATACCGTATCGTCGCTATCGCAGAAGGCAATGTAGTCTCCGTCTGCCAGCGATACACCGAGTGTGCGAGCGGCAAAGATGCCGCGATTCTCTGTCTTGATATACCTGAGTCCGTATTTGTTGATAAGGTCGCCGTAGTAGAGGCGCGAGCCGTCGTCAACCATCACTATTTCGTAGGTGATATCCTCCCGTCCGATGACTTCAGGGTGCGCGAGGGTGCTCTCCGTGAGGGAACGCAGGCACTCGTCGAGATATCCGACGTCGGTGTTGTATACGCAGATAACTATTGATAGCTTCATTCCTTGCCACCCTCCGTGAGAAGATAGTTTATGACCTCGTATGCCATAGCCAGCCCTGCCGCCGCAGGGACGAGCATAATGCTGCCCGGGGCACGGTGCACGACCCGATCTCCGTGGGTGTCCTCCACCACTGCGCGGCGAGGCTCCTCCTCGGAGTAGACGACCCTCAGGGATTTTATTCCCATCTTGCGCAGTCTGGTGCGCACGGTCCTCGCGAGAGGGCATACGGAGGTCTTGTATATATCGGCGATTTTTATTTTCGTCGGGTCGGTTTTTCCTCCCGTTCCCATCGAGGAAATTATCGGCACTCCTGCCTCGGCTGCTCTCTTTATCAGATGACACTTGGCATCCACCGTGTCGATAGCATCGATTATATAATCGTAGTCCGAGAGGCAGATACCGCACTCGTCCTCCGGGGAGTAGAAGCAGCTGTGCACTTTGATGCATGCGGCGGAATTGATCGCCAGTGCTCTCTCTCTTGCAGCCTCCGTTTTCATCCGTCCGACGGTGCTCTCGAGCGCTATAATCTGTCGGTTGAGGTTGGAGGGGCTGACGGTGTCTGCATCGATTACGTCAATGTTCAGAACACCCGTGCGAACGAGTGCCTCGAGTGCGTAGCCGCCAACTCCCCCCATGCCGAAAATTGCGACACGGGTGCGCCCAAGGCGCTCTGCCGCGCCCTCTCCGAGCAGCATTTCCGTCCTTGAGTGACGCTCCAATTCAAAATCCGTCATCGCTTAAAGCTCGCCTCTGGCAATAGCCCTGATGAGGTTGAAGTCGTCGTCCACTATAATGAAGTCAGCATCCATACCGACCTCAATTCTACCTTTGTTAAGACCCATAAGCCTTGCAGGGTTTTCGCTTGCCATCTTGACCGCTACCTCGGGCGCAATGCCGAAGGAGATAGCGACTCTGACACAGTCGAAGAGGTTGCTCGAGGAGCCTGCGAGAGCTCCCGAGTCAATATATGCCGCACCGTCGCGCACGGTAACGCGCTGACCGCCGAAGGTGTAAACACCGTCGCCAAGTCCCGTTGCGTTCATCGAGTCGCTGATGAGTATAATTCTGTCCTCTCCCATAATCTTGATGAGCATTCTTACCGCGGAGGGGTGGATGTGCTTGCCGTCGCAGATGAGCTCGCAGTATACTCCCTCGCTGTCGGATGCCGCACCTATGGGGCCGGGCTTTCTGTGGTGGATGCCGGGCATTGCGTTGTAGGTGTGGGTGAGGGAGGAGGCACCGAGCGCGAAGGCGCGCCTCGCGGTGTCATAGTCGCAGTCGGTGTGACCGATGGAAACCTGCGCGGGGCACTCGCGGATAAACTCCTCCGCACCCTCAATTTCGCACGCGAGAGTGACTCTCTTTACGTTCTTGCATTTGTTGAACAGCTCCATAGATGGAGGAATAATGAATTCGGGGTTCTGCGCACCCTTGTACTTCTCGTTTACGAAGGGTCCCTCCATGTGGAAGCCGGGAATCGTTGCGCCATGACCGAGGTCAATGTTGCGGTGGGTTGCACCGATGATGTCCTCCGCGCTCATCGTCATAGTGGTGGGGTACCAGGTTGTGATACCGTGGGCGAGCTCCCAGTCTGCCATCTCCGAAAGCGCGTCGTCCGCGGTCGAGTCGTTGCCGATGCAGCCGTGGCTGTGCACGTCTATAAGTCCGGGGAAGATTCTCGCGCCGCCAAAATCGACGCCCTCCTCCTCGCATTTTCCGATTTTTGCTATTTTGCCGTCCTCGACGGCTATGTCGGTGAGTGTGCCACAGAGGCTTACGTTCTTGATTATCTTCATAGGATTTTCGTCTCCCTTCGGTTGTAATTGCTTTTATCACCCCCTATTATACCGCGTGTAGGAGAAAAAGTCAATAAAGCTATTGAAGTTGTGAGCGAATAGTTGTATAATATCGGTATAGATAAAGAAAAAGGAGTTTACCCTTATGCTCTCCAAGGTATATACGACATCCGTTATGGGAATAGACGGCTTTGAGGTGACGGTCGAGTGCTCTGCGTGGGACCGAGTGCCCCATTTTGACCTCGTCGGTCTGCCCGACACCGCCGTAAAGGAGGCGAAAAACAGAGTTGCCGCCGCGTGCGAGAACTCGGGCTTTAAGTTTCCGCCCCTGGATATCGTAGTCAATCTCGCTCCCGCCGATATAAAGAAGGAGGGCAGCTCCTTTGACCTCGCTATCCTCGTTGCAATACTGCAGAGCGACGGCACCATCTCCCACTCGCTAGACCTTACCGACAAGTGCTTCATCGGTGAGCTTTCTCTGTCGGGAGAGGTCAGATCAGTCAGCGGAATACTGCCGATGACAATAGCCGCACGCGATGCGGGAAGAAGGGAGATTTTTGTCCCTGCAGAGAATGCAAGGGAGGCGTCGGTCGTTGACGGAATCCGCGTTTACGGTGTCTCGGGAGTGCGCTCGCTCGTCGAGCATCTCAAGGGCAAGGCGGCACTCGAGCCGACCCCGAAATTTGACACGGGGCTGGCGTATCGCGAGAATTCTGCTGGAATTGACTTCTCCGAGGTGAGAGGACAGTATAAGGCGAAAAGAGCACTGGAGATAGCCGCCGCGGGCGGACACAACGTGCTTATGATAGGCCCTCCCGGTGCGGGAAAGTCGATGCTTGCAAAGAGGCTTCCGACAATCCTGCCCGACCTCTCCTTTGCCGAGGCTCTGGAGACGACGAAGATACATTCCGTGGCGGGCACGCTGAAGGGCAGCCTCGTCAGCTCGCGTCCCTTCCGCTCCCCTCATCACACGGTGAGCCCCGTCGGACTTGTCGGCGGCAGTGCCACACCCCGTCCGGGTGAGATATCCCTCGCGCACAACGGCGTGCTCTTCCTCGACGAGCTGCCCGAGTTTCCCAAGAGCGTGACAGAGTCACTCCGCCAGCCTCTTGAGGACGGTGTTGTTACGGTTACACGAGCGAGAGCAAAGGTTACCTATCCCTCCTCGTTTATGCTCGTCTGCGCCATGAACCCGTGCAAGTGCGGCTACTTCGGTGACGGGAGCAGAAAATGCACCTGCACCCCCCAGACAATAAAGAAATATCTCGACCGCGTGAGCGGACCTTTGCTCGACAGAATAGATATAGAGATAGAACTTCCGTCGGTAAACTATGACGAGCTCTCGGGCAGGAGCGAGGCGGGCGAGCCCTCCGCGGAAATACGCAAGAGGGTAAACGGCGCACGAGCCTTCACCTATTCCCGTCTTGAAAGGGCAGGGGAGAAAAATCCCGTGCCAAACGCAAAGATGACTCCCGCTATGATACGCCGCCACTGTGCTCTTGACAGCGAGGCGGAGCAGCTTATGCGCGATGCCTTTGAGTCTCTCGGACTGTCCGCCAGAGGTCACGACAGAGTCCTGCGCGTTGCACGCACGATTGCCGACCTGGACGGGGAGGAGAATATCAGCGCAGACCACATTGCTGAAGCAATAATGTACCGCTCCCTCGACAGAAAATATTGGAACAGATAAATTTTTCGAATATGCCTTGACAAATCCACCCCAAAGGATGTATAATCACCCTATAAACCGATGAGAGGGAGTAGTAGCTCACCCCAAGCCTTCTCCAAGAGAGCCGCAGGCGGTGCGATTGCGGCAGAGGACGGTGTGTGAATGGACCCTCGAGGGCAAACCGAAGGCGCTTTTTGCGTGAGTAGGCCTTGACGGAGGACACCCGTTACAGTGTCGGGCGTATTGAAGTACGCCTCAGGGATTTTATCCGAAATCGGGTGGCACCGCGAAAAATGTTTTTTATCGCCCCGAGTGCAGCCTTTTGGCTGTCCTCGGGGTTTTTTATTTTAATTTGGAGGTACTTACTATGAACAAGTACAAGGAGTTTGACAATTACCTGAAGGAGTTCCCCGACGAGCACGGCTACTTTGGCGAGTACGGTGGAGCATATCTGCCCGAGGAGCTCATCCCCGCCTTCCGCGAGGCGGATAATGCCTACGAGGCTATCTGCCATTCGGCACAGTTTATTAACGAGCTGAGAAGAATAAGAAAGGAATTCCAGGGCAGACCTACTCCCGTCTATCACTGCGAGAGACTGTCCAAACTGTTTGGCAATTGCCAGATATACCTCAAGCGCGAGGACCTCAACCACACGGGTGCACACAAGCTCAACCACTGCATGGGAGAGGGACTTCTCGCCAAGTTTATGGGCAAGAAGAAGCTCATTGCCGAGACGGGAGCAGGTCAGCACGGTGTTGCTCTCGCTACCGCGGCGGCATACTTCGGGATGGAGTGCGACATCTATATGGGCGAGGTCGATATTGCAAAGCAGCATCCCAACGTCATCAGAATGAAGATGCTCGGCGCCAACGTTATCCCCGTTACCCACGGTCTGAAAACCCTGAAGGAGGCGGTTGACGCAGCCTTTGAGGCATACATGAAGGAATATAAGGACGCTATATACTGCATCGGCTCTGCCCTCGGCCCTCATCCCTTCCCCAAGATGGTGCGCGACTTCCAGTCTGTTGTCGGCATTGAGGCGAGGGAGCAGTTTCTCGATATGACGGGCATAATGCCCGATGCCGTCTGTGCCTGCGTCGGTGGTGGCTCCAACTCTCTCGGTATGTTTACTCCCTTCCTTGCAGACCCCGTTGAGATATACGGCATCGAGCCTCTCGGCAGAGGCAGCGGTATCGGAGACCACGCCGCAACTATGCAGTTTGGCAAGAAGGGCCGCTTGCACGGCTTTGACAGCTATCTGCTCGCTGATGAGAGCGGTGAGCCGCTGCCCGTGTACTCGATTGCATCGGGTCTCGACTATCCCGGTGTTGGCCCCGAGCACGCCTATTTACGTGACACGGGTCGTGTCCATTACGAAACTGCGAGCGACGAGGAGGCTATGGAAGCATTCTTCCTGCTCTCTCATTACGAGGGCATTATTCCCGCTATCGAGAGTGCCCACGCGCTTGCCTATGCCATCAGGTATGCAAAGGAGCACAGTCACGGCTCTATCCTCGTTTGCCTCTCGGGCAGAGGAGACAAGGATATCGACTACGTCTACGAGAACTACGGCACGGGTGAAAGATTCCTCGAGAAGTACGAAACCAAGTAATAAATGCTGCAAAAAAAGCATCGCACAGAGCGTCGGCACGGTTCACGTGGCGACGCTCTCTTTATATCTGAGCGTTTTTTGTGCAAAAGTGAAAAAATAACTGGCAAAATATCCAAAACTGTGAAAAGCCCTTGAACTGGAGGGGGTCAAATGCTATAATTATATTACTTAAAAATAATTTAGGAGAAATATTCAAAGGAGAACAACAATGAAACACCTTAAAAAAATTCTCATTGTTATCGTAGCGCTTGCTTTGATCGCCACCTCGGTATTTGCTGTAATAGCAGCCGATGATGAGAGCAAGCAGTCCGGCGACCTCACGCAGCTTGAAAAATTCCTCAACGACGTGAACACCGCAGGCGATGCTGCATCGAAGTCCGCGATACTTTGCGACTTTTACGCGTATCATAACAGCACGACCTGGGATGATAGCGAGGACTATGCCGTGTATATGACAACAGCTGCGGCAAAGACCGTAGAGGTTGGTCAGACACTTTACGATGCATACCTTGAGTGTAAGGCGGACGCAACGAAGCCCGATTTGATCAAAATCAGAGAACTGAAGAAGGTCAATGCGCACTTCGTGGGCTGTACCGCATCCGAGGATACGGAGGGCCTTGCGGAGCTTCTCGCTCTTCTTGAGGACGAGAACCTTGCGTTCCTTGAGGATAAGTTCTACAACAACTATACCATCAGTGTTGACAAGGCAACGCCCGATTACGTCACGGCGGATGTCAATATGCTCAGCCTGTATGATCTTCTCGTTGAGTGCTATCCCCTCAGCGATACCGCTACTCTCGACAAGTATGAGGAAGCTATTGCGGGCACTATACAGAGAGAATTAGACAGATACATCGCTATTCCTCACGACAGTGACTTCGACAGCGAGGACGAAGAAATAGTTAATAAGGTTAACGCATACCTCGAGTTCAAGAACCTGGAGAGTGACAATCTCAGAGCGCAGCTCGATGCGATCTACAAGGCTGCGGAGAATGCTGCGACGAAGGCAGGAAAGCCTGCTGAGGTTGCAAAGGCAGAAGCGGAGGCGGCACGTAAGGAGCATCTGCAGTTCCTTGCATACTTCGACAGAACCAACGATATTCTTGTCGTTAAGAGCTATCTTGAGCTTGCGGACCTCATTGATGCCGAAGACAAGTATCCCGAGCTTGTAAACGGCTTCAAGGCGGCTCTCACTGCGCGCGATGCCGAGGTTGAGGCAAAGGCTACCGCTCTCGACGAGCTTGCTCCCTTCGACGATTACGACCTCCGTGCAATCTTCGACAAAAACTATGACGGCACTCTTACCGCAGACGAGGTATCTGCTCTTCCCTCCGAGGAGAAGACGGCATACAATGCTGCAAACGAGCTCTTCACCGGCCATAACGGCAACAGCGAGTATTATGTCGCACAGCTTTTTGAGGGCGAGGGTGATAACAGGAACGGCTATCAGTCCTTCATCTATCCCGAGGAAACAGCCTCTGTAAAGCATTTTTACATGGAGCCCAGAGTTAACGGTGCGGGTGAGGACGACGGTCTTGTATTCGAGTGGGATATGAGATTTACTCACGAGTTTACCGGCTTCACTATTTATGCTGCCGATGACAGCTACGGAGCAGGTAATACCCACTTCACCTCCGACACCCTGTCCTGGGGAGGAAAAACGGAAAGTATCTATGTACGTTCCACCGACTTCGATAAGAAGAGGCAGGATATTTACGGTGTGGTTCAGAATGACGTATGGCAGCACTACATCCTCACCTACGACCCCTCCTCAAGAACGGGTAAGTTCTACGTCAATTATGAATACATCTTCGATATATACTACGCCTTCAAGGATATGGATGCCGACAAGATACGCGGCATGCGTGTAGGTCCCAGTAATGCTACCAACTTCGGTTGGGATATCGATAACTACCAGATATACCTCGGCACCGAGCCCCGTAATATCCATAAGTTCGTCGAGATGAGCCAGGACGATCAGTTCAAATACTATGTAGATTATGCTACCGACAGTACAAAGCCCAGCTACCTCTCCCGTAACTCGGCATACAAGAGAGCAGAGCTTCTGCTTCCTATGTATGAGAACAAGGCAGGCTTTGAGAGCTACGTAGCAAGATTCAAGGAGCTTGCTGCGGTTTATGAGACCGAGATCAAGGAGAAGGCAATGGTGGCAAACCTCCAGAACCTTGCGGAGCTTGTAAACTCTCTTGAGGTTCCCACCTCCGAGAATCTTGACGATGTTCAGGATACTATCAACAAGATCAACGCCTTCGTAGAGAAGAACGGCGAGCTTATCAACAAGGCAGACACCAGCGCGGGCGGCTATCAGGACCTTATGGGTCAGGTCTACGCAAAGCAGGCTGTCATTGACCACGTAAACAACGTGCTTCAGTTCATCGAGGCGGTTAAGAAGTTTGACAGAGCGACCACCCTTGTGGCTCTGCGCCGTCACGATGCATCTGCAGACGAGATATACAAGAGATCCGGATTTGAGGATGCTGAAATCTGGAATATTGTTAAGGGCGACCCCGCAGTAGCTGCATATGAGGAGTCCATCAACAACAGCGTCGTTAACCTCGACGGCAAGACGGTAGTTCTCAAGGAGGGTCAGGTTCTCGTTGACACCCTTGAGGTTCTCGACCTCACTCCCGAGGTTGAGGAGGCATATGAGATCATCACTCGCTATCTTCCTCCCACGGATCCCAGCTATGAGACCATCGCCCAGCGCTACGCATCCTTTGACACTCAGATTGAAGAGCGTGAGAAGTATGAGAACTCCAGACGTATCGTTAACTGTATCGATTATATGCTTTCCCTTGACGGCTATGAGGCAACTCCCGAGTTCTGGGGTGCAAACGAGGAAACAATTTCCTCCTACATGACCATCATTCGCGGCATAGTAAACGAGGGCGCATACGATAAAGAGTATGAGGGCATCGATGAGGCTCTTGAGATATTCTCCGAGGTTGATGTGTTCTTCTATGAGCTCCTTCAGCAGAATCACATCGCTGCTATCACCGAGTACCTTGCAAGATATACCGCAACCGAGTCCTATATCGAGAAGCTCTCTGCGGTAACGGCTGTTAAGAACTACCTTGCAACCGAGGATCTTGCAACCAAGAACACCACCCTCTCCAGAGCAGTCCGCGAGGCTGTTGCAGACGAGGCAGAGCAGCTCAGGGAGCTTGAGGTTACATACAACGTATATGCAGGCGAGCTCGAGGGACTTGAGTCCGCATTCGAGGACGTACTTGAGCAGCAGACCCAGTATTTCATCAATACCGTAAATTATATGAAGACTCTGACGAGCTACCGTGAGCTTGAAGAGCAGTTTGAGATTGCTACCTCCTACTACAATGCAATAAACGTTGATACTGAGGAGGCACTTGCAGCGGCACAGACGTACAGAGAGTATCGCGACAGTCTTGCAAGGACACGCGAGAGCAGCGCGCTGTTCGTAGTAGCAGCGAATGCAATCGAGGAGGCTGAAGAGCTTTCCGGTATAGACAAGCGTAATGCAATCTACGTTGCAATCAAGGAGTGCATGCTTTATGCTGATGACCTTGTTAACAACGATGCTGACGTAGACGAGGCAATTGAAATCTACGAGGCTGCAGTTGCTGCTTACAACGGTGACAACGCGGCTTACGCCGATGCGACCGCCGAGGCAGGCCAGTTTGTAAACGCAACGAGAGCATCGGAGATATCCTCCATCGTTCTTGCAATCGTCAGTGCAATTCTTGAAGCATAAGGAGGCGAGAGAAAATGAAGAATTTTAACAGAATACTTGCGTTGATAATAGCTCTTGCTTCTATTATCTCCGTGTTCTCCGTATTCACCTTCGCAGCAGAGGGTGACGAGGGCGCGGGCGACACCGTGGTTGAGAACTTTGTTCCCAGCGACCACCTTATTTACAGCAGAACGTATGACGAGGGATGGGATGCCCTTAACGGCTTCAGCCATACCCTCTCGGGTCACACCGCCTCGATAGACTACGAGGTCGGTGACGACTTCAACTACAACTACTTCATGCGTCTTGAGCATGCGGGCAACGCAAAGGAGCTCAAGCTCCAGCTCAACCTTGAAGCGAGAAAGATGATTCAGAGAAGCGGTAAGGTTGTTGTAAGCCTCTCTCTTATGGCAGACGACCTTTGCGACGTCGGCAACATCCTCTGGCTCAACCTCTACCAGGAGGGCACCACCAACATTCCTCTTCTCCGTATAAGCGGTTATGACCTCTATGCGTTTGATGAGGCTCCGGCCAATCACATAGCCTCCCTCGAGGACGGTGCGTGGGTTGACGTTGATCTCGTTGTCGACTGGGCAGATACCTCCAAGCTCTTTATCACCGCATATGCAAACGGTGAGAAGGTCAGTGAATTCACCCGTCCCAACCTCAAGCCCGAGAATGTTGGTGTAGCTAAGGTCAACCTCGGTTGGATGGCAAGCGGTGCGGGCGTTAACAAGGCAGGTATGAGCATCTGCGTTGACAACCTTGCATTCTACCAGGCTCCCACTCTTCAGGGTCCCAAGGACGTAAGCGGAATGGGTAACGGTATATTTATAAACACCGCTCTTGACAAAACCGTTCCTATTTATAAGAATGATAGCGAAAAGTCGCCCGAGCAGCTTCTTGCTGAAGCACTCTTTATGAAGCTCGGCGTAAACAAGGCTCTGTTCGGCAACGAGAGGGTTGAGATTGATGCGGCTCCCGTCAGACTTGGCGATACCGTAATGGCACCCCTTACGGACGTGCTTGCATATCTCGATTATCCCTACTATCCTCACCCCGACGGAAGGTCCTATGACATCAACCTTCCTACTGGCAAAACCACCTACCTCACTATGAATCTCGCAGAGGCAGAGGTTGAGGGCGAGCTTGTAAAGCTCTCCACCCCCCCTGTAAGCATTGAGGGCACGCCCTTCATTGCTCTTGCGGACGTCGAGGCGCTCTTCCCCGGCTGGAGAGGCGTTTATGACAATATGGGTCTTGTGGTTGTACACGAGATTTCCGCCAAGAATCCCGACGAGGTTATCGTTTCCCGTGCTGACGGACTTGACAGCATCCTTAACAAGATGAAGCAGTTCGTGTTTGACGTAGAGAACGGCAACCTTGATGCTAACTATAAGGAAACCGGTAAGTCGGTTTACGATGCGGCTCTTGAGAGCTCCGAGTTCCTTCATCCCTACATTATCGCAGATCAGGATAAGTTCGATGCGCTGAACGCAGTCTATGCCGCAGATGCCGACACCGCTCTGAAGGGCTATCTTACCACCCTCGTTGAAAAGGCTGACGCTATCTATGATTACAGAGCTGAGGTTGTGGGCGGCGAGTACGCAGGCATCCAGGAGGGCGACGAGAAGGGCAGAGGCAACAAGATGCCCGTCAACGTATACAACGACTCCTCCAACCCCATTGCCACCGACCCCGAGGACGTAAGAGTTAAGGATACGTCCGACGGATATAATCCCACTACCTCCGCACTCTATGAGATCGAGACCTTCACCCAGGAGCTCGTTGATCTTGCATTCGCATACCAGATAACCCGCGACGAGCGCTATGCAGCTCTGGCATACGATATGATGGTCGTTATCGGCGAGTGGGTGCACTGGGGCCCCGGCTATATGCCTAACTGTGCTACCGCAACAGGTAACTTTGCTATCGCATACGACTGGCTTTACAACGTAATTAAGGCAAATGCAGGCGACACTGCTGTTGCAGAGCTTGCAACGGTTATTTACGAGAAGGGTCTTTCTCAGGCAATAAGATCCTCGATGGGTGAGTTCTGTAACTTCCCGAGAACCTCCGGCTACGGCGATCACTACATCACCCGTACCGACAGCTACAACGCAATCTGCACCTCCGGTATGCTCATCGGTGCACTCGCAATTATGGGCGAGGAGGGCTATGCATACGTTGAGTCGGCTGATAACACCGACTATGACAGCATTTGCTACCTCGTAGGTAACAACCTTCGTAACCTTGCTGACTACGGTCTTGACCAGTATGCTCCCGACGGCTCATATATCGAGTCGGTAAGCTATTGGGCACTTGGAACCAATGCGTTTATGAAGCTCATTATGGCGCTTCAGTCCTCCACCGGTGATGACCTTGGCTTCAAGGATGCTTGGGGCATCGACCAGACCTTCTACTTCGCATGCTACATCGCCAATGCTGACGGCGAGGCATGGGGCTACCACGAGACGGGTCTTGGCTCTATTATCGACGGTGACGTTCTTACCGTAGATACTCAGATGTTCAACTATGCAGGCGCGCTTCTCGGAGACAACAAGCTTATCGCAATCCGCCAGAATCAGGTTGCAGAGGGCAAGGGAATCACGATGTTTGACGTGCTCTTCTATCCCGACGGCACCGTTGAGGCAGATACCACTCTCGAGCTTGACTACTATATGGACAGCCTTGATGCATTCGTATCCAGATCCGCTTGGGAAAAGGATGCAATGTTCGTAGGTATCATGGGCGGTGCAAACTCCTACTCCCCCTACGGCAACGGCGACGCAGATGAGGTGTTCGGTCAGATTGACTCGGGTAACTTCATTTACGAAAACCTTGGTGTTAAGTGGGCAGTGGATCTCGGCAGTGACTACTACTACGCAGATAAGTATTTCGGTGATTACAGATACCAGTTCTACAGAAACAGCGCAGAGGGTAACAACACTCTCTTCCTTCCCGACGACGAGTCCTTAGGTCAGAGAAGAGCGGGTAACGGTGATATGTACGAGACCTACATCGATCCCGACGGAAAGGGCGCATACGCTATAATTGACAACGGCTCCTGCTATTCCACCGCGTATCTCTCCTCCGCATTCCGCGGTATGCTTGTCACCAATGACAGAAAGACCGTTGTAATTCAGGATGAGATTGCACGTCCCAGCGTTGGTGGCGCAATGTGGGTAATGAACACCTATGAGGAAATCATCATCGATGACCTCGGTGGCGGTAAGACCGCATACCTCATTCACTACAACGAGGATGGCAGCAGAATAATTCTCCGTGCTTCTCTTGTAAGCTCCTTCGAAGGAATCAGATTCGAGACCCGCAGCGCGGATGAAGCTATTGTTTCGATGACGAAGCTTGAGAACACCAAGATTGAGCTTGGCGAGCTTAACAGACTCGTTATTGATGCACAGCAGATAGTTGCTCTCTCCTTCGCAGTAGTATTCGAGATTGTTGATAGCACTCAGTCCGACCTTGAGATCGGATATACCTTTACCAACACCGCTGACTGGGAGAACTACTTCAACAAGTCTACGGATGAAGATATCGTAAGCGATGAGTACGACAACCTTACCTCCAGCTTCGGACCCAATATGTCGAAGGCACAGTACGTCTATGACAGCTACATGCACTTCACCACAGGTCTTAACGACTTCTACTCTGTTCTTTGCCATTCCGCTTACATCATAAGCTATAACGGCGAGGAGGCAGTAAAGAGCGTAGTTAACGCAAACATCTACTCTAACTACGAGAAGTATCTGAAGGAGTATAACGAATACCGTACGATTATCGTTGGTCGCTCCGGTGAGCTTCAGACTCTTACCGGCAAGCTTTCCGGCAAATAATTAAACAGCAAAAGCGGATGCCTCGGCATCCGCTTTTTTTATCTGTCAAAATAAGAAAAGGCGCAGGAAAAATCCTGCGCCTTTTGTGTTGATAGCTTGAATTATCTCTGAATACGGCCGGTGCCGCTGCCGCCTGCAAGAGCCTTAACCTCATCAACGGAAACCATGTTGAAGTCGCCCTGGATGGAGTGCTTGAGGCAGGATGCCGCAACTGCAAACTCAACAGCCTCCTGAGTGGAGTAGCCCATAAGGCAGGAGTAGATAAGACCGCCGCCAAAGCTGTCGCCGCCGCCTACGCGGTCAACAATGTGCATGTGGTAGGACTTGGAGAAGCAGTATTCGCCGCTCTCTGCGTTGTAGAGAAGCGCTGCCCAGTCGTTGTCGTTTGCACTGATGGAGGAGCGGAGGGTGATAGCAACCTTCTTGAAGTTGAATCTGTCAGCGAGCTTTCTTGCAACAGACTTGTAGCCCTCGTGGTTGAGCTTTCCGCCTGCGATATCGGTGTCGTCTGCATCGATGCCGAATACGTCGTGTGCATCCTCCTCGTTGGAGATGCAGACGTCAACGTACTCACAGAGCTTGGTCATAGTCTCGCAAGCCTGCTCTCTGGTCCACAGCTTCTTTCTGAAGTTGAGGTCGCAGGAAATAGTAACGCCGAGCTTCTTTGCTGCCTGACATGCCTCAAGGCAGATCTTGGCAACAGTGGGGTTGAGGGCGGGAGTGATGCCCGTGAAGTGGAACCAATCAGCGCCTGCGAAAATCTTCTCCCAGTCGAAGTCCTCGGGCTGTGCCATTGCAATTGCGGAGTAAGCTCTGTCGTATATAACCTTGGAGGGACGCTGGGATGCACCCTTTTCATTGTAATAGATGCCAACTCTTTCACCGCCGCGAACGATCATAGAGGTGTCTACGCCGTACCTGCGAAGGGAGTTTACTGCGCCCTGTCCGATCTCGTGCTTGGGGAGCTTGGTAACGAATGCGGAGTCGATGCCGTAGTTAGCAAGAGAAACCGATACATTTGCCTCACCGCCGCCGTACAGAGCCTCATATCTCTCAGACTGAACGAATCTGAGGTAGCCCTCGGGTGCGATTCTTAACATGATCTCGCCAAAAGTAACAACCTTCATTTTAAAAATTCCTTTCAAAAATGTTTATTTTTTTAAATTACACTGCATATATTTTACCGTACGGCAGATGCATTATTTTGCCCTCAGCTCTGCAAGGCACTCGGAGCATATTTTCCTATCCTTGAATTCGCTGAGATTTTCCGCACTGCCGCAGAAAAGACAGTTTGGCGCGTATTTGCGAAGGATGATCTTGTCGTCCTCGACGAATATCTCAACGGGGTCACCGCAGAGTATATCCATCTTCGTTCTCATCTCCTTAGGCACAACGATTCGCCCAAGCTCGTCGATGTGTCTTACGATTCCCGTAGCCTTCATATCGCTCACCTGCCTTCCGTGGTGGTGCTCTGCACACACCAATTATATTCTAGCATATCGGGAACGCAATGTCAAGAAATAGAATAAATTAAATAGGAAGAAAATGGAATATTCCGCTGGTAATATATTCTCAACGCTCCCCGTGGGAATGCGCCTCGAGCTCGAGGGAGTAACGAATAAAAGGGTAGACGGCGCGGCACGTGTCGGTGAGGTGCGCCTTGTGCGCGGACGAGGCTCGTCCTTGCTCGTCGACGGGTGTCGGATTCCCCTCTACACCTTCGTGTCGGGCACACAGATGCACCGCACGCTGCTGCAACTCTGCTCGGGCTCGCTGTATGCTCATCTGTCAACTCTTGCCGAGGGGTTCGTTTCTCCTTGCGACGGTGTGCGCGTCGGTGTGTGCGGCAGGGCGAGATACGACGGAGGCAGGCTGGTTGCTATCGACGACGTAAGCTCGCTTATATACAGAATAGCAACCGTCCCTTCGTCCGTGGGGGAGGAGCTTTTTGCAGCATTCAGAGGCGCGAAGAAGGGAATGCTTATCTATTCACCGGCAGGGGGAGGGAAGACAACAGCCCTTCGCACTCTCGTGCCAATGCTTGCAAGGAGGGGAGATGTCGGCAATATTGCAGTTGTGGACGAGCGGTGCGAATTCAGCTCTCATGAGTGCTCATCTCACGGCGTTTCGCATCTACGCGGATACAAACGCGCCCTCGGAGCCGAGATTGCCCTGCGCACCCTCGGTGCGCGTGTCGTTGTGATAGACGAGCTAGGCTCAGTCGGGGAATCGTTGAGCGTGCGCTCCTTTGCCGAGTGCGGAGTGCGCCTTCTTGCCACCTCGCATGCTGCAAGCCTGGACGAGCTGCTGCATAGCGACACGCTCGCTCCCTTTATTGAAAAGAATATATTCGACGTTTTTGTCGGAATTTTTAACACGGATGGGCACTATCGGTGCAAGGTGGATAAAATTTAAATGATTAAAATTATAGGATTATGTATAGTATTATTTGCAATTTGTTATATATGTCGCAGCCTTGAGGAGAGCAGGAGGCACAGAGCTGTGCTCGTCGAGCGCCTTTGTGTATTGCTCGATTATATCAGGGAGGGAATAGCTCTCTATATGCGCCCCTTGCCCGAGCTTTACTCTGCCTTCGATTGGAGCTACCTCTCCGAATATGGCTGCCCCGATGCACTTTCGTCCGGACGCGCGGAGGAGGATGCCCGTCCTCTTTGGGAGTCGGTAGGAGAGGAGAGTGCACATATTCTTGTGCCCCTCTTTAACAGCCTCGGTGAGCATAGCTATACGGAGGAGCTGTCGCTTCTCGACTCTGCGAGGGGAAGGATGGCAAATCTCCTCGCGTCGGAAAGGACGGGCTCGCACCGTACAGGGCGGCTTGTCAGAACGCTTGGTCTATCTCTTTCTCTTGCTATTATTATTCTCGTTATTTAGGTGGGTTTATGGATATATCCTTTCTGCTTAAGATTGTGGGCATAGGAATGAGTGTTGCCGTAGCCTGCCAGATTTTATCAAAGATAGGTAGAGACGAGCAGGCGAGCATGGTCTCGGTTGCGGGCATACTCGTTGTATTTCTTATGCTTCTCGGTGAAATAGGGGCGCTCTTTGATTCTATAAGGGAAGTGTTTGGACTTTGATAGAGAGGACGTGTGCTCTTGTGCTTGTTGCGCTGGCGTCGATGCTTCTGCTCCGTGAGCTTGGCTGGCGCGCGACGCCTCTGGTTGCCGTGTGTGTAACGGTTGGCTCGCTCGGTATGCTTATGCCCTATGCCGAGAAATTAAGCGAGGAGCTGGGACTGCTTTCTGAGGGTGTCGGCGCACCCGAAACGGTGCGGGACATTCTGAAGGTTGTCGGAGTCGGCTACCTCTCGGGGCTTGTCGGTGAGGTCTGCCGCAGTATGGGGGAGGCTTCACTTGCCTCAGCGGTCAGCCTTGTCGGACGGGCGGAGATGCTGATTATTGCTTTCCCCTATTTCTTTGAAACAGTAACCCTTGGATTGGAGCTTTTGAAATGAAAAAGGGAATTCTTGCGGTGACGGTGGCGCTTGCCGTCTTTTTCCTCTTCGGGACGTGTGCCTCGGCGGCAGAGGCACAGGAGCTTGTGGAGGAGTTCAACGGAACCGTGCCCGAGGGTATAGACGTGAGTGCGGATATGGAGGGTGGGGCAGGGCAGTACATAGGAGTAGAGTGGCTGCTCTCCGAGCTTCTTTCGGCATTCGGCGCCGAGAAGGGGCGCGTTGCCTCATTCTTTCTCCTTTCCTTTGCCCTCGCCGTCATAGTTTCGATGTGCGAAAGACCGCTGGCGGGTCTGGACGTATCAGTGGAGCGAACGACCTCCTGCGCAGTGCTTACCCTGGCATCCGTGTCAATTTTTTCGGCATTATACACCCTTGCGGATGCAGTGCGTGAGGCTCTTGTGGGTGTCGTGGATTTCCTTAGCGGTGCAATGCCCGTCCTCACGGCGATAAACACCGCCTCGGGCTCCGTTGGCACGGCGAGCACGCAGGCTCTGAATATGAGCCTTGTACTCACCCTGATTGAGCGCGGCTGCGTCGGCATTCTTCTGCCGATAGCGCTCGGTGCCTTCACTCTTTCCTTCGTCGGAGCACTCGGTGGGGAGGGAAGCGGAATCGGGGGCATTGTCCGCGGTATCAGGAGCACCTTCTCTTGGGGGATAGGCATTATAAGCACAGTTCTTGCGGCAATAATCTCGATACAGAGTGTGGTTGCCTCCGCGCACGACAGTGCTCTGCTTCGTGCGGCGCGCTATGCCGCCTCCGGCACAATACCGATAGTAGGTACGACGGTCGCCTCCGCGCTCGGCACGCTCGGGGGTGGATTGGCTGTGGCGCGCGGCGCCGTCGGCACCGCCGCGGTTGGCGTAACGGTGGCAATCTGCCTTTCTCCGCTTCTGTGCCTTTTGCTTTACAGAGTTGCGCTCTCGATATGTATTTCATTTCTGGAATTTACATCTTCGGTGGGGGGCGTGCGATGTTTTTCGTCCTTCAGAGCATCCCTCGACGCACTTATTGCCACCTTTTCCGCCTCGTCGCTGATATGCATTGTTCAGCTCGTGGTGTTTATAAACGGAGGTGCTTCAGTGACATGAATGAGTATCTTATATCGTTGATTTGCGTGTGTGCTGTCGTTGCTGTTGCAACCTTCATTGCATACAATCCGACCGACAGGACACTCGGTGTGGCTCTCGCTGTAATACTGTCCTGCACCTCCGTCGGTCCTATCATCCGCGTGGTGCTCGAGCTCGGGGATGAGGATATTCCTCTTCTTCTCGACGGCATTCAGGACACCGACATCCCCCTCGGTGACACCGAGTACGCAGAATGCGCGGAGGATGCGTTTTGCCTCGGTATAAGGAGAGCGGTGTGCGAGGGGCATTCTCTTGCTTCCTCCGACGTTTCGGTAAGCGCCGTTGGCTTTGACGTTGGCACAATGCGCGCAAAAAAAATAAAAATTGTACTTTCCGGTGATGCCGTCACGGCTGACTCCCGCGCAATTGAGGAGGAGCTCGAGGAGGGCGGTCTCGGAGAATGTGAGGTAATAATTGAGCTATCGGGATAAGCTGAACGTAATATTCAAGGATAAGAAAAGGTTGGTCGGCATTATTCTGCTTGCGGTGCTGGGGCTTCTTCTCATAATCAGCTCCGCCTCCTCGGACAAGGGGGATGCACAAACGGAGCAGACACTCGACGAATACAAGCGTCAGCTCGAGGGGGAGCTTACCGATATATGCTCCTCCGTCGAGGGGGTCGGAAAATGCAGGGTTATGATTAGCTTCGAGCGCGGTGCGGAAAACACCTACAAGGGCAGCTCCCTTGTCGGGAGCAAGCCGCCGAAGGTCATGGGCGTTTCTATCGTGTGCTCGGGAGGCGATAGCTCTCAGGTGCGCTCAAGGCTGTGCGAGCTTGTCAGTGCGCTCTTCGGCATCGGTGCAAACCGCGTGTCCGTGGCGAAGCTGGAAAATTAAATAAAAAATGTAATATAGCGCGCCCCTCGGGCATACGCTTTAACAGTAACAAAATAAGGAGAAATGCATACAATGAAAACCGAAAAAATCAAAAAGCTCTTCACCTCAAAGGCAGGCAAGAGTGCCGTGCTTGTCCTCGCCGTTCTCGTCATCGGTCTGGCGGTATACCTCAATTACAGATGGTTTTACGACCCCGTCGGCTCGCTCGGCTACGGTGAGAACAACATGGAAAACAACTACTCCGACTCAACCGAAACTGGCGCGGACGGCTCAGGCTCCGAGAATGACTATTTCAGCGCCGCAGCTCTTTCCCGTGAGCAGCAGAGAGACGAGGCGATCGACGTGCTGAAGCTCGTGACCGAGAATGCGGACGCGACCGAGGAGGCAAAGGCAGAGGCTGCCGCTGCAATCTCGAAAATTGCCGTAGATATGCAGAACGAGGCTAACATCGAGACCCTCGTGAAGGCAAAGGGCTTTGAGGAGTGTGTTGCGGTGATAAGCGAGGGCGCTGTGAGCGTCATAGTAAAGGCGGAGTCCCTCCAGGCAAACGAGGCGGCGCAGATTCTCGCCATTGCATACGAGACTACGGGTATCTCACCGGAGAATATCAGCATCATTAATAAGTGAAAAGTATAAAGACTCCCCGAGAGGTCGGCTTTGCCCGTCCGTGCTCGGGGAGTTTTTTGCAAAAGGGAGCGAGGAGAGAGAATTTTGTTACTTTTTAATAAATAATTAAAATAAAATTCGTCGCTTTGGCGATTGGCTATCGGGTGCATTGCTATTGACTTTTTGATGCCAAAAAGTTATAATTATATTAGTTTAATATATCTAATACGATAGAAAGGCACAAGGTATTATGATGAAAAAGATAATTTGCTTGCTTGTTGCGATAGCTGCAATGCTCGCGCTCGTCTCCTGCGGTGAATGTGAGACCCACATCGACGCAGACAAGGACGGCGTGTGTGACGAGTGCGGCGCAGCTGTGGAGATTCCCGCACCCGAGTGCACTGACCACGTTGATGCTGACGGCGACGGTGTTTGTGACACCGAGGGCTGTAACGAGGCGGTTGAGCCCGCGCCCGTCGAGCCCGCAAACAAGGCGTTTTTTGATGCGATTGCTGCGGCAGAGCCCACCGTTATTACGACGATGTCCTCTATCTCCGTAGACAACACACCTTACGTAACCATTTACAGGACGACTATCACCGAGGACGGCTTCATTCACGACGTTACCTCCGAGAGAGAGGCAACCTTTGAGGATGACAGCGACGAGGCGAAGATAACCGAGTGGACGAGAATCGTTTACGCAGGCGGTATTTACACCAAGTATGTCAAGCACTCCGAGAGCGAGGAATTCACCGACGGTGTTGCGCTCTCCATGCCTCCCGTAATCGAGTACGTGAACGTGAAGAATAATATCACTGTTGAGAACATCACCGACTACACGATGTCCAGAGACGGTGCAACCCTCACCGCTGAGCTCACTCCAGAGCTGTGTGAGACCGTATTCGGCGCCGAGGTAAGCGCAGACACGGTAAAGCTCACCGTAAAGACCATAGGCGGCCGTCTTTCCGCTATTGAAGTTCAGTACACTGCGGCAAACGGCGCGGTTGTTAACGTAACCACCTCTTATTCCTACGCTCCCGTGAATACGGGCGCGGCAGAGTAAGCCGACAGAAAGGAGACAATGACGATGAAAAAGATTATATGCCTTCTTCTTTCCCTCACGCTTACGGTTCTGTCTCTGGCAGTGCTTTCAAGCTGCGGATGCGATGCACACGCTGACGTTGCTCCCGCTGACGGTATCTGCGACGTTTGCGGAGACGAGCTTTGCAAGGTGCACGTGGATGCCAACACCGACGGCAAGTGCGACGAGTGTACCGCTGAGGTGTGCGCACCTCACGTTGACGCAAATCTCGACGGCAAGTGCGATAAGTGCACAGCCTCTCTTTGCGCGACCCACACCGATGCCAACAACGACGGAAAGTGCGAGACTTGCGGTGCTCTTGCCTGCATGCCTCACGCAGACCTTGACCCCGCTGACGGCACCTGTGATAAGTGCGGCGGCGTTCTTTGCACGGTACACGCCGATGCTGACACCAATGGCATATGCGATATATGCACTGCGGCAGTATGCGTAGCACACTACGACGAAGAAAACGATGACGTGTGCGACTACTGCGGCGCAAACGTTGACGTTCCCAGAACTCCCGCTCAGGGCATTGCCGACACAGTTCTCTGCTATGCGAACAGTGAGCCTCTTATGGTGCAGGCAAACGGCACGCAGAACTTCTATGAGTATGACGAGGAGGGCAAGGAGTTCGTTGCCTACTCGCTTGGCTTTGATTCCACACTCAAGACGGGTAAGCTCAACAACCTTGTTGCTACCGTTGAGGTTATTCACCGTGAGGTTCTCGACATAGTTGATGCCAACGGCAAGAAGAAGCCTGTTATCACTACCTACACGATTACCGACGAGTTCCTCCAGGGCTACGGCAGACGCAGAAATGCGGCAGACGGAAACACATGGGTCAGCGGACCTAACTTTGCTCCCGCTAAGGGCTCTATTGCAATCAATCTCGACGAGTCGCTTCTTCAGAACGTTACCTACGTAGAGGCACCCTATAACAACGTTCTCACCTTCAGAGTAGCTAAGGAAAACGTTGAGGAGGTGCTCGGCACTGCTATCACCACCGACAGTGCAGTAACCGTTTCTATCACCAACGATGGCGCTGTTGTAACGGGCATCACGATCTCCTACGGCATCAAGGCAACGGGTAACTTCCCCAAGTGCCTTGTAACCTATGAGGTTAAGTACGACTACTCCGTTCAGCGTATAGACCTCGTTGCATAATCCAGGATAGGAGATAAAGCTATGAAGAAGATACTTTCACTTATACTTATGCTTGCATGCGCATTCACATGCACCTTCGCGCTTGCGTCCTGCGGCGACACCGAGTGCACAGCCCACGTAGATGCTGATAAGGACGGCATCTGCGATACTGAGGGCTGCGGTGCAGCGGTAGCTCCCGAGTGCACTGACCACGTTGATGCAGACAAGGACGGTGTGTGCGACACCGAGGGCTGCGACGAGACTGTAGCGCCTCCCCCCTGCACCAATCACGTTGATGCAGACAAGGACGGCGTGTGTGACAGCGAGGGCTGTGATGAGGCGGTTATCCCCACCTACACGGAGGCTGCCGCAGCATTTATTACTGCTTACAGCTCTGCAACAGTTAACAATTACATAACCACCATCGAGGTTGACTTCGGTGAGGGCGTTCTCCTTAACGCACAGTATATGTACATTAAGAACACCAACGGCACCGCTACTATCGTATATATGTACGAGCAGAGCACGGGTCTTGACGTAGCTGAAGATAAGGCTATCGTTCAGGGCACCATCGTTTCCGATGCTGAGGGCAACTTCACTGATGACCCCCACGGTGTTGCAAAGAATCTCGGTGCTACGGGCATCAAGCTCGACATCGACAATGCCGCTATTACCGATTACATCGTATCCGAGTACACCCTCGGAATCAACGTTAAGCAGGCTGACACCGCGGCAGTCCTCGGTGCGGCTCTTCCCTCCGATGCAGTTGTTTCGGTCCAGCTCGAGGGCACCGCTCTTGCGAGCATCTCTCTCAGCTATACCGACGCGGACGGCAACGCGGTAAGAATGCTTTCCTACATCAATTACAGCTTCGGTGCATAACCTGCAGCCGACAAATAAAAAAGCAAGCGACAGTGTCGCTTGCTTTTTTTGTTATTAAAGCATTCGTCAGGTTAGCTCGCTCGGCGGCGCGAGGTTTGTCGTGCCGTAGGAGGAAAAGCTATATGAATATGTGACTGTACCGTCAGCGGTGAGAGACTCGAATTTGGTGATAACCCCATCGGAGAAATAAACACGGTATTCGTAATATGCAGCAGGATTATCCTCGTTTGCCGTAACGTAGGCGCTCAGCTTGTCATCGTAGGTAAAAGCGGAAAATTCGGGCAGACGGAAGGATATAAGCGTAAAGCCCACCGTTGCACCGAAGCTTGGAAGCCACTGCCCGTCTACATCACCGTCGGGGTACATATACCAGCCTTCCTCCTGCTTTATTACCCAGGCGGAGTGACCGTCATTTTCGCTGTAATACACGTCTTCTGCCGCCTTGAAGGCGAGGGACTCCTGCTCTCCGTTTTCGGTCAAATAGCCCGAGACGGTGAAATTGTCGCGCTTGAGCGCGCTCTCCCATTCCTCGGCTGATACGGTGGTCACAGCACCGTCGCAGGAGGCGAGTGCCGCGAGCACTCCAAAGAGCAAACACACGGACAGTATAAATGATACTATTCTTTTCATATTATTTACCTTTTCTTTATTTTGCTCGTTTTTTGTATCTATAATTGAATCGGTTAGCAGTTATTCGCTTTGTTCATCACGAAAGGTCTCCATCGGTGCAATGGATGATTGCGTTTCCTATATCGTATTTCCAGCCCTCTTCTAATGTTACCTTCTCCCATTCTTCTTTGGTTCCAAGATAGTATATATCGGAAATACCGGTTTCTCTTCCGAAATCCTCCCCGATGCTTGTTATAGTTTTTGGGAGAGTGATTTTGATTAAATTTCTCGTCTCATGAAACAAAGCCGGAGATATTACGGTTATGGTTTCGGGAATCACCACTTCCGTTACGTTAATCGAAGAAGGATAACCGAAATTGGTTAAATACGCTAACGAGTAATATGGAAGCAATTCATAAGTAGAGTTGTTATAATACTTTGGCAAAGTAATTTTTTCATCACCTCCAACGTAAGAAATAAGATAATTCGTATTATCTATAGTGATGAATTTAAATCCATCCACGTTCTTAATTAAGGATTCGCCCTGATGAACTATTCTTTTGTTGAAATAATTGTCAAAATTTAAATTAGAGTAATTAATAATCTCAACAAGCCTGCCGCAACTGTTAAACGCAGTATTATCTATAGCTTTAACTGAATCGGGAATTGTAATTGAGGCTAATTGATAGCAATTAACAAAAGCCTCGTATTTTATTTCTTCAATAGAATCCGGCAAAAAAATCTCTTCTAAGCTAATACAAAATTGAAAAGTCCTTGCTTCTATTGTTTTTATTGTATTGGGAAGAGTTATAGCTTTCAAGTTAACGCACCCGTGAAATGCCCCTGCTCCAATGCTTACAATCTGCTCCGGAACAACAAAATCTGTCAAATATTGAAAATAAGCAAAAGCTCTTTCGCTAATTGTAGTAATTGTATTGGGAATAACGACCTCTTTGGCCTTCCAGGGGGAGACAATGCCTCTGGTTTCTATTTCTGTGACCGGCTTTCCGTTATACGTTTTAGGGATAACAATTTTGTCTAATAGATTCGTGGTTCCCCAAGCAACAGAATAAGTACCGTCGCTCTTTAGGTGATATTGTAATCCTTCCGATCCCTTTTCGTTTTCGTCAACGCTGCCAGATAATGCTGCGCCGCAATTGGAACAGTAATTTTTCGTTGCATCACATTGCTCCCCACATTGATTGCAAGTGGATTTAATGCCACAGGAAGCAAGCAAAAATAACAGTAAAACAGACAAAACAGATAATAAAATCTTTTTCATTTTCGTTCCTCCCAAAATCAAAAGGGTGCATAGCAATATTGCGTGCATAGAAGCGCGTTTTACACCGTGTTGCTATCATTATACAGCAGTATACTGAAATTTTCAAGTATTATAAGGATTTAATTGAATTTTGCACCGTGGCGTGTTCGCTTCTTCGATTGGAAGCTGCCAAAACAAAAGAGAGATAACCGCAAGGGGTATCTCTCTTTTGTTGGTGGAGCATCTTCAACGAAAGTCGAACCATCTCATTCGTTTGTCATTTCGTATATTGATACTTTCCCAATCGAAAGTTGTCCTTTAACTCCCCAAATGTTGAAATAAAGATTTTTATTTTTGGCGTTATCAACATTGTGCTTAAAAGAGAACTCTATTGAATACTCATCATATGTTTTTGAAGTCAAGAATTGGTAGTAATCATTCGATATTTCACCGCTTGAAATTATGTCAAAACACTTTCCTTTAACGTTATAATATCTTGGCCAAGTATATGTGGAATCTATCCATGTGGTTTCTATTTGAATGCTTTTGTTATGTATATCTTTTGCACTAATATTTTCGAACTTAACTATATACTTGGTATTGGATTTTAGGCTTACATCTGATAAATTCCATCGAAAACCACAACCGTTTTGATTGTTATCATCCATTTGAACGCTGATTTTTTGATTCGTCACCGTTATTGTCGAGCCCGATGCGTAAAAATTTTCAATGGTGGCACTGTTGAGAGTAGCTATATGTTTTAATTTTTCGTTAGTGCTTGTATTAAGCTCTTGAGTCGTATAAGCTTTCATCTTTGTAAAGGAAACATTCGTTGCTTTTTTTATAAGCTCCTTGTCTATTCTAATAGCGAATTCGGGATTATAAGATGAAGTTCCAAATGTTATTGATTCGTCAAAAGAATGTATAACATTTCCGTCTTTGTCTAATAGAATCCCCGCAATTTCCATTTTTGTTACAGTATAATCGGATGCAAAATTGAAAAACACAGCTTGTTTTCCGTCTTGAATTACATTTCCAAATGTGAAATTGGTATAGGTTATGCTTTGTTCGGGGATTTCATTTGCTGTTTGCTTCGGGAGATATTCATATGTTGCGCAAGATGACAACGAATAAAACGCAAGTGTTAATAAAACAAGTATTGATAATAGTCTTTTCATATTTCTCGCCTTGTGTACGTATTTTGTGTTGGCTTACTTTATTTATAGCACAGATAGTCAACTTCTATATTTTTGAAGTAGATAACGTTTTGAATATTATCTGTTGAAAATGTTAGTACAAGTCTTGTATCTTTCAAATCAACAATCTTCGAAGAGAAAGAAAGAGTTCTTGTTTGAGAAGCGGTTTCGGTTGGCATATTGTCGTCAATCTTACCCATACCGTCGGAATTAACAACAGACACTTCGTATTTAGGAGAGCCTGCATATCCAAATCCTAAATCCCAGTCTTTTTTATAATAAACATCGTAGGAGACAGTTATTTTCATTTTATAACCTTTTTCTTCCAATTTATCCCATTCAAATCCTTCAGGGGTTATGTAATAACTGGCACTCATATCTGTCGATGTAGAAAATTTAATCGAGCAATCCTTGCATCTTTGGGTATCTTCTAATTTCAATGTAACTGTATCTAACGGATTTGTACCAGAACACGAAGAAACGGAAATAATCATCAATAAAAGCAAAATGACAGAAACAATTTTCCTCACTTTTTTATCCTCCTAAAGTCAAAAAGGTGCGCAGTCGAAACCACGCACCGAAAAACGCAGTTTCGCTTCTGTTGCGACACAGTTCACGTCCGAAGATATGACAAGCAAAGCCTACGTTTTTACCAAGCATAGACTTCGGACGAAAATAATATTCAACTGTGTCGCACGATTAAGTATATCATACTTTAACAGATTTTTCAAGTACTATAAAGGATTTTATATGTTTTGGCAACGTGGCGTGTGCTTGTTCGATTGGAAGTTGCCAAAACAAAAGAGAGATAACCGCAAGGGCTGCCGACCATCTAGGATTTTGACGGCGAGCGTCAATATTCCTACGACCTGCGCCTTGAAAGCGAGCTTTCAGATCTACGGTCGGGGAATGCGAACCTATTTTCTTGGCTTCGCCTGCGAAAACTACGTTCTCACGGACTGGAAAGTCCGCCAAAACAAAAGAGAGATAACCGCAAGGGCTGCCGACCATCTAGGATTTTGACGCGCAGCATCAATATTTCCACACTCTGCGCCTGGCAAGCAAGCTTGCCGATCTACGAGTGGGAAATGCGAACCTATTTTCTTGGCTTCGCCTGCGAAAACTACGTTCTCGCGGACTGGAAAGTCCGCCAAAACAAAAGAGAGATAACCGCAAGGGCTATCTCTCTTTTGTTGGTGGACCATCTAGGACTCGAACCTAGGACCGACCGGTTATGAGCCGGTAGCTCTAACCAACTGAGCTAATGGTCCGTATTAAATTGTAAGTTAGGTAGGGAAGGACCGACCGGTTATGCTCCTTGTGAGTCTGCCGTCTGTGACGGCGGTGCTATGCACCCTGCACCGCTTGGCGGTGCACTCGCGGAGCAATCTGCGCGCGCCTCTCTGATAAGCGAGCTTATCGACTCGGCTTCGCTTGATTATATTTCCGTAGCTCT
>JAFQOP010000012.1 GCA_017403155.1 Clostridia bacterium | reverse complement strand
TATAGCGAAGACTTCGAAAAAGGCTTCGCTCGTAAACCACCAGTCCGGCTGGTGGTTCCAAAAAGCTTTAGCTATGCGTAGACAAAAATATCCTCCTTTGGTAGAATAGAGATGGTCTGCCAACCAAAACTAAAAAACCAAAGGAGGAATCAAGTAGTGAAACTTGATACAGATAGTTTAGCACATACAAAATAGAATTGCAAGTACCATATAGTTTTTGCCCCGAAATATAGGAGGCAGGTAATATATGGGAAGATAAAAGCGGATATAGGGAATATGCTTAGGAAGCTATGCGAGTACAAACAAATTGAGATACTAGAAGCGGAAGCGTGCAAAGACCATATCCATATGCTCATTTCAGTACCGCCCAAGTATAGCATTTCGCAAATAATGGGTTATCTTAAAGGGAAAAGCAGCCTGATGATTTTTGAAAAATATGCGAACTTAAAGTATAAATACGGAAACCGCCATTTCTGGTGCAGAGGGTTTTACGTAGATACAGTAGGGCGCAATAAAAAGGCTATTGCGGAGTACATAAGGAATCAATTACACGAAGATAAAGAAGCGGAGCAACTGAGCATAAAAGAGTATATCGACCCGTTTACGGGTGAGCCGACAAAAGAAGGCAAATAAAACAACCCCTTTAGGGGCAAGCCGGTGAAATCTGCGCGCTTGGCAGACTTTTCGACGAGCCTATAGGCTCACCGAGCCGGTGTTACGCCCTAAGGGGGCTATCGCAAGCCACCGGCACGGCCGGTGGTTATGACTCGGTTGAAAAAGGACGAGATTGTGGTATAGAAGGCATTGCGTTTTTGTCTCTTAACACCGAAAATAGAATTAAAGGTCAAATAATTGATCCTTGTGATTCTCAAATTCCTCGATTGACATGCCTCTGATCTCATCGACAAGTAAAGCAACGTATTCCTCTTCGGAATATTCTTTACCGTCTATTTTCACCCAATAAGGTCGCGAAGTGGTTTTTTTACCTTGTTGCTCTTTATACTCCCTTTCCTTTTTTTTGTGTGCCATAAGAGCACTCGAAAATTCATGGAAATTCTCAATTACTTCTTCTTGTGTAATTTTGTAGGAGCTCATTATGATAAGATCTAGCAAATCCTGATGATCAAGAGATTCGCTGTTGCGAATTTGCTTGTATGCATAAGATTTAGAGGGGTCAAATTTCTCAAAATCTTCGATAGTTTCGGCGAGCTTTACTTGACTGCGCATCTCGTAGCCTTTGATGTTTTCAAAAGGATATTTCCTTTGCAATTCTTTATCAAGCAATACCGCAAATTTAATAAATGCTCCTCTTGTGTGATACGAAAAATGAGGGCGTGAATTTATTTTAAAATGCATTTGAAAACATCCATCATTACATACTTCTATACACTCGTCTTGAAGAAATTCTTTATGCTTAACGAGAAAGGATTTAACTTTCTCTAGCCCTTCGGGATTCCTTAACGGTTCATTTTCATCATAGTATCCCAAATATAAAACAGAAAACTTGCTGTTCCAATATCCAACCGTAAGACCGTCTTCGGTGATTTTTGCTGACAAGCAAAACACAACATCATCATGATCCCCTTCAACGGCAAAATGTCCGATATAGTAATAGGACAGCTTTTTAGATTCCATCAGATCTTCCTCGATGACTTCATCCATTGTAAAACCGTATTTTAACAAATCTTCATTCCATTCTTTATATGCATCAAGAAGACCAAGCGTCTCAAGTCTGTTGGGCAAATCTTCAGGAGATATTCGTTTTCTTCGATCCTTGAGACTATAATCAAGTATCTCTAGTTGTAGAGCTTCAAGCTGAAGAATCAGCACTGCTTTTTCATTTTCCGGGACGTCGCCTTCCTGGAACCTTTTGAACATCTCGATGCTTTCTTTTATTTTTTCGATAAGGGCTAGTCCTTCCTCATCGATGTTTTCATCTGATATCAGATTTTCTAGTGCGCCGGTAATTTGCTCCTCAAGAAAAACGCCCCAACCGTCCGTAGTAAACATAATAAGTACCTCGCCTTCATATAAACAATTTAATGATTTTTTAATGTTATTCTTCACATCATCGCGAAGAGAGTTTGATATCAGCCGTTAATCCTCCCCGAACAGAGCATTAATCAAGTCCTTCTTTTCTTGCTGTGTCATTTGTGACGCATTCCTGGCAATGATATGACGAATTCTTGCGTGATCGAATTCTTCATTTTCAATACCAAGAAGATAATCCGATGTAGTGCGTAAAGCTGTTGCGATATTCGCAATGGTTTCGGGCTTGGGATCCCTCTCGCCGGAAACATATCTCGAAATAACCGCTTCCGTAACGCCGATGGTTGATGCTAATTCTTTTTGCGTAACTCCTCTTTTTGATAGCATTTCGGCTATTCGATTACCTAGGTCCTTGCTCATGGTAATATTCCTTTCTGGCTCTGGCTCTACGATGCATCTTGTGCATTCTGTAAGTATTATATCACAGACTTGCCAATTTGTCAAGTACTGTTGCCAATATTTCGCAAGAAAAAGGAGATTCTGACGAATCTCCTTTTTTGTCTATGCCGCGGTGCTGTATCTACTTATATACCGTAGGTATTCTTCAGGAACTCTCGGCTCTGTTTTGCTGCTTCAAGCGCAGGCGTTTCGTAGGAATTGTCCTGCTCGACAATAAGATATTCGATTCCTGCCTCTTCAGCAGCGGCAAGCACGTTGTCGAAGCCTACAACACCCTGACCGACGGGCTTAAAACGAAACAGATTTTCCTCTTTTGATTTTTTTGTCGGACCTTGCTCAATAAGATCGTAGACCGCGCCCTTGACAACACCCTTGCAGACGAAGTCCTTGAGATGTGCCATAGGCATATTCTTGTAGGCATATTTACGAATGTATTCTCCGGGATCTGAGCCTCCGTATGTAACCCAGCATACGTCGAACTGAGGTGCGATAGCTCCCTCGTTTGTTTCGGTGAATACTCTGTCAATGATCTTCTTTCCGTCTATCTGTTCAAACTCAAAGTCATGGTTGTGATAAAAGAGGCGCATGCCGTAATTCCTTATTTTTTCGGCACACTCGTTGAAGTAATTCAGCGCTCCGTCAAGGTCTTCTTTGTAGTTGTCAATTGAATAGTAGGGAATAGTGAGGTTCCTTACTCCAAGAGTATTAAGAAACGTGAGATTATTCTCCGATGTGTCTGTGGTATGTACGGATACCAAGGTGAGTCCGCACTCGTCGAGCACCTTCCTTGCCTCCTCTGCATCGAGACCGTAGAAGCCGGGACCTGCGCTTTCTACATAGTCATATCCAGCAGCCTTAACAGCTTTGAGTGTGCCGACGAGGTCGTTGGCGATATCTTCTCTGACACTGTAAAGCTGGAGTCCAATCTTAAATTTTTTCATAATATTTCTCCTCATATTTCAGGAATATTTACCTCAATCTCACGGCAAAGATTTGAGGATTTGTTGATAGCGTCAATCAGAGCTTGATTGATGATAATCTGGGAAGAGGGAACTGGAGACTCACCGCCATTCTTAATAGCATCGAGGAAGGAGCGAATCTTCAGATAGAAGTTATCGTGCTTGTTGGGCGTTGCCAGCGGGAATTCTGTGATAACGTCAGTGCCTGCCACTCTCTTATAGAGCTTCAGAGGTCCGCCAATCGAACCGTTCCAGCACTCTGTGGAGGGGATTCTGAGGCTACCGTCAGTACCCATAATTATTGTATCACCGGGGGTGTCGAGGTGCATTGCCCACGCAATACGGAAATCGAGAATTATACCGCCCTCCAAGCGAATGAATGCAGCACCGAAATCGTCAACACCAAAGATTCTTGCATATTCTTCGGGCTTTCCCTCGGATCTGAAATACTCGGGATTCTTGCCGAAGAAGTCGGAAACATAGCCCGAAACGGTCAGCGGCTTCGGATAACCGATAGCATTCAAAACCATATCCAATGAGTAGCAGCCAATATCTCCGAGCGCTCCGATTGCACCCTTGTCTTTCTCAATGAAGCTGGTGCCGAATGGGGTAGGAATGCCGCGCCTTCTACCGCCGCCAGTCTGAATATAATATATTTTACCAAGCTCGCCCGATTCAACAATCCTTTTTACCATCTTCATATTTGAATCGAAGCGAGGCTGAAATCCGATGGAGAGAATCTTGCCGGAATTCTTTTCCGCCTTGCAAATGTCCACCGCCTCATCAAGTGTTACGCACATGGGCTTCTCAAGAAGAACGTGTACGCCGTGCTCGAGCGCGTAGATCGTACATTCTGCGTGCGTTGAATTGTAGGTACAAATGCTGACTGCGTCGCAAATTCCTGCATCTATCAGCTCCTTGTGGGAACGAAAGCATTTTACATCGTTCAGTCCATAGGAAGCAAAGAATTCCTCTGCCTTTCCTTCGATGAGATCAGCGCCGCCAACGATCTCCACGTCAGGCATCTCGAGATAGTTTTTAACATGCGTTCCTGCAATCCATCCCGTACCGATGATGCCTACGCGAATTTTCTTCGTCGTATCAATTGTTTCGACCGTCTGATCAAATTTGAAAGCGTCAAGGTCGTTGCATTTTTTTGCCATTTGGGTTTCCTCCATAAGATTAGACTTGATTTTTCCGTTAACCTGTGCTATATTCATAATAGCACAAAAAATTTACGTTCAACAACTTAAATATTGCTTATTTTTTGCACAATATTGACGTTTGGAGAAAAGATGATAAACGAAAAGATATTTTATAAAAATCCGAACCGCCCCATAAAATGCATTCGGGGCAAGCCTTTTTCCGCGAACAACAGTGGGGTGCCTATGCACTTTCACCCTGAGCTTGAGTTCCTCATCATTGAAGCTGGAAGAATGAAAAATCGGCTTGAGGGAGAGGAGCACGTAACACAATCGGGAGATATTATCTTTTTTAATAAAGGTATACCGCACGCCACGCAGCCGATCGCTGATGGCACGGTCCAGCACATGATTCAGTTCAAGATTCCGTCCACCTTCCGCGGTGCGCTTCGCTATCTCTCGGATATTCTTGCGCGCACGGTTGTGCCCGCTTTTGTTTTTCATCCCGACGATGCAGATTATGCCGATCTCAGCTCGCATCTTGTCGATATGATAGAGCAATATGATGATAGCAGTGTAGCAGCAGACTACCGTACTACATCGGATATTTATTACGTTATATCCTTGCTACACCGTCGCGGTATTCTTGCTGATGAGCGCGCTGCATTTGATTTTAATCGGCTGCAAAGGCTCGTGCCTCTTTTTGAATATATTGACTCTCATTTCTTCGAGCCGATATCCCTTGACTATTGTGCAGAGCTTCTCCGCCTCAATAAGAGCTATCTTTCGCGTCTGTTTCGAAACAGCACGGGTATAACCCTATGGGATTTTATCAATTTCGTCAGAGTGTCGAAGAGCGAGGAAATGCTTGCAGGGAATATGAATCTCACCGAAGTAGCCTACGCTGCAGGCTTTTCCTCTCCCTCTTATTTTCACCGCACGTTCAGAAGGTATAAACAGTTATCTCCCTCCGAGTACAGAAGACTTTATAGGGGCGACGGCTTGATGTAGCCTTATTGTGCAGGTCTGATTTAACATCACCCGTCCGGTGAGTTGTCTCTGCATCTCCATCAACCGCAAAAAGAAAAATGACCGAGATTGCTCTCGGTCATTGGTGCGGATGACGGGATATTAAACGGCGCTCGCAAAGCGAAACAAAGGCGAGCTCAAGGAGTTTGTCATAGGACAAACGTCCCCCCTCGGCACATGCATATCAAAAACTCAACGCTCAAGCAGCCTCGGGGGTGGGTTCTGCATCTCCATCAACCGCAAAAAGAAAAATGACCGAGATTACTCTCGGTCATTGGTGCGGATGACGGGATTTGAACCCACACGTCTCTCAACACTGGAACCTGAAACCAGCGCGTCTGCCGTTCCGCCACATCCGCATATTAAGTTATTTGTGAAAGCAAATCGATAGTTCGACGCGCTTCCAGCGCAGTCTGCGGCGTAGACTCGCTCCGCTCCCTAACGCTCAAGGACATAAATGTCCTTGCTTCGCCGAGTTCGGCTTGTCCGCCACATCCGCATATTAAGTTATTTGTGAAAGCAAATCGATAGTTCGACGCGCTTCCAGCGCAGCCCCGGAGGTGTTTATCTCCAAAGCATAAACAATGATACCACAAAAGTACGCGCTTGTCAATAACAAAAACGAAAAAATGAGAGAAATAAAAATGTATTTTCGGAAAAAGTATTGACAAAGATAAAAAAAGTTGATATAATTATTCGGCAGGCTACGAAACGGCGGTCTGCGCTCTATGGAGAAGTACTCAAGAGGCCGAAGAGGCGCCCCTGCTAAGGGTGTAGGTCGGGTAACCGGCGCGAAGGTTCAAATCCTTTCTTCTCCGCCAAAAAACGACAGGTTTCAACCTGTCGTTTTTTTATCCAAGCCGCAGGCTTGGCATGGAATCGCGCTTTAGCGTGTATGGCATCACCGAAGGTGTATTTTCTGCGGCTTGATTCCATACTGTCTTGCGACATATTCCATACCGCAACAAGTTGCGGATTCCATGCACGGCTCCGCCGTGATTGAGTACGCGCGGGTTCAAATCCATTGATAAAAAGGTAAAATATCTTTTTTATCGCCCCTTCACAAGCAAAAACCGCAATTCTGATACAAAGGGATTGCGGTTTTAGTTTTGCTATTGACAAATACTACTGTTTATGGTATAACAAAATCAAAAAATATGGTAATGTATTCAGTTTACTATAACAAAGGAGAAGCACAATGAAAGAGTTTGTTCAACATCCTATTTATGGCGAGATCGTTTACAACGAAAGCTTTTGGACCGGGAAAAAGACGTTGACGATAAACGGAGTTCACGCCCAACCGGTTTCGAAGAAGGAGTTTACGGCGGAAGAAAAAAAAGTTGTAATAATAGGAAGTAGACTTATGGGTTTAAAATTGCAGATCGACAATGATGTTGTTGAAGTTTCTCCCAAACCAACGTGGTATGAACTTGTTTTCGCCTTTCTTCCGCTTATCTTTTTGTTAACTTGGGGAAATAGTGCAGCTCTTTGTTCTATTTTTCCGGTTGTTGGCGGTGCAATCGGAGGTGCTTTAGGCGGCATTAGTTCAATAACCTCGCTGCTGCTTATGAAGAACGCAAAATCGTTACTAATCAAGCTGCTAATCGGAATAGGTGTAGTTGTGGTAACTGTGTTAATTGCATTTGTTTTGGCACTTTTGATGATTGCACTTTCCGCTTAATGTCAAAACCCACGGTTTGTATCAAAATTACAGTTATTAGCAAAAAACGACAGGTTTCTACTTGTCGTTTTTTTATTCTCGCCTCATATTTTCAAGGTCTGCAGCCGCACTTGTTTCTCAGCATGCGTCAGATTGCATCTTACCCAAACAAAGCAAGTATAGATATTATCAAATAAATTTTTCCTTAAACCCTTTAAAGCGGTTAGAAATATCGCATTCGCTAACTATAAAGTCAACGTCGTTAATGGTGCAAAGATTGCTTAAGCACGGATTGCCGATCTTCCCGGAATTAAGAATTAAAACGGTTTTCTTCGACTGCGACAGCATAACCTTGCGCACAGAATTTTCTTCTATCGCATTGTCTGTGAGCATACCGTCCTCTGTCAATGTTCTGACCGAAAAAAAGCAGATATCTGCGTTAAATGCGCGCAGAAAGCTCTCCGCATAGCTACCAACGTAGACATATGTATCCGAGGCAAGCTCTCCACCTGTTACTAGGGTTTTAACCTTCGTTTTGGCAAGAACGAGAGGAGCCTTGGCACTGTTTGTTATCACGACTACGGATTTTTTGTCGCCGAGCTCCTGCAAAAGAGCAAGCGCAGTTGATGAGCCGTCAACCATTACGGTATCCCCGTCGTTTATCAGATCAAGGCATTTTTTAGCAATAATAGTTTTTGCTTCGGGATTTTCCTTTTCCCGTATAGGCAGCGGTAGATTCTCACCAAGCTCGCTGCGGCGCGCCGCACCACCGTGGACACGTATTATCTTTCCTGCCATATTGAGCTTAGCGAGGTCGCGTCTCATAGTCGGCTCGCTGACAAAAAAAGCCGCACAAAGCTCGGAAATGCTCGCCTCCTTATGCTCGTTAAGATACTCTAAAATCGCAGTTTCTCTTTCCTTGAATGCCATTTGGAATTCCCCTCACGTGTGATTGTTCGTTCACTATTTGACTTAATTATTATCGTTTTCATGAGTCTTTCGCTCAATCTTTGTTGCCGATGTTGACAAATTCGCTCAAGTTGGTTATATTATAGCATAGTAAGACACAAAATTCAAGCATACGAAAAAACAAAAGAAAAGGGGAGAAAATGATATGCCAAAAATGAATCTTGACTGGGACTGTGCCTACGCCTTTATAACCGATGCCTTCGTCGGTGCAGGGGTGCCGCGAGAGGACGCTGAGATATGCACCGACGTCCTGCTGGAGAGCGATAAGAGAGGTATCGAGTCGCACGGCTGCAACCGCTTTAAGCCCATTTATATCGATAGGATAAAGGCGGGAATACAGCAGCCCGTCACTGATTTTGAGATAATAAAGGAAACCCCCACCACCGCAGTTGTTGACGGTCACCACGGAATGGGGCAGGTGATAGGTCATCGTGCAATGACGATGGCGATAGAGAAGGCAAAAAAGTACGGTATGGGTATGGTTGCAGTCCGAAATTCCTGCCACTACGGTATAGCAGGCTATTATGCCACCATGGCAACGAAGGCAGGCTGTATCGGTATGACGGGTACAAATGCGCGCCCATCGGTTGCGCCCACCTTTGGCGTTGAGGGAATGTTTGGCACAAACCCGTACACGGTTGGTATTCCCACCGACGAGCCCTTTGATTTTATCTTTGACTGCGCCACTTCAATCACTCAAAACGGCAAGGTTGAGTATTACGAGCGTATAGGCGAGCCTGTCCACCCGGGTACTATCATAGATATTGACGGAAATGCCGTGGAGGGAGACGCCGGCGTTGCACTTAAGAAAATCCGCAACGGCACTGCCGCTCTCACCACCCTCGGAGGTATCGGTGAGGCGCTCGGCGGCTACAAGGGCTATGGCTTTGCTCTCGTTGTTGAGATGCTCAGCGCCGTATTGCAGGACGGTATGTACGGAAAGGACCTGGACGGCAAGGACGAAAACGGAAATATCCGCCCCTATCACCTCGGTCATTTCTTTATTGCTATCGATACCGAGCATTTTATGGGTGAAGAGGTCTGCCGAAGGAAGGCGGGCGATATCCTCCGTGCAATCAGAGCATCGAAAAAAGCGCCCGGCGAGAGCAGAATCTACACCGCAGGCGAGAAGGAATATGAAATATGGCTCTCCCGCCGCGAGACCGGTGTTCCGATAAACGAGTCGGTCCAGGCGGAGATGATAAAAGTAAGAAACGAGCTCGGTCTCACGCAGTACGTATTTCCCTGGGAGGAGTAAGAGAATGAACTACGCAGAGGAATCTCTTAAAAAGCATTATGAATGGGGCGGCAAAATTGAGGTAACGGCAAGGGTAGAGGTAAAAAGTAAGGAAGACCTGTCGCTTGCCTATACACCGGGAGTGGCAACCCCCTGTCTTGAGATACAAAAGGACGAAAACAAGTCGTATCTGTTGACCCGCAGATGGAATACCGTTGCGGTCATCACCGACGGAACGGCTGTGCTGGGGCTCGGAGATATTGGCCCCGTTGCAGGTATGCCCGTTATGGAAGGAAAGGCACTTCTATTCAAAACGTTCGGAGACGTTGACGCTATTCCTCTATGCATAAAAACAAAGGACGTCGACGAGCTTGTGCGTACTATCTATCTTATTTCCGGAAGCTTTGGCGGCATAAATCTCGAGGACATTTCCGCGCCTCGCTGCTTTGAGGTTGAAAGGCGGCTGAAGGAAATATGTGACATTCCCGTTTTTCACGACGACCAGCACGGAACGGCTATCGTTCTGGGTGCGGCACTTATAAACGCACTTAAGGTTGTTGGAAAGGAGCTTTCCACCGCTCGAATAGTTATAAACGGTGCAGGCAGCGCAGGTATAGCTATTGCCAAATTCCTCATCGGAATGGGGGTAGAAAATCTTGTGGTTTGCGACAAGATAGGCACGCTCCTTGACGGCAAGGCTGGAATGACAGAGCCTCAGGCAGAGCTTGCAGGCATAACGAACAAGGATAAGCTCGACGGCACTCTTGCAGAGGCTATGGTTGGCGCAGACGTGTTTATCGGTGTTTCCGCGCCAAACATCGTAAGCAAAGAAATGATAGAATCAATGGCTGACAGAGCGATAGTCTTTCCGATGGCAAATCCTGTGCCGGAAATCGCTCCCGAGCTTGCTCTTGACGCAGGTGCCGCAGTCGTCGGCACGGGCAGAAGCGATTTCAACAATCAGATAAACAACGTGCTTGCTTTCCCGGGCATATTCCGCGGTGCACTTGATGCAAGGGCAAGCGAAATAAACGAAGAAATGAAAAGGGCGGCGGCTTTCGCTATTGCCTCCCTTGTAAGCGATAGCGAGCTCTGCGAGGAATATATAATTCCCAAGGCATTCGACGAGCGAGTAGGAAGGACCGTGGCAAAGGCTGTCTACGATGCGGCAGTTAAAACGGGAGTAGCAAGAATATAGAAATTGCTGCTTTGTTTCTTGACACCCAAAATCAACGGTGATATAATACCGGTATAATGGTAATTTATTGGTTAAAAATGGGAGTGCTCTTATGCGTAACGAGGGTGTAATAAGCCTATCGAAGAATTACATAGAAACCTACGTTGGAGACGTTTTGCCGATTGAGCTTGTCGGTGACGGTATAAACAGCGAGTCTGATGTCAGATGGTCCGCCGACGGTGAGGTAGCCGGAGTGAGAGCCTTTTGTGGCGACGAGCTCTCTCCGAGAAACGTGGCACTTGTTTCGGTCTGGGGTGAGGGATGCGGCTTTGTTTGCGCAGAGTATCTCGGCAAAAAATACGAGGCAAGGGTCACATCCCACAAAATGCTGATTTCTGACGGAAATCTCAATTATTACAGAGCAGACCTGCACGCGCATACCTCGACGGAGCATGATCACGACCTCTTTGCCCTCCATAAAACGGAGGATATTCCCGATTATATCAGTGCAGTTGCGGCAGACGGTGCCCTTGATCTCACAGTAATTTCAGATCATGCCGCCGTCACCTCGGACAGGGATTTTTATCGAGGCTTTAAGTATGCCGAGCACACTCTTTCGCCCGTAGTTATGGCGGGCGCGGAGTCGGAGGTAGAATACGTTGAGCCCGATAGATTCGGGATAGAGCACAGACGCTCGGGCGAGCTTGTGGTGATTGGCTCTGCGGGCTACGCCGCGACAAGCGATTGGGAAGCGTTTGAGCGAGAGATGACTTATTCTCCCATGCCCGTTGCGATTTTTGCCCATCCTCACGTTGTGGGGTATAGCACACCCGGAATATGGAATTTTGACTTTCCAAAGAGAGCCACCGATATTATGCTAAGGACCGTGCGAGGCATAGAAATGGGCAGCGGCACGCCGTTTAAGGAAAATATCCTTCACGAGTATGCAATATCCTCGGCGCTTGATGCGGGCTTCAGACTTAGCACAACCTGCTCAGGCGACTGCCACGGACCCGATTGGGGCTTCGGCTTTTGCCCGGGAAAAACCGTGGTAATAGCGAAGGAAAAGAGCCGCGAGGCATTTCACGAGGCTCTGCGTGCCTGCCGATTCTATGCTACCGAATCGGGTAGGGTAAAGCTGAAATATTCGGTAAACGGAAGCGTTGCTCCGACGGAGCTTGCGCCGACAGATACCTACCGCTTCAGAATTGAGCTCGACCTGTTTGAGCCGGATATGTCTGCCATGCCGACCCTCTGCGAGATAATTACCGACTACGGAGAGGTGGCTCATCGCTGCAGTATAACCGACAGAATTACGGAGCTTGAAATAAAGTCAGACACCGCAAGATATTTCTATCTGCGTCTTGTTGACGGATGCGGAAGAAAAACATGGTCCATGCCCGTTTGGTGCGGCAGACCTTTTGATGAAGGAGTTGCGCCGCCGACTCTCACTCCCGTTGATATGAGCACATTCACAGCGACAGCAGACGGTGAATCCGCGCCCGAACTTATCGACGGCAATCCGTATAATAGCTATACCGCGAAAACAAAAACTCCCAAAATCATTATCGATATGAAAAGCAGCCGAAGAATTTCGGCTATTGGCTATTATCCCCACCGGGTGGTGCGAGATTCGAGCAAGGCTCCCGACTGGAATACCCACGACGAGTCACCAAGCCTTCTCTCTCGTTATAACATCTACCTGAGCTGCGACGGTGAGGAATACACCCTTGTAAAGCGGGTTAATTGCCGCACACTGGGAGAGGAAAACATAGAGACCTTCCCCCCGAGTGAGGCAAGATATATAATGCTTGAGGTTACAGAAACCGTCGGCATGAATTCTCACATCGAGGAATATGTCGACAGATGCGCCAGAATAGGAAACATATCTGTTTTTGAATAGGGAAGAGCACTCCCGTCGAGCAGTATGGAGAAGCGCTAAAATGCTGCATATTCTCATCAATAATACCGTAAAAAAGAAGCACACCGCGTCGGTGTGCTTCTTTTCTATTGCAAATAGCCCTCATTCGGACAAAAGCTCTATTGCCATCTTGTATTTTTCTATCCTTTTCAGTGCCTTTTCGTCAACGGTGTCCAGCCGTGACAAGTCGCTGTTGTGCATAAGATCTGCGAGCTTGACCCTTTTTGCTATCGGGTTGGTGCGTATCTCTCTGACGTATTCCATATAGGGGGTGGCGGCATCGTGTGTCAGCATTGACAATGCGTCCGTCACCTCTGACGGAAAGCCCAGCTTTTGTATATCGTCAAGGGTATAGTCCGAGTCCTCCACAACGTCGTGCAGGAGGGCACAAACGGTGCATATCTCGTCCGACATTTGCGTTGCCAGATAGAACGGATGAAAAACGTAAGGCATCCCCGATTTGTCAAGCTGGTTTTTATGTACCTCGAAGCATAGCTTCAGTGCCTTTTTGGTTAATTCCGTATAAATCATATTTTTGCTCCCCTTTGACTTCCTTGCACCTCAATTATATCACGCATCCATAGGAAAAATCAAGTGCTCAAATATGACATAACGTTTTTTATCCGCTCAAATTTTGTCCGTTTCAAACGATTTTGGTTGAAATATCACCCGAAAATTCATAACTAATTTACAATCGCTATTGACTGGAAATGACAAGTGTGGTATAATTTTGTCATAATTTGGGGGTGAGATTAAAATGTCGAATGAAAAGGATAAGCAGAATAAACAGAACGAAGAGATAAAGCATTACAGTGTTTTTTGGCACAGAGCTGTCCTTATAGCATACCTGATTCTTATATTCTGTATTTCCACGGTTGTAATTCCTTGGATTTTAAAGCTCGTATATTCTCTCTTTTCAACGTGGGAGGGCTTTTCGGGAGAGCTGGCTGCAGGTGACAGCAGTGAGTATCTGATGCTGTTGCCGGACTTCTTTGGAGGTCTTTTCGGTATTTTGATTGCTACTCTGTTAGATTCGATAATAGTCGCAAGACTTATCCACCTGAAAAGGTATGATGCTTTGACGAGCGTGCTGTGGGCGGAGCTTGATGAAATTAGAAGCATGACAGAAAAAATCGGCTCGATAGACGGAGTCATGCCGGGTGATACGTTGCCGACCCCGATTCTCGACGGAATAATAGGCTCTCATGAGTCGATGTCGATAATTCACAATCTCCCGCGCTATTTCTTCTGGGAAAAAAGGGTTGCGCTTTCCAAGGTAATATGTGATTTGGCAACCGATATAGCTAACCTGAACGTTTATCTTTCGGCAACGATGCGAAATGCAGAAACCGTTTCAAACATAATTGTAAATGCCAGAGATGAATACGGTATGAATCAGCATACCACTATACAACCCTTGAAAAGAGAGCATAAGTGCGCCTTGATTTTCTTTGCTAAATGCTGCAGCTATGAGCTGGAGGATTGTACCTTGGAGGATGCTCAGTGGCCGAATTACATCGGTATACATAATGATGATGTGGCAGTATTGGAGTATCTGGGCAAGAAGATATCAGAGGAAAAATGCGACATTAAAAGCCGTATTGACAAGATAGAGAGAATATTAAAAGCAAAAAAAGATTAAGCGGAGATAAAGCAAAATGAAGCCACAAACCGACCCCACCGCACTTCAAAATAGTCTGAAAAATCGGTTCAGTCAGAATAAGGAGCCGAATAATAATTCTTCATCCAATTCAGTGGATTTTTTCGCAAGTGAAAAAATCGATGCGTTTGAGCAGCTTGCGCATGCCATTTCGGGGAGTCATTTTTGCTCGAGCATAAAGGAGTATCTCAACGTCAACAGCGGCAAGAGCTCTGCCGAGCTTGTAAAAGATCTCGGCTTCGAGATAGAGCGTTTTTCCCGAATATATAAGGATATCCATACAGTTAAGTGTCACGCAGCCCTGAACGACAACACGGCAAAGGACGGACGACTGACGGTGTTGAAGGAAGGGATGCACCTCGGGCAGTTTGTTCTCGACGTTATAGAAAAGCGCGAGCAGATTGAAAATAAGCAGCTTCTTCTTTTAAGAGGTCCGGTAGGCTCATACAAAAACAGACTTCTGCAGTATATATATCTGTATCTTTATCACAAAGCGTGTGAGAGAGATGAACACTCGGTAAACCTCGATAGTACCGAGCAAGCCACGATCTTACCCATCTATATAGATATGGCAAGGTACGAAAACAACGGCACTGTGAGGCTTGCCTACGGCACGGAGCTCACGGTAGACGGACTTTTGAATAAGCTCGGAAATATCGTAGGACTCGCAAACAAGGATAACAAGGCTCCCATCATCATTTTTGATAATGTGCGTAGCTTTGTCTGCGGACTTGAGGATGTGTATAACAGGATAACCAGCTTTATAAACAACAGAAGCAATAAATGTTGGATTGTCACGGGCGTGGATACCTTAATTGCAGCAACAAACAGAAAATATTGCGGAGACCTCGCCAACTGGGAAAAGAATTACGAAAACGTAATTAAAATCTCTTCTCTGAACCTGGACAGAGAGCGCGAATCGGAGGAATTCATAGGCAACTGCATAGATATTTTTAGATGCAACAAAAGAGATCCCAAGGACGTGCGTGATCAGCTTATTGATTTGAGATTCGTTGCGCTGGATGCCTACAATCTGAAGGAGATACTGAACTACGTAGATGCAAAGGCTGTTGATAAGAGAATCAGTGAAACCCTCGCCCAGATTTATGCGAAATATCTTGGAGCGGACGTAGATGAGGAATGCATTCACGAGGCCTTTCTTTATGACTACGACGAGAGCGTAAGTGCTTTCCCGAGAAGGTCGATCTGGTGGAAATTTGCAGTAGAGCACAGAAGCCTTTTAGACTACCTCGTTGCAAAATACTATCACAATTGCTTGAAGCAGGCGTTTTACGGTGGCACAGAAGCCTTGCTGCCCGACGTCGCGCTTACAAATTCCATCAACAGATTCCTCAGAGCCATGCTGACTCCCGATGAATGGGTGAAGCTGGTTCTATACGTTTACAACAACCTTGACAAGCTCTCTCCGACGGGTGCTAGCTCATTCGGAGAAAAAACAATAGCGCAGCTTATCTATTTGATTGGAAGAGTTCCCTCGGATGCCGAGAGAATTCTGAAAAAAAGGCAGCAGGACGTTGTCGGTGAAATACTCGGTTGCCTTAAGTCGTGCTTTGAGGAGGCTGTTTCAAAATCCAGGGCAGAAAGCCCCGAGGGTGATGACGTAAGAATAAACCATTTCCTCCTTCGCACAGTACTGGTGGATATGATCAAGCGCGGAAATAAGGGTGCCCTGAATGAGTACCTGAAGCTATTGATTGCTGACCGCGTAGCTGCCGATGTCAACGTGGGATATCATCTGGATTATTACGGTGACGTAACGGTTGAAGAAAAGGATAGACACAAATCCCTGATCGGGGTGGTTCTGACAGATTTACCCCATAAGGGAGTAAACACGTTGCGAAAGCTCGGCTTGGAGCTGGAGGCTGACCTTGAAAATGAGAATGACTTTGGCAAAAAGGTTTGTATGATAACGTTAAATATGTTTACATACTGTGAGCTGATTACCAAAAGGTCGGCAAGGTGCTTCGACAACATGAGCTCTATGCAGGAAAAGTGCCTGCTTTTCCTGAACAGCTTTTTAGAGCTTTCTGAAAAGAGGCAGTGTGGCTTGGATCGCGAGGTCATGAGCTATTTCTACCGTATCCGCGACGGCTTTGAGCGCAGCCTTAACAAGAACCCTCGATACTTCGAGTTGACCACGCGCCTGAGTAAGGCGCGCACAGGGTGGCTTCAGCGCGGCGTGAACGACGCAGAGAGCATATCCACCCATATGTATAACGCGTGGCTGATGGCATCAATCTATTTGCCCGAGGAATACGACGGCGACAGCGAGCTTGAGGGAAGATATGATAAGGAGCAGATTCTCAGACTGTTGCTTGTTCATGATGTCGGCGAGGCAATAATCGGGGATATAGTCCCGGGAGAAAAGAGCCCCGAGCAAAAGGAAATAGAGAAGTCGGCAGTCGCGAGTTATATAAAGCAGCTTTTCCCCGCGAAGACTGCCGAAAACCTCATTTCCCTTTGGAATGCCTCCGAGACCGCGGGCTCGAATAATATAAATGCGAGAATCGCAAAGGATATTGACCATATTCAAGCCGTATATCAGTATTGCTGCTACGTGGCACAAAAGCCCGCCCTGTTCAACAAAGAGGATTGGGACGGCTGGGCAAGATACTTGAATACATCAACTCAAATCGGCGGCAATATAGTGCGCGATGCAATTTTAGACAACGCCGAGTTCCAGAAGATTAGCCAATTGGCACAGCAGATTCGACTTGTCAAGGAGCACCTGAAGGAAAATAAATAGCCCAAGCTGTCAGTTTTTTTGTTCTACGCAAAAGGAGCAAGTCACCTTGACTTGCTCCTTTTTTTATCCTTCTGATCGAGTCCTATTTAACGGACACATATTAGACTATAATTAGGGCGTAGTTAAAAAAACAAAAAAAGGAGCCTGAAACTATGGACAAAATTTTTTATATCTCATTAGCGGTGCTTAACGTCTTAATCGCAATATTCGGACTGACCATCCCCCTTCGCATAGCCCTCGGCGCAAGCGCGCTCCTCCTTCTCTTCGACGCAATATTCCAAGCGAAAAGAATGTTCGCAAAAAGTGAAGAGGAGGATGGCGCGGATGAAGCTGAAGGAATGTCGTGACCTAGAGTGCAGAAGGGTCGAAATAACTGACGTTGGTGGAAACGTTGTTTGCGGCAGGGTTCACTTTATCTACAAAACCGGTAAAGATGGCACCTATTTATGCTACGCCTGCCTTGAAAACGTCAAAAAGGAATATATCGAATTATGCGAGGATGATATCGTGAGCATTGAGCCGCTGGAGAGCGAGATTGCCCCGATACGGGAATACGTTGGCAAGTGCGTCAAGCTTCGTACTATCGACGGAGTGCTCTTTGAAGGAGTGCCGAGTCTCGGCAAGTCGCCGAGCGGAGCGGACTTGCTCGTCTTTGACATAAATAACGGAGAGAGAAACGACGTTGAGCAATATGAAATTAAATATATCGACGTCTTTGAGGGAGTAAGCTGTGCGAGTCGGTCGATGCATTGTGTGCTTGACGGAAGCAAGGAAATGGAAGAGCTTGCATTAAAAAGATTTTTCGGTCTTCGACCGGAGCAGTCCTTTGATGAATTTGATGACAGTGATTTGTGATGCGTTCTTTGAATAAAATGGAGGAATAAGATGAGCATAGGAATTGGTGGCGATGCCCGACTGGTATTGCAGGATGAGGAAATGCTGATATTCGAATACTGTCCGTATAACTTAAATGATAAAAGGTATAGGAACGAGGATAGAGTTTATGACGGAGTAATCACTATCTGCAAAGACGCCCTCCTTGAGCCCGAAATACGGGAAAAGCTGAAGAGAATGTCAAGCGGTCGCAAGCGGATGATAACAAAGCGCATTGTGCGCCCCGTTGATTACGAAGCACTTCTTGCCTCGGGCAAAATAGAAGTAGAAAACAGCCGTTTTTGCTATAAGATTTTAACTTGCGGCATCGGTTGTATTGCAATGCGGCTGATAGAGCATCTTTTTGATACCTATCAGCGAGACGGCATTGTCAAGGAAGCAATTTCGTTCTATTATTAACAGCAGAATTTATACGCAGAAAAGAGGAGCACAAAAATGACTTATGAAGAAGCAGTAGAGTCCTTCCTTGACCTTTGGAAGGAAAAGGGCTTTCGCCTCGATGACGCGATAGTTGTTGCCACTGTTGCCGGCACGCAGGAGATGCATGACAACTTCGGGACGTCGGCAGAGGCGTTAAAGCGAATTACCGAGTTTATGAGGGAATGCGCAACGCAGGGGGACGTGCTGGGCTTTGCGCTCTGCTTAGCGGGAATAGAGGATTATACGTTTGGTAAGCCTCGGAAAACGAAGGAGGAAAGAGAGGTTGCCGAGAAAGCCTTGCCCATAATAGTCGATTGTATTAAAGAGTTAACAGCATTTAAAGCATCGCTTTCTCCCATCGAGGAAAAAACAAAGGCAGACGAAGGATATAATTGTGCCGTCTCCTGTGCAAAATCAAGTGCACAAACGCGCATAGACTACCTCACCGAATGGATAGAGGATTATTCGGTTGGAGACGATATATGCGAGGAGTATGAGTGCTACGATTGCATTTCCTCCATGATATGGGTTTTTAATGCGGATGGGGAGCCAATTGAAGTCGAATTTGATAAGGGCTTTAGCCTCGTGATGCAAGAATGCATACCAAAGCTCGAAAAGCTGCTCAAAAAATATGAGTAGTAATCAAAATGCAAGGGTGAGAGATATGTTAAGATATAAACTCTTATATATTGAAAACGACGAATATTTTTATGAATACTACGTGGAGGATGATGAAAGCAATCCTGGCATAATTTCTAAGAAGGACGGCGAGCGTGGACGTATCGTTAAGCTCTCGGATAAGGATCCGGATAAATACTATGCCTTTCACGCAGTCAGCGGAATCGATGTCAAAAAAAGCTCTGGTACTGTTGCTTGGTATTAAATTAAACAAGCCCACAATGCAACGGGTGTTTTTTTGATTATTACTCATGCTTTTGTAGCTTCTCAAGCTGTATCGCGAGCCTTGTTGAGCCTCCGTTGACAAAGGGGAAAAAGTGTGCTATCATTTTAGGACAGGCAGAAAAGACACAGGGAGACCGGATATGAATAAAAATGAGAAATTCTGGCAGCTTCTGGACAAGCTCGTAGAGAAGCATAGGATAGTCGTCGACCGACCTAAGGGGAGCTGTCACCCGAGATACGAGGATTATATATATCCGCTTGACTACGGATATCTTGACGGCAGCCACTCCTCGGACAACGTAGAGGTAGACGTCTGGCTCGGCACTTCATCCGACCGACGGGTGAGAGGGATAATATCCTCGGTCGATATTCTGAAGTCGGACGTTGAGGTCAAGCTCCTCTTCGCCTGCACGGATGAGGAGATGGACTTGATCATGCAGCACCACAACAGAAGTGAGAATACAGTTGGAATTCTCACAGCACGCGAGGACTGAATAATAAAAAAAGAAGCCCTGCGGCTCCCCGATAAAAAAATAAGTGACCCTTGACTGCATCGTCGAACTGCAATCAAGGGTCACTTATGTTCACTCTTCGTATCTAACATCCTTTGGTTATCCTCTCTTTCTTAGTCTGCCTTACGTTCCGTCGTTTTGCCGTCAACAACACACATCTTTAAATTCTCAAGCGAGAACAACTCCTATTGTGGCGTAAACTGATTTCGCATAGGGCGATTTTTACTGATGCGTTTGACTTTCCGAGGGTCTTTTTAAACCGTTTCCCACTTGCCACTGATTGTTTGTCGTATGCATACTGTATGGAAACTATATATAAATGCGTAACACCGCCGTGTTTTGCAAGCCCTAAACGGTTGCTTCATCCAAACACCGTATTTAGTCTCACCCTCGTTTTAAAGTCGGTACCTTACTTTGCCATTGGACCGTACCTTCCTTTCGTTTGAATCGAGAAAGTTACTTTTTCATTGGACCGTACCTTCCTTTCTTCGATTACAGTATATCACATTTTTTTACCGATTGCAATATGGCAATTTGTAAGTAATTTACAATTATTTTTTGTAAAAAAGGTAGAAATTGTTATCTTTGAACAAAAAACTCTTTACAAGGCACATTATCCTGTGATATACTGAAATTGTAGTGCGGCGAGAAACCGCGCTTTTTTGTTTTTTCGGCAGAGTCAAATAAAACCTCCGCTTGACTTTTCTTAATGCGTGTTGTATAATAACACGGAAATACAAATAATCAAGAAAGGAACAAATACTATGAACTTTGCAAGAAGAAGGATTCTCTCCTTCGTATTTGGCGGTATGCTTCTTGCAGCAGGTATCACACTCGGTATTGTATTCTGGATCCAAACGGGCAGCGCCACCAATATGCTTATCTACTCGATAGCAGGCGTCGTTGCATTTACTCTTGTATCCTGCCTTATCCTTGGTAGCAATATGATCGGTAAGCTTATGCTTGAGATATTCTTGTTGGGCTTTGTCAAATTTCCCGGTCTCGTTCTCACACTCGACCTCGACGGCATAATCTGGCTTCTTACCGTAAAGCTGCTACTCCTCATAATCGGCCTCATCCTCGGTGTTATATACGCGATTTTGGCAATAATAGTTGGTGCGATAGTATCCGTGTTCGTCTATCCGCTCGCTCTGGTAAGAAATATCAGAGAGATAGAGAAGGATTGACTGTTAGCAATATAAGAAAAAGCGAAGAGTTGATCTTCGCTTTTTCTTTGCAAAAGCATGCGTCAGGAAACAAAAAGTTGACAAATCAACCATTGTGTGCTACAATTATACGACTCTTGAAGTGTATATAAGTTAAGGAGTAATCTGATGATAAAGATTTTTGTAGATTCTGGCAGCAGTATAAAAACGGAGGAGGCAGCAGCGCTCGGTGTTGAGATTCTTCCTCTTAAAATACGAATCGGGTGCAGGGAATACCTCGACGGAGTTGATCTCGGCTTTGCCGAGTTTTATAAGGCGCTTATAGAGGAAAAGCAGTTCCCGGCAACATCCCTTCCCGAGCTTGGAGACGTCCGGGCACGCGTGAAGAAATATACCGACCGCGGCGACAGCGTTATAATAATAACCATCTCCTCGGGCATATCGGGCACCTATAATGCAATATCGGGCTTCTTTAAGGATGACCCGAAAGTGAGAGTTGTGGATTCGAGGACAGCCGTGGGTGGAGTCCGTATTCTTGCTATGGAGGCGTTAAAGCACCTTGATGAGGACGTCGATACGGTTGTAGATATCCTTTGCTCGCTTGTGCCCCGTATCCGCGTTGTTGCCATCCCCGACACCCTCGAGTATCTCCATAGGGGCGGCAGACTCAGCCGTGCGGCGTGGGTGTTTGGCAGCATCCTCCAGCTCAAGCCACTTATCGGAATAAATTCTGTGACAGATGGCAAGGTCTTCGTAATAAGCAAGGAGCGTGGCAAGCGCAACGCGATGATCGCAATCAACAAATATCTTGCCGACAATAATTGTGACGTAAGCTATCCCATCGTACCCTCATTTACCTACGATGCGGCAAACCTGGATAAGCTCGTTGAGATGACCGATACAAGGTATCACGGTGCCATGATAGCATACGATGAGCTGGATCCCGCGATCTCCTGCCACTGGGGACCGGGTGCCTTCGGCTATATATTCGTGTCAGGAAAATAAGCTCGACAATGAGGCAGACACCGAAAAGCTCGGCGCCTGCCTTTTTTGTGTTCAAAATCCTTGCTACCACTAAATTTGTTCCTTTGCGGTATAATTGTTTGTTTTGTTATATTTTTCGACAAAAAATCTCAAACCAAGGAAAAAAGCCCTCCTGATCGCATATTGAGGCTTTGAATTTTATTTACAATAAAATTGCCGAGTCTATTGACAGCCGCCACTCAATTTGATAAAATCAAGTTGATTTTGACTTGGATAATTAATCCGTTTCTAGCTCAAGGAGAATATTTATGCCGTATCTGCTTTTAGCATTTCTTATCATTCTTTACACACTTCAGTCCCTTTTCACCAAGCTTTATACCGATAAATACCCGGGCAAACCCGACAACGCATCGGCAACTCTTACCACGGTATCGGGTCTTACCGTCGCGGTAATCACCTTTTTCTGCTTCTCCCTCTGCCGGTTTACCTTCAACGGGTGGACGGTTCTTATCGGAGCGCTCAATGCAGTAGCCCTCTTCGGATATAACTACTTCATCGTAAAGGCTTCGCAGTCGGGCCCCTATTCAATACTGATGATGTTCTCCCTTGCCGGCGGAATAATTCTTCCCATCGTTGCCGCGCTCATTCTCGGCTGGGATAGCTGGACGAGCACACCCGTAATTCTGATAAACGTTATTTCCATTGTTGCCATTATCGCCGCCGTCTACCTTGTTAGCGGCAAGAGTGACGCATCGGGAGATGAAAAGCAGCGTGTCAGCCTCCCGTTTATTCTCTCCTGCCTCGGTCTTGGCGTATGTAACGGAGTCTACGGTATATTCCTCACCCTCCAGCAGCGCACAGAGGAGGCAGGCGGCGAGGCGAATCGCGACGAGATGGTCATTCTGACCTTCCTCTTTGCTGCACTCATCTCCACCGTCACCTCTCTGATCAAGAATCGCAAGGGCTTTTTTGCCACCTTCCGCCAGACAAGGATATCTTTTCTCTACCTCGCGCTGACGAGCATAGTGTTTGCCCTTGCCATCAACCTTATAGTTATTCTCATTCCGCAGATATCCACCACCGTTCTTTATACCCTCGATAATTCCAGTGTGCTTATTATGAGTGTGATTGCCTCCGCCGTTTTCTTCAGGGAGCGTCTTTCCGTCAAGAATATCGTCGGTATCGTGATAATGGTTTGCGCCCTCGTTTCTATGAATCTTTTGCCCACGCTTGTCGCATAAGGAGTATTTATGATAACCGATAAAAACACTGTACTGAATATAACAGCAGGCAAAACGGATGAGCCCATGAGCGCCACCGTCACCGCCGTGTGCGAGATATCCGACCTCACCTTTTCCGTCCGCGACGTGAAAGGGCAGGTATGCTTCAGCGGCATCGGCGAGGTAGCAGGGAGGTGTGCAAGCCTGTCCGCGTCCTTTTCTGCCAATGCTTGGTCTGCCGAGTCCCCATATCTCTATACCCTGGAGTGCCGCATTGCCTACTCCGACGGCACGGCAGAGGTGATATCCGACCGCTTTGGCTTCCGCTATTTCTCGACCGACTCGAAATACATATATCTGAACGGCTACCCCTTCTATATGCGCGCCTACATACGCGGCGCTGCAGCACACGAGCATGAGAACAATTGCTCTCTGTCCGAGCTTGAGTTCTACAAGAAGAACTTCCTTATGGCAAAGAGCTACGGCTATAACACAGTCCGTTTCCACTCTGTCGTACCGACCGACGAATGCTTCAGCGCTGCAGACGAGATAGGTATGCTTGTGCATATCGAGATGCGTGCGGAAAATATGGAATACGACAACCTTGAGGAGATGCTCTACGGCAAGAATGACTTTGTCTCCGACGGTGAGCTTATCGCCATAATAAACCGTCTTTACAACCATCCTTCCTTTATGGTCTACTGTGTCGGCAATGAAATCCGTCAGCCGGGAACAAAGCCGAGAATACGCGAGATTCGCGACTTTATCAAGCGCCATGACCCCACCCGTCTTTTTATCGATACCTGTGCCCACGGTGAGTTTGACCGTGATTATGTCGATTTTGACGTACAGCACATGGGATATTATTTCCCCTATGGCAGAAACCGCGATATGTTCTCCGACACGGATAATCTGCTCGGCTTTGGCACGGTGCGGGATCGCGATATGATAGCAGAAGGGGAGGGGGGCGTGATTCGTCGAGGCATTGCCTTCGCCCGTCCGCTTCTCGCGCACGAGGTCTGTCACTACACCTCCTGGCGCGACTTCTATGCCCTGAAGGAAAAGTTTCTCCGCTATGGCAAGGAGGCACCCTGGTGGGTCGACGAGGAGATAAAGCTCCTCGAAGCAAAGGGATATAAGGATAACTTTGCCCAAACCCTCCAGATAACCAAAAACTATCAGATGAGAGCCTGGAAATGTGCCCTCGAGAGTATTCGTGCGAGCCACCTTCTCTCGGGCTTCCATATGCTCCAGTTTGCAGACACGGACAGATATGAAAATTCCAACGGTGTTGTCGATTGCTTTGACGATCCACACGGCATAAGCGCAGACGAATTTCGTCGCTTCAACGCAGACACCGTCGTCCTCGCCCGTCTGCCAAAGCAGATATTTACCTTCGGTGAGACTGTCAAATTTCCCGTCCTCCTCTCGCAGTTTGCGATAGCACCGCCTGAGAGCGCGACCTTCACCTACACACTCTCCCACGCCTCCGACGTGCTGCGCACGGGAACTCTCACTGACGTTGACACGGGCGCCTCGGGTACCTATGAGATATGCTCTCTTGAAATAAAGCTGCCGACACTTACAGCGGCAGATAAGCTCACTCTCACCTGCCGCCTCTCCTTCACCGACGGCACCGTTGCGGAGAATAGCTGGGAGCTGTGGGTGTTCCCCCCCGTCGTTCGCGCAGCACCGATAGATGCCGCATTCGATATGCGAGAGAGTTATCTCGACACCGCCTTCACCGCCAACCCCGATTCCTCACTCACCGTCACCGATAAGCTTGACGGTAGCCTCTTCGAGAGGCTCGATAGAGGTGAGGATGTGCTTCTCATATATCGCACCGATTGGTGCCGCCACCTCCTCCACAAGGGCATGGCAGCCCCCGAGTATTCCTTTGTCCACACGTGGGACAGATATAAGGGTGTAATATGGGACAGAGGCACCATCAACGGCGGCAGAGACGACAAAACAGCACTGACCTCCCTCGGCTTCCCGACCGACGGGGAGATAAACTTCCAGTATTATCACCTTATCGATGACTCGGATAAGATAAATCTCGACGATTTTCCCGTCAGGGTGCATTCTATCGTATCCGGTATTGATAAGTGCAACAGAGACCGCTTTGACGTAACCAAGTTTGCCTACTCAGAGCTTCGTCCCGAGAGATGCATGCGCAACTTCTCCTATGCCTTCGATTTAAAGGTGGGAAAGGGACGGCTGCTTGTAACGGGCTTCAATTTCACGGGCTGTGAGAGGGAGGAGCCTGCCAGCGTTGCAATGATGAAGGCTCTTGTCTACTATTGCCACACGCCAGACTTCGGCAGAGGAGAGCATATCAGCACGGCGGACCTTCGCGCATACCTTTCCGATACCGCTGCCGCAGGACCTCAGAAGGAGGGAATGATGACCCAGTATTGGCAGCTTGATGCCGAGCCCGTTGAATCGATGGACTATTGGAACGAGTCCGAGCGCTACCTCAGAGAAGAAACCTAATACAAAAAGCACTCCTCGCGGAGTGCTTTTTGTATTAAAAACTAATTTTCTCACCGTTTACAAATACCTCGGTGACGTTCAGCCCACCGTCGAGCACCGCAATGTCAGCGGCGTATCCGACCTCAAGGCGTCCGCGCTTGATTCCAAGCAGCCTTGCGGGAACGTTAGAGAGCATCCTCGATGCATCAGTGATCGAAATGCCGCATTCGTTTACAGCAAAGCGAAGCAGCACGTCCGAGGTTGCAACACTGCCTGCAAAGGCGGAGCGGTCGCGTAGCTTACATACCCCGTCCTCCACGATAAATGCCGTGCCTGCCATAACGCCCTCCTTGATATCCGTGCCCGCTATTTCAAGCGAGTCGGTTATCAGGGCAACTCGGTCTACACCCTTGATTTTCACAATCATCCTCACAAGCTCGCTCGGCAGGTGCTTTCCGTCCGCAATAAGCTCCACAAAAAGCTCATCCTCGAGAAATGCGCTTTCTATAACGCCGAGAGAGCGGAAGCCCATATCCCTCGTTACCGTAGAGGTGCAGGAGTAGAGGTGGGTGACGAGCTTACAGCCGCCATCTATCGCCACCCTCATATCAGGGTGCTTAGCATTCGTGTGTCCCGCAGAGGGGAGAATTCCGTTTTCGGTGAGATACCGAGCAAATTTGCCACTCGGGTCGCGCTCGGGAGCGTAGGTCCATCTTGCAACAGCATCGCCGTATCTCTCAACAAGCGCACGGTAGTCATCCTCGATAGGCTCGGTGATGTAGTCGGTGCACTGTGCTCCGCACTGCTCGGGGCTGAGATAGGGGCCCTCCAGATGTGCGCCTATAATATTTGATTTTGTAAGATGGGAGTCGCGAGCCTCCCTGATAGCAGCAACGCCCTTTTCCATCACCTCGATGGGAGAAGCGGACAGGGTGGGAAGAATTGTGGTTGTACCGTGTGCAAGATGATAGTCGCACGCCCGTCCGACTACCTCACCCGACTCGGTGAGAAAGGGGTATCCGCCTGCCCCGTGGGTGTGCAGCTCTACAAAGCCTGCAAGCAGGGTTTTGCCCGTAAAGTCATACCCCGTGTCGCATTTTTTGTACTTTTTGGATATATCGGCAATAATACCGTCGCATATATAGAGATATCCGTCAAGAATACCGTCCAACGTGACGATATTGTCGCATTTTATTCTTACAGTCATATAAGTGCCGAGCTCTTTTCGTCAAGGTAAAGTATCGCGCTGTTCTGCGTGCGAAGAATGCTTGCGGGGCAGCTTTCGCTTATCTCGCCCGTCAGCGTGTTGTATACCGCCTGCGCCTTCGTAGCTGCAGGAACAATGCAAAAATGGTATGCCGCCCTCATAAGGGTGGGCACAGTGAGGGTGATTGCGTGGGTCGGCACCTCCTCAATAGTCTTAAAGCAGCCGTCGTTGACCTGCTGTTGGCGGCATATGGGATCGAGCTCTACCACCTTAACCCACTTCTCATCGGCAAAGTCTGCGACGGGCGGGTCGTTGAATGCAATATGACCGTTTTCTCCAATGCCCATAACAACGATGTCGGTCGGATTGGTCTTGAGCAGCTCTGTGTATCGCAGGCACTCTGCCTCGGGGTCCTTTGCCGTGCAGTCTATGTAATTCACCGACTTGAAGGGCGCAAGTGAGAACAAATGCTCGAACAAAAAGTTGCCAAAGCCCTGGGGCGCATCCTTGTCAAGACCTACATACTCGTCCATGTGAAATGCGTTTACTCTCGTCCAGTCGATGCTCTTGTCGTTGACAAGGGCGAGCAGCACGTCATTCTGCGAGGGTGCTGCGGCAAATATCATGTTTATCTCGTCCTCATGCTCGAGCAGGGACCTTATTGTTGCGCTTATGTCGCGCGCTGCCGCCTCTCCCATAAGGGTGCGGTTTTCATACGCACGAACCTCGAGCTTGTCCTTCATAAACTGTCTCATATCTATTCTCCTTAAATGTTTTTTATCTTTATTTATATGTTAGAACATTTTTTTCGCAAAGTAAATAGTAAATAGTGAAATAAATATTGCAAAAACTGAACGCTTGTAGTAAAATATAGTTATCAAGCAATAAGGACAGAATATTATGTCATCATTCTATAACAAAACAGACCCCGTAAGCGTCATCCCCCTCGGTGAATATAACCTTGCCGACGCGAAGGCGGCACTTGTCGACCTTCTCTATCCTCTCGGTGCACTCGAGTCGGTATCTTGCGGCATGCGCATCGTAATAAAGGCTAATCTCGTCTCCGCAATGAAGCCCGATACAGCCGCCACAACCCACCCCGTGTTAATTTCCGCGCTTGCCGAGCTTCTTGTTGAGCGCGGTGCCACGGTTATTGTCGGAGACAGCCCGGGAGGGCTGTACAACTCCGTCTTCGTCGGCAGAGTGTATAATGCATCGGGTATGCGTGAGGTAGAGTCTCACGGAGCAAGCCTGAACACCGATTTCTCAGAGCGACGTGCCGAATATCCCGAGGGCAAGGTGCTTCATAGCTTTACCTACACGGGATATCTTGACGGCGCCGATATGATAATCAATTTCTGTAAGCTCAAGAGCCACGGAATGATGGGGATGTCCTGCGCGGCAAAGAATATGTTTGGCACAGTTCCGGGAATTATAAAGCCCGAGTATCACTACCGCTTTCCTCGTTATGAGGATTTTGCCGATATGATACTGGATCTGGACGAGTATTTTCACCCCGAAATCTCGATTGCCGATGCCGTGATAGGCATGGAGGGCAACGGCCCCACCGCGGGCACTCCCCGAGCCATCGGTTGCCTGCTCGCGTCCCGCTCCCCCCATACTCTCGATATGGTTGCCGCCGAGCTTATCGGTCTTGGCTTTAACGAGGTGCCAACTCTTGCCGCCGCCCTTCGCCGCGACCTCGTCCCCGCCACACTCGACGACATAACCCTCCACGGCAGTATAGCCAGACTTATAGTATCCGACTTTGAGCACGTCATCGAGCGCCGTTCTCTCCAATTTGCAGGAGACGGAAAAAGCGCAATCAAGCGTCTTTTCTCAAGGATAGCGGGCGCAATACTGCGCACTAAGCCAAAGCTTAAGAAGGATATGTGCGTCGGATGCGGCATCTGCCGTGATATCTGTCCTGCCAAGGCAATAGTAATAAAGAATAAGAAGGCAAAAATAGACAGAAGCAAGTGCATTCGCTGCTTCTGCTGTCAGGAGTTCTGCCCCAAGAGTGCGATGAAGGTCGCCAGAACTCCTATTGCCTCGCTCTTTCACAGAGAAAAATAAAAAGCGCCAAAAGGCGCTTTTTATTTTGCAACGTCATCCTTCTTCCATCTGAAGTTGCCACGTATACCGGAAACCTCACTGTAATAGGTAAATGAGGTAGGGAAGTCCTTCATAATATCGGTAAGCTCGGGTATCTGCCTGATGTTTATAACAGAAATAATGAGAGAGCGCTCTCCGTCTGTATACATACCCTTTGCATTTATAACGGTAGCACCGTGCTTCAGCTTATAGATAAGAGCCTCGCGCAGTCTGTCGGGCTCGTCGGTAACAATCATAACCTCGATAGCGTTTCGTCTGTCCTTTAGCATTCGACCTGCAAAAACGTCAAAAACAAACATCTGCACGAATGAGAGCAGAATGCTGCCAATCTCTCTGTAATAAAGATAGGAGAGCAGAATTGTACCGTAGCAAATAACGGTTATAACTCTCTCGACGTTGAGGTGCGGTCGTTTCGCCTGTATCATTCCTGCGATAATATCAATGCCGCCGGTTGATGCGCCAAGTCTCAGCATAAGCCCCGTCCTGACACCGAGTATAACGCCCGAGAATATTGCCGCGATGAGCGTGCCCTCCTCGCCGCCATAGGTGGGAAAGCCAATCTCCTCAAGCATCATAAGAAGACCCGATGAGATAAAGGTGAAGAGCAGGGTGTAGATAACGTAGCGTCTCTTTAGTATGAACCACGCCGCAATAAGCAGCGGCAGGTTGAAAATGAGGGAAAATATACCAGCGTTAAGACCCGTTATCTGCCAGAGCATGGTCGCAATACCCTCAACTCCCGCAGGAGCGAATTTAGCCGAGTAAACGAAATAATATATGCCGAGTGCCGACATCGCCGAGGCGAGCAGCGTGAGTAGAATATAGCCTATTTCCTTCAGTGTTTTAGTTTTCTTCATAATAGTCACCTTCATGCCTTGTTGCCTTTATTCTATTCAAATCAGGGGTAAAAGTCAATCGGTTTTCCAAAAAATGTTTTATAGTCGCGGAATATTTTTTGAATATCCAAAAAACAAAAAACACAACCTCTTTGATTAAAGAACTTTCTGTTGACAAATCCCCCGCCTTTTGATAAAATAATAGCGAAATAAAAAAGGGAGGTGTGGCTATGACCGAAAACGGGCGGTGTGAGCTGTTCAAGTTTTTGAAGAAGCTTTTGATAAGTGCGCTCGTTATAGGCGCTATTGTTGTCGGTGCATACCTTCTTCTTCGCCACCTCGGGCTTACAGACCTCACGAGCGAGGCAATTCGCGAATACGTGGATTCCACGGGTGTGTGGGCACCCATCGTATTTATAATTATCTCCTTCCTCCAGGTCACCTTCGTGCCCATTCCCGGTGCGGTCACCATTGTTGCCGGCTATCTTTGCTTTGGATTCTGGGAGTCCTTCCTTTATTCCTACGTTGGAATGATGCTCGGTGCTGTTGTTGCGTATCTTCTCGGCAGATGGATAGGCAGACCCTTCGTCGTCTGGCTCGCAGGAGGCGAGGACAAGGTCGACTATTGGCTGAAAAAGCTGAAGGGCAGGGAGAATCTGCTTCTGTTCTTTATGTTCTTTCTCCCTCTGTTTCCCGATGACCTTCTTTGCTCGGTCGCGGGCATAATACCGCAAAAGCCCCTGACATTCACCCTGATGCAGCTCGTAACGCGCACCACCTCCATAGGTGCCACTCTTATTTCCACCACCATAGCTCTGCAGGGCTGGCCCTTTGCCGTCCTTATAGCGGTAGGCGCCCTCGTGCTTATTCCCCTCTTTATCTGGTGCTACAAAAATATCGAACGCGTCAACGATTTCTTCTCGCGCGTTATATCCCGCATATTCCGCCGCCGTAAGAACGAAGAAAACAAGGAGTAAAAATGGTTACTTTATCAGAGTATAAGGTTATATACAGGGAATATTACGAAAGAATGATGCGAGTAAAGCGCCTCGCCAGTGCCCTCAAGGATGGCAGATTCTGGTTTGGTGCCACCTCCTTCAGACTGGAAGTAAAGAGCTACATAGAAACGATGGAGAAGGTCTACACCGCATACACCACCGCCCCCTCCTTTGCCTCCAAGGACTTCACAAGCGCGCTGGCAAAGCTGAAGCATGAGGTCGAGGAGAAGGAGGCAACGCTCAAAAGGGTGAAGGAAATATCCGACGCTCAGTGATAAATCATAAAGAAAATGCCCGACCGTGCGGTCGGGCATCTTCTTTTATTTGATATAAGCCCTCTTGATTCTCATAGCGATTTTGGGTCTGTCGGAGTAGTCGGTGGGAATTTCTGCAATCTCATCAACCGTCTCCATACCCGATACGACTCTGCCAAACGCGGCATACTGTCCGTCGAGGTGGGGCGCATCAGCATGCATGATGAAGAACTGGCTGGATGCTGAGTTGGGGTCGTATGCCCTCGCCATAGAGATAACTCCGCGCACGTGCTTGATGGGGTTGGGATGACCGTTGGCACTGAATTCACCGCGGATCTTGTTTTCCGCTCCGCCCATTCCGTTGCCGATGGGGTCTCCGCCCTGAATCATAAAGCCGCGAATAACTCTGTGGAAGATAAGACCGTCATAAAAGCCCTCGCTGACAAGCTTCTCAAAGTTTTTGACGGTTGCGGGAGCAGCATCGGCATAGAGCTCAAGCTCTATCTTGCCACCGTTTTCCATTTCGATAACAACCATAATATTTCTCCTTTTGGTCTATTTTTCTGTATTTCAGTCTACAATTATTCTATATTAAACCGTTCGTTTTGTAAAGAGGTTTTTTATGAACAAGGAAAAAATCGTATATTTTGCCCACCTCACCGTCACCGCCGCAGGTGCCCTGCTTCTGCTTTTTGTGCTTTTTCGCTATCTTGCTCTGCCGCTTTTGCCCTTTGTAATTGCATGGTCGGTAGCTATGATAACGCGACCTGCTGCCGCAAGGATTTCGGCTCGCCTTCGCCTCTCCGCGCGTGTCGTGAGGGCGGTGCTCTCCTGCCTTGCAGTCCTTGGGGGGCTCGCGCTCGCCGTGCTCTTTATAATCCTTTTGCTCAGTGAGGCATGGCAGGCTCTTTCCGCCTTTCTCGAGGGGGATAGGTTTGCCGCCATAATATCGAGCCTTGCCGACCCGATTGGCGCGCTCATAGGGGACGTCGAGGGGGCAGAGGAGCTTCGCGACTATCTCGGAGAGAGTGTCAAGGGCGCTCTTTCCTCGCTGCTCGGATGGATAGTTGACCTGCTAACCTCTATTCTAAGAGGCGTGCCGTCGGTGCTGTTTTTTATTCTCGTCACCGTTGTGGCAACTGTCTATTTTGCCATCGATATCGAGAGGATAAATTCAACCGTGAGAGCCGTCCTGCCTCGCCGTGCCTGCTCATTCCTTTCGAAAGTTAAGCGCGGCAGCGTGTCACTCATTCTCGGATACCTTCGCTCCTATCTGTATCTTTTGCTGATAACCTTCGGCATTATGCTTGTCGGCTTCGTTATACTGGGGGTGGAGAATGCTCTCCTGCTTGCCTTTGTTGCCGCATTTTTAGACCTTCTGCCCGTTATCGGTGTTGGTACCATGCTTGTGCCGTGGAGTATATATGAGCTAATATTCGGCAGCCGCGCCTACGGAATAGGTCTTGCAGTTCTGTTTGTCGTTTATCAGATTATAAGGCAGATAGTAGAGCCGAAGATAATAGGGAAGAGCCTCGGCATACATCCCCTTCTCAGCCTTGTTTTGCTCTTTGTCGGCTATTCCGTGCTCGGCGTTCTCGGGCTTTTTCTCGCTCCCATGCTCGGAGCTGTAATAAGCATCCTATTCGACAAAAATAATTCGCCCGAGGTCAGAGAGCGGACCGTCTCCGAGTGACACCGCCACAAGCCCCGCGCGCTCTATGGCGCCGAGAATTACGTCGGCACATCTGTGCGTCCTGACGTCGCCGAGGAAGAACACCCTACCGCGGTGTACTCCTGCCGCCCCTCCGATAAAGCCGTATTCATACGGAGGCAGGAGAATATCTCCGTTTTCAATAAGTGTTGCATCCACCCCGTGTGAGATAAAAGCGCGATATAAACCCTTGTCAGCGGTTATTGCCGAATCCGAGCCCAGCGGCAGAGCGCAGCAGGCAGGGTAGCCCTGATTGACGTTTATTACTTCAAGTCCGCATTCTCTTGCATATTCGGTCACAGCGCGACAAACGCTTTCGCACCGCGCAAATAGTCTGTTTCCTATCACCAGCGCATTGAATATCGCATCGCGCGGATAGCTCTCGCCCTGCACCTCGTCGACAAAGCAGACACTCACCCTCGGGCACAGGTATCTGATATCCGAGAACAGCGCCTCTGCCTCCGCGTTGTAGTCTGCGCTTGTGATTATTTTTCCACCGTGATAAAACATCAGCATATCGGGGTGTGAGGCGAGAGGGGCGCTTAGGCGAGAAAAGGCGGGAGCCCTCAGCACCTCATAGCCGTAGCCTCGCAGCCGTCGCTCGCATTCGTCGCTGACTCTTGTATCTACTATAGCGATAGCCATAATTCTTCCTTTCCCAAGAAAAAAGCTCCGCTTGTCGCGGAGCTTTTTCTGCATAAATTATGCGCGCTCAATCTTTCCGGAACGAAGGCAACGGGAGCAAACGTAAACCGACTGATTAGTGCCGTTAACTACTGCCTTTACCTTGCGGATGTTGGGCTTCCAGGTTCTGTTTGTCTTACGGTTAGAGTGAGACACGTTGTGTCCGAAAGCAACACCCTTGCCGCAAACGCTACATTTAGCCATTTTAACACCTCCAAAAATCTCGTCTTTCAACGGAATTTTATAATGAATTTATTTATTATCATAAATCAACAAGAAGCATTATAACATATATTTTTCGAAAATGCAAGACCTTTTTTCAAGTTTTTTCGCATTTTGAGAAATTATTTTCCAAGCTCCTTTGTTCTCTTGTACGATGCATCGACAGCAGCCTTGACTGCGTCTCCCAGATCTCTGTCCCAAAGGACCTTAACGCCCTCAATCGTGCTGCCTCCGGGAGAGCATACTGCCGCACGGAGCTCGTCGGGCTCTCTCGGGTCACGCAGCACCATTTCAGCGGCGCCCTTGGCGGTAACCGCTGCGAGCGTGCGTGCTTCCTCGTTTGTCAGCCCTGCCGCAACACCGCCTGCAATCATTGCGTCGATAAACATATATACAAAGGCGGGGCCGCAGCCCGACACCGCTGTTCCTGCGTCGATTTTTTCTTCCTCAAGCTCGTAAAGCACCCCTGCGTTAGCCATTGACGCTACGAATGCATCCTTGGCAGAGTTACTTACTCCGTCCAGGACGGAATAGAGTATCATGCCCATTCCGACTGCCGCGGGTGTATTGGGCATAATTCTTATTATGTTGTTCGTGCCGAGCATCGTGGAAAGGTCGGAGAGCCTCACTCCTGCCGCCATACTAACGACGGTCGTATTCGGCGAGAGGCTTGCCTTTATTTCCTCTGCCGCAAGAGGTATTATATTAGGCTTAACACCGAGAAAGAGAAGGTCGCACACACCTGCCAGCTCCTTGCTGTCCTTTACGGTGGCAGATATCTCTTTTGCCAGAGAGCTCGCCTTGCTCTCATCCTTGTCGTATAACAGAACGGATGCATCAGCGCACTTTGCCGCCGCCCTTGCAAGAGCACCGCCCATATTGCCGCATCCGATAAATCCTACCTTGATTGTTGCCATTATCTTACCTGTCCGTTTCCGTGAATTATATATTTGTAGGTTGTGAGCTCCTCAATGCCCACAGGACCGCGCGCGTGCAGCTTCTGGGTGGAGATACCCATCTCGCACCCGAGACCAAACTCTCCTCCGTCGGTAAAGCGCGTGGACGCATTTACGTACACACTTGACGAGTCAACAGAGGAGGTGAAGTATGCCTCCGCCTCTGCGTCGCGCGTGATAATGCTCTCCGAGTGCATGGTTGAGTGCGTGTTGATGTGCTCCACTGCCTCCTCGACCGAGCCAACTATGCCGATAGCCAGCTTATAGTCAAGATATTCAGTATCGAAGGCATCCTCTCCGGCAGGAGTTCCGCCAATAATAGCAAATGCCTCCTTGTCCGTTATCAGCTCAACGGGGTTTTCGGCACGCTTGTCAACGAGCCTTTCCTTAAGCCTCGGGAGCAGCTCCCTCGCAATATCTCTGTGCACAAGGCAAACCTCCGCCGCATTGCATACAGAGGGGCGGGAGGTCTTGGCATTCTCTATGATGTCAAGTGCCATATCTGTATCCGCGCTTTTGTCAACGTATATATGGCAGATGCCCGTTCCCGTCTGGAGGCAGGGCACGGTCGCGTTTTCGACGCACGCGCGGATGAGTCCCGCACCACCTCTCGGAATGAGCAGATCGACGTAGCCCTTTGCGCGCATAAGCTCATTCGCACTCTCTCGGGTTGTGTCGGACACCAGCTGAACTGCATCGGCAGGCAAGCCTACCGACTCGAGTCCTCGCCTCATAGCATCGGTGATGGCCTTTGCTGATGCATATGCCTCCTTACCTCCGCGCAGAACCGAAACGCTTCCGCTCTTGAGCGCGAGCGCTGCTGCATCGGAGGTCACGTTGGGACGGGATTCGTATATAATCGCAATAACACCCATCGGTGCGCTCACGCGCTCTATTATAAGACCGTTGGGTCTTTCTGTGCGCTTTTGTACCTTGCCGAGAGGGGAGGGGAGCGCACATATTTCGCGTATGCCCTTTGCCATCCCTTCAATTCTGTCTCTTGTCAGACGAAGTCTGTCTATCATAACGGGAGCAATATGCCCCTCGGCGCGTCTGACGTCCTCGTCGTTTGCGGCGAGTATCTCGTCCGCCTCCGTGATAAGCGCATCCGCCATCGCAAGGAGTGCCTCGTTAATTTTTTCATCACTGACACCGCGCAGTGCCGAAACGGTTTTCTTAGCGCGGATAAGTATTTCCTTAGTTGACGTCATATCAGCCTCTTTTTGCATAAAATCTTGTTCCTGCCGCCTCTCCGTCAATAACGTTGTAGAGCAGCTCGGGATAGGCGCCGTTTGCTATAATCATATCGCATCCTGCCGCCGTCGCAATCCTCGCGGCGCGTATCTTTGTAATCATTCCGCCCGTTCCGCGAGAGGAGCCTGCACCGCCCGAGAGAGCCTCGATTTCGGGAGTTATCTCGTATACCTCGGGTATGAGAGCTGCCTCGGGGTCGTGCCTCGGGTCGGCAGTGTAAAGCCCGTCAATATCGGACAAAAGCACCAGAAGATCTGCGCCAACGCTCTCAGCGACTCTCGCCGCGAGTGTGTCATTGTCGCCAAACTCTATCTCCTCTGTTGCAACGGTGTCGTTCTCGTTTATAATCGGTATCGCACCGAGCTCGATGAGCCTTGTCATCGTTGCGCTGAACTTTGCGTGTCTGTCGTCGCAGTCGAGGTCGGGCGCAGTAAGCAGCACCTGTGCCACCGTATGATTGTAGGAGGTGAATTCTCTGTCATATATATACATAAGCTCGCACTGTCCAACTGCTGCTGCCGCCTGCTTGCTTGCGATGTCGGAGGGACGCTCGGGCAGCTTCAGCTTGCCGACACCCATTCCAATCGCTCCCGAGGACACGAGAATAACCTCGTTTCCCGAGTTTCTCACGTCGCTGATAATTTTGCACAGCGACTCGATTCTGCGCAGATTAACGAGCCCGTTTTCGTGTGTCAGTGTGGACGTACCAACCTTTATAACTATTCTCATATTTAAAGCTCCTAAAATAATATAGGCTATTTTACCATACTTTTGCGACAAATACAACCCATTTTTATATTTTTGGGTATCAAAACCGCACAGAGGTGAAAACTAAGAGGAAAAGAGCGAGAGGGGAAAGGGTGTATGTCGGAGAAAAAAGGGAGTATCAGAGGAGGCTTTTCGGGCAAGGTCGGCTTTATCCTCGCGGGAGCGGGGGCAGCTGTCGGGCTTGGGAACATCTGGCGATTTCCTTATCTTGTTGCCAGTGGAGGAGGTGGGATGTTCCTCCTCGTTTATCTCATCCTCGCTCTGACCTTCGGTATCTCGCTTATGTGCGCCGAGATAGCAATAGGGCGCAAAACAGGAGTCAGCGCACCGCTGGCATACGGTATGCTTGATAGACGCTTTTCCTTTCTCGGTTATCTTGCTACGCTTGCACCCGTGTTGATTTTTCCCTACTATTGCGTTATCGGCGGTTGGGTGATAAAGTACACAACTATTTACATTATTGGCAGAGGGGCAGAAGCCGCGACAAAAAACTATTTTGATGTATTTACCTCCTCTGCCTCCGAGAGCATTCTTTTCCTTCTCGCATTTCTTCTCGTATCCTCCCTGCTTGTCGCTCTGGGGGTAAAGGGAGGGATCGAGCGTGTAACTAAACTCATGATGCCGCTCCTTCTTGCTATCGTAGTATTTATTACCGTGTTTATCCTCGCTTCATCGGATACAGCCGCCGAAGCACTGTCATTCTATTTTCTACCCGACCTGACACGACTCACACCAATTACCTTCGTTAATGCCACAGGGCAGATATTCTATTCAATGTCTGTCGCCATGGGCACGATGATAACCTTCGGCTCCTATATGAGCCGTGATATTTCAATAAAATCCTCAGCTCGGGCAATCGTGTGGTTTGATATCGCTGTCGCATTTCTCAGCGGATTGATGGTTGTCGGTGCCACCTATGCCAAAACGGGAGGTGACCCCACTGCCCTCGAGGAGGGTGCATCCCTCCTGTTTTCAACTCTTCCTGCCGTTTTCAGCAGCGCCGCCTTCGGTAATATCCTGGGAGCTGTTTTCTTCATTATGGTCCTCTTTGCCGCCCTTACCTCGGCAGTTGCCCTGCTCGAGACGGTTGTTTCTGCCGTCGTGGATAAGACGGGTATACACCGCATCCATGCGCTTTCGCTCGTCACCGTTTTCTCTGCTGCGCTCGCTCTGCCCTCTGCCCTTGGCTACAATGTTCTGTCGGGCGTGCGCATACTCGGCTTCGGCATTCTTGATTTCTTCGACTTCGCCATTAACAATCTCCTTATGCCCCTCGTCGCCATAATCAGCTGTATATTCATCGGCTACGTTATAAAGCCGCGCACGGTCATCAATGAGATGCATATAAGCGGTAAACCGCCGAGCGCTCGCTCCTTCTCCTTCATAATCCGCTATGCCGCACCGTTTGGCCTCGCTGTAATTTTCATCTCCTCCGTCCTCTCAATATTATAAAAAAGGCGCCGTTCGGCGCCTTTTTGGTTATGAAAATGGGGAATTCCTTTTCTCCTCGGGGAGAATTACGGCTGAAGGAAGTGGGGTTGCGGTGGGCGGCGACATGGTTGCCGTGCCAGACGAAGTATAGCTGACGGGCGTAGGCTCGGGTGCAGATATCGGAGTCGGTGGGGTAGGGGGTGTAAGGAAGGGGCACTCATCCTCCTCTTCCACACATTCGGGTATCTCTTCTGCTTCCGTCGGTGCCTCGAGCGCACCCCTTTCTTCTGCTTGAGTCAGCCCCTCAGACTCGAGGAGCTCATCTACATAGGTCTCTTCCTTATCTTCGGTCGGCTCTTCCACCTTGATTGCCTCAACGACCTCAGCGACTTCGTCGGTCTCCGTTTTCGTTTCGGTTTCAGTTTCCGCCTCGGGCTTTGTGATTTCAGGCGGCGGTAGGCGCACGGGGTCGGTTGCAAACGGTGCATCATCTACGTCAATATAGCATAAGAACGAAACAAAGAATACCGCTACACTGAGAATGACGTAGTCCAGATAGCAAAGAGCAAGCTCCTTTATTGAGTTAGCATCGTTTCTCTCGTTGGTGAAAATTCCGATGAGCAGCATCGCCGCAACAAAAATGAGCATCAGAATCATGACCTTTTTTGCTACGGATTTTACCGTCGAATATTTCGTTATTCCGTATGATGCCTCATACACCGACAGCAGCATAACGAGCATAACCGCATGCAGCGCAGGTGCTATGATATCCGTAAGCAGGAGGTTGAGAATAAATCGGAAGGTAATGCCCTCATATCCGAACAGGGAAAAAAGATTGCCGATAGAATTGAAGAAATCATAAACGTTAAATTCGGATACGGCAAAGGTAAACGTGAGTGTAATAATTACATAAAGCAGACGTCCGACCGGTGCTGCAATTGCAGTTACCAGCTCGCACTTCCGATATATCAGCTGCATTGCAGACAGTCCGAAATAAACTGTAAAAAATGCTGCGAGAATAAGAACGTCTGACGTTGATAAGCTATATGGGGAAATAAAAGCGGACAGGATTATAAGGCAGAGAAAAGCAACAACGCATCTGTCCGCATTGTATGCGACGAGTGAGGCATTATCCCGCGCAGTGTCAGTGTCGTTTTTCTCTGTGAGAGTGCGCTTGAGGAGAGGGATGCTTTTGATGATTTCAACCGCAATCGCAACCGCAAGTGCATAATAAGCAGCGGAGAATGCAACCGTGCATAGCACGGGCCAAAACGATTTTGAGAAGATATTGACGATTTCAAATAGGTTAACAGCAGCAACAATAGCGTTGACCTTCTGTCCGTAAAGTGGGATAAAGCCAAAGCCTATGAATGCAAGGCACCCGAGCATAACAAGCAAATAGAGAATAGTTGATATACGTCTGAGGAGCGTCGAGGTGCTTCTGTATATAGTTATGTGCTTAGTCATTTGTCTCGCTGCTCCTTTCCTTGGTTATAAACATGTCGTTAAAATCATCCATGTCGTTAGCTTCTATCGATATTCTGTCGGTATCGAGCATAACACGGGTGTTGCCAACGTCCTTGACCGTGAGACTTAACTCAGTGCGAGTCCTGGACAGAGAGGACCAGAAGCCGCCCTCCTTTATGCGCATATATGTGTATACACGAGTCGCATCCTCATCACTGAAGTCGATAGAGTAGTCAAATCCGACGGAGTATTCATCCTCGGGATACAGCTCCTTGAAAATCTCGGGACGTGAGTCCTTGTCCAGCTTAACCGCCGTGTCGTTGTCGTCGATATGCTCGTCCTCAATAAGCAAATTGAGCATCGTAATGCTGTCCACAAGAGGGGAGAGAGGGATTATACCGAGCTCAACGAGGTATTCTATTATTTCGGGTGCCACGGCAATCCATTCGCCCATATATGTGCCTCTTATCCTTCTGGTTGCAGTGTCTGTTGCTTCAGTCAACTCCTTCACCTTGACATAGCAGCCCTCAGCGCTTACGTAGGCATCAATGTCAAATTCAACCATGGAGTGCGTGTCGTCCTTCTCGTCGTCAGCAAAGTCGTATTCTATTGTGAATATACCCGCCGACTTATAGTAAACCGCATTCTCACCGTAATAAATCTCAAGCTCGCGCTTATAAAGGCGGTAGCAGTCCGCATCTGTGGCAACGCCGCCCTTGTCGGAGTGACGGCTTTCTTTGATTTTAGCATTTTCACTGAGCAGTACAGTTGCGCTGACCCTGTTCTCAGGGTCGGTTGTGCCGTAGGACGCAATCGTCGAGAGTGCCTCCCTTAGCTCTTCGACGTTTGAAAGAGCCTTGCTTGTGCCATTGCTTCTGCCGGCTGTTACAATTGCACTGCCGTGCAGTGCCAGAACAATAAACGTCACCGAAAGCAAGAGCGCAACCGAGAACAGAATAATCTTCTTCACCATAGTTAAGTTAAAATCCTTTCCAAGAGACAAATACTTCGACAGTTATCTGCATTTACCTAAATTATACACCTAACGTATAATAAAGTCAATAATTGCAGATTGTATAAAATACAACATAATCGCAGATTTTCCAACAAAAATATTGAAGAAAGCAAAAAGCCGACCTCAATGGTCGGCTCTTTTGTTTGTAAAAAGCGGACAAAAAAGATATTTTTTGTGTTTTGCAATAAGGATTCGAACCCAAACGCAAAATCACGCCAAAGGCGTGTATGGAATCAATGCAAAGCATTGTATGGAATCCGTTGCAAGACGGTATGGAATCAAGCCGCAGAAAATGCACCTTCGGTGATGCCATGCGCCTTGGGCGATCCCATTCTCACCTGCGGTGAGATTCCATACCAAGCCTGCGGCATGAATAAAAAATTCGACAAGTCGAAACTTGTCGAATTTTTTGGCAGGGGTAGCTGGATTTGAACCAGCGAATACAGGAGTCAAAGTCCTGTGCCTTACCGCTTGGCGATACCCCTTTATGTTAGCAACAATGGTGATTATACCATAAAACAAAGGTAGTGTCAATATAATAAATCGTTATTTTGACAAAACAATATTTTTTTTCGAAAAAGCTATTGACAAAGGAAAAAACATTTGTTATAATATCTTGCGTTGACGCTGGTGTGGCTCAATGGCAGAGCAGCTGATTTGTAATCAGCAGGTTGTTGGTTCGACTCCGATCACCAGCTCCAGTATAGGGGGGAATTCCCGAGTGGCCAAAGGGGGCAGACTGTAAATCTGTTGTCAGTGACTTCGCTGGTCCGAATCCAGCTTCCCCCACCAAAAAATCGACTTGTGAAAACAAGTCGATTTTTTTTATTGTCGATGCGGCACGCCAGGAACAAACAGCCTAACGCGTAGCAATACCCGGCTCCCCCTTGATTTATCCGTTAAAGTATGCTACAATTAATTTTATAAGACCGCGCGGTTTACCCAGCGACAGAAAAGGAGCTGTGCTATGCAGACTTTTTTTGAAAATTTCCCGTCATATCTCGAGCTTGCCCTGAACGTTTTTGAGCTTGTGGCGATCATCGTATCGGTTGTCACCTTCTTTTTTCTTATGCTCAATAAGTATTCAAAGGCTCTGAAAAAAATCCTCTCTCCCTGCGGTATGGGCTTCTGGCCGCGTCTGCGCGTGCTTTTTATATGTCGAAAATCCCAGGTGAAGAAGAGAGCCTTCCTCGAGTATGCGATTATAAAAACTGGCGGTGTGCCGGTAATTAATTCGGAATGGCACACTATTATCAACGGCTTCAAGACCTATTATACCGAGGCATCTGAGGGAGATCTCAAGTATTCCATTCCCAACGTTACCCCCTTGATAGAGAAGGAGTTTTCTGCCGTTGCTGCCCGCTATTTCGAGTATTTCGCCCAGCCCAAGGTGAGGAAGACCTTCGGTATTCAGGATGAGCAGCTGCGTTGGGTTACAAAGCTCCATATCGAGGAGGCGTATGCAACCCCGACCTGTCTTCTCACAGGACTGCTCTCTCAGTATGACGAGAGCTGGGAGGAATTTATCAAGCGCTATGTTTCAACTGCATACATAACCGAAAATGGCGAGCTCCAGAGCAAGAACGTGCTCTCAAACGAGCTCTACTTCACCTTCGCCTGGCTGCTTTGGGGGCCGAGCTATGAGCTGGAGTACCGCAAATACTGGGCAGGACTCTGCCAGCTGTCCTTTGGCGATGAGAGCAACTCCGTGCCGGCTATTGCAGATACTGACAGCAGCGTAGCAGACAGACTGAGAAAAAGATTCCTTGACAACGAGGAGCGCCGCTACGGTGCGCTTATATCCGCTGATGTGTCCATATACGATAAAAAGCCCTTTTACGCATCCATAAGGACAAACATAAATCCCGACAACAACTACTTCTACAACAAGGTTGAAAACGGAGAGCTGTCGTTTGGTATTCAGATTAACGATTTCGTCTCCTGCTTGAATTATAAGGCAAAGAAATATTACAGCACAGCATACGTATGGGTGCTCTTCGAGGTGGAGAGCGAGGAATATTCGTTCAGACCCGAGAAGAGTGTCGCATTCTTTGAGCACGCGAATCTTGCAAACAAGGCAACCTACAAGTTCCTTATAGATACCTTGATTGATAAAAGCATGAAGCACTTTGAGAATATCTTTTCCCGTCCCGAGAACGCAGGACGCAAATATCGCTTTGTCTGTGCGATGAACGAAAAGATTGCTCAGGAGTGCTTGAATAAGTATTGCGAGGTGATGGAGTCTGGCACCGAGCTCGGAAATATGCTCCGCGACGGAATAATCCTTGAGAGCAAGCACTCACCTGCGGACGTTTTTGCCTCATACGATGAGTTCTTCTCGCCGAGCAGACTGGTTGACTACGTTGACGTCTCTCTCAATGACCAGAATTCTGTTTCGGATCTCGGACAATTTTACACCGATATCTATATGGAGGCATTCCCCGACGATGACGAGAGGGAAACCTTCGATAGCTTCCTGAAATATCTGAAGCGCGCCTCCGTTGCCACAGAATACAAGTACCACGTCGTCCTCGCCAAGGATGAAACGGGTCGCATTATCGGCGGCTGTGTGTTCAACTATTTTAAAAAGAGCAACACGGGTGTAATCGAATTTCTTGCCGTTCGCAGTGACCTGCAGTCCAGCGGCATTGGCTCGATGATTTATAAGCACGTCAGCGCAATTCTCTCCGAGGAAGCTCACCGAATGAACGGTAGGTCGCTTGATTACATCTGCTGTGAAATCGACTCGCCTGAGTATAGCCGCGCCGAAGTAAAGAAATATCTCTATTTCTGGAACAAGAATAATTTCTGGCATCTCGATTTTGATTACGTTCAGCCCGCCCTTTCTGCAGAGCAGCATGCGGTAAACGGACTGTGGTTTACCATCTCGCCACAGCACAATCCTGTGACAAGCGTCCCCTCTGAGCTCATAGCCGATATTGTTTATGACTACGTCAAATATGCTATGTGCATAGACGAGCCCTACGCCTGCGCGGAGTATCAGCAAATGCGTGAAAAGCTCCTGGCGAAGGATACGGTGGAGCTGAAGAAGATAATAGAATAGAAAAAAGCGGCAGGCCAAGAGGTCTGCCGCGATTTTATTTAATTCTTACTGTGTGTGCCACAATCTGCGGAGGATAGGACAGCATAACCTGCCCGCTGTAAAATATCTCTACCGTGTTACCCACAGAGATGGCACCCCGTGTGACTTTTTTACCATCCTTGGAGTATATTTTCGTCTTGTCCGAAATGATTACCAGGTGTGGGCCTGAGGTGTACTCGCTCTCAAGGACACTCACCTCTATCTTCTCGCCGAGCCCCTCCACCCTTGCAAGCATTCTGACACCGCCACCTGAGCCCCCGGGGGTGCAGGAGCACAGCAAAATCGAGACCAGTCCCGAAAACAGCAGCTTAATTATTCTTTTCATAAAAAAACCTCTTGAAAAATACGGCTGAACTTAGTATATGCATAATTCGCGATATAAGCGCCGTAATTTTATTCCATTATAACATGCAAATCAAGCAAAAGGCAACGAAAATTTTATAAATGTTTTCTTTTTCTTCTAAATCGTTAGCATTTTTCTCGTTTATCTTGAAAAGATAAGCATTTTATGCTACAATTATTCTGCAAGAGCTACGGAGAAAAAATGAAAAACGATAAGACACTATTATATCAAATAACCGAAACGAGCAGATATATGATGAGCTTCGTTATCGTAACGAGAGAGAACAACGCCATAGTCATCGACGGCGGCAGACCTCTCGATATGCCCCTGCTCAAGGAGCATATTGGCGGCAGACATATTAAGGCGTGGATTTTCACCCACGCACACGAGGACCACATAAGCGGCATTGTCGATGAGCTAACCCAAAATGGCGGCGCCGACTTCGACGTCGAGTGCTTCTATTATAACTTTCCGCCGTATTCGCTCATAGAGAAGAAAAACGAGACAAAGGACCCCGAGTATTTTGAAGTGGAGTTGAACGAAATGCTGCCCGCCTTTGCTGAGGTAGAGCCCCTGATACGGGATAGGTCGCATATAGTGGAGCAGGGAGAGACAATCGATATCGACGAGTGTCATATTGAGTTTCTCTACACCTTCCACGACGGTCTTTACAGCAACGTAATAAACGACTCCTCGCTGGTATTTAAGCTTACAGCACCCAACAAAACGGTGCTTTTCCTGGGTGACCTCGGACCGGACGGCGGAGACTTTCTTTTCCGTGAATCCCGCCACAAGCTGAAGAGCGATATCGTGCAAATGGCGCACCACGGACATATGAACGTCGGCCTCGAGGTCTATGCCGAGATTCGCCCCGAGACGTGCCTGTGGTGCTGTCCCGAATGGCTATACGAGGAGCCCGAGCTCCCCGATTACCTTTCTCGGACGGAGAAGCATTTTCGCGACGGGAGAATGCGTATGTACGGCACGGGTATGACGAGACGCTGGATGGAGCTTCTCGGTGTGAAGAGCCACTACGTCACAAAGGACGGAACTAACGTAATCGAAATTTAAAAAACATATATAACAGGAGAAAAATGTTATGACAGAAATCAATTGCCCTGTATGGTGGAAATCCACCCTTGAGGATGTTGAGGAAACTCTCGCTCTTGTAAAGCGCGGTACCGTAACCGAGCTTGCCCGCTCGGCAGGCGGCAGACCTATCTACAAGGTAGAGTACGGCAAGTCCAACGTGAAGATGGGTTCCGCAAACCTCTCAAGCGCACTCGGCGCGCACGATGTCAAGTGCTTTGCCGATAAGACGGGAGATGACTACGTTCCCACCCTTTTCCTTGACGGCGCTGTTCACGGCGGTGAGTTTGAGGGAACAATGTCTCTGCTTAACCTTATAAAGGAGATTGAGACGGGCACCGACTACAACGGAGATACCCACCCCACTCTTATGGACCTTGTAAGCCGTGTTCACCTCGTTATAATCCCCGTATCCAACCCCGACGGACGTGCGAGAATCCCATTCCGCTCCTTCCTCGGCAGAACCTTTGAGGACCTTCGCTACTATAACCAGGGCACATGGAAGAAGGACGGCACGCTCTGCGGCTGGCCGGGCTGCAAGACCATCCACCCCATCAAGGAGGCATCCGATTTTCTCGGTGCATACTTCAATGATGACGGCTACAATATGATGCATGAGGACTACTTCGACAACCCCTCAAACGAGACAAGAGCTGTTTTTGATATTTGCAGACATGAGGCTCCCGATTTCTCTGTGCTTCTCCACGGTGGCACCAATAGCACCAGCAGCATTCTCTATCCCACCTATCACATGAGGGATGCGTGGGAGGAGGTTGATACCTTATCCCATGCGTTTGAGGCTCACCTCAAGGCAGAGGGGCTTAAATATTACAGAAATGAGAAGGGAATCTATGCCTCCTACTGCCTTCCCGAGGCGATGTATCACATCTGCGGCGCCCCCTGCGTCACCTTTGAGTCAAACCAGGGACTTCTCGATGCTCCCGGTGATACCTACACTGCTGAGGTGATACATAAAACGCACCTCATTCTTTTCGAGGAGCTTTGTCGTTTCATACTTAAAAAGTTTGGTAAGATCTAATTTTTACAAAAGAGGAAAAATCTATGAAATTAAAAAGAACAATAGTTTTGCTTCTTTCGCTTGTGCTTATGCTGTGCACCGCAGCGACCATGGTAGCCTGCGGCGACACCCCCACACCTCCTGCCTGCACGGAGCACGTGGACAGCAACGGCGACGGAATATGCGACACCGAGGGCTGCGGAGCGTCTGTTGCCCCTGCTTGTACCGAGCATATTGACGCAAATGCTGACGGTGTGTGTGACACTCCCGGCTGCGGAGCTGCGGTGACTCCTGCTTGCACCGAGCACGTTGATGCGAACGCCGACGGCGTGTGCGACACTCCCGGCTGCGGAGCTGCGGTTACCCCCGCTTGCACCGACCACGTTGATGCAGACGGCGACGGTATATGTGACACCGAGGGCTGCGATGAGGTTGTGGCTCCCGAGGAGCCCGAATACTTCAATGACAAGGGTGAGCTGATCCTGTATAAGAACGGTGTTCCTACCTTCACCTTCGTTACGGGCTCCGATATCGGTAGCAATTATTCTGCTGTCGATGATCTTGCCACTATCCTTAACAGGCTTAACTCGTCACAGATAACGGTCGGAGATTACAGAACGGATGCCGTGGAGGTCGAGATACTTATCGGAACTGTCAATACAAGAGGCGATGAGTATAAATTCAATAAGTATACCCTCGGCGTGGAAGGCTATGCCGTTATCCAGGTCGGCACCAAGCTTATAGTGCAGGGTGGCTCCACCAAGGGACTTGCCACGGCGATTGCCTATCTCAAGACAGAACTGTTCGGAATCAAGAAAAGCAACGAGCCCTTTACCGATTTTGCTGCGGACTCAAGCAAGACCGTAACAGCGCCCCAGACGGGTTATCCCCTCACCGACGTTACGGTAGCAGGGAACAGCATCAGAGACGGCTACGTTATCACGTATCCCGATATGGACACCACCGCATCCCGTGCGGCGAGTGATCTGCAGGATGAGCTTTATGAAAAGCTCGGTATCCGCCTAGAGATCGTCAAAACGGATAAGCTTACGGGTGAGGAAAAGCTCATCTCTATAAGCAATATTGCAAACGACCGCAAGAGCATCGGCTTTACCGCCACCGTTACCGATTCGGGCAACCTCGTTATCGAGTGTATGATTTCCGACAAGATGAGGGAAAAGTGCACGGAATACTTCAACAAAAAAATATTTGAGCTTCCCCTCTCCACAAAGGTTGCAGCCTTCCCCGAGGGAACTCTTGACACCATAGATCTCCGCAACATTAACTATGACGACTTCGGTGCTGTCGGTGACGGTGTCACAGATGACTTTGCTGCAATCTATGCGGCTCACACCGAGGCAAATATGTATGGACTTAACGTCCATGCCACCGAGGGCAAGACCTATCGCATAGGACCCAAGACGGGCAAATACTCCATTCCCGTCAAGACTAACACCTACTGGCATGGCGCGAGCTTCATCTTTGATGATAAGGGCATAGTTCAGTCTGACGTGGAGTTTGGCACCCATATCTTCCACATAATGCCTGATGTGGGACTTGTAAATTCTTTCACGGAGGCGGACGGCAACGTTCCCATCACAACTCTTGCAAGGGGAGCGAAGAGCCTCGGCTACGCACCCGAATTCGAGGCATATATTATGGTGCAGAACAGTGAAGTCCGTCACTTCATCAGGTCGGGCTCAAATGGCGACAACGGCTATGCACAGCACGAGTTTATCCTTGTACATGCCGACGGAACGATTGACGACTCTACTCCCGTCCAGTGGGACTACACTAAGATCACCGATCTTGTCGTATACAATATAAGCGATGAGGATATTGAGTTCCTTGGAGGCGACGGCGAGGAGAGAGCCACCGTCACTACCAACTTTATCGCTGCGCCCTTCCAGAGCGTCGACAGATACACCAGGCGCAACATCTACATCACTCGCTCGAACGTAGTTATTAAGAATATCAACCACGTAATAATCGGCGAGGCTGATGCAACGTCGGGCGTGCCCTACGAGGGCTTCATTGAGAGCCAAAACTGCTCCAACGTAACCTACGAAAACATTACCTTCCAGCGCCCTCAGAGATGGTGGAACACTGTCACTAATGCGGATATGTCCCGCAGCTACGAGGTTCGTGCGACCGCTGTAAACAATTTTCGACTTATCAACTGCGACCAGTCCAACTTCTTCCACAACCCCGATGGCACCAACTCCAACAACGGTATGATGGGAACGAACTACTGCCGCAATATGTACGTCGAGAACTGCTTTATGAACACGGTTGACGCGCACAGAGGCGTGTATAACCTCACGATAAAGAATACCACGCTTGTTTATCTTTCGATTATCGGTGCCGGCACACTCGACTGCGATGGCGTAACCTTCTATGCAACCAGAGACAACAGCTCGGACGCTCACGGCATCTGGATTAGGGAAGACTACGGCTCGACCTTTGAGGGAGACTTTTACCTCAAGGATATCACTATAAGGTATAACAAGGCAAAGTCACAGGGTGTTCCCGTTGACCGTAGTGAGATTACCATTATCAGCGCGACCCACAGGGCAGATCACTACTACGGATATCAGACATACCTGCCGAAAAATGTCTATATAGACGGTGTGGATGCGGTCGAGATTGAAATATCGGTAGACAGCAACGGTGTAAGAACCGAAACCGAGGTTGCAAGAAATGCCCGTCCCGTATATATCTACCCCTCCGATATATCCGATCTTACGATAGATATAAGCGATCCTTATGGCGGAGGCGGTGTCAACCCCTATATAGGCACAGAAAACTTCTACTTCAAGAATTGCGAGGATATTGAATTGATCTATCCCACCGCGCCCCAGTTCAAGAATTCCACCGTAAACATCTACGACGAGGAAACCGACACCTATATACAGTATGTAAACAAGGACGGAGAGTACGTTCTCCCCGAGGAATAAAAATCGAGGCTACCGTAATCGGTAGCCTCTTTTTCTTGACATTTGCCTGCCGTAATGCTAAAATAGCCTTATAACAAGGAAAAACGGTGAAAAAATGGAGCTTAATCTACATTTAAGATATTATTACGGTCTTTTGGAGGAGCTGGAAAAGTCGCTGTATCGCTTTCTTATCGAGCGTGTACTGCGCCATGAGTACAGCTTTAACGTCTTTCGCGAGGAGGGGCAAATGCCCGAGCCCGAGAGGCGCGACCTCCCGACCTTCAGGACAAACGAAGACCCCTATGACCTTTTTTACAATATGGTTGTTGTAGTTTACGAATACATGCTCCTCGATTTTCCCGAGCTTTACTATATGGAGGGCTCGGAGCTCGAGCTTGACAGAGAGCGCGGCTTTGCCGTTATAAAAGAGGGCAGCTGCAACTATACGCCCGAGGAGATTTCCGAGATTGATAAGGAGCTTGAAAAAATAATACATCGCTTTGACGGTATTACCGACGATTATGAGCTTGAGCTCGCCGTCAACGATTTTATCACAGAAAGCTATGAATACGACTATGAGCACGAAAAGGAGGGCAGGGAGTTTGGCGAGCTGTTTACGGTCGTCGGATTTCTGAAGAGGGGAAAGGCAGTCTGTGAGGCATACACCGACCTCGCTCAGCTTATTCTCCAAAGCCACGGCGTGCCCTGCGCCCATATCGTCGGAGATGCGATGGGGGACGGAAAAGCCGAGCTGCACGCCTGGCTTGCCGTTAAGATAAAGGGCACCTACTATCATCTTGACGTAACCTTCAACGACGTAAAGCGGGAAGAAAGCTATCCGCCCTACACCTATTTCAATCTGACCGATGACGAAATACGCGTCGACCACGATTTCAAAAGCCTTTATTATCCGGGCATAGTTTGCGACAAAAGGGACTATAACTATTATTACAAAAACGGCTGCTACTTCGACACCCTTGATGGAGTCAGGGCGCATATTCACAGCCTTTGTGAGGCGGGACGCGGATCCGGCGCTGACAAATACTATTATTTCCGCGCCGACCCCACAATTTACCACGAGGAGGTAAATGACGCAATGCGCTCTTCCCTTCATGACGTCAAGGACAGTGATGCCTATGCCTATGAGGGAGGGTACTATTCTATAAATATCAAGCACGTATAAGCGCCCTTCGACGAGTGAAAGAGACGGGGCTGCTCATCTGCGCCTATTCCCTTTCGATATAACAAAAAAGAGAGAACTGTGTTCTCTCTTTTTTGTCTTTATAATGACTTGTTCATCATTTTCTTTATGTAGCGCATATATTCGCCCCAGTCCTCGCGTGAGAGGTAGTGAGTGCCGAATCTCACCTGGTAGAATACGTCGCCCCCGTCTAGCACGCTCTTCGGTGAGGGAATCTCACCGTGGCTGATAAGCCCCTGCTTGCCAAGTGCACGCCATGCCTCGCTTGCGAGATACGTAGCGAGAAATTCGCTCTCCGGGTCAGCCCACAGGTCCTCCTTTGCGCTGCCTATCATTACAACCCTCGGCGCCGAGAGAGCAATAAGAAAGTGCTGGTCGTAGCCCTCCTCAAGAAAGCTCGCCTGGTTTTCTACGTAATAGGGGCAGAACCAGAAGGGGAAAACCCTCGTTATAACCTCAACCGTCTCGCCGCACTTGCCGCGCGTGAGCGCCGCACCGGAGCAGCCCGAATCGTTAGAGATTACGTATTTAAATCTTTCGTCGAAGGCACCTGCGACGAGTGCCGTCTTGCCGAGTCTGGAGTGCCCGATAACCGCTACGTTGTCCTTGTCAATCTCGGGCAGGGTCATAACGTGGTCCATAACTCTCATTGCGCACCAAGCCCACATCGCAATTTTTCCGGGTGCGTGAGGCTCGCGCTCACCGTTTGTAAAGAGAGGAGCCACACCGGTGGTAAAGTCACCGTCGTCAGTTGTTGCACCGCTGTGGTGAAAGGAGAAAACGGCAAATCCGCTGTCGGTTATCTCCTCTGTGGGTAGATACTTATCGGGGGAATCGGGGGTGAAGTTCATAAGCACGAATGCAGGCACGGGTGTCTTGGACTTCGGTATTACCGAAATAAAGTCAAAGCTACGCTGTATCCCTTTGACTGTGAGGTGCATGCGCCACTCGCGTCTGTGCGCCTTGCCGGCACAGAAGTTTTCGTTCTCTGCGAGAAGCTCAAGCGTCATATCGTCAGGCGGTGCGGGAATATATCCGTATTCCTTCTCCTGAACTATCCTCTTCAGCTCCTCGCGCCTTTTTTCGAAGTCCTCCGCGTTCTTTACCTTGCTGCCGTCAAGGAAGGTCATAAGGCTCGGGACGCCACGCTTTTTAAGGATTTTATCTATCATAGCAAGAACACCTCCAAAAATATCTGAATTTATTATAAATTAAAGGCAAAAAAATGTCAATAGGTTTTGACAATCATAAACATTTGTGGTAAAATATATAAAATAATATAATAAGGGAGGAAGAACGAATGCAGCTGAAGCTGAACGACAGTGTAAAATATATAATAGAAAAGCTCGAGTCAGCAGGACAGCGAGCCGACATCGTCGGCGGATGCGTGCGCGATTTCCTTCTTGGCAAGCCGCCGCACGACTTTGATATAACCACGTCTGCCACCCCTGATGAGATGCGTGAAATTTTTCGAGACGAGCATACACTCGAGGTGGGCTTGAAGCACGGCACACTCACAGTAATACTTGGCGCAGAGCCGTACGAGATAACCACCTACCGCACAGAGGGAGATTACACCGACCACCGTCATCCGAGCACTGTCTCCTTCTCCCGCACTCTCACCGACGACCTATCCCGTCGCGACTTTACCGTCAATGCCATCTGTTACAGCGAGCGCCATGGCTTCACCGACCCGTTTTCGGGTGTTGCGGATATAGAGGCAAGAGTCATTCGCGCCGTAGGCGAGCCTGCCTGCCGCTTTGAGGAGGACGCCCTTCGCATTCTTCGCGCTCTGCGCTTTTCGTCGACCCTCGGCTTCGTGATAGAGGAGGGAACAGCCCGTGCAATTCGTGAGAAGGCACATCTTCTGGAGTATATCAGTGCCGAGCGCATCCTCACAGAATACAAGAAGCTCATGGAGGGCTCTCAGGCATATGAGGTCATATCCGAATATCCCGACATAATCGCGTGGGTGCTTTCTATCCCCTCTGCTATAAGACTCCTGCCCCGCGACCGCTTTGCTTCACTTCCTCCGAATCTGCGCACTCTTTCGCTGTTTGCTCTTTCTGCGGACAGCCCCGTCGAGGCATTCTCTCATGCCGCAGACAGACTCAGGCTGGATAATGCCGCAAGGCATGAGGGGGAGAAAATTCTCTCCTCGCTCGATCTGCCTCTGTCGGACGAGGTCGATATAAAGCTCGCGTTTATGAAAATAGGCGCACCCTACACACTGTCTCTTATCAAGCTCCTTTTTGCGATGGGAAGAGCACCGCAGCAGTGCCTTGCCACAGCCGAGCGCATCCTTGCATCGGGTGCGGCGTATCGCATATCCGACCTCGCGATAAAGGGAGAGGACTTAACCTCCCTCGGTATAAAGGGACCCGAGGTAGGCAAGACTCTCACCGCTGCTATAATTGCGGTTATCCGCGGTGAATGCGAAAACACACGCGATTCGATTTTTAGGTATTTAAATTTACACGCATAGCACCAAATCGGATTTTACGTTAATAAAAGTATACAAAAATAGAAAGGAAAGGAAGTGAGTATATGGCATTCGATGCTTTTATGATGCGCGCCTGCCTGAATGAGCTTGCCTCGGCGGGAGACGTCGCGAAAATAGAGAAGGTCTACCAGCCGCAGAACGACGAGATAGACCTCGGAATCCGCCTGGGCGGAAAAACGCGCCGCCTTGTATTTAACGTAGGGCCGAATGCTCCGAGACTCCAGCTCTCGGATATAGCAAAGGAAAACCCCGAGAAGGCTCCAATGCTCTGTATGCTCCTCCGCAAGCATATAACGGGCGGCAGAATCGTTTCCATCAGCCAGCCCGACCTTGACCGTATTGCCGACCTAACCGTTTCGGCATACGACGAGATGGGCTTTCCCACCGAGAAGCACCTCATTGCCGAAATAATGGGTAAGTATGCCAACCTCATCCTTACCGACAAGGATTATAAGATAATCACAGCAATGAAGCTCGTCGACTTTGCCGCCAGCACGGTGCGCCAGATTCTCCCCGGGCTTAGATACACCCTTCCCGAGCAGAAGCCGCGCCTTTCTCCCTTGGATATTGATAGGGCGCAGTTTGACAGAGCGCTTGCCGAGTTTGGCACAGAGCGTACAGTAGAAAAGTTCATAACCTCGAGCTGGTCGGGCATTGCCACGCAGATAGCACATGAGCTTTGCTACCGCGCCACGGGCGGCATAGATACCCCTGTCCGTGAGGCAGATATCGAACGGCTTTATTCTGTATTTTCGGAGTGGCAAAGGCTTCTTATCTCTCACAGCTATACCCCCACCGTTGCCACCGACAGCAGCGGTAAGCCGATAGATTATTCCTATATGAATATCACCTATCTGGAGGGGGCAGCAGAGATTTCTCATTTTGATAGCATCAGCGCACTGCTCGACGCTTACTTCGCAGAGAAGGATAGGGTAGAGCGCATTCGCCAGCGCGCCCACGACCTGATAACACTTTTGAACAATGCCACAGCCCGTACCGAGCGCAAGCTCGCCCTCCAGCGTGAGGCACTCCTCGAGAGCGAAAACGGTGAGCTGTATAAGCGACGCGCCGACCTTATCACAGCCAACATATACCGCATAAAGCGCGGCGACAGCACACTTGTTTGTCTCGATTACTACGACGAGTCCTGCCCCGAGGTAACGATTGAGCTTGACACGCGCCTCTCACCCTCGCAGAACGCCCAGCGCCTCTACAAGCTCTACAACAAGTCAAAAACGGCAAAAGCAGTTCTCACCGAGCAGATAGCAATATGGGAAAAGGAGCTCGTCTACCTCGAGAGCGTGCGCTCCTTCCTTGACAAGGCGGAGTGTGAGGATGACCTTGCCGAAATCCGCGAGGAGCTATACCGCTCCGGGTATTCCTCCCGTCTTACGGGATACCGTCCCTCCAAAAAATTCAAGATGAAGCCTATGCAGCTGAAAACGAGCGGAGGCTTCACCCTCCTTGTCGGCAGAAATAATATACAGAATGAGTACGTCACCTTCAAGCTTGCCAGAGGTGAGGATATATGGTTTCACGTAAAGGACATGCCCGGCTCCCACGTCGTCCTTGTAACAGAGGGGACAGAGCCCGGTGAGGAGGACTACACCGAGGCGGCACAGATTGCCGCCTACTACTCGAAGGCGACCGCAGCACCCGTAGCGGTCGACTACACCAGAATAAAATACGTAAAGAAGGTTTCGGGCGCAAAGCCGGGATTCGTCATCTACAAGACGAATTACACCGCCTACGTCACCCCGAGAAAGCCGTGATAATATGGTAGATTTAAAAGAGCTGCACAAGCAGTTTGTTCTCGCTCACCTTGGTGAGGGCGAGGTCGCCGTTGACTTCACTATGGGCAACGGCAACGATACCCTCTTCCTTTCCAGAACAGTCGGAGAGCAGGGCAGAGTATATGCCTTTGATATTCAGGAGGAGGCTCTAAAGTCGACACGGGATAGACTTACAGCCGAAAACGCCCCCGAAAACTATACCCTTATATGTGCCTCTCACCACAGAGTGCGCGAGTTTGTCCGCGAGCCGATAAAGGCAGGAATGTTCAACCTTGGCTACCTCCCGGGCAGCGGAAGGAAGGGGGTCACCACCCTTCGGCAAACGACTATGGCGGCAGTCGAGGCGGCGATAGAAATGCTTCTGCCCGACGGTGTGCTCATCGTTGCGATTTACCCCGGGCACGAGGAGGGCGAGCTTGAGGGGGAGATGCTCCGCGAGTATTTTTCCACCCTCTCAAGGTATCAGATCTGTCCCTCGCTTTTCCGTATACTGAACTCCCCGACCTCCCCCTATTTCTTCCTTGTAGAGAAGAGTGCCAAGGCCCCTATGCCCACACTTTCGACCGAGTAAGATAAATTGTATAAATATTTTTTGAAAAACTATTTACTTTTTACAAATAATATGCTATAATACCTCTTGGCCTATGCCTCGGTACAGTGTATGGCCCTGCTCCGTTTGGGGAATTCCCTTGCGTGGCTCGTGCTTTTCACCCGCACTTTACTGGGACACAGGAGAATATTTTTTAGAAAGGTGAAGAAAAATGATTTCAAAGGAAACCAAGACTGCCATCATCGCTGAGTACAAGATCAACGAGAATGACACCGGCTCGCCCGAGGTACAGGTTGCTATCCTCACCGATAGAATCAACACCCTCACCGAGCACATGAAGAAGAATCCCAAGGATTTCCACTCTCAGAGAGGTCTTTCCAAGATGGTTGGCCACAGAAAGCAGCTTCTTAATTACCTTGCAAAGAAGGATATCGAGAGATACCGTTCTGTAATTAAGAGACTCGGTCTCAGAAAGTAATCTGTTACTTCCCGAGATTTTTTCACAAAACGGGAACGGGCGTGTATCGTTCCCGTTTGTTGTGAAAAGCCAAAAATTCAAGAAAACAAACAGAGATGGGCGAAAGTAGCAGTTAATTATGTGTTTGAAGCTATTCAAGCATATACTTAAATGCTATGTTCGCTCCCTCAAAAAGAAAAGGAGAATTAAAAATGGTAGAAAACTTCAAGAAATTTGACGACTACAAGGTTTATGAGTACACCCTCGCGGGCCGCCCCCTCGTTGTAAAGACGGGCAAGATCGCAGGTCTTGCAAACGGTGCTGCTCTCGTTCAGTACGGTGAGACCACCGTCCTCGCCACCGCCACCGCATCCGCATCTCCGAGAGAGGGAATCGATTTCCTTCCTCTTTCCGTAGACTATGACGAGAAGATGTACGCAGTAGGCAAGATCCCCGGCGGCTTCCTCAAGCGTGAGGGCAAGCCCTCCGAGAAGGCAGTTCTCGCAGGACGTGTTATCGACCGTCCCGTTCGTCCCCTCTTCCCCAAGGACCTTCGCAACGACGTATCCCTGCTCCTCACCATTATGTCGGTTGACCCCGATTGCTCGCCCGAGATTACCGCTATGATCGGCGCGTCCATCGCTCTTTCCATCTCCGATATTCCCTGGAACGGCCCCATCGGCGGTGTGTTCATGGGTCTTGTTGACGGCAAGATAGTCGTTAACCCCACCGCAGCTGAGAGAAAGGTATCCGACCTTGAGCTTACGGTTGCCGCATCCGCTGAGAAGGTAGTAATGATCGAGGCAGGCGCAAACGAGGTGTCTGACGAGGTTATGTACGAGGCAATTATGACCGCCCACGAGGAAATCAAGGGCGTGGTTGCATTCATCAACGGCATCGTAGCCGAGATAGGCAAGCCTAAGTTCGAGTATGCATCGGGCGAGCTTGACCACGATATGTTCGACGAGATTTTCGCATATTGCGAGCAGCGCGTTATGGAGGCTCTTGACACCGATGACAAGAACGTCCGCGATGCAAAGATGCAGCCCATTATGGACGATATCGTTGCAACCTATGAGGAGAAGTATGAGAACATCAAGACCATCCTCCCCGAGCTCATCTACAAGATACAGAAGAAGATAGTCCGCCGCTGGCTCCTTGTTGACAAGAAGCGCGTTGACGGCAGACGCATGGACGAGATTCGTCCCCTTGCAGCTGAGGTTGGCGTAATTCCGAGAGTACACGGCTCGGGTCTTTTCACCAGAGGTCAGACCCAGGTTCTCACCATCGCAACCCTCGGAACTCTTTCCGATGCACAGAAGCTTGAGGGACTTGACGACGAGACATCCAAGAGATATATGCACCACTACAACATGCCCGGCTACTCCACCGGTGAGGCAAAGGCTCTTCGTAGCCCCGGCAGACGTGAGATTGGCCACGGCGCACTCGCTGAGCGCTCTCTCGTTCCCGTTCTTCCCTCCGAGGAGGAGTTCCCCTATGCTATCCGCCTTGTTTCCGAGGTCGTAAGCTCCAACGGCTCTACCTCCCAGGGCTCCGTATGTGGCTCCACCCTTGCTCTTATGGACGCAGGTGTTCCGATTAAGGCTCCCGTTGCAGGTATCTCCTGCGGTCTTATCACCGCTGAGGATGGCTCTTGGGATACTATGATAGATATCCAGGGTCTTGAGGACTTCTACGGCGATATGGACTTCAAGGTAGCAGGTACTCACAAGGGTATCACCTCTATCCAGATGGACCTCAAGGTAGACGGACTTACCCCCGAAATCATCAAGCGCGCTCTTGAAACCACTCACCAGGGCAGAGACGAGATCATCGACAAGATTCTCCTTGCCGCTATCACCGCACCCCGTGAGGAGGTAAGTGCTTATGCTCCCAAGATGATCACCATGCATATCAACCCCGACAAGATCCGTGAGGTTATCGGTTCCGGCGGAAAGGTAATTCAGAAGATAGTTGCTGACACTGGTGCAAAGATCGACATCAACGACGACGGCACCGTATTTATCGCCGCAGTTGACAAGGCGAGCGCAGATATGGCAAAGGCAATCATCGATGCTATCGTATTCGAGCCCGTTGTAGGCGAGACCTATGAGGGTACCGTTACCAGAATCATTCCTATCGGCGCGTTCGTAGAGTACGCACCCGGCAAGGAGGGTATGGTACACATCTCCAAGCTCCAGAAGGAGCGCACCGAAAAGGTTGAGGACGTTGTAAACCTTGGCGACGTTGTTCGCGTTAAGTACCTCGGTACCGACGAAAAGGGTAGACAGAACCTCTCCATGAAGGACGCTGCCCCCAAGGCAGAGTAATATAACAAAAAAGCCGAGCATCCGCTCGGCTTTTTCTATTCTATCATTAATAAAAAAAGGCTCTGCCGAAGCAGAGCCGAAAAAGCATAATTAAATAGAATATGCCATATTCTGTGCAAACCAAAGGAAAATGTATCCAAGGATTGCAAGAGGGGAAGCCATAAGGAGAATGAGCAGTCCCGTAGTGATTTTGTCTACAACTGCCGCGATCTTCTTTTTTCTTGCCAACTGATCAAGTGTAAGATGCTCTCTAGACTTTGCCATTTTTCGTCCTCCATATAGGCTGAAATAATTCTTCTAATTAATTCTAACATAAAATCTTTCAATTGTCAATACCGAACAGAAAAGAATTATGCTTGAAAATCAAAAGGATATATGCTACAATAATTATATATATTGAAACGGAGTGTTATTATGAGCCATGTCGAAACAGAAAGAAAATATATAATTGTAAAACCTTCAGCCGAGGATTTTCTTTCATCGGCAGAGTATGCCTCCTCCGAGATTGAGCAGATTTACCTTGAATCTGAGAGCGGAATAACGCACAGAGTGCGTCGGCGCGAATACATCGATAGAGTAGAGTACACCGAAACTCAAAAAATACGCATCAGCCCCGTCAGCTCCATCGAGGACGAGAGGGAGATAGGTGTCGAGGAGTATACAGCGCTTTCTAAAGAAATCAAGAACGGCACCCGACCGATAAGAAAGTGCCGACATACCTTTGTATATAGGTCGCAGCTGTTTGAAATTGATTTTTACCCCGAGTGGCAGCACTGTGCCATAATGGAAACAGAGCTTGGCGGTGACGACGAGCGCGCCGAGATGCCCCCATTCATAAAAATCATCAAAGAGGTGACGGGAGAGCGAGCATATTCAAATGCCTCGATGTCGAGAGCCTTTCCGCCCGAGCCCGTCTGATAACAAAAGATACCACAAATAGCACACGGGCTATTTGTGGTATCTTTTGTTATGGATTATGGTAAAGGAGCGATATATCGCCTCAAAAAGCACGGGGCGTATCAGCTGGTGCGGGAAAGTGAGCTTCGATATCGACAGCTTGAGTGCCGATGCCGACTTCACCTTGTCCGCAAGTCCGTGAGAGGAGCCGATAACGAGCGTTATCTTGCCGCTCGAGTCAATAGCACCCTCAATAATTTTCGCAAGCTCGGGAGAGGTGAATTGCTTTCCCTCGACGCACATCGAAATGAGATAGGAGTCCTTCGGCACGGCAGAAAGTATCCTCTCTCCCTCCGCGTCGAGAGCCCTTTGTATCTCACTCTCGTTGTCCTCGTTTTTGATAGCCTCTTCTTTTATATTGATTTCCTCGACCTTTGCATACTGCGCGAGTCTTTTTTTGTATTCGGCAACCGCCTCCTTGAGATAGCTCTCCTTGAGCGTGCCGACGCTTATCACCGTTACCGCCGTCATTATCTTATCCTCGCGAGTCGCTTAAGTCCCGACGCGAGTGCGTCGCACAGCGCGTCAATCTCCTCACCCGTCGTCTCTCTTGAGAGGCTTATTCGGATAGAGCAGTCTGCCTCGCGCTCGCTTCTTCCGTATGCTACAAGCGCGCGGCTAACGTGCGGCGCATTCGATGAGCAGGCAGATCCGCTTGAGACGAATATCCCCTCGCCCGATAGGTAGTGGAGCATGGTTTCGCTCTTTATTGATGGAAGGGTGACGTTGAGTATGTGCGGTGCGTGAGATGGGGGCAGGGTAGGCGAAATTTCTGCCAATGCCTCCACCCGTGTAAGCTTTTCAATGAGATAATCGCGCATTTCGTTCATTTTCTTGCTCGATTCGGCAAGCTCTCTGACGCCCTCTTCAACCGCTGTGCCAAAGGCGAGTATCGCGGGCACGTTTTCCGTCCCCGAGCGCAGTCCCATCTCCTGGCCTCCGCCGTGGATAATGGGCGAAAGACCGCGTGACTTGAGGACGTCTGACCCGACGTAGAGGGCGCCGACACCCTTCGGTCCGTGTATCTTGTGGGAGGATAGGGTAATCATATCCGCACCGAGTGTGCGCGCATTTATCGGCAGCTTCATATAGCCTTGTGTCGCATCCACGTGCACAAGTGCCTCGGGAGAGAGCGAGTGGACGAGCCTTGCCACGGCGGCAATATCGTATAGCGCTCCCGTCTCGTTGTTGACGAGCATCATCGTAACTAGCACGGTATCCCCTGTCAGCTCCTCGCGAAGCCTCTCGAGGTCGATCACGCCTCCGACCGTCGGGATATAAGCGATTTTAAAGCCCTCGCTCTTTAACCTTTCGAGTGGCTCGGTCACCGACGCGTGCTCCCCCTCGGTGGTTATTATTTTTGCGCCCTTTTTATAGCGCTCCTTTGCGTATGCACGTCCAAAAATCGCAAGGTTGTTCGCCTCGCTTCCCGAGGCTGTGAAGATAACGCCGCCCTCGCGCATGCCGAGTGAGGAGAGCACCCTCCCCCTCACCGCCTTTATCTCGCGCTCTGCATCTGCGCCGAGAGAGTGGAGTGAGGAGGGGTTTGCAAAGTATTCGACAGAGCTGTCAACGTATCTTTTGAGTGCCGCCTCGCTTATTTTCGTCGTTGCACTGTTGTCCAGATATATTCTTCTCATTTTATGTCAACCTTGGAGAGCATAGCCTCAACCTCGTCGAGGTGCTCCGCGTATTCAGCCTCCGTTGCCGTATAGGTAAATACGTATGCGTCATACCAGAATAGCCAGCCGTCCGCCGCAATTACCTGATACACGTGATAGCTCTCTCCGTTGAATTCATAGGTGTATTCGTATGCAAAGGCATAGCTTGCGCTGAGGGAGGTCTGTTTGTTTTCTCCGTCCTCGGGAATATTGCCGAGCGCGCTCTCCTTGCCGACAACAGCACCGTTCTTGTCAAGCTCGCCGATAAAGGTGAAGTTTGTTGCGCCAATCTCAACAAGCTCGTCCCTCTTGCGCATAATATACTGGTCGGGGCTTGCGCCTGCCGCTGTAACAGCGGACATCATTATATTCGCGCCGCCATCCGCGTGAGTCGCGCTGAGATAGCCGTCATTTGTATCAATTTCAAACCCGTCCGCAAGATAGAAGCCGAACCCTGCAACTCTCTTGTCCGTAACGAGGCGATAGCCATCCTCGTCGCGCTCATATTCAGCCTCAGGTGCCTCCTCTGCAGCACCTGCCTCGGTGAAGCGGAAATTCTTTACAACCGCGTCGAGCAGCTCGTAGTAGCGGTCATAATTGTTGTATCCGAGTCCCTCGTTTTCGTCGAGCAGACCCGAGTAGGTCATAAGATAGTATCTTCCGTCATCATAGATGTAATATTGAGCAAAGCCGCAGGTAACCTCTGCGTCATCCTCGTCCGCAAACCCGTGATTGACGTACTTGTATTTGAATTCATATTTAATGCATCTGTCGGCATTTTCCTTCGTGTCCGAGTTGCCGAAGACAACGGCCGCACCCTCCTTCGTCATCTCAAAGCTGTCGGGAAAGCTCTCGCGCTCCGCCTCGAGATAATGGTAGAGGAAGAAGTGCGTCTTGCCGTCGAGCTTCTCGCCCTTGCACTCCGTCCTTGTGCAGCCCTCTATTCCGATCTGCCCGAAGCTGTCCTTATCAATCTCGGCAAATGATATGGAGGTGTTATTAAGATTTGATATATAGGTCGATGCTATATCCTTCGTGTTGGAGATTATCCAGTCCTCCGGACCGTAGAAATAGTAGCCCTCCGTCTCTCCGCCTGCAACGAGCTGCATATCGTCGGGTGCTCCGTCATTTCCGCATGCGGACAGTGAAAGCATGGCGATAACCGCCAGCACAAGCAGTAATAGCTTTTTCATTCTTTTACGTCCTTTTATAGTAATAATTTCTTATAGCTTCCTTAAATTTTTCGCCCCGCTCCTCAAAGCTCGAAAAAGCATCGAAGCTAGTCGAGGCAGGGGAGAGTATAACGCGCTCACCCTCGCGTGAGCGGATGGCACAGCCCTCCGTCGCATCCTCGAGCGTGCGATATTCGTATATCGGTATCCCCAGGGAAGTAAATAGGGAATCGCATAGGAGCGCGCGCTTTATATCAGCCGCGCATTCTCCGCATAGATATACTGCACTCGCCTTGCTTGCTATTGCCCTGACAAGCGGTGCGTAATCCAGTCCCTTTGACCGGCCTCCGAGAATAACCGTAAGCCTCCCGTCAAAGGATGAGAGGGTCGTCGCCGTCCTCAGCGGTGTCGAGTCGATAGAGGAATTGTAGTATTCCACTCCCGAAAACGTGCCTACGTATTCGCATCTGTGCCGAAGCCCCGAAAACTCGCGCGCAACCTCTCTCACTCGCTCCTCGTCACACAGTCCGTGTGTCAGCGATATTGCCGCGAGCAGGTTGTTTATGTTGTGCCTCGTTCTCAGCTTTGCCTCATTCGTGTCAAGCACGGCTCGGCTGTCTACGTATATAATCCCACCCCGCAGGGTGGTGTAGTGCCTTGCGTTTATAATAGCAGCGAGCTCATCCTCGTCCTTTTCCATCGAGTATGCACAGAAAACCTCGCGCCCTGCAGCACCGCGTAGCGTGAGAGGACAGTCGCAGTTTACCACGGGCTCCTCGCACCCCTCGAATATCCTGTATTTACAACCGAGATATTCATCCATAGAGGTGTGAAAGTCGAGATGGTTCTCGCTTATATTCGTGATAAGCGCTCGCATTGTCCTAGGTACAAACGTCATTAGCTGAAAGCTGGATAGCTCCGCCACAGCGAGTGTCGCACGTACGTCGTCGAGGTGCGGCGTCATTGCCACCCCGATGTTGCCGAGGGCGGAGGTGTGTCTACCCTTTCCCGACAGCATCAGCGACGCGAGCGTTGTCGTCGTGCTTTTTCCGTCCGAACCCGTCACGGCAAGCACGGGGTGCGTAACGTTGTCGAGGTAAAACTGAGCATCGGAGGTTATCCGCGCATCCTCAACCGTGGCAAGCCTCTGTCGCTTTACGGTAGGTGAGAGAAAGACCAGCTCCTCCGTCACGTCCTCGCACGAGGCACCCCCGAGCAGAATTCTGTCAAATCTGACAGCGCGCAGCACGTCCTTTGGTAGCCTTGCGCTATCCTGCCGCAGTGTAATAGCAATATTCGGATATTTTCTCTTCAGGTAGTATATCACACCGACGTTGGATTTTCCAAGTCCGAATATACCAACCTGCCTTATCGTCCTTTTTCGGTAAATAAGCTCCTTCACCTCGGGCCTCCATCTTGGCTCGCCCACGTATCATTATACTACATATTCCGTCCTTTTCCAAGAGGCAGAACAAAATTTACAAAAAATATAACAATAAGGGGCACAGCTCTACCAAAGTCTATGCGCGAGAGGAAATAATTATTTTACCGAAAAGAAATAAATCGGGAGCAAGCTCCCGATTGCCAGGTTTTAATTTTTGACTGAGCTTGTAAGCCGGGTTCTGTACGTTTTGCAACGTGGCAATCATCTATCTTCACTGCGCATTACTGCCCAGTTCAAGCCATTCGGCTCTGCCACCACGAAGACCGGGACGGGCAGCCCCTGACCCTGGGGGTCGCTTCGAGGTGTTGCTTCGGATAGGGTTTACAGCGGACCTATGTTACCATAGGAACTGGTGAGCTCTTACCTCGCCTTTCCACCCTTACCGCAAGTGTGCGGCGGTTTATTTCTGTTGCACTTTCCCTGAGGTCACCCTCGGCGGACGTTATCCGTTATCCTGCCCTGCGAGGCCCGGACTTTCCTCACGGTAAGACCTTTCGGCATGATACCGCGCGATTGCCCCGCTCAGTCCATATCATTATACCAAATCTCCCACCTCTTGTCAAGTATTTATAATAACACACACGCGCGACTATTTAAACTGACCAAAAACGGGTAGAATGGGAACAAAACAAATAATACAAACTGACAAATTTGATAAAATTTAGTCAATCCTATTGTATAATTGAAAAAAATGTGCTAGAATATATGTTGGTGTGGGATGTTTCCCGCCCGAAATCGGATAAAAACAAAAAATAAATTATATTTTGGAGGATTTTCAAAATGGCAAATGTAAAGGTTGCTATCAACGGCTTTGGCCGTATTGGTCGTCTTGCTTTCAGACAGATGTTTGGTGCAGAGGGTTACGAGATCGTAGCTATCAACGACCTTACCAGCCCCAAGATGCTCGCTCACCTTCTTAAGTACGACACCGCTCAGGGTACTTACGAGCATGCAAGCACCGTTGCTGCAGGTGAGGACAGCATCACCGTATGCGGCAAGACCATCAAGATCTACGCAGAGAAGGACGCAGCTAACTGCCCTTGGGGTGAGCTTGGTGTTGACGTTGTTCTCGAGTGCACCGGCTTCTACTGCTCCACCGAGAAGTCCATGGCTCACATCAACGCAGGCGCAAAGAAGGTTGTTATCTCTGCTCCCGCAGGCAAGGACCTCAAGACCATCGTTTACGGCGTAAACAACGAGACTCTTACCGCTGAGGATAAGATCATCTCCGCAGCATCCTGCACAACCAACTGCCTCGCTCCTATGGCAAAGGCTCTTAACGACTACGCTCCTATCCAGTCCGGTATCATGACTACCGTACACGCATACACCGGCGACCAGATGATTCTCGACGGCCCCCACAGAAAGGGTGACCTCCGCCGTGCTCGCGCAGGCGCGCAGAACATCGTTCCCAACTCCACCGGCGCTGCAAAGGCTATCGGCCTTGTTATCCCCGAGCTCAACGGCAAGCTTATCGGCTCCGCTCAGAGAGTTCCCACCTGCACCGGCTCTACCACTATCCTCGTAGCAGTAGTAAAGGGCAAGGACATCACCGTTGATTCCATCAACGCAGCTATGAAGGCACAGGCTTCCGAGTCCTTCGGCTACAACACCGACGAGATCGTTTCCAGCGACGTTATCGGTATCAAGTACGGCTCTCTCTTCGATTCCACCCAGACCATGGTAGCAAAGATCGACGACGATACCTACCAGGTACAGGTTGTTTCCTGGTACGACAACGAGAACTCCTACACCTCCCAGATGGTAAGGACTATCAAGTACTTCGCCGAACTTGCTTAATTACGATCGGCATAATTTGCATACACCAAAAGAAGCCCTCTTGCAGGGCTTCTTTTTTGTCGCGCAAGCGAACTCGACGTATTTATATACGCCTTCGTCCTCCTGCTCACCATCTCTGCTAAATTCTGCTCGCCCGTAATTAAGCAGGGCACTCTGTAATTGTTTAAGCAATAAAATCTCGCGCAACCTACGCTTGCTTAACTTATAATTAAATTTACGTATTGCATTTTATTTCCACTAGTGATATAATAGTGTTGCGACATAAACCGAATAATTTCTCAAGAAGGGTGTACTATGCCATTTAGTACCTCCGTCTTTTTCATATCTTCTTGAGAAAGGTTTGTGTCGCAGCAAAGGAGAGTACTTTATGGAGTGCGCTCGCTTTGCGGGCGCACTTTTTTATTTTAAAGGAGAGAAACTATGAAGGCGAAGAAAATTCTTTTGGTGCTGCTGGCAGTGCTTTTGTTGGCAACTGCAGTGCTTGCCATTTCGTCATGTGACGAAGAAGAGCACGTCTACGGAGAATGGACAGAGGTTGTGGGAAGCGATAATTTAAATTGTGAGGAACGGAGATTCTACCGCGAATGTTTGAATTGCGGAGCTTTAGATTGGAAGAACGGCACATTCGACAATCATAGTTTTGCTCATACTAGCCTCGCACCCAACTGCACTGAAGATGGTTACGAGAAGGATACATGCACCGTTTGTGGATACGTTAAGAACCATCAAACCATTGAGATGACGGGTCACACAGAGGTGATAGACGAAGCTGTGCCCCCGACATGTACTGAAATAGGTCTTACACAGGGCTCTCACTGCTCGGTTTGTGGCGAAGTGCTGGTTGAACAGAATATAATTCCGTCAACCAAACATGCTTTTGATACAGGGTATTGCAGTGTTTGCGGAGCAGGTACTGAGGGTTTGAGATATACACTTAACGGAAATGAATACGCAATAACTGATTATGATGGAACGGATACAGTGGTGTTCATACCCGCTACTTACAAAGGTCTCCCCGTAACAAGCATCGGTGATTATGCGTTCTCCGATTGCACGAGCCTTACGAGCGTGACTATCGGAAACGGAGTCACAAGCATTGGCGATTCGGCATTCCAATATTGCACAAGCCTTACGAGCATTGAGATACCCGACAGCGTAACAAGCATCGGTAATTCGGCATTCTACCGTTGCACAAGCCTTGTGAGCATGACTATCCCCGACAGTGTTAAAAGCATCGATAAATATGCGTTCTACGATTGCACGAGCCTTACGAGTGTGAATATCGGAAACGGGGTTACAAGCATCGGCAGTTGGGCGTTTCGTAATTGCATGAGCCTTACGCGCGTAAATATCCCTGACAGCATAACAAGCATCGGCGAGGAGGCGTTCCTTGGTTGCTCAACCCGTATATATATCAAATACGATAATGCATATTATCTAGGCAATGATTCCAACCCATATGTCGCACTTGTGGGAATAAAACGTGACATAGCATCATGCAATATTCATAACAGCACAAAGTTAATTGCTGATAGAGCGTTCTCCTATTGCACAAGCCTTACGAGCATAACTATTCCTGACAGCGTAACAAGCATTAGTGCGTGGGCGTTTTATAGATGCACGAGCCTTGAGAGCATCGAGGTTTCTACGGGTAATGTTGCTTACGAGTCTATAGATGGAAATCTGTATACAAAAGGCGGCACAACGCTAGTTAAATACGCTGTTGGAAAAAGCGATGCTAGTTTTGTTATTCCCAACAGCGTAACAAGCATCGGTAAATATGCGTTCTCCGATTGCACGAGTCTTGAGAGCATTATGGTTGATGAGAGCAACACAACCTATACGTCAATAGGCGGAAATTTGTATACGAAGGATGGTACAACTTTAGTTCAATACGCACTTGGAAAGAGTGATATGAGTTTTACTATCCCCGACAGCGTCACAAGCATCGGCTGGTATGCGTTCTACGGTTGCACGAGTCTTACAAGCGTAATTATTCCGGAAAGTGTCACAAGTATTGGCGAGTGGGCGTTCGTAGATTGCTCGAGCCTTACCATATATTGTGAGTCGCAGAGCAGACCGCCTAGTTGGTTTAATATTTATTGGAATGGTTGTCCCGTCGTATGGGATAGCAACAATAATGACGTAGCAGATGATGGATATGTTCATATTGTAATAGAAGGCGTGAGATATGCAATTAAGGATGGAAACGCTTCGTTGGCGAGTCAAAGCAGCAGTCTAAAGGAAGCTAATATTCCATCAGAAATCACATATTGCGGGAACACATATAGTGTTACAGGAATCTACTATGCTGCGTTCGAGAATTGCACGAGCCTTGAGAGCGTGACTATCCCCGACAGTGTTAAAAGCATCAGCGATTATGCGTTCCGCGGTTGCACAAGCCTTGAGAGCGTGACTATCCCCAACAGCGTAACAAGCATCGATAAATATGCGTTCTCCGGTTGCTCGAGCCTTACGAGTGTGAATATCGGAAACGGGGTTACAAGCATCGGCAGTTGGGCGTTTGAGGATTGCACAAGCCTTGAGAGCATAACTATTCCCAACAGCGTAACAAGCATCGGCTATGATGCGTTCCGCGGTTGCATGAGCTTAAAGAGTATATATATCAGCGATATAGCAAACTGGTGCAATATATCCTTTGATAGTGACTTTGCAAATCCGCTATACCATTCAGGAAATCTCTATATTATAGATAAGATTGTGACAGAGCTTGTAATCCCCGACAGTGTTAAAAGCATCAGCGATTATGCGTTCCGCGGTTGCACGAGCCTTGCAAGCGTGTCTGTCGGCAATGGCGTAACAAGCATCGGCTGTGATGCGTTCCGCGGTTGCACGAGCCTTGAGAGCGTGACTATCCCCGACAGCGTCAAAAGTATTGGCTGGTATGCGTTCTACGATTGCACGAGCCTTACGAGCGTGACTATCGGAAACGGGGTTACAAGCATCGGCGATTATGCGTTCTACGGTTGCTCGAGCCTTACCATATATTGTGAGTTGCAAAGCGAACCGGCTAGTGGGTTCAATGTTCATTGGAATGCTTGTACCGTCGTATGGGATAGCAACAATAATGACGTAGCAGATGATGGATATATTTATACAGTAGTAGACGGTATAAGGTATGGTATCATAGGCAGTGTCGCTACCGTTAGCCGGCAGCCGCGAAATATCAAAGAAGCGATAATCAAATCAAATATAGTGTATAAATCAAACAATTATGCCGTCACAAGCATCGACTATTCTGCGTTCGAAGATTGCACGAGCCTCACTAGCATAACAATCCCCGATAGCGTAACATTTATCGATGTTAATTCGTTCTCAGGTTGCTCAAGTCTCAAGAGCATAATTATCCCCGAAAGTGTCACTAGCATTGTCGGTATGGTGTTTCGTGATTGCACGAGCCTTGAGAGTATTGAGGTTGCGACGGGCAATGTCGCTTACGAGTCTATAGATGGAAATCTGTATACAAAAGGTGGTACGGTATTGCGTCAATACGCTGTTGGAAAGAAGGATACAAGTTTTATTATCCCCGACAGTGTTAAAAGAATCGGCGAAAGGGCGTTCTCCGGTTGCACAAGCCTTGAGAGCGTGACTATCCCCGACAGTGTTAAAAGCATCGGTGATTATGCGTTCCTCGGTTGCACGAGCCTTGAGAGCGTAACTATCGGTAAAGGGGTAACGAACATTGACTTCTCTGTATTCTATAATTGCAAAGGGCTAGCCAGTATATACGTCGATGCAAATAATGAACATTTCGCATCGATATGCGGAAACCTCTATACAATAGATGGAAAGACTCTTATACAGTATGCTGTAGGAAAAATGGAAAAGAGTTTTGCTATCCCCGACAGCGTCACGAGCATCGGCGATTATGCGTTCGACGGTTGCACGAGCCTTGAGAGCGTGACTATCCCCGACAGTGTTAAAAGCATCGATGATTATGCGTTCCGTGGTTGCACGAGCCTTACGAGTGTGAATATCGGAAACGGGGTTACAAGCATCGGTGAATATGCGTTCTTGGATTGTATGAGCCTAGAGAGCGTGGTATTTGGCGATAATAGTCAACTTGTAAGCATCGGTGCGTGGGCGTTTGATGATTGCACAAGCCTCACTAGCATAACAATCCCCGACAGCGTCAAAAGTATTGGCTATCGTGCGTTCTACGGTTGCACGAGCCTTGCAAGCGTGTCTGTCGGCAATGGCGTAACAAGCATCGGCAATAGGGCGTTCGAATATTGCACAAGCCTCACTAGCATAACAATCCCCGACGGCGTCACAAGCATCGGCGAGGAGGCGTTCTACGGTTGCTCAACCCGTATATATAACGAATATGATAATGCTTATTATCTAGGCAATGATTCCAACCCATATGTCGCACTTGTAGAGGGAAAATATAGTTTTATAACATCATGCTATATCCATAACAGCACAAAGTTAATTGCTGACAATGCGTTCTCGAATTGCTCTAAGCTTACAGGCGTTATTATCCCCGACAGCGTTACAAATATTGGCATTGAAACGTTCTGGAGTTGCACGAGCCTTACGAGTGTGAATATCGGAAACGGGGTTACAAACATCGGCGATTATGCGTTCCGCGGTTGCACAAGCCTTGAGAACGTAAATATCCCTGACAGCGTCAAAAGTATTGGCTATCGTGCGTTCTACGGTTGCGTAAGTCTTATATATAACGAATATGATAATGCTTATTATCTAGGCAATGATTCCAACCCATATGTCGCACTTGTGAAAATAAAAAGTGACTCTATGGCATCATGCAATATTCATAACAGCACAAAGTTAATTACTGACAATGCGTTCTCAAATTGCTCTAAGCTTACAGGCGTTATTATCCCCGACAGCGTAACAAGCATCGGCTATGATGCGTTCTCCGGTTGCACGAGCCTTGAGAGCGTGACTATCGGAAAAAGAGTCACAAACATCGGCGATTATGCGTTCCGCGGTTGCACAAGCCTTGAGAGCGTGACTATCCCCGACAGTGTTAAAAGCATCGATGATTATGCGTTCCGTGGTTGCACGAGCCTTACGATTGTGAATATCGGAAACGGGGTTACAAGCATCGGCGAATATGCGTTCTCCAATTGCACAAGCCTCACTAGCATAACAATCCCCGACAGCGTCACAAGCATCGGCGAGGAGGCGTTCTACGATTGCACAACCCTTACCATATACTGCGAGGCAGAAAACGAGCCTAGTGGTTGGGATGACGATTGGAATTACTCATATTACGGCTACCTTCCCGTCGTATGGGGATACAAGGAATCATAATTTATTAGCAAAGCCACCGAGTCTAAAACGCGGTGGCTTTTAGCTTGACGCATAGCAAAAGGGATGTATGGCGCGAGGATAGGGCAGTGCCTCCCCTTCCCGAAAGTTGTAAACTTTCTCGCCTATATTGACTTTGGTGCATTATTATAGTATACTTTATAGGTAAATAAAAACCTTTAAGGGAAGTATTATGGAAGATCTTGAGAGATACGGCGATTATAACGAATATGAGGACGATGCCCCGAAGGGGAAGAATAAGGTCGTTCTTCTGCTGAAGATATTGATTGCCGCTGTGTGCATTACGGTAATCGGTCTTTTTGCCTTCAGAATGATAATGTTCAATTATTATCCCGACAGTATGGATAAGCTGTATTTTAACGATACCCTCACAGCCTTTTACAACAAGACGGAGGGGGATATTGACGCCAAGACAAAGGCTATCCAGTATCCCTATGACAACGAGAAGGGAACAACCTTCTACGCAGGCAACTTCTTCTACGTCGGGGGTGCACAGCAGGTGCAGTTTTCTCTCCGCTATAACAAAACGCTGAGCAGTGAGATAGAAAAGAAGTGGGGTGTGACCCTCTCGGATAACCTTGCCGAGAGCTTCACCTTCGTCCTCTACCGCAATAATCCGAATTTCGTAAAGGGTGAGGACCCCGACAGCGAGATGTTCGTTCCTATCGGCACGCTTGATGCAGTAGTGACCGACACCTCCATGACCTACAATTATTTCAAGCTCGTCTTTGACGGTGTGGACCTTGATGCCGACACCCTCGGTGCTGTCGATTGGCTCTCCGTTGCCATATACGTAAACGGCACGGAGTCGGATGCCGACCCTTACCGCATTGCTGTCTATGAGCGAGGCTCCAGCAGCACCCTTTTCAAGGATTATGAGCTTTCGGGAGAGGAGAAGCCAAGTGATAACTGATTTTTCTGCACAGCCAAAGCCGCAGAACAAAAAAGCGCGCAACCTTATGATACTTTTCTTCGTGCTTGCCGCCATAGCGTTCGCCATAACGACGATAGTCGGTCAGTACCGCGGAATTATAGGAATGCTCTGCGTTGGCTTCCTCACCTCGGGCACGCTTATGTATACCAAATACCTCTCCGTAAGGTTCTATTATGATATCATTGCCACGGGTGTGGACGAGCCCCTCTTCGTCGTCCGTCAGATGACGGGCAAGCGCGAGGTAACCCTCTGCCGCGTAACTCTCGCAGATATCGAGCGCGTGGAGCGCGAGACCGCCGCCGAGCGCAAGGCACACAAAAAGGATAAAACCACCGCCCTTTTCATCTATTGCCCGACGCTTTCTCCCGACGTCAGCTACCGTATGTACGTCAAGTCGGGCTTCGAAAAGTCCGAGCTTATCCTCGAGGGCTCCGATGAGTTCTTTTCCAAGGTTGTTGAATTTGCTGCCGAGGCAAGAGAGCTGCGCGCCCTGAATGAAGAAGACGATTATTAAGCAAAAAAGCCGAGCAGATGCTCGGCTTTTTCGTTTGGAGGATAAATTTACTGTACCGGAGATGCCTACCGTAGGGTGGGGCTCCCACCGAAATTATTTTCTTCTCTTCATCCTGTATTCGGGATTGAAGGAGTAGAAATTTTTCTGATCAAGTATATCCTGAGTGCGGCGGAGAATATCTCCGAAGCGCTGATAATGCACGACCTCTCTCTGACGGAGGAAGCGGATAACGTCATTTACGTCAGGGTCATCTGACAGACGCAGAATGTTGTCATAGGTTACCCTTGCCTTCTGCTCAGCCGCCAGATCCTCGTGCAGGTCGGCAAGCACGTCGCCCTTTGATGCAATGTACTTAGCATCAAAGGGAACACCGTCTGCCGACGCAGGGTAGACTCCCAGCGTATGGTCAACGAAATATTTGTCCATACCGCCCGCCTTTATCTCCTCGGGCGTGAGATTCTTGGTAAGCTGGTAGAGTATAGCACCTATCATTTCTACGTGGTTAAGCTCCTCGTTGCCGATGTCGGTCAGCATGCCGATAGCCTCGCCCGAGGGCATCGTGTAGCGCTGGTTGAGATATCTCGTTGCCGCACTCAACTCTCCGTCGGGGCCTCCGAGCTGCGAAATAATCACACCCGCGAGACGGGGATTCGGGTTCTTTATCTTGACGGGATACTGCAGCTTCTTTTCATATATCCACATAATCAGCCTCTACCTTCCTGCCAGGGCCAAGGGGTATCCACCCAACTCCAGCCGCCGGCTGTTATATTTTCCTGCCTTATAGGAGCATATTCTGCCTCATACCTTTCGGCGAGCTCCCGATACTGCCCGACAATATTTCTGTAATACTCGAGTGCCGTCTGGCATTCGGGATACGCGTCGAGATACAGCTCGCACTCCACCTTTGCAAAGGCGAGCTCCTGCAGCCTGCGGAGCATTTCCTCTCTCGAGCCTTCAAACGTGCCTCTTGTCTGTCTGTTCATATCAGTATTCCTCAAGCGGCTTATCGAGCTCTTCAAAGAGTGTTCCGCGCATCAGCGCATTCTCGGGCGCGTAGGTCATTCTGAAGCACTGAAAGGGAGCGTAGACCATAGCAAGCTGCACGTCGTCCCCCGACGGGTGTCGACCTATACAGCCACCGCTTGAGGCATTCTCTCGCCCGCTTTGCATCGCGCCATTGCGCGAGTCGCTGCAGCCACCTGCGCCGTTGCCAACGGCACCGCCGCCGTTACCGCGTCCTGCGCCCTGCGCCGAACCTGCCGAGCCTCGCCGCCCCTCGAAGAGGACGTTAAGTCCGTTTTCGTTTCTTTCCATTATTTTGTTCCTTTCCTCGCGGGCAATTTGCCCGCCACCATCATTTTATGCCACCTCTCCACAATCCGTGAAAATGCGACAAAGCATTTAAAAGAAAAAATCTAAAGGAAGGGGCGCTCTATTGACAAGAAACGCAACATTTTATATAATAAATTAAATAGAAAAATATAATGAAACATCAGGTACCTCTTAGGATGGTAGCTTATAATCCGGGGGGAGATAAAATAAAAAAGACCTCCGAAGAGGTCTTGTTTTTGCACACACTGTGCGGTCGGCAGAGCCGACGGTTTGAGAATTCTTTTATTTGAACTCGTAGTGTAATTTATAGGGATAAACTACACCCTAATACTAACATAAAAAGGAGATTTTGTCAATATGGAAGTAAAAAAATATTACGTTGGTCTTGATATCGGTACAGATTCGGTAGGATATGCAGTTACTGACGAAGAATATAATCTCAGAAAATTCAAGGGTGAGCCTATGTGGGGTGTCCACCTATTTGAGGAGGCAGAATTAAATAGCAAAAGGCGCGCATTCAGAACGGCTCGCCGTCGTCTGGACCGTAGACAAGCGCGTGTTAAGCTCGTCCGAGAGATTTTTGCACGCGAGATAGCAAAGGTTGACGAGGGCTTCTACCGTCGAATTGATGAGAGTGCTCTGTGGCGTGAGGACGCGCAGGATGCATATTGCATCTTTTCTGATTCTAATTTTACAGATGCAGACTATTATAAAAGATATCCGACGATTCATCATTTGATCTGCGACCTTATGAATAACAAAGAGCCTCATGACGTGCGATTGGTTTACCTGGCGTGCGCCTGGCTTGTTGCGCACAGAGGGCACTTTTTAAACGATATATCAAAAGATAATATCGAGGACGTTCTGCATATAGATTCGAACTACCGAAATCTTATGAATATCTTTGAGGGAGCGGTGCCGTGGGAGTGTAAGCCTGAAGAGTTTGGTGACGTCTTGAAGAAAAAACTCGGCATAACCGCAAAGTATAAGTCACTGTGTCTTCTTCTTTTTGGAACTCCAAAGGCGCCGAAAACAGAAAGGATAGAGGACGAAAAATTCTATAGCACAGAGCATATGCTGAAGCTTCTCTGCGGCAGCACCGTTGCACCGAAGGACCTCTTTGCCAACCCAGAATATGCAGACGTTTCCTCCTTCTCGCTTGATAGGTCAGATGAGGACCTTTCTCAAATTCTTATTAGTCTTGGTGACGATGCCGAACTGATTCTGCGTCTCAAAGCACTTTACGATTGGGCAATACTTGCCGATATCCTGGAGGGTGCAACCTATATTTCGGAGAAAAAGGTTGCAATATACGAGCAGCACAAGAAGGATCTTCGATTGCTGAAAAGAATGGTTCGTGCCTATGCTCCCAAATCATACCGCGACGTTTTTCGAGACGAAGGAAAGTCGGGTTACGCATCTTATTCAAAGTCGGGTAAATCTACCGAGTTCTGCAAGTATTTAAGGGGCATTTTCAAGGGGGTATCCCCAAGTGAATCCGATGCCGAAGATTTTAAGCTGCTGTCCGAAAAGCTGCAGAGCGATTCCCTTTGTCCAAGGCAGGTAACGTCTGATAACAGGGTAATTCCGTATCAGGTTTATTGGCGCGAGCTGCATAAGATATTAAATACAGCAACTGCTTATCTCCCCTTCCTTGCCGATAAGGATGCTGACGGATATATAACTGCGGACAAGCTTTTGTCAGTTATGGAATTCAGAATTCCGTACTTTGTCGGACCGCTGAACAGAGCAAGCACCTTCTCCTGGTTTGAGCGCAAGGCAGACAGCACAGGTAGGATACTGCCCTGGAATTTTGATGAGCAGATCGACCTGGAAAGAAGCGAGCAGGCATTTATCAATAGAATGACAAATTCTTGCACCTATTTGCCCTATGCCGACGTATTGCCAAAATGCTCACTTCTTCATGAAAAATTCCAACTGCTCAATGAGATAAACAATTTGCGAGTCCACGGACAGAAAATTCCCGTTAGCCTGAAGCAGAAGCTGTTTCTGGAGTTGTTTGGCACAAGAAAAAAGGTGACAGTAAAGGCTCTCAAAAATTACCTTCTGCAAAACGGTGCTTATCAAGAGAGCGATCTCGATACGTTGAGCGGTATCGACGAGACGGTAAAAAGCTCTCTAGGATCGCATTTTGCATTCAGAAGGCTACTCTCCTCAGGACAGCTTTCCGAGCCGGATGCTGAGCAGATAATCCGAAGGTCTACTTACACCGAGGATAAGTCGCGCTTTGCTTCTTGGGTGCGCAAAGAATTTCCTCATTTGTCGGAAGACGACAAAAAATACATATCGTCACTGAAATTCAAGGATTTTGCAAGACTGTCCAAAGAACTGCTGTGCGACCTTTATGGCACCGAGGCTGACTCGGGTACGGGAGAAGCAGTCTCGATAATCGACAGAATGTGGAACGAAAACCTTAATTTAATGGAGATATTGTCCGAGCGCTACACATACAGAGCCGAGCTTCAGGCAGAGGTAGAGAATTACTACCGAGAGCATCCCAAGAGCATTGATGCGCGTATGGAGGAAATGCGCCTTTCGAATGCAGTAAAGCGTCCCATTATCCGCGCGCTTGATATCATTTCCGACGTCGTTAAGGTGAGCGGTTCCGCACCGAAAAAGATTTTTATAGAAATGGCACGCGGGGGTAAAAAGGAGAATAAGGGAAAGCGCACAAAATCGAGATTCGATCAGCTAAAGGAGCTGTATGCGAAATGTGAGCTTGAGGATGCGCGCGAACTTGATGCGCGTTTGGATGCCATGGGAGATGATCGCGATAGCAGACTGCAGGCAGATAAGCTCTTTCTCTATTATCTCCAGCTGGGTAGATCGATGTATTCGGGTGAGCCCATAGATATTGAACACCTCGCGGATAAGACGTATGATATTGACCATATCTATCCGCAGTCCAAGGTAAAGGATGACTCTGTTCTTAATAACAAGGTGCTTGTTTTATCCTCGGAAAATGGTGCCAAGGGGGATAAATATCCAATCTGCGCGGATATACGCCACAAAATGGAAAGCTGGTGGAGACTCTTGCTCGACGGTGGCTTTATTACTACGGAAAAGTATAAGAGACTCACGCGCTATATTCCCTTTGATGAGGACGAGGAATGGGGCTTTATCAATCGCCAATTGGTAGAAACAAGGCAGTCAACCAAGGCGACAGCAACACTCCTGAAAGAAATCTATCCCGAAACTGAGATAGTATACGTAAAAGCGGGACTAGTTGCCGAATTTCGCCAGGAATTCGATATGGTAAAATGTCGCGTGGTAAACGACCTTCACCACGCAAAGGACGCATACCTTAATATCGTCGTCGGCAACGTATACAGCGAGCAGTTTACACGTCAGTGGTTCTTGCAGCATCGTGATACCTATAATCTGAAGGTGAGCACGTTGTTTTCCAGAAGAGTCACGGTAGGCGAGCGCGTTATCTGGAATGGAGGAGAATCTCTCGGCAAAATCAAAAATACCATTTACAATAAAAACAGCATACACTTGACTCGATATGCCTTCTGCCGAAATGGCGGTTTGTTCGATCAGCAGCCGAAATCATCCGATGAAGGTGTAATTCCGAGAAAGCAGGGGATGCCTGTCAAGAAATACGGAGGCTATGTAAGAACAACGGCGTCGTTCTTCATTTTTGCAAAATATCAAACGGCAAAGATGACGGACATTATGTTGGTTCCCGTCGAGCTACTCGTGAGGGGAAAATTCCTTAGAAACGATGAATTTGCGTTGGAATATATCCGCGATGCCATCTCTGGCATAATCAACAAGCAGGTCGATTCGGTATCCTTCCCGCTTGGCAAGCGCTGCATTAAGATAAACACCGTTCTGGAATTTGACGGAACAAGAATGTGCGTCGCAGGTAAATCAAACGGAGGAGCAGCTATAGTCCCCTCCATGCTTATGCCGCTGATCGTTGGCTATAAGTGGGAGAGGTATATTAAGTACCTCGAGCGTTTTGTCGAGAAAAAGGAGGAAAACCCGAGAATGGTATACTCCGAGAAATATGACAACATCTCAGAAGAGGAGAACTCCAAGCTATACGACCTCCTTCTTTCAAAGCTAGAGAGCTCCCCGTATGACAAGAGACCTAACAACCCCGCCAAAACCCTGCGTTGCGGACGCGACAAATTTGTATCCGCAGATATCTGTGACCAGGCAAAATGCCTTCTTGAAATTTTATCCGTCTTCGGCAGAAGCTCCGGTGGCTGCGATCTTGAAACTGTAGGCGGAAAGGGCAGGGCTGGTGCGTGTAGAATAAACGCTTCTTTTAGCAACTGGAGAAAAAGCTATACCGACGTCCGTATTATAGATCAGACCGCATCCGGTCTCTATGAGAGAAGGTCGGAGAACCTCCTTTCGCTTCTATGAGTTGGCGTACGGTTATTATTACCACACGGTGCAAGCTTGACCTAAAGATGGGATTTATGGTTATCAGAGGGGAAGATACCAAGCGTATCTTCCTCGATGAGATTTCGCTGCTTTTAATTGAGAATCCGGCAGTTTCCTTAACGGGTTGTTTGCTAGAGGCACTGGTCGAGAAGAAGATACGTGTAATTTTTTGCGATGGCAAGCGTTCCCCGGTTGCAGAGCTTGCCCCGTATTACGGCTCTCACGACTCCTCGCGAAAGATTCGTGCGCAGCTCGCTTGGTCCGACCTTGTAAAGGGAATTGTGTGGGCGGATATAATCTCTGAAAAAATTCGCAAGCAGGTAGACCTATTGGATGAACTGCGGAAGGAGAGGGAGTCAGCTCTCATTCGCTCATATCTCGGAAAGATTGAGCTATATGATGCCTCTAACCGCGAAGGACATGCAGCAAAGGTGTATTTTAACGCGGTGTTTGGTATGGACTTCACGAGGAGCGAGGATTGTCCGACAAATTCTGCTTTGAATTATGGATACGGAATTATTTTGTCCGCCTTTAACCGCGAGATAACCGCTTGCGGCTACCTTACGCAAATAGGCATATTTCACGACAATATGTTCAATCATTATAATCTTAGCTGCGACCTTATGGAGCCATTCCGTATCCTCGTAGATCGACGGGTGCGGGAAATGTCCGTTGACGAATTTGGAACAAAGGAAAAGCATGAGCTCTGGAATATTCTTAACAGCACTGTATCGATAAGCGGAACCAAACAAACCGTACTTAATGCAATCAAGATATACTCGCGCAGCGTCTTTGAGGCATTGAATGATAGCGACCCATCAAAGCTAAAGCCATACAGCTTGGTGAAGGATTAAAAATGAGTTATAGATTTATGAGATTATTGGTGTTTTTTGATCTTCCGACTGAGACGAACGAGGATAAAAGAAATTACAGAAAATTTAGAAATTGCTTAATAAAGAATGGGTTCCTTATGCTCCAGGAATCTGTTTACTGTCGCATGCTTATCACTCCCACCGCCGAGAGGACCGCTATGGATATAATACGTAGAAACAAGCCTCCTGCCGGAGTGGTTCAGATGCTCTCGGTTACGGAAAAGCAGTTTGAAAAGATGGAATACATAGTAGGTGAATTCCATAGCGAGATAATAGATACTGATGAGAGGCTGGTGATAATATGAAGCTTTCCTATCCCGAGTTTTCCGAGGTAATAACCATAGACGGGAGCGGTGTTCCCTGCATTATTATCGAGAGTAGATCTCTCCTTCGTACGTTCATTTGTGACATCCTTTCCGCCATAGAAGGGGCAAAAAACGACCTTGTACTCTCAGACGGGGGACAGACTCTTGACCCACCGAAAAGCATAGAGGTGATAACCGATTTTGTTCACTTTGACATGAACAAAAAAGCACTGCTTAACAAGGTAGTCACCGAGCTTGAGCGCGTTGCTCTATCCGCAGAGCACTATCTCGAAGCTCATAGCCTATTGCAGGAAATTGAGCGTGCGATAAACGATTGGTCATTTTCTTTTCCCTGTGACATTGTGCCGAGCAAGGTGTCGGTATCTGCTCTTTTGAAATCGGTTGGCATAGAGCTGCGTGATGAGTATGAAGGGCATCGTGGTGAGGTGGAAAAAATATTGGACTATATGGAGCTTGTCAGGGAGTTTGACAGAGACAAGCTATTCATAACGGTTAATATGCGCGCTTTCTTTGACGACAGCATCATCTCCCAATTCCAAAAAACAGCCCTCTCCCATGGCTTCAAGCTTCTGATGATTGAAGCCCATGCGTATAACAAGCTCGATTTTGAGAAAAGGACGGTCATCGACACCGACCTATGCGAATTCTAGTTGAAAAATCATATTTTATATGCTATAATAATCTTGTAATTGCCGTATCTCTATAAATACTGCCATCAATCTCGCGGTTTCGTGAGCCGACACTCGGATATTGATCCGAATTTGAGGTTTGAGAGTAGTGTAATTTTATAGGGAACTCAAACTCGTCAAGCCGCGCCTATCGTGGATAAATGGTTTGAGAGTAGTGTAATTTTATAGGGAACTCAAACACCTTCGAGGGGATTCCACATAGGGAGTTGGTTTGAGAGTAGTGTAATTTTATAGGGAACTCAAACTAATAATATGTTCGGTGTGGATATGGATGTGTTTGAGAGTAGTGTAATTTTATAGGGAACTCAAACGAATTGTCGGCCGAGGTATATGTCGTACCAGTTTGAGAGTAGTGTAATTTTATAGGGAACTCAAACCTGTAACATGTAAGTATAGTAGGCATCTGTGTTTGAGAGTAGTGTAATTTTATAGGGAACTCAAACGATAGCTTATAGAGTCCCACCCGTCGAGCGGTTTGAGAGTAGTGTAATTTTATAGGGAACTCAAACCGGTGCGCCGTAATAGCCCGAGCAATAGCCGTTTGAGAGTAGTGTAATTTTATAGGGAACTCAAACTTTCTCCCGAGGTGCGTGATGGCTTATAACGTTTGAGAGTAGTGTAATTTTATAGGGAACTCAAACGCAGAGCAGCTCTTGCAAGTCCCATACCAGGTTTGAGAGTAGTGTAATTTTATAGGGAACTCAAACTACCTTGACGGCATGCGCGACTCGCTTGAGGTTTGAGAGTAGTGTAATTTTATAGGGAACTCAAACTGAGAGGTATCCAGAGCCCACACTTCCCACGTTTGAGAGTAGTGTAATTTTATAGGGAACTCAAACTTCTGAGTGGGTTGATATGCATACCTTTAAGTTTGAGAGTAGTGTAATTTTATAGGGAACTCAAACCCAAGAGCTCCATCATCACCCTGAAGATAAGTTTGAGAGTAGTGTAATTTTATAGGGAACTCAAACGACGCCCATGGCTCGCCATCCACGACGAACGTTTGAGAGTAGTGTAATTTTATAGGGAACTCAAACAAGACCAAAACTCGTACGGGCGCACCCATAGTTTGAGAGTAGTGTAATTTTATAGGGAAATCAAACAGATGTGCAGGTAAGAATGTTGAACAGCATGTTTGAGAATAGTGTATTTTTAGGGCAACACAGAATAAGATATTTGAACGAAGCAGAACAGTATCAGATCGATGCTGTTCTGTTTTTCGATAGATGGAACCCTTCGAATGAGCATCGGAAGAATATACCTCATAAAATGGACATAAAAATGCAACTTTACCCTTTACAAATAGGGCGTGTTGTGATAAAATATCTAGTATATTTTAAGATTAAGGCAATAAGGAGGGGGAAAATGTATAAGATAGTCGAAAAAAAGATACTTAACCCCACAGTTACGGAAATGAAGATCGAGGCGCCACTTGTGGCGGCGAAGGCAGAGCCCGGGCAGTTTATCATACTGCGCGTTGATGAGGAGGGGGAGAGAATACCTCTGACCGTCGCGGGCTATGACCGCACCGCAGGGTGGGTGAAGATAATTTTTCAGGCGGTTGGCTCCACCACAGAGAAGCTCGCGCACCTTGAGGCAGGCGAGGCTATACAGGACTTCGCAGGGCCGCTCGGCGTGCCCACCGAGCTTGACGGACTTTCGCGCGTGCTCATCGTGGGCGGCGGCGTTGGCTGCGCCATTGCGCTTCCTATCGCAGAGAAGCTGCATGAAATGGGTGCTGCCGTTACCTCCGTAATAGGCTTCAGAAGCCGTGAGCTCGTTATCCTTGAGGACGAGTTCCGTGCCGCATCGGACGAGCTCTTCGTTATGACAGACGATGGCTCCTACGGCAGAGAGGGAAACGTCTGCGTACCTATCACAGAGCTTTTTGACAGCGGTGAAAAATTTGATAAGGTCATCACGATAGGTCCTCTTGTTATGATGAAGTTCGTGGTTGCAGCGGTGCGTCCAAGTGGCACCCCGTGTGACGTTTCTATGAATCCTATAATGATTGACGGCACGGGAATGTGCGGAGGCTGTCGCCTCACTCTTGTGAAGGACGGCAAGCGTGTGACCAAATTCGCTTGCGTTGACGGCCCCGACTTTAACGGATATGAGGTCGACTTTGACGAGGCTATCTCACGCTCTAATATGTATCGCGATTTCGAGAGAAAAAAGCATGAGCAAACCTGCAACCTCTTCGGGAAGGGGGCAAAGTAATATGGCAAAATTTAATATGAGACCCGACAGAAACGAGATGCCTACCCAAGACCCGAAGGTGCGCGCACACAACTTCTCCGAGGTTGCCCTCGGCTACACCGAGGAGCAGGCAGTTGACGAGGCGCTTCGCTGCCTCGGCTGCAAGAATATGCCCTGCAAGGACGGCTGCCCCGTAAACATAAGAATTCCCGAATTTATAGCAAAAATCAAGGAGTGCGACTTTGAAGGTGCGTATGAGATAATCTCATCCACCTCCGCCCTTCCTGCCGTCTGCGGCAGAGTTTGTCCCCAGGAAAGACAGTGCGAGTCTAAATGCGTGCGCGGAATAAAGGGCGAGAGCGTCGGTATAGGCAGACTCGAGCGCTTCGTTGCCGATTGGCATAACGCACACGCATCGTCGGCAGTTCCCGTGCCTGCATCCAACGGACACAAGGTAGCCGTAGTCGGCTCAGGCCCCTCGGGTCTTACCTGCGCGGGTGACCTTGCGCGGCTTGGCTACAAGGTAACTGTGTTTGAGGCACTTCACACCGCTGGCGGTGTGCTTGTCTACGGCATTCCCGAGTTCCGTCTGCCAAAGGCAATAGTAAAGCGTGAGGTCGACAACCTCAAGGCGCTCGGCGTCGAGATTATGACGAATATAATAATAGGAAAAACCCTGACGGTGGACGAGCTGTTTGAGCGCGGCTTTGAGGCGGTGTATATTGCCTCGGGTGCAGGTCTGCCGAGCTTTATGGGTATTCCCGGTGAGAGCTACAAGGGCGTCTATTCCGCCAACGAGTTTCTCACGCGCTCCAATCTTATGAAGGCGTATCTCGACAATCCCGACACCCCCATAATGAAGGGTGGCACCGTTGCGGTTGTCGGCGGCGGCAACGTTGCTATGGACGCGGCGCGCACCGCGCTTCGCCTCGGGGCAGAGAAGGTATACATAGTTTACCGTCGCTCCCTCGAGGAGCTTCCTGCCAGAAGGGAGGAGGTCGAGCATGCGGTGGAGGAGGGGGTCGAGCTTATGCTCCTCACCTCACCTGTCGAAATCTTCGGCTATGAGAATAAGGACACCCCCCGCGACCCGCGGTGCGGCTTCGTTACGGGTATGAGATGCCAGAAAATGCGCCTCGGCGAGCCCGACGAGCGCGGCAGACGCCGCCCCGAACTAATCGAAGGGTCGGAGTTTGATATTCCCGTTGACACCGTTATTATGGCGATAGGCACCACCCCCAATCCCCTCATCAAAAACACGACCGACGGTCTTGCCGTTAACTCGCGCGGCGGTATAATCGTAGACGATGGCGGCAAAACAAGCCGCGATGCCGTTTATGCGGGCGGCGATGCCGTTACCGGCGCGGCGACGGTTATCTCCGCGATGGGTGCGGGCAAGGTAGCTGCCGCGGCAATCGACGAATATTTGAAAACAAAATAAAAAACTAAGTTTTCCCATTCGGGCAAGTGAAGTTATCCTACGGATAGTGAAGTTTTGTCTTTGGCAAAGTGGGCAAACTTAACTTCACTGCAAGCCTTGGCGAGCAATTTCACTGTGCATACCACAACTTCACTTTTGTGTTAACAAAAACTTCACCATCAGAAAAAGAGAGGACATTTCGGCTTTGAACCCGATTTGTTCTCTCTTTGTGTTTGCAATCTATCTAATGGAAGAGCCCCACGAATTTTCGTGGGGCTCTTTAACTGTACTTGCAATTATCTCGCAAATACAATTGATTTTAGAGTTTTACACAAATCTTGAATTAAGCCTCTGCACCGGTAATCTCGATAGCCATGCCTGCACCGAAGATGAGGTAAAGGGTGTCGACGGAGGGAGTTACGGTGTTTCCAAGAGAGGTGTAAGCATCCTCGGGAGCATAGAATGCAGCCATGCCGTTGATGGTAGCGGTGTAGCCTGCCTGAACCTGAACGAAGAGGGGCTGCATATTGTCTGCAACAGCCTGGACGGTGCCTGCACCGAGAACGTAAGGATTGGTCTCGCTTCCGTCACCGATGATGCCACCTTCCTCGCCACCCTCGTTGCCGCCCTCTTTAACGAGGGTGTAATCGGTGCCGTTGTAGGAGGCGTATGCGGGAACGCCGCCAGCGAGGGTAACGTAGCCTGCCATGAGGGGAATCTCATCGCCCGTTGCGGGGTCGTAGAGTGTCATCGCGCCGTCTGAAATCTCGTAGTTAGCAACGATGGAGTTCTCTCCCATGTAGGGGTGAGAGTAGTTGAAGGTAACTGTGCTAGCATCGATAACGAGGGTGAGCGTCTGGTTGCCGAAGTTGTCGGTGCCGAGGTAGGTGCCCTCAACGTTAGCCTCTGCCTCGCCGCCCTCTTTAACGAGGGTGTAGTCGGTGCCGTTGTAGGAGGCATATGCGGGAACGCCGCCAGCGAGGGTAACGTAGGCGGCCATGAGGGGAATCTCATCGCCCGTTGCGGGGTCGTAGAGTGTCATCGCGCCGTCTGAAATCTCGTAGTTAGCAACGATGGAGGTGTTGCCCATGTAGGGGTGAGAGTAGTTGAAGGTAACTGTGCTAGCATCGATAACGAGGGTAAGCGCCTGGTTGCCGAAGTTGTCGGTGCCGAGGTAGGTACCCTCAACGCCGCCAGCGGTTTCGCCGCCGTTGCCGCCTGTCGACTCAGTAACCGTAACGGTAACAGTCTTGGTAAGCGCGGGGTTAGAGACAGATGCAAATACAAAGGTGTATTCGCCTGCTGCAAGGGTGGAGAGATCATAGATAACGGAGGGGCAGCTGTTGCCGAGATCGTTATCCCAGAACTCGTTGATGATAAGCGCACTCGCGTCAACGGGAGTGCCGTTGAGGGTAACAGTTACGTCATCAGCGGTAAGTCTGTTGGCGTATGCACCGAGGAATGCGCTCGTACCTGCAGTGATTTCAAGGCTATCCTTCTCCTCAAGCTCGAAGGATCCCCACATCTCGGTCGCCTGACCTGCGTAGAGATAGGTGGGACAAGTGGGAACAACGGTTACGTTGTAGGTGTTAACAGCCTCGTCAAGAGTGAGGGTGAAGGTGAAGGTGGTGCCTACGGGAGCCCTGCGGGTTTTAACGAGGAGCCTGCCCTCGTAGGATTCGTATTCAACGACAAGGCAGTTGTTGTATGCCGTCATGTCGTCCATATTGAACTCTGCGTTGAGGTTCTCGCCATCGATAAGCATAGTGACCAGAGACATATCAACCTCGGTGGGGTCGTTGAGCTGGAACGTGAAGTAGTAGTTCACGCCTGTCTCAATTTCGATATCGGTAACAACCTGGCTCTCGGAGTCGAGGAGGTCGAAATCGGTAACGGGGGCGGGGATATCGCCGTCTCTTGTGAGAACGAGGTCAAGGATGTCCTCGGAAAGAGTCCAGTCGTTGAGCTTAACCGTGAAGGTTACAGACTCACCCTCGTGAAGAATGAAGGTGTAGGGAAGAGTGAGATAATCCCCGTTTGCATCGTTAACGTCTGCGTTATACTCGCCGTCTGCCGCAGAAAGGGTGTAAAGACCGTCCTCGGTAGCGGTGAAGGTCGCGTAGGTGGGAATGCAGTTGTGATTGTAGATAACGCCGGGAAGAGCGTTGTCACCGAGTATGAGGTCAACGTAGCTGGGGTCGGGAGTCTCGTCAACGGGAGGCTCGCCTGCCTCAAAGGAGAGCGTAACGGTGTATTCGCCTGCTACATTCCAGGTGGAAAGACCTACTCTGTAGGTGTTGCCCGCCTCAACGTAGAAGGTGAAGGCGGTGGTGAGGTGGGTGGTGTCAGAAACGCTGCCGTCTGCGTTGCCATCATTGAAGAGAAAATAGTCGCAGTAGGAATCCTCGTTAGGGTAGGTTACGGTAACGTAGCCCGACTCGGTAGCTGTAAATGAGAAGTATTCCTTGTTATTAGTGTCGGAGTTAAGAGTAACCTCGGTGGGAATAGTGATGAGGTAAGGATCATCCTCAGCACCGGTGCCGTTCTCGCTACCCTCGCCGCCTTCGCCGCCTTCGCCGCCCTCGCCGCCTTCGGTAGCTCCGAAATCAATGGAGAGAAGCACGTAGCCGCCGGGGCCGATCTGGTAGATGTATGCGGTACCCTCAAGGGCAGTGATGGGATTGCGGCTCTCGTCAACAAGAGTTGCGGGAGAACCGAGAGTCATCATAATACCGGGGTAGATGGATTCAATGTTCCATACGGAGCCATTGTAAACAAGGGAGAATGCCGTAACGGGCTCGCCGTTAAGAGTGAGCTCAACGGTGTTGTCGTCGTAAAGGACGTACTCATACGTGCCTGCAAGTCCGGTGCCTGCGTTGGTATCGTCAAGGACGAAGCTGCCCTCGTCAACAACGTTGCCGCCCTCGTCACCGCCGCCGATGGTTGAAACGGTGAAAGCGACATCCTGAGCCATACTGGGTTCGTAGTAGCAGGAAACGGTGAAATAAACCGAACCTCCGGGCTCAAGTGTATAAACTAAGGTGTTGCTGCTCGTGGGGGTAAGGCCGTCGTTGAGAAGGGCAAAGTTGGAATGAGTATCCATATATACCCAGAAGTCACCCTCGAAGGTGAAGGAATACTCACCTGCCTCGGTAGCAGTGAAGACATAGTAAACGGTTCCATCAGCGGGTACGCTTGCTATGTATGTGCCAAGCTCGGTGATCATATAGGGATCACTATCGGTTCCTGCACCTGCGTTGGGGAAGGCATCTGCTACGGGAGCGTTGGGGTCAACGTAGGGCTCGATAATCTCAACCTCGATAGAGGCGGTAAGGCTCTCGTCAAAGGTCGAGGTAAAGGTGAAGGTATATGTGCCCATGGGGAGACTGCGGAGGTTATAGCCCGTGGTGGGGATCATACTCTCGCCGTCTGCGCCTACGACAGCCTCGTTAACAAAGTCACCCTCAACGGTTACACCGTCAACAGAAACGGTGATAATGATATCGCCAACCTGCTTGTCGAGGTGAGCTGCAATAATCTTGCTGTCACCCTGATGAGAGATAACGTAGTCGGTCTCGTAGAGAACGTGGTTGCCGGAAGGCTCACCCCACTCATTGTAGTGGTCCTCAAGAGAGCCTGCGAAAATTTCGGTAGCAACGGGATCTACAACGTTAACGGTGTAGAAGGTGGAGCTGCCGTTTACGATAAGCTCAAGCTCGAAGGTGGTGCCTGCGGGCGCGTAGGTGGTAAGGGTGAAGAAGTCGTTACCCTGGAAGTAGTAGGGGATAAGACCGCCGATAGCACCTGCACTAACATTCTCGCCTGCGAACTCGATAGTGTTGAACGCGAACATTGCTGTGTCGGGAGTAACGTTAAGGAATCCGATGGAGGACTGAACTGTGCTTTCGATGGTGATGGTGTCCTCAATGAGGTTACCCTCGCCGTCAACAAGGTCGAAGTCCTTCATGAGAAGGGTGTCGGGGCTGTAGGGATTCTCAACCTCAACGTTCTGCTCGATCTCGATGGTGTAGACGTTCTCGGGAAGCTCATCTGCAAGAACCCTGTAGGTAGCGGGAGCCTCCTCGGTAGCCTCATTAATAACCTCAAGCTGGTTCTCTGCGTATGCGGAGGAGGTGAGAGAAACCGTCTTGATGGCATAGCTCTCCTCGTCAAGAGTGAAGCTTACCTCGATAACGTAGAGGTATCCGCTCTCGTAGAAGCCGAAGCTGAAGGAGTAAACACCGTCCTCTACACTCTCGGTAAAATCACCGTTAAGGTTGTCTACCGATGCCATAGAGTACAGGGTTGCAACAAGGTCCTCTGTACCGTAGAATGCTACGCCGTCAGCAAGACCGACAAAGTTGGTGGGGAACTGATATCCCTTGAGGTTATCTACGGTAGCAAGAGGAAGAAGCTCGGTAACGTAGTCGTATGCATCCCACATATCGTAGTAGCTCATAACAGCGAATACGCCGTCCTCGGTTGCCGTGTAGTAGTACTCGGTGCCGTCCATCATGGTAACTACGTAGAGATAGCCGTCTCTGAACTCGTAGGCTGCCATATCATAGATGCCCTTAACAAGCTCAAAGTGCTCGGGCTCATCTGCCTCTTCGATATCAAACACGAACGTTGTGAAGATGTCACCGTTGGAGCTTACCAGATATGCCGTGCCCTCAAGCGCGGTAAGGGGCTCACCGTTCTCGTTAACGAGTGTCAGACCGTGGTACTGAGCATCGTCGTAGTAGTTGAAGGAAGAGCAGTTGAATGCATAAGCGTCACCGTTAAGGAAGAACTCGGACGAAACGAAGTCGCCCTCGAGAACAACGGTGCCGTCCTCGGATAAGGTAACGTTATACTCGCCCTCGATCCTCCAGGTGGAGTAGCCGCTCTCGGTTACGGTAACGGTGCCGCGTCCTATCGTTGCGGGAACGAGCTCGTAGTAACCGTTGCCGAGCTCGACAAGACCGTTTTCGATGAAGGTAGACTGATTTGTTCCAACTGTGATAGCGTCCTTGACGGTATCAACGTCGGGGTCGGATACAACGTATCCGCATGCGGTACAAATGCCCATGCTGTCGGGGGTATGCTCTTCGAGTGCCGAAACCACCTTGTGGTAGCAGTCGGACTCGTGCCAATGCTTTTCAGCATCAAAGGACCAGGCCTCCTTGTAGGTGTGCGTGTGGTCTGCGTCATATGCACAAACGTCGCACACACCGTCGATGTTTTCATCGACGTGACCCTGGATGTCAGCTCTCTCTGTCTTGTGAGAGCAGATTGCTGCATGCCAGTGCATGGTCGCATCATACGTCCATACGTCGCTCTCGAAGCTGTGCTTGTGATCGTCTGTCTTGGGGGTGTCGGTCGGATCTTCGCCACCGCAGGAAGCAAGAACGAAGCAAAGCGCCAGAATCAGTGCGATTATGGACAATAGCTTTTTGTTCATAATAGAAATCCTCCTATATATAATAATTTTTGAACAAACAAATTAATTAAGAATGGGGAAGCATATCAGGTATAGTAGCAGCACGCAAAGAGCCACATATCCTCCTCGGAGGAATATATCCTGTATCCGATAGAGGGATCGTCCTCCGCCGTTGTTTCTGCCCAGCCCTCTCCGTCGGAGAAATACGCCTGCGCAATAACGAACTTCATAAGAAATTCCCTGATTTCATCGGTGACGGGGTATACGCCCTCGTCATTGGCTATATACGCATCGTATTCATCGATAAAGGGGTTGTAGTTTTCACTTCCGCCCGATACAGAGCCGACGGGGTCACTCGGACCGAAGAACTGGAACGAGGTCTCCATCGGGCTGCCGCCCGGAGGTGTATAATCGTAGAAGAATCGGGTTCTTTTGCTTATCTTAACAAACAGAATCGGTCCGTCGTATTTTCCGCTCTCCTCATTATAGAGGTGATAGAAGCCGTCGTCGGGATTTATGCCGAACATCGAGCCCTCATAGCGGTATACGCCTGCACTTACCTTGATTTCGGGGTAGTTGATATTAGTTCCGCCGAGAAACTCGTCGGTAATCATTCCTACCTCGGCTATTTTCTCGGTGTCAGCGTGCACGTCCGTCTTTGTTATCTTGTCGCGCTCATAGTCGCTCATGCGTCTGATAATGAAGTCGACCCCTGCCGGGAAATTGCCGTGCTTGCTCGTTGCCGTTATGGAAAAGGGGTAGGTCGCTCCGACGTTCGTTGCATCAACGTCTATCACGTAGTAAACGTTTCGGGTATATTCCCCCTCGCTGCCGCCGCTGTTCACGATTCCCGTCATCTGCTGAAATGCGAAGTTCGCACCGTACAGATACATAGTCGGGTTGATATCGTCCTCATTAACGTCGCACATAGTTTCGATTATATACGTGCCTGCCCTGTTCGGGATAAAGCGGTAGTAAACCTGCTCGCCTCTGTCCTTTACAGTTGCCGTGTATGCGCCGAGTCTGGTGGTTGAGATAGCGGAGCTGTAGAAGTCGGCTCCTTCACCCTTCGTGGTTATATACTCATATACCTCGATTTCAATATCGCGCTTGCTGTTTGTCGCGATGTGTGCCTCTGCGTTGTAGTTGTAGCGATATTTTTCGGGCAGACCGATAAGAGTTACAACGTATGAGCCGTTGAGCCCCGAGACAGAGGCGACTCTCGTCGTCTTATCAAAGGCAGCGCGGTGAACCTCGTCGCCCTTGGTGGACGTCCACTCCACGCTCATGCCTGCCGTCTCGGTAAATCTCTCCTCGTTGAGCTTCAGTGTTACTGTGAAGGGGGCGTCGGGGTCTGTCGGCTCATCGCCGACCTCCTCCTCGCCGCCCTCGCTGCCGCCGCCCGTCGAGAAGTCAAATTCGGGCTGCTCCTTATCTCCGTCGGGATTCTCTACACTCATGCAGCCCGTCAGTGCAGAAAGGGTAAGGGCAAGCAGCAGTATCAGAGTCAGTAATCTTTTCACCGTTTGCCTCCTCCTTTCTTATCCTTCTCCCTTTCCCCCATGCCGAACAGAGAGCGGATATCCGCCCACTTCAGCTTTCTGATGATAACGCCTGCGGTAAATAGTATCACCGCCGCTATCATAAGGGGAAGAGCAAAATAGAAGGTGTATCGGGATACGTCTGCCTCGTCGTTGACAAGGCTGAAGTCTGCATCCTCATGTACTGTGCCCTTCGTTCGGATAATACGGTACATATCGGATATCGAATAGGTTGTGAAGCTGTCGTACTCGGGCTCAAACGGAACGTAGATATGCGTACTTGCAGTCATTGTTGCCTCGTTTTCCGTGTAGGAGACACTAAGTAGGTAGGTGCCGGGGGTGTGTGCGTCGAACTCGTAGGAGTAGCCCTTGGCATTGAACTCTAGTGCCTTGCTCCTCTTCGTTCCGTCGGGGAGGGTCAGCGAGACCTTTGCCGTCGCATCAAAGTTGAGCTTGTGCGGTAAAACGGTGAGCAGCTTCTTGCCTCCGTTGTCGGAGAGCGAAAGGGTGAAGGGCACGTCGTGGCGCTCCTTCGGCGTCGCTGTGGCGAGCATGTTCTTGAAGAACGATTCTCCCACACCGTCGGCATATGCCGCGACCCACTCGCCCGAGAGCGAGCTGGTAAAGGAGGCGACCCGTCCCTTCTCATATTTTGCATAGGCGTAGACAGGCGCTTCAATAACCGTGCCGCTCGACTTTTCGTAGTCTGCAGTCAGAACGGTAGTTGCGGTTGCCTTCGCCCTGGCGTAGATAAATCCGCCGATGTTCGGCAGTGCTGAATTGATTCCCGACATCGTCAGGTCGGATTTAATCTCAAGATTAAGTGGAATATCGCCGGTAATTACCGTGTCCGTTATATCATCTGCGATATCCGTAAGGACAATCTGGTCTATATCCTCAGAGCTGTTGGGAAGATAGTAGTTTTTGACTGTGTCGTCGTTACCTCTTCCTGCTCTGGCAATATCCTCGAGCAGCTTTTCTGCCACAGCAGAGCTGTCGTCGCCCGTCTTCGCCTTGGTAAAGGTGTTGAGCACTGAGGTGGGAATACCCTGCTCATACAGAGACTGTGCAATTTCGACGGCATTGTCCGTTTCGTTTGCCCAGGTGCGTCCGTCGCTGAGGAGGAATACCTGCTTATCCTCAATGGAGGACTGCGTTACCTTGTCGTATGCCTCCTGCATTCCCTTGCCGAGCACCGTGCCCTGCGTAGGCTCGATGGAATCGATGAGCTTGTCTATCTTCTCTCGGTTTCCGCCTATTTGAGACGATGGCCAGACTGTGGAGTAGTTGCCCGAGAAGGTAATGATGATAAGGAAATCCTTGTCGTTCATTATTCCAACGAGCTTCTTTGCCGCCTGCTTGGTAACAATCAGCTTCTCCATAAACTGCATGCTTCGCGATGAGTCGATAACGAGGCATAGGAGCTTTGGATCCTGATCGGAGTTACCGTAGTTGACGGGAAGCATACCCTTGAGAGTATCAAAGTTGGTATCCGTCTGGTTCTGCAGATGAAGGTCACCGAAGGTAAGCAGGCTCTTTCCGTATCTGGAAACAAGAGATTCTACGCAGTTGATAAATGCAAAGTGGTTCTCAAGCGTGCGGATATCAACGTCGGACAGGATAAATACGTCCGTGTCGATGAGCTCGTCAACAGTGCAGGGAACAACGGGGTCGTTGATATATGCATTTATAACGGCATCCTCGCCGTACAGCTCTCTCACCCTCACAAGATCCTCCTCCTTCGTTGAAACGAGGAGCACCCTGATGCTTTCGTTTACCCTTTGTGTAAACTCATAGGTGTTGTTGACTGCGGAGCTGTCGTTTTCCGCCTTGGCAGCGCGTATTTTGACCGTGTATTCGTACTCGCCTGCCTCGGAGGTCGGGAGTGTGAAATTTATTACGTTGAAGCCCCGTGTGAGCACGGCATGCTGCCTCTCGTGCAGCTCGCCGTCGCGGTAGAGCTCGACGTATGCGTTCGTCTCTTTGCTGCTTGACGATTGAATGAGCACGTCTGCCGTTGTGGTATGCGTCTTGTAGGTCGAGGGAGTGAAGTCCACGCTCATAAGCTGTATCTCGCTCTCGTCCCCCTTCGCATTGTCATCGAGGTAGATAGCGTCTATGTAGACACCTGCCTTCTCTATGGCATCTATCGTGGATATAACGCCCTCATATGTGCCATAGGTCTCCTTTGCATCGGTTATAAGCACGATGCGACGGATTGCGCTGTTGCCGAACAGGGTAGCAGTGTGTGTGAGCGCGCCGCGCAGATTAGTTGCGCTGTCGTCAACACCCGAGCCACTGACGGTCTCGAAGGGCTGACCCAGCTCGGTCACGAGCTTGCTGTCCTCTCCGAAGGCAACCACACCCATATATGAATTTTCGGGTAGGTTGGATTCGATTTTTTTAATATATTCGTCAACAGTGTCAAGATTCTTGTTTGCCGAGTAGGATACGTCGGCAACAACGTATACGTGTGTCTCGGTCATCACCCTTGAGTAGGATGCCCCTGCCGCAACTATTGTCACAAGCACACAGATCAGTATGTTGATTATAAGAGAGATAACCGTGCCCTTCGTTCTGTTTTCTCGCCGCACGGCAATGAAAAACGGTACGAGGACTATCAGCAGCAGCGGAATAAGCAGCAGGAGCAGGTACGGTCTATCGAAGCTGATATTTGTCATAGCAATAAACCATCCAATCCAGAGAAAGTATCACGGCGAGAATAATAATATAAATTATCAGGTCGTCGTATATTCCGTCGCGCCCCTCGCTTGTACCCTCATCCGTAAGGCTGAAGTCAGTACCCACACCGTTAAGGTCGCTCTCGCTGCTACAGAGCCTTGCCGATGCGTTTACAGTAAGGGGGAGCGTATCAATTCTTCCGAGCTCAATCGTATAAGTGCCGGGCTCGTTGAGAACAAATTCGTTTGCCGCCGCGTCGGATACGGGATATTCGATTCTGCCCGATGGGGTAGTTATCTTTATCTCCGTACAGCTTGCGGGGATGTTGATTTCAAGCTTCTCACCCGTCGTATAGCCTGTGCGCTCAAGAATATCGGGGAATGAGTACAGCACCATATTGCGCACCAGAATACCGAAGTCGGGGAGCATAGCCATGTTTGAATCGTGCAGAGAAAAGGCGAATACTACCTGCCTGTTTTCATAGGAATTCTCGTTTGCAAACACGATAGGCTGCTTGTTGTAGGTAAATATCTCGTCATAACGGTTGACGCCGTACTTAATATATTTCTTTACGTAGAGCTTCTCTCCGACAAGCTCGTCCGTGAGTCGCTCGATAGTTGTCGAGTTAGGCTCGGAGAGGGTCAGATTTACGTGCTCCTTAGGCTCGACAAGTCCCTGGATAGAGAAGCCGATGCCGTCAACGTTTTCCTCGAGACCGAAGAACCACACCGAGCCGTCCTTTGGCAGACTCTCGGGGGCATAGGAGTCGAATACGTAAAGCCCGTATCCCGTCTTTTGTATTGCCTCACCGTTCTTGTCCTCGCCTCGCTCGTATTCCTCGATTGTAACCGCGCGAGCGTCTATTCCCGTCACCGTCTCCAGCGCCGACTCAATAAAGAACGGGGTGTCGCTGACGATGAGAGTTGAGTAGGTGCTCTCGCTGTTGACGTTGTAGCAGACAACCTCGTTGTCCTCTGACAGCGCGTCGGTCAGGTCGAGCGAAATCCTGAAGGAATTATATCCTGCGGTCTTTGCAGTAAAGGTGACGGTTGCCTCGTCGCCCTCCTCGGAGAGGGAAGCGGTTTTGATTATAGCTTCCTCCGAGCCGTCAAGATAGAAGCGGACGCCAACGTCCCCCTCTATGCCGTATGACTTCACCGCCGCACTGACGGTAAGCTCACCGCCCGAGAGAATGTGAGACACCTCTGATATAGCGGCGTTCTTCTCGTTGCGGGATACGTTGATGATTTCAACGTTTTCATGCCTTTCGTAGTCCGTGTCGGTGACAAGATATACCTTTGCCAGCGAGTTCTCGGCAAAGTAGCTCTCTGCCGTTTGTCTGGCTCTGTCAACGTCGATAGCCGAGTATGAGGGCTCGACGGATGCAAGCAGGCTTATAGCCTCCTCCTTGTCGTCCAGCAGCTCAAAGACCTTGTCCTCCGACGTATCGGTAGCAAGAATGAGGGTATATACGCTTCCGTTTACCGAGCCGTCTATAACGTCGGCAATCTCCTCCTTTGCAATTTCAAAGCGGCTTTTGCCGTCCTTGGTCGCCTTCATACTGCCCGAGCCGTCTAGCACAAAGCAGTATTCGTTTGCCGCATCGGGATATGTCAGCACGGGGTGCGCGATTATCAGGGAGATCAGCGCAACCGACAGCAGCTGAAGCACAAGGCTGAGAATTCCCGCTATCTTCGGCAGCTTCTTTTTCTTTTTGAGGAATTTGTTGCTGACGTTCCATATATAGGTCGATGCCACCGTCTGCTCGGTGTATTTGTTTTTGATTATGTAGACTGCGATAAGTATCGGTATGCCGATGAGCCCGATAAGTCCGAGAGGGAAGAGGAAGGAAAGTGTCATTTTACCACCCCCATATCCGCCAGATCACCGAAGAACAGCTCACCGAGGGACGCAGTGTCGCGCGCAAGGAGATAATCTGCTCCGCGCTCGAGGCAGAAGAGCCTCGTCGTGTCGATAACGTAGGCGAGAGCCTCGCGGTATGCCTTCATTATATCGCGGTCGATATTTTTTCTGTATGCCTTTTGAGTGCCCTCGGAGTCGAAGAAATGCATCTTTCCGCGCGAGGTGGGATTCATCTCCTCTGCCGAGAGTACCTGTATGCACAAAACGTGCCTTTTCTTACCAACGAAATACTCGATTGCATCCTCATAATTGTTTTCGGTAAGGAAGTCGGATATGATAACGCTCATACCGTCTCCGTAGCCTACGTTTTCCGGGAGGATAGCATCGCTTATATAGCTGTCACCGTAAAATTCTATCTCGTTGAGTCTGCCTATAACGTTTATAAAGGCGTCCTTGCCTGCCACGTTTTCTATAACCGTCTCCACCTTCCTGTCTCTTACTGTGTAGATAGAGACCTTGTCGAGCTGGCATATCGAGAGATAGGCAACCGTCGCTGCAAGCCTGAGCGCTTGCTCCGCCTTCTCGTTCTTGCCGTGTGCCATAGAGCGTGAGGCATCGATGTAGATGCGTGTATGCAGACGTCTTTCGTCGAGATACAGTTTTAAGTAGAGCTTGTCAAAGCGAGCATAAGCATTCCAGTCTATCTTGGTAATATCATCACCTGCTTCATAGTCGCGATAATCGTCGAACTCGCAGGAGGAGCCGTGCGTCTTGCTCCGGTGGTTTCCGCCGAACAGACCTGCCACATTGTCCTTTATATGCATCTGAAGCACCTCGAGCTGAGCGAGGAAGGCTTCATTTATCACCAAATTGTTCATGCTTTATTCCAATCAGATCAGCGCTGTGCGCGAGTCTCCTTTATGAGAAGCTTGATAACGTCGTCAGTGCTAAGGTGCTCGTTACCCGCATTGAAATTTGTCTTTATTCTGTGACGGAGAACGGGGAACGCAAGCTCGTCTATATCCTCATAGGATACGTTGTAATTACCCTTGAGAAGCGCGCGTACCTTCGCTGCAGTGATGAGTGCTTGCGCTGCACGGGGGGACGCACCGTATTTCACGTACTTGTGTGCCGCTGCAACGCTTGCTGTGCGCTCGGGGTGCGTGTTTGCAACGAGACGCATGGTGTAGTTCATAATTTCGGGTATAACGGGAACCGTTGCGGCAAGTGCACGCATGTCGAGTATTGCCTTGCCGTCTACAACCGCGTTCGCGGTTTCCTCCATAGTTTTCTGCGTCATAGCAACGATTTGCTCGAGCTCGTCAACCTCGGGGAACTTCATTATCAGCTTGAACATAAAGCGGTCCATCTGCGCCTCGGGGAGGGGATAGGTTCCGTCCTGCTCAATAGGGTTCTCGGTAGCAAGCACGAAGAAGGGCTCGTCAAGAGTATATACGTTGTTGCCCACAGTAACCTTGTGCTCCTGCATTACCTCGAGCATTGCCGACTGCGTCTTGGGTGTCGCGCGGTTAATCTCGTCCGCGAGAACAAGGTTTGCAAAGATGGGACCCTTGCGGAACACGGTGTTGAGCTTTCCTGCATCGTCCTTTTCGATTATGTTGGTGCCCGTAATATCGGAGGGCATAAGGTCGGGGGTAAACTGTATTCTTGAGAAGGGAAGGGACAGAACTCTTCCAAGCGAGCGGACAAGACGCGTCTTGCCGACTCCGGGCACACCCTCGAGCAGCACGTTTCCACCTGCCACAATAGCGATAATGACACTGTCAATAACGTCCTTGTTGCCAACGACGTCCTGCGCGAGCTCTGCTTTGATCTTTGCAACCGACTCGCTGAAGCTTTTTATCTTTTCAATATTCTCGTTCATTTTGAGTGTTCTCCTTTAGTTTTTCTTCGTTCCGTCCGAGAGCTTTCGGAAATACTCTCGGAGAATTTCCTTCGCCTCAGTGCTTACCGATTCATCGAGCAGAATAGCCTCGATGGTCTTGTAATAGTCATCATATGCCTCTCCGTAGAGAACGTATTTCGCTCCGTCCTCGGAGAAGGGGTCGTAAATTAAGTCGTTGCTTCCAAACAGCTCGTTTCCTTCGCCGTATCCGCCCGAGGCGCCGTTTTCCGTGTCATCTCCGCTTCCGCCCTCGCCTTCAGAGGTCGAGAGGGTTGGGAGCGCGTCACCGAGCAACGGGGGGATCATGCTCTTGGGTATCTCGAATACAACAGTCAGCCTGCTTATAACGTCCGTGCGCGCATCCTTTGCATTCCACTGTGCTGTCAGCTCCTCGCCGACCTCGCGCGACACGTTTTCAAATGCCTTGTCGATAAGGCTCTGCTGTTTGTTTGCGTTTTCCTCCTCGAGTGCCGATGCCAGCTCTGCCGCAAATGTGCCGAGCCCCACGGTCAGTGTCTCGCTCTCATAATCTGTGAGTGTAGCGAGCTTGGTGACAAGCTCGGTGGAGAGGGAGGAGAGCTTCTCGGTGAGTGTCAGTATAACCTCGTTCGTCTTTGGGTCGAGTGTATCACCTTTGTAATTCTCTCGTATGTCACCGAGGTCGCCTCCGAATTCATATCCCTGCAGATTTAGAATTGACCTCGCGATGAGCTTCATATCATGATTCTCGCTCTTATCTATTGCGACGCAAACGGTTTTGTATGTACTTATTTCCTCTACGAGTGCGTCCACCTTGACAATGCTGGCGATGACGTTCATATACATCCCGTCGAGAGTGTGCGTGCTCTTCAGCCTGTCAATGAGTGAGCGTAGCTCCGCAACTATCGCGTCTCTTGTCTCGGTATTAAAGCTGTCCCTCGACTCGATGTCCTCGATCAGCATATTCATAGCAAATTCGTGGTCCTCCGTGAAGGAGAAGGGAGGAGGCGGAGGAGCCTCTTCTACTCCCCTCGGAACAATTACCGCAGGCAGGAGCATGCACACCGAGAGCGCAAGGCATATCAGCGCGCTTGCAAATCTTTTTGCAATGGGCTTTTTTGTCTTAATTCCCTTGAGCGTTTCCTCTGCATTTTCTCTCTGCAGGGCGAGCATGTCGCTTCTGTCGTCCTTAAAGCGCACCATTGTCTGCACCTTCTCGCCAAGTGCAAATTCCTCGTCCAGCGATCTGGCGAGAGCTAGCGCGCTCTTGTGCAAGAGGAAAAAGCATACGACTCCGCATATAGCCGCCGCACCGACCGAGATCAGCAGGTGGTATGCCGGGCTGAAATCGATTATAAGGAGCTTAAAGATAAGCAGCATAGCTCCAAACACAAACGCACCGAGCGAAAGCGCGATTAAGATGCTTTTTATAACAGTGTCGACTAGATGCCGTTTTTTTATTTTCTCAAAGCCTTCGTTCATAGTCCGTCCTTTCTGAAGCATGCGCGCGTAGCGCAGCTGCGTATCGCCTGCACACGCGTATATATAATTATAATGCAGTATTTTATCACATCGACTCACGGTTTGTCAAGCAGAAAAGAGGCAAAATGCCGCAAAACAAAAATTTCGTTGTGCAAAATAACAAAATATTTAAAATGAAATTATATAAAATGAAAGGCCCCGTTCGACCGAACGGGGCTCTTGGCCTACCTGCGCGGATTCGAACCGCGGACCTTCAGAGTCGGAGTCTGACGCGCTATCCAGCTGTGCCACAGGTAGTTATAGTCTCTGTTTAATTGTGTTATGCTTGTCGCGAGGTAGTGAAAAATGAGAACGCTATGCTATTTTATCACCAAAAGGAGCTTTTGTCAACAGAAGAGCGGCACCTTTTTTTGATGCCGCTTGTTATTTCCTTCAGTTAGCCTTGATATATTCGTACAAATCGTGGAAATCCCCCTGCGGATATCCCGATATATCAGCCCCGTCCTTGTTGATGAGGTGCTTTGTGATGAGGAACACCTTCATACCGAGCTTCTCGGTTACCATATCGTCACTGACGTCGTTTCCGACCATAAGACAGTCCTCTGCCGAAACGCCAAGCTTGTCGAGTATGCCCCTGTAATAGTCGAGGCTAGGCTTGCAGTACCTCGAGTTTTCATATGTTGTGTAAAGCTCGAAGTCATCGACGGATATACCTGCCCACCGTGTCCTTTTTTGAGTGGCAATGGCGGGGAATACGGGATTTGTTGCAAGTGCTATGCGGTAACCGTCCGCCTTGAGCCTGTGGATTAACTCGGGAACTGCGGGGTCGGGGGTAGCAACGGCAGATACCTTGTCGAAGTCCTCGGCGTAAAATTTCTCAAAGAGCGGCTCATCCTCTCTTACATTCTTGCCGTAAACGGTGGAGAATGTTTGCCAGAAGACTTCTTCGTTTGTTGCCATGCCGTCGTTTTCTATCATTGCGCCCGTTCCGAGCCATATAGCCTTTGGCAGCCTTTCAGCGTCGTAGCCGTGCGGCAGGAGTGCCCTCACAAGTCCTCCAAAATACATCTTTATAAATTCATCCTGATCCATCGGCAGAAGAGTGCCGTCAAGATCAAACAATATTACTTTGATACCCATTTTATATCCTCAATATTCTTCTGATAGCTCTCCGATTTAAGCTATCAAGATTGAAAACGAATGGCATTGCCCTCTTATTTAAAATTAATTCTTCGCAAGGAATAATAGAGCAGTGCTCCGCCGATTCCTGCACACACAACCTCTCCGATGCCAACCGTCAGCATGAAGAAGGGATACGAGCCCTCCGCACCGTATGCAAACATAAGCACAAACGGAACGATGATTGCGTTTGAGAATATGGTCGGCAGTGTTGCGACCCACTTGAATCTTGACGGAAGCCTCCGTAACAGATGTGCTCCCAGAGCGCCTATCAGTGTTGCAACCGAGCCGAACACAATATCCAGCGGATGTGCCCCGGGGGTCATAAGATTCGAGATAATACATCCGACGAACAGTCCGGGAATTGCCTCGGGCATTAATACGGGCAGAATTGTCAGCGCCTCGGAGATTCGGAACTGTATAACTCCGCTTGATAGCCCGACAAGACTTGAGATGTAGGTAAGCGCGACGTACAGTGCACCGATAAGCGCACCTCTGCTAAGCCTTATGGCAGGGCTTTTTCTTTTCATTCTGTTGTCTCCTTTAGTTTTGTTTTTTCGGTGGCGTGCACCTCTGTGAGGAAGGTCTCGAACTCACAACGTGTATTGTATCACAAACTGCCCCTTTTTTCAATAGTGAATGGGAAAATTATTGTTTTTGCATCAAAAACTTCTATTTTTTTTTATTTTTTACCATTACGGAACTATTCTATACATATTTTTTGCATTGGCAAGCATACTCCTCGCAACGTATAATAAGACAAGAAGAATGAATTAAGAGGGCAGGCTTGAAGTATATAAATATAAACCAAAGCAAAATGAAAATAATTCTCTCGACAGAGGAGCTTTCCGCTTACGGCATTGACGGCGCGCTTGACATACCCGATACTCCGCAGTACCGTCGAGCATATCGAAAAATTCTTGAGATAGCGGAGCGTGAGTGCGGCTTTTCTGTAAATGGTGAAAAAATACTGATACAGCTATATCCGCAGGATGCTGGAGGCGAGCTGCTTGTTACCAGACTAGGTAATATCAGTCCGATTGCCGAAAGGAGTCTGGCGACATCCAACAGTGTTGCGCTTATAAGCACGCGCAAGGAGATATATTCCTTTGCCACGCTTGACGCGCTGATCTGCGTTTCCCACGCTCTTGGCGCCTTGTGCTCTGATGTTGAGGGAGAGGTTTTTTGCTCCGATATCGGAGAATGCTATCTTGTTGTTGACGAAGGAATATGTGACGGAATAGGTGCTCCTCTTTCGGAATACGGTACAAGAGTTGCGCATACCGCCTATCCGTACATAAGAGAGCATATGAAAAGTCTAAAGACGGATAGGCCGCTTTCCGTCCTCTCCGAGCTATAAAAAAGCCCTGCAGGAACACCTGCAGGGGCTTTTTTATTTCTGCTTGTTTTCTATTTCGGTCATCATATCGACTCTGGTGCGGTGTCTGCCGCCATCCTCGAATTCAGCACCGAGAAAGGCGTCGAGAATATCTTCAGCAAGGCAGGAGCCAATTACCCTCGCACCCATACAGAGGACGTTTGCATTGTTATGGATTCTTGTCATCCTTGCGGAGAAGGTGTCCGAGCACACTGCGGCGCGCACGCCGTTATACTTGTTGGCACACATCGACATACCGATGCCTGTGCCGCAGATGAGTATGCCGAGGCTCCCGTCGGGATTGCTTTGCACAGCCTCCGATACAAGGGATGCGTAGATGGGGTAGTGGCAGGATGCGGAGCTGTCGGGACCGTGGTCGGTAACCTCATAGCCCTCACCCACGAGCTTCTTCTTGAGCATTTCCTTGAGCTCAAAGCCTGCGCTGTCAGCGCCGATGTGAATTATTCTCTTTTTCATTATTTCTTCTCCTCTTTAAGTCTTTCAAGTCTTTCTCTTTCTGCTTGGGGCACTCTCAAATACGTTGGCAGCACATCCGCATCAGTTGCGTATTCTCCGCGCATGTATGCTCTGTATGCAACTCTTGCAACCGAATATGCATTTTCGTTTACAAGAAGGGGCGGTGTGTTTTCTGTGTGTACCCCCTTTGCCTCAAGAGCTCTTTTTGCAACCTCGTATCCGTCACCGACAAGATATATAGCCTTGCCGTCGTATTTCTTCAGTCTCGCGGCAAGCTCATCCGTCGAAATAGCCTCGTCGGGTGTCACTCTTGTGAGTCCCTCGGCATCCGAGGTAAAAATTGCCGTATATACCTGCGAGCGGCGCGCATCCATAACGGGCACCACAATGCCGCAAACGCCCCTGAGATTCTCCGCAAGTGCCTCTAACGTCGAAACAGCAGAGCAGGGAATACTTCTTCCGAATGCCAGTCCCTTTACTATTGCGGTACCGATTCGAACACCCGTAAACGACCCGGGGCCCGCCGTAACAGCAAAAAGTCCGATATCCCCTACCGTCAGCTTCAAGGACCTCAGCATGTCCTCCGCCATGGGGAGCAGCAGCTCACTTTGCGTTAGCCCGTTGTCAATATTATACTGTGCGAGCAGCCTCTCGTCCTCGCATACCGCGACCGAGGCGACTCTTGCAGTGCTGTCAAATGCAAGTATTTTCATTCCTATATAGCTCCCTCCTCGACCTCAACGGTAATTATCCTTGCCATCTCGTCATCGTCATCTCGCGCTATAGTGACGTAGATTGCGGGGTGGGGTATTGCATATTCGATATTTTCGCTCCATTCGACAAGCGCATATCCGTCCGATTCGATATAGTCGTCGTAGCCTATTGAGTACAGGTCGTCATCTGACTCAATTCTGTACATATCGAAGTGATAGATGCGCTTAGAGTTCTTTGATGTGTGCTGGTTCATAACCGCATATGTCGGGCTTTTTACACCCTCGATGCCAAAGTAGGAGGCAAATCCTCGCACAAATGCCGTCTTGCCGACACCCATCTCGCCCCTCATCGCGATAAAGGTGCGTAATGTGCCACCCGTGTCGAGTTTTTTTGCCAACTCATAACCAACCTGTGAGGTTTCCTCGGGCGATTTTGTGATGTATTGCATTGTAAAATGTATACCTTTGTTTACTTAATTTCTTTAAGATAGTACTTAGCTCCGTCTCCGAGGAGGAATTTTAGTGCCTCGTCGTATTCCTCACTCGAGCCGCTATCTTTGCTCTTTATCGCGCGGATGAGCGTGTTCTTCGGAGTATTCTCCGGGTCGGTGAGCTCAAGCACTCCGACGGAGTATCCGTGCGAGGAGAGGTGCACTGCCCTCAATGCGTCGGTGAGCACCTCGGAGAGCTTCATTTTGAGATGCGGATAACGCGTGACAAAGGAGAGTGGGAGTGAGTCGATTTTGCTGCTCAGATATCGCTGACAGCAGGGGGTTGAAAGTATTACTCTTGCGCCAAGCTCCACCGCCGTATCAAGGACTATATCGGTTGCTATATCACACGCGTGCAGGGATATGACCATATCAGGCACGGTATCCCGCGGTGTATTCTTAATGTCATCATATATAAAGCTCATACCCGTATAGCCGAGCCTTTTTGCAAGAGCCTCGCACCAGGAGATGACGTCGCGCTTCAGATCAATACCGAGCATTCTGACCTCTCGGGATTTGCGTTTTGTGAGGTAGTAGTATACAGCAAAGCTGAGATAGCTCTTTCCGCAGCAGAGGTCGTATACGTTAAGCGTACCCTCTTTAGGCAGGTGGGGATATATGTCCTCGATATGCTCGAGAAAACGGTTGATCTGTCTGTATTTTGCCTGCTTTTTATCGTGAACTCTTCCCGTTGCATCGGATATTCCCAGTGCTATCAGAAAGTCCTCATTGCCCGTGAGAAGGTAGTTTTTTCTTTTGTCAAGCGCCTCTATCGCGCTCTCAAAGCCCTCGCGCTCTCCCGACAACCGCTTTTTCAGCTTGTCTGCACCAAGCAGTGCCTCCTTGCCCGAGCGCGATATCTTCCATTCGCACTCGCCCTCTGTTGTGATAAGGTTAGCCTGCATATAATTGCCAAGTGCCTCGGCAAGATATTGCTCTATTTCCGATTCACCGAGATTCTTGTGTGACACCGTATTTCCCGGCAGGGAATATTCAAGTGCAAGGATGCGCCTCTCTCTGTGCGAGCAGAGCCTACCCGATATTTTTGTAATCTCGGATTCTTTTGGACGGGATAGGACGAGCTTTTTCAGTGTTTCGGTCGTCACTGAGAGCTTGACAAGCTCTATAAAGTCATTAGTCCTCTGCGTCGTCATCTGTAGCAGCCTTGTCCGCTTCGGGCTTCTTCTTGAAAGAGAGCTTGCGCTCTGTGTGATTCTGTATTCTCTGTATATTGCCTCTGTGGCAGAACACAATTATAATAGCGAGCAGTATCGTTGAGAGCGCCATAAATGCGGGCATCGTAAGTCCGTCAAAGGCGACTATGCAGTATATATAGCAAACAACGGGGTAGAAGATTGCACCCACGATAGAGCCGAGTGATACGTACTTTGAAACCGCAACTATAACTACAAAGAGTGCGAGAAGTATAAGCATCGGGATGGGGGTTAGAATGAGAGCCATCGTTGCGGTTGCAAGCACACCCTTGCCGCCCTTGAATTTATAGTAGATGGGGAAGATGTGACCGAGCACTGCAAACAGGCCTGCAATATAGCACATACCGTAGCTGCCGAGGCTTATGCCTGCAGTATAGCCGAAGCCGAAGAGAATTCCGCCGACAAGCACCGCGAGCGCGGTTTTAAGAATATCACCGAGCAGGGTGAGTCCTGCTGCGCCCTTGCCGTAGGTTCTCAGCATATTTGTAAGTCCCGCATTTCCGCTTCCGTGCTTACGGATATCGTCGCGGTAAAGTATTCTCGAGAGAACTATTGCAGAGTTAAGACTGCCGAGCAGATAGGAGATTGCTATCATACCGAGCGTAAATCCCGCAAAAGCAAGCAGATAAAGGGTATACGCATCCTCTCCCGTGCCTGCAAACAGACGCATGAGAAGACCGTCCTGTAAAAAGCTGAACATAAATTTCTCCTTACGGTATATTTTTCATTTTTGTATAATACCACAGATACATTTTAGCATATCGCGCGCGTAAAGTCAAGAAATATGTTGCATTTTCGCCTCCTCTGTGATAAAATAATAGGGAGGTGAAAACATGGACGTTATAAAAGAATTTCTCGACGAGGAAAAAATAGAATACTATGCCGTTCTGGACTATGCCGCCCTTCGAAAAACGCGCCCCGAGCTGACAGAGCGGGAGGGCATGGAGCCCAAAACGGCGATAATTATGCTCGTACCGTACTACGTCAGCACTCCCGAGAATATCTCTCGCTATGCCGCATCGCTCGACTATCACATTTACATACGCGAAATGACGTCCCGTCTGTCCGAGCATCTTGCAGCAAAATTTCCCGAGCACACCTTCGTCGGTTACGGCGACCATTCACCGATAGACGAGCGTCATGCCGCCCTCATCGGCGGACTCGGCATACTCGGAGATAACGGGCTTCTGATTAATGAGAAATACGGTAGCTACGTTTTCATTGCAGACCTTCTGACCGACGTCCCGCCTGAGCAGCTCGGCGCTATCCAACCTGTCGATATAGGCACGTGTGTGCACTGCGGTGCATGTGGCAGGGCTTGCCCCACCGGCATCCTCTCCGGCAAGGGAGCGGATTGCCTCTCTGCCATCACTCAGCGCAAGGGCGAGCTCAATGAATATGAGCAGGATTTGATGCAAAAATTTAACACGGTATGGGGGTGCGACCTCTGTCAGTCGTCCTGTCCTTATAACAGAGATCCATCTGTTACGCCCATCGTCTTTTTTCACCGCGACAGAGTGGAGTGCCTCACACGTCCTCTGCTGGACGGCATGTCGAAGGCCGCTCTTCGCTCCCGTGCCTTTGGCTGGCGCGGCAGAACGGTGCTCGAGCGCAACCTTGAAATAATGAAAAAGTAAAAAGGAACCGCATGGGTTCCTTTTTCTCTTGACAAAATAAGTCAACATATGATAAAATATTTAAGATATAATAAAAGTAAGCGAGAACAAAAATGGCAGAAGTAACAAAAGAAAACAAAATGGGGACGATGCCCGTCGGCAAGCTCCTCTTTTCTATATCAGTGCCTATTATCATCTCTATGATAGTCCAGGCGCTGTACAACATCGTAGACTCCGTATTCGTTGCCCAGTATAATAACGTGCAGGGTACGGGTGCCTTGGGACTTGCTTTCCCGATACAGAATTTGCTCCTTGCATTATCTGTCGGTATGGCGGTAGGTATCAACGCGCTTCTCTCCCGCTCCCTCGGACAGAAGAATTTTGAAAAGGCGAATCACATAGCGGGGCAGGGCTTCTTTCTTATGGGAGTCAGCTACCTCATATTCCTCGTTTTCGGCGTTTTCTTTACGCGTATGTATGCCGACTCTCAGTCGGCGGGCGATGCTCTGCTTGCACAGTATACCTATGAGTATACCAGTGTTGTATGCATAGGCTCCATTGCCGTATTTATCCAGGTCCTATGCGAAAGACTCCTGCAGGCAACAGGGCGCTCTGTGCTCAGTATGATTACCCAGGGGGTAGGTGCTATTGTCAACATCATACTTGACCCCATTCTCATATTCGGCTGGATAGGCTTCCCCGAGATGGGTGTCTTCGGCGCCGCTGTCGCTACCGTTATCGGTCAGATAGTTGCCGCAGCGCTCGGTCTTTTCTTTAACCTGAGATTTAACTCCGAGATTCGCATAAGGATAAAGAATTTCCTCCCCTCGGGAAGGGTTATAAGGGAGATACTCGGCATTTCCATCCCCTCCGTTCTCATGCAGGCAATAGGCACTGTAATGACCCTCTCTATGAACAATATTCTCCTCGGATTTGAAAGAGTGGGCGAGGGTATAGGCAAGACCGCACTCAACGTCTTTACAGTCTATTTCAAGCTCCAGAGCTTTGTATTTATGCCCGTATTCGGACTAAACAACGGTATGGTGCCCATCCTTTCCTACAACTACGGTGCCAACAAGCCGAGCCGCGTATTCGGCACCATGAAGATATCGTATATCACCGCAATAAGCTATATAATGGCGGGACTTCTGACCTTCCAGCTGATTCCCGAGACCCTTCTTTCAATATTCAACGCAGACGAATCAATGCTCGCAATCGGTCGCGTAGCCCTGCGAACTATAAGCTGGAGCTTCCTCTTTGCAGGCTTCTCGATAATAAGCATATCTACCTGCCAGGCTCTCGGCAAGAGCATATTCTCCCTCTTCGTCAGCATAGGACGACAGCTCGTCGTTCTTGTTCCTGCCGCGTTGCTGCTTTCTCTTCTTGACAACGTAGACCTTGTGTGGTGGGCATTCCCGATAGCAGAGCTTATGAGCCTTGCGCTTTGCACTATATTCCTGATAATTACGATAAAATCCGCATTCTATAAAAAAAGGGGACAAGACGAGTGAGTGATAAGAAAAAGCTCGTTGCCATCGTAGGCACGACCGCATCCGGAAAAAGCTCCCTCGGTATCGAGCTTGCAAAGCATTACGGCACAGAGATCGTAAGCGCAGATTCCCGTCAGGTATACAGACACCTCGACCTCGGCACGGGTAAGGTAACGGCTGAGGAAATGGCAGAGGTAAAGCACCGTCTCATTGATATAATAGACCTCGGTGAGCCATTCTCAATGGCGGAGTTCCAGACCTTGGCATACGAATCGATTGACAGCATCCACGCCCTCGGAAAGCTCCCGCTTCTCGTCGGTGGCACGGGGCTTTATGCCCGTTCGGTAACCGACGGCTATAATCTCACCGATGCTCCCCCAAACGAACAGCTCCGTGCTCGTCTCGCGGACAAGAGCCGTGATGAGCTTATCGAAATACTCCGTACCTACGGAGATTATTCCGTAGACGGAGAGGTCAGCGACAGGCGCATTGTCAGAATGATTGAAAAGCTTGATGCAGGACTCTCTCTTGCCGACACTGCCGAGCCGCGCTACGACGTGCTCAAGCTCGGTATAACCTTTCCTCGTGAGGTGCTGAACCGTCGCATTCTGGAGAGGCTTGACGCGCGCATAGAGGAGGGGATGATAGAAGAGGTGAGCCGTGTTCTCACCCTCGGTGCTACTCCCGAATTCCTTGAAAGGCTTGGACTTGAATACAGATATACCTACCGATATATTTCGGGACAGTATCCCTCCTTTGAGGCATATCACGAGGAGCTCTACCGCGAGATATGCCGCTTTGCCAAGAGGCAGATGACCTGGTTCCGACGCGAGAGCGATATAATATGGCTCGATGAGTGCGGTGATATGGTGTCCGAGGCAATAGGATATATAGACAACTTTTTGAAAAAATAAAAGAGGTTAAGGATATGAGCATCACCCTTTCCCCCGAAAAATACGAATATTACGTTCGCCTTCTCCGCGAGGAGCTCGTCCCTGCGATGGGCTGCACCGAGCCGATTGCAATAGCGTATGCGGCAGCTGTGGCGAGAGAAGCGCTTGGACAGAGTCCGATAAGCGCCGAGATCGCTGTAAGCGGAAATATAATAAAGAATGCCAAGAGTGTCGTAGTTCCTCATACGGGTGGAATGCGCGGCATCGAGGCAGCTCTCATTGCAGGCTTTGTCGGAGGCCGTCACGACGCATTTCTCGAGGTTCTCTCCTCCGTCACAGAAGAGCATATCCTGCTTATGCAGAAGGTGCGTGAGGCTCTCCCCGTGAGGGTCACCCTCGCAGATACGGACGAGCAGTTTTACATACACGTCACACTTATGAGAGCCGACGATAAGGCAGAGGTGATTATAGAAGGCAGGCACACCAACGTTGTTCGTGTCCTCAAAAACGGTGTCACGGTATACGAGGGTAAGGAGCAGGAGAAGATTGAGCACCGACGCGAGGCAATGACGGTGGAGGAGATTGTGTCCTTTGCCGACACCGTTATGCTCGACGACGTGCGCCAAACCCTCATGCGTCAGATAAGCTATAATATGGCAATTGCCGAGGAGGGGCTAAAAAACAATTACGGCGCTAATATAGGCAAGGTGTATTTAAGCTCATATTCTCCCGACATCAGCAATAGGGCAAAGGCGTATGCTGCCGCAGGCAGTGACGCGCGTATGAACGGCTGTGAGATGCCTGTAATAATTAATTCCGGCAGCGGAAATCAGGGCATGACCGCCTCCGTACCCGTTATTGTTTATGCACGTGAGATGGGAGTCTCCGAGGACAAGCTGCTGCGCGCCCTCTGTGTTTCAAATCTTATAACTCTCAGGGTAAAGAGCGGAATCGGCACACTCAGTGCATATTGCGGCGCCGTTGCCGCAGGTGCGGGTGCAGGCTGCGGAGTTGCATATCTTTACGGCGGCGGCTACGTCGAGATTGCACATACTCTTGTAAATGCTCTTGCCGTCGACTCGGGACTTATCTGCGACGGTGCCAAGGCCAGCTGCGCGGCTAAAATTGCCACCGCTGTCGAAAACGGGCTCCTTGGTTATCACCTCTATCGCTCGGGCAACCAATTCTTCGGCGGTGACGGAATAGTTAAAAAGGGCGTAGAAAATACGATAGACAGCATCGGTCGTCTTGCGCGCCTCGGTATGCGCCAGACCGACAGAGAGATACTTAACATTATGCTCGATGACTGAAAAGCATTAAAAAAGACCTCCGATTTTTCGGAGGTCTTTTCTGTTGAATTTTTATACTTCCCAAACTGTGGGAACACCGTCTACGTAGTGCCAGAAGCTACCGCTTGAATTGGGCTTTGTCTCAACGAAGAAATAGATTCTTGCCGAGATAATTGCAGGGTTGTCCTTTGAATTGAACATTATTTTGTTATATGCGGTCTGCCTCTCGAGATAGTAGACTGTCTTGAGCGAGGAGTCAGAACCGAATACTCCACCGGCGATACCTACGGTATCTGCCCGAATTACAAGGCTTTCAGCGCTGCTGTCTGCATCAATTATCCAGCCTGCAACGTAGGATACGCCGTTTTCTGTCTGGATAAGAGAGGTGCATCCGTCAAAGGCATCCTTGCTCATCGAGAGCAAGCCTGTGTGCAGTGTCACGTCAGTAAGTGAGGTGCATCCTGCAAACAGCTCCGAGGGCAGGGAGGTAAGTCCGCCTCTTACGGAGACGGTCCTAAGAGACGTAAGATTCTTGAAGGTTCCTGCCGCAACCGATTTGACTCCGGATTCGATAGCCAGAGCAGTAAGCGCGGTGAAGGGCTCGATGTCAGCGCGGTTAAGAGAGCCGCCGATTACGGTCAGATTCGTAATGGGAGCACCTCTGAAAAGTGCAAGTGCGTTCTTCGTAGCCGATAGCTTTGTAACGTTTACGGACTTGAACTCTTCATCAGGCAGAGTTACGCTGCTGCTTATAGACAGCGAGGTAAGAGCGGTGAAGGGGACAAAGGTGTCCGCATTCAGCGTGCCGCCTATTATATTGAGCGATGCCGCGAGCTGCGTCGGAATGAGGTGGAGCAGCTTTGCATTCGTTATAAAGGAGTCGACCTTGCAGCCATCAAAAGCACCGTCAACGACACCGACGGTGTCGTTGGCGAGAGTTGCGGAGCCCTCCGCCTTGTCGAGGCTGACTATCCATTTTCCTATGTAGGATACTCCGCCCGTTGTTCTCATTGCCGAGATGCACTCCATAAATGCACCCTCTCCGATAGAGCTGACCGATTCGGGAATCTTGAATTCGGTTATCTGTCCAAGACCTGCAAAGGCAAAGGCGTTGATTTTGCTGACTCCGTCCGGGATTGTAACCTTGAGAGTTTCCTTTGTGCTGCTCTCGAGACGAAGCTCCTTGGCAAGATACAGCGGATTTGCGGTGTAGCTTTCGAACACTATGCCGCACCAGTCGCCAAGGTCGAGCACGTTGACCGAGAGAAACGCAACGTCTGCAAATGCATCGTCATACATTCTCACAACACCCTTGCCGACGGTAAGGGCTGTAACGTGCGTATTTACGAAGGCGTTTTTGTATATCGAGAAGCTGCTGCCGACAACGTCGCTCGATAGCGTGAGATTATCACGAATTCCGATATATCCGACAACGAGCACGGTATCTGCGTCGCGGTAGAGAATAAGCCCTGTGCCTGCCACGGTTTCGCTTGCGTCGTCCGACTGCTCTATCACAGTCAGCTTGCTTTTCTCGTCCGTAGAGTAGACTCGGAGAGCATTGTCCGCGAGCTCATAGCTGCCGACGTCAAGGGATGAACGGTTTTCAATCTCGTATATCTTTATACAGCCTGCAAATGCATCCGTCGCAATATCCGTGACGGAGGTGCCGAGCTCAAGGTGCATAAGCTGATAGCAGTCGCGGAATGCGGAGGAGCTGATTTTTTCAAGTCCGTCACCCATGTCTGCCGAGATGAGGCTTTTGCAATTTCTGAATGCATCGGAGCTGAGATTGGTAAGGCTGTCGGGGAGCTTGATGTCAGTGAGGCTCGCCGCACCGTAGAAGGCAAAGGAGCCGATGCTCTCAAGCCCCTCCTCCACTGTGATTGTTCGCAGCCCCGAGCAGTTATAAAAGGCATAATCGGGTATTGTAGAGATACCACCCTTTACAACGAGATCAACGAGGCTTGTGCAGCCCTCGAATGCACCGCGCTCAAGCGAGCTTATTCCGTCACCGAGGGTGAGAGAAGTGAGCAACTCACCGTCAACAAAGAGATTTCTACCGTATATAAGAGGGTTTGCATACCTCTCGGCAAAGCTGATGCCGCACCATGCAGAAAGAGTAGGTGTATAAACCTCTTCGATTGCTCCGCATTCATAGAATGCATACGAACCGATGCTCTTGAGAGAGGCGGGCAGGGTGACTGTGGTAATGTGGTTGTTCTGATAGAAGGCATAGCTTCCAATGGTCTCGACACCCTCCGGGATGATGAGATTTTCTATTCTTGTGGATTTGTTCGTGAGCTTCTTTGCTCCGTTTTCGTCCACCTCTATCTTGCCGACGTAGATGAGTCCAGTCATATAAAGGGAGGGAACACCCCCGTCCTCAAATTCAAGACTCACCCAGGTTGCCATATCGTAAACTCGGGTGATCGAGGGGGTGAACAGCTCGGGAAAGGCATTTTTACCAACCGATTTGAGTCCTGCCTCCAGATCTATCTGTGAGAGCACGTCGAGCTCAAAGAAGGCTCTGTCTCCTATGCTCTCTACACCCGAATAGATGTGTAGGACGGATATGTTCGATTTGTATTCAGCCCAGGGGGCATGCTCCCCCTCGGCAAGGTCCTTCATGTGTCCCGTGCCGACAACATCGAGCTCATAGTGTCCGTCAAGTGAGCGATATACCTTTACAGTTACGCTGTCCGAGGACGTAGCGGATGCATCGTAGCTCCCGACAAGAGTGAGGGTGTCACCGCAGGTGGAGCACACTCCGTCAAAATATGTGTGTCCGTATGGGTTTCCGTCGTCCATCTTCGACTTTTTTGCACCGCAATTCTCGCATGTGGCGGTGAGCGAGCCGATGTAGGTGCAGGTGCCGTTTCCGTCAGCAAGGTATTTTCCGTAGGAATGAGACTTTTTGTTGACCGAGGAGGTAAAAACCTCACCGCACTCAAGGCAGCTTCGCTCCTTGATACCCGCTTCGGCGCACGTTGCCTCCTTGGTGGTTACCCATGAGGTGCATGACGTGTGAGCGCACTCGGAGCAGGATGAGAGCACCGATGCGAGGAGCACCGACAGGCAGATAAGCGTGAGAAGTATCACGGCTTTTCTTATAAGCTTCATTTAGTTTATCCTTTCAAATATATACGGGCTATACCGTAAATGACATAGAAAGCAGGAAGCTCTCCGATTCATCGGGGGAAAGTCGCTTCATTGCTCTTGTGTCGAAGTTTTCGTCCGTCTCACCGTCGCCGGGCAGACCCGACCAGGGCTCGAGACAGATGAACTTTGCTCCGTTTGCAGGCTCCTTCCATACGCAGAGGTAGGGGCAGTTGTCGCTCCAGGAGAGGTTGAGGGAATAGGGGTGTCCGACAGCGTACAAAGTGAGTGAATTGCCGACACTGTCAAATATCATAGTATCGTTTGCATATATCTCGCTCTCCGAGAGCACGTACTCTCCGTCCTTGAGGGGGTAATCCTCTGCATAAGGACGCGCGAAGCAAACGTGCTGAAGGGGAGTCCATTTTGCGCTCCTCACCTCGTCGGCAAAGCGAAGACGGTAGTCCTCAATATCCTGCCCATCCTCTGTCGGGAGAGCGAAGCCGGGATGCCAGCCGAAGGTATAGGGCATAAGCCTGTCTCCCTCGTTCCTTACAGTCACCGAGGCATCTATACCAGATTCGGTAAGAGTGTAGGTGACCTCAAGTCTGAATTTGAATGGGTATACAGAAAGAGTATCCTCATCAGCACAGCAGACAAGAGTCAGCGTCGAGTCGCTCTCCTCCTTAAGTACAAAGGTCTTTTTTGAGATGAAGCCGTGAGCCGACATAGAATACTCTACACCGCCTGCGGTGTATTTTGAGTCCTTTAGCCTTCCCGCAACGGGGAAGAGCAGGGGAGCGTGCTTTGACCAGTATTTATCTGAGGGGCTTTGCCAGATGAGCTCGCGCCCATCCTTGTTGCTTACCAGAGATATGAGCTCCGCCCCCACCGAGGATACGGTGGCGGTGTAGCTGTTGTTTTTTATTGTATAATTCATATTTAGATCTCCGAAATCAGCGTTTCTTTGTCTTGATCTCGTCGGTGATCTTCGCGATAAATTCCTCGAGGCCAAATTTTCCGCCCTCGCCCTCCTTGCGGGCTCTTGCGGTGACCGAGCGGGCATTCATCTCATCCTCTCCGACGACAAGCATATAGGGTACCTTTGCCAGCTGCGCTTCGCGGATACGGTATCCGAGCTTTTCGTTTCTGTCATCGAGCTCAGCGCGCACGCCTGCCGCCTTGAGAGCCTCCGTTACCTCTGCCGCATAGTCTGCAAAGTCACCAACAACGGGAATAACGGTTACCTGCGTGGGAGAGAGCCATGTGGGAAGTGCACCCGCATATTTTTCCAGCAGGAGCGCGAGTGTTCTCTCATAGCAGCCCATTGACGTGCGGTGAATGATGTAGGGATTCTTCTGTGTGTTATCTCTGTCGGTGTATTCCATGCCGAACTTCTTAGCCAGAAGCATATCTATCTGTATGGTAACGATAGTATCCTCCTTGCCGAATACGTTCTTGCACTGTATATCGAGCTTGGGACCGTAGAATGCCGCCTCGTCAATACCGATAGAGTAGTTTTCTCTGCCGAGCAGCTCGTCGAGCAGCTCGCCCATTATTGTCTGCGCCTCGTTCCACTGCTCGGGTGTGCCCTCATATTTATCCGTGCGTGCGGGGTCCCACTGCGAGAAGCGGAAGGAGCAGTCCTCCCAGAGTCCAAGCGTCTCGAGGCAGTGCCTTGCGAGGTCAAGACATCCCTTGAACTCCTCTGCAAGCTGGTCGGGACGGAGCACGAGGTGACCCTCGGAAATCGTAAACTGGCGCACTCTGATAAGTCCGTGCATCTCGCCCGAGTCCTCGTTTCTGAAGAGGGTAGAGGTCTCGCCGAGGCGCATGGGAAGCTCGCGGTAGGAGCGCTTTCTGTTGAGGTAAACCTGATACTGGAAGGGGCAGGTCATAGGACGGAGTGCAAAGCAATCCTTTGTGTAGTCGTCGGGGTCTCCGATGACGAACATGCCGTCAAGGTAGTGATCCCAGTGACCCGAGATCTTATAGAGCTCTCTTTTTGCCATGAGGGGTGTCTTGGTGAGAAGATAGCCGCGGCTTGCCTCCTCGTCCTCAATCCATCTCTGCAGAAGCTGGATGGTTCTTGCACCCTTGGGGAGAAGGATGGGCAGACCCTGACCTATCGAGTCAACAGTGGTGAAGTACTCGAGCTCGCGGCCGATCTTGTTGTGGTCGCGCTTGAGAGCCTCCTCCTGCGCCTGCACGTATGCATTGAGCTCGTCCTTTGTGGGGAATGCAATTCCGTAAACGCGCTGCAGCATCTTGTTATTCTGATCGCCCTTGTAGTACGCACCCGTGCACTGCGTGAGCTTGAACGCCTTTACTGCACCGGTGGTATGGAGGTGGGGACCTGCACACAGATCGATATACTCGCCCTGCTTGTAGAGGGAAATAACCGCATCCTCTGCAAGCTCCTCGATTCGCTCAACCTTGTAGGGCTCGTCAAGCTCCTTCATGAGCTTGATAGCCTCGTCGCGGCTCATAACGATTCTTTCTATAAGGAGATTCTCCTTAACTATCTTCTTCATCTCTGCCTCGATATTCTTGAGGATATCGGGGGTAAAGGATATCTCCGAGTCAAAGTCCTGAAAAAATCCGCTGTCGGTAGCGGGACCTATTGTCTGCTTGGTGTTCGGGTAGAGCCTCTTTACAGCCTGAGCCATAATGTGCGCCGCAGTGTGGCGGAATACCTGGCGCCCCTCCTCGCTCTTGAAGGTGTAGAGCGTAACGGTAGCATCCTCGCTTACCTTGGTTGAAAGCTCGGTGAGCGTACCGTTGACGCGCGCGGTAATAACCTCGCGCGAGATTATGCCGAGGGACTGCGCTGCCTCATAGACGGAAACCTCGCCCTCAAATTCGTAGACCTCTCCCGAGGCAAATGTGATTTTCTTCATAGTCATATATATCCTTTCTGTTGTATATAAAAATAAAAAATCCTCGCCACCAAAGGACATCACTGCCTTCGGGGTGAGGACTTACGTCCCGCACGGTTCCACCCGAGCGATTAACTCAAAAAATATAAAATTGTGCGCAAAAGAGGCGCCGTGGGCGGTACCGAATAGGGCGTCAAGGTCCGTCTTTTCAGCTTCCGACGGCTCTCTGGTGCGGTGCGTGTCCTACCGACTTGTTCCACTGCAAAATATATTAACATAAATATTTATTAAAGTCAATACCCCAAGCTTTAAATTTGCATTTTGTTCATTTTGCATTTTCCTCCCGGGCTTCCACAACGCGAAAAATAAACAAAAAACGCATAAAAAAGCCCGTTGACAAAATCGATACATAGTGGTATAATATGCTTGATAATATGCAAAAGGAGATAGCGCAATGAAAGAAATGCAGATAAAGCTTTTCACTATCCAGGAGATCAGAGAGTTCGTCAGCCAGGTTATTCTCGTAGATTTTGAGGTTGACCTTGTGCAGGGCAGATACATTATAGACGCTAAATCCATTATGGGTATCTTCTCGCTCGATCTTCTCTCACCCATTACCGTAAGAGTGCATACCGATGACGGTGATGCGTTCTTCTCGAGCATCGAAAAGTTTAAGGCAAACTGAAAAAAACTGAAAAAGAGGATAAAGAAAAAAGGACTCACCGAGTCCTTTTTTCTTTTTATCCGCCGTAGGTCTTGTCTGCCTCCAGGAGGGGGAAGTTATCGTCACCGATAGATATAACTATCCACTCGCTTCCTACTCCTCCGTAGACGACGCTTGCAAGATTGGCGTTTTCCGAGAATGCACTCTCACCGATATATTTGACCGACTTGGGAATATCAATGGAAACAAGACCGCGGCTTCTGTCAAATGCGTCGGCAGCGATTCCCACTGTGTTGTCGGGCAGATTTATATTGGTAGTATCCGTCGCTTTGCTTGCCACAGAGCTGACAACCCAGCATTTTCCGTCAGAGGTAGGTACCGTGTAAGCACCTTCGAATGCAGTTGCACCGTTTCCGATTATCTTTCCGCACGCGCGGAAGGGATTCTTTCCAAGGTGGGAAAGTGAGGAGGAGAGGGTAACGCTCTTAAGAGAGGAGCACTCGCTGAAGGCGTAGTCTCCGATATAAGTAACCGTATCGGGCACGATGACAGTTTCAATAGCACATTTTCTGAAAGCACCCTCACCGATATGCGTAAGCCCTGCATTCATAGTAACTGTTTTGAGCTTATCGCACTCACTGAAGGCAAAGTCACCGATCTTTTCAATGCTTGAGGGGATGACTATCGACTCCATCAGGCTTTTTGAGATATTAGCGGTAAAGGCGCGAGCTCTGATCTCGCGTACGGGCAGGTCGTTGTACGTGGAGGGGATAACTATGTTGGGGTTTGTGTAGTTCATGCCGAAGCCCGTTATGATGTAGTAGGTGCCGCTGTCCGAGAGAGTGAAGTCAAGCTCGAAGGTATCCTTCAGCACGTCCTCAATCAGCTCGTCGTTGGTAGAGCCCGTTCCGTTGTCTACGGTGTCATCGCCGTTTGGCGTTTCGTTCGAGCATGCGCACAGCATGAGCGCAAGCGAGAGCGTGAGCATCAGGGCTAAAAGAAGTGAGAGTAGCTTTTTCATAAAAATCTCCTAAATATATTAAGTCAAATTTTATTCATCGTCAACAGGGCCCGCATCCGGGTAGCGACCGCATAGCTTAAAGCCGTCTATTTTCCCTTTGCACATCGCGTTGAATATGCGATGGCGCAGTCCTTTGTTTTCCTTTTCGAGAGATGCAAGCAGATTCTTCATTCGCTCGCGTTCTGTCGCGTGATCCTCGGGACACAGACTCTTCTGCACGGGCAGAGGTGACCTGCGAACAAAGTATTCGACGTCCTTCTCCTGCGCATATATCATAGGCCGTATGAGAGTAATATCACGGTTGGATAGGTAGGTGACGGGGGAGAAGCAGCCGAGCCGTCCCTCAAAGAACAGATTCAGCATAAAGGTTTCCACAGCATCGTCATAGTGGTGCCCGAGCGCAACCTTGTTGCAGCCGTGCTCCTTTGCTGCGGCATGCAACGCGCCTCTGCGCATTTTTGCGCACAGTGAGCAGGGGTTTGATTCCTGCCTTATATCAAAAATGATTTTAGCAATGTCGGTCTTAACGACTGCGTACTCCACCGACAGAGAGTCGCACATTTGCCTTATAGCAGTGTAGTCAGCGCCCTCAAAGCCCATATCTACCGTAACCGCAACGAGCTCGAAGCGCTTGGGGTAGAAGCGGCGCAGAGAGGCGAGCGTCGCAAGAAGAGTGAGCGAGTCCTTGCCTCCCGATATTCCGACGGCAATCCTGTCACCGTCGCTTATCATAGAGTAGTCGTCGACCGCACGTCTTACAAAGCTTAGCATTCGTTTCATTTCATTCATTAACAATAATCCGTCTTTCGCATACAATACTAAAAAAAAGGATGGAGTGGCTATGATAAAGATATACGTTGATCAGGGGCATAACCCCAGAGGATTTAACACGGGTGCGGAGGGCAACGGGTTTTACGAGCAGGATATCACCTATGAGATAGGGAAGCGCCTTGAGTCCCTTCTCTCGCAAGACCCGAATTTCGAGGTGCGTCTGTCGCGCCCCGATGAGGATACCGTCCTCGGCACCAACAATTCCACAAGCCTTGTCGCTCGTGTAAACGAGGCGAACAGCTGGGGCGCAGATATCTTCCTCTCGCTGCATACCAATGCCGCAGAAAACACAAATGCGTCGGGCTCTGAGGCACTTATATACAGCCGAGCCTCGCGTGTTGCCCTCGGACTTGCCGAGGATATACTGGAGCAGTTAAACCTTGTGACGGGGCTGCGTAATCGCGGTGTTGTCGAGCGCCCGGGGCTCTATGTTCTGAAACGCACGGCGATGCCCGCCGTGCTCGTTGAGATGGGGTTTATATCAAACCGATATGACGCAGAGCTTATGGCGTACTCTCCGGGTCTTTTTGCCGAGGGAATATACCGTGGAATACTGAAGTATTATGATCTGGATTAGGAAAGGGTGATAGAGTCCGTATCGAGATATGCCTCTGCTGCCGCCTCTGCGCGAGTGTCAAAGGTGTGCGTCGCACCGCAGGTAGGGCAATAGACCTGAATGCCCTCGCGGCAGAAGCGAAGCTCATAGCTTCCTCCGTGGCAGGGGCAGTCGATATTGCCGTCGTATTCGAGCTCCTTGACAAGAAAGCGCATAGCGTCGTACACAGTCGGGTCGGGGAGGACCTCCTCCTCGTCCACGTCCTGCGGCTGAATATCGGAGAGCTTCTCCGCCTCGAGATTTGTTAGCAGCTGCGCCAGCTCCTCGGCGGTGCGGTCGATCTGCTCGTCACATTTTTCCTTTTCACCGATAAAGCATATATCCATATTTGAATACGGGCAGTTGAGCAGAAAGATATCCCTGCCGAAGAATATGCTCTGCGACACCACAAAGCTGTGGTTCTGTCTGCAGAAGAGGCAGGGGACAGAAAGGCGCACCTTGCCGTCCTGCGTTACCGTTATATCTGCCGCGGAATTTCCGCAATGGCATTTAAGTCTTATCAGCCCTGCCGAAAGAGCAAACTTGCCGACAAAGCCGTACACCACCGTGCCGCAGTCGGGGCATCGGTAGGCTATATGTGTTTTAAGTGGTTCGATAACCAATTTAGCACCTCCGAGGAAGGCGCACGTTCCCGTGCGCACCTTTTTATTTTATGCCGGCATTCTTGAGCAGCTCCGTCCATTCGCTGCGAGTTATCAGCGTCTGGCGGGGCTTTGCTCCGTCGGGCGGAGAAATAATGCCGAGATCCTCCATAATGTCAATGAACCTCGCAGCCTTGGAATAGCCCATATTGAGCTTGCGCTGTATAAAGGAGGTGGATATTTTTCCGTTATTCAGTGCAAGGTCGACAGCCTCCATGAACAGCTTGTCATTGAGGTATCCGCCGCATTCTTCATTCTCTTCGTACGTATCTTTAGCCTTTGACTCTATCGCACGTTCAAGCGCATCTATCTCCTTGATAGCTACCTCGCTGTACTGAGCACCTCCCTCGCTTCTCAGGAAACTGCAAAGCGCCTTTACCTCGCTGTCGCTTATAAATGCGCCCTGTACCCTTTTCGGTATAGAGCCGACGAAGGAGTAGAGCATATCTCCGCGGTTTAGCAGCTTTTCTGCGCCGCTCGCGTCGAGGAGATTGCGTGAGTCTGTCACCGTAGCCACCCTGAAGGCGATACGGGAGGGCATATTTGCCTTTATAACGCCCGTGATTACATCACATCCGGGGCGTTGTGTGCCGATAATTACGTGTATGCCTGCCGCCCTTGCCTTCTGCGTGAGCTGGAGCAGGGCGCTTTCTGTATCCTTCCTTGCCGCGAGAATGAGGTCGGCAAGCTCGTCGATAACGATAACTATGCGCGGCAGAGCTTTGCCGAGAGAGGGGTCCTCCTCGACAGCCTTGTTATATGCGTCGAGATTGCGTATTCCAAGATTCGAGAAAAGCTCATATCTTGAATTCATAATAGAAATTGCATGCCTTAGCATTGCAACCGCCCGTGAGGGAGCTGTTACAATAGGCACGAGCAGATGGGGAATATCTCGATAAAGGCTGAATTCGACCGCCTTCGGGTCAATGAGGATGAGCTTTAGCTCGCTCGGTGAGTTCTTATAAACAAGGCTTGTCAGAATTCCACCGAGGCAAACACTCTTGCCCATGCCCGTAGCACCGCCGACAAGCAGGTGGGGCATCTTTGCTATATCAGCGAGGAGGGGAGTGCCGTCGACCTCCTTGCCGAGTGCCACTACAGTGCGTGAGGTGCTGTTCTTGAATTCCTTGCATTCGAGAAGAGAGCGCACGGAAACAATATTATCGCGTGCTCTCGGTATCTCAATTCTAAATGCCTTTTCGTCTGTTTTGGGAAGGGTAATTCTGATGCCCTCTGCCGCAAGAGAGGTCGAGAGCTCCTCAACAAGCTCAACGACCTTTTTCGCACTGATAGCCCTTGACGGGATGAGCTCATAGCAAGAGAGCCTCGGACCTACCGTCGGCTCGGAGAGCGAGCCCTTTATTCCGCAAGCGGCAAGAGCTCTTTCGACAAGCTCCGCCTGCTTGGCAAGCTCATCGCTTGTAAGCTCGTTTTCTGCATATTCCTTGAGCAGGGATACGTCGGGATAAGTATATTCTATATCGGGATATCTCTCTGCGGTGTATTCCGCCACGGCGCACTCTTCTTCCTCTTCCTCCACACTCTCGGCGAGCTCAAATAGCTTAAGAAGCTCGCTTTGCGTGGCTTCGCGCTCGCGCCTATACATAATCGAGTCGGCAAGCTCGTTGCTGCACTCCTCGTCAACCGCCAGCCTTACAAGCTCAAGCGAAAAGTCGAGAGCTGTTCCCATGCCGCGTGAGGTTGTAATGGGGCCGTCGGTAACCACGTCCTCGTCTGTTACCGTTGCACCGGCGAGCTCCTTTTCAAAGCCGGGATAGCAGGTAGCTCTCTTGCCCTCAAGCAGACCGCGTCTGCCGAGCACGAGCGGTGCGGCGCATATAGCCGCGAGCCTGCCGCCGTTTTTGCTTACAGCCTCGATTATCTTATCGGTAAAGGGAGAGGCGTCAAGACCCAGTGAGCCGGGCATTCCGCCCGGGAATATAGCCATGGACACCTCGCCAAGAGGCACCTCATCGGGAGAAAAGTCGCAAACGACTGATATGCCGTGTGCACCGACGGCTACCTTGGCATTGATGCCAACCGTGCGCGCGTCCATTCCTGCGCGCCTTAAAATATCAAGTGGGGTAAGTGCTTCGATTTCCTCAAAGCCGTCTGCAAGTAATACAGCAATCATAGTCGTTTCCTTTCAAAAAATAATTTAGTCATCAACGTCGCGTCTTGCAATCATTTCCGCCCATTCCTGCTTGGTTACCAGAACCTCGCGGGGCTTCTGACCGTTTGGCTCGGAAACAATGCCGAGCTCCTCCATAATGTCAATAAACTTCGCCGCCTTGGAGTAGCCAACGCTGATTCGTCTCTGGATAAGGGAGGTGGATACCTTTCCGCTCTTGATTGCCAGGTCAACCGCCTCGAGGAACTGCTTGTCCTTGAGGAAGCCTGCACCCTCCTCGCTTGAGTGGGTATCACCGTCGTCGTCAACGTCCTCCTTGCCGCCCTTGGTGCATTTAGCCGCGGCGCGGTTCATATCCTCGAGTGCCTGCTCGTCATATACGGCACCGCGCACGTTGGACTTGAGGTGCTTCATTATCTTGTCGACCTCCGAATCGGAAACAAATGCGCCCTGAACGCGCAGGGGTTTAGGCTTTCCGACAGGGAAGAAGAGCATATCACCCTTGTCGAGCAGCTTCTCTGCACCGACCTGGTCGAGTATGGTTCTCGAGTCGGTAACAGAGGTTACCTTGCAGGAAACTCGGGAGGGGATATTTGCCTTGATAACGCCCGTGATAACGTCGACAGAGGGGCGCTGAGTACCTATAATCATATGTATACCCGCAGCTCTTGCCTTCTGGGTAATGCTCATTATCAGACCCTCAACGGGCTTTCTGACCTGGAGCATCAGGTCGTTCAGCTCGTCTATTACGATAATAATCTGGGGCAGCGGCTCGCCAAGCTCCGGATTCTCGGCAACGAGCTCGTTGTAGGAATCGAGCTTTCTCACGTCGTATTTGGAGAGGAGCTCATAGCGGCGGTTCATTTCATCTACCGCCCACATAAGCGCACCTGCCGCCTGCCTTGCCTCTGTAACCACGGGTACAAGCAGGTGGGGAATGCCGCTATACATCTTGAACTCGACCGTCTTGGGGTCAATCATTATAAACTTGACCTCGTCGGGTCTGGCTCTGTAAAGTATGCTGATAAGAATAGAGTTGATAGCCACCGACTTACCCATACCTGTAGCACCGGCAATGAGCATGTGCGGCATCTTTGCAATATCACCGAAAACGGGATTTCCCGTAACGTCCTTTCCAAAGCATGCAAAGGTCTTGGAGGGCTCGTTCTGAAATTCGTAGCTTTCAAGCAGGTCGCGCAGATAAACGGTGGAGGGGTGTCTGTTGGGAATTTCAACGCCGATTGCACTCTTGCCGGGGATGGGCGCCTCCATACGGATACCCTCTGCCGCAACGGCAAGTGCTATATCGTCGAACAGACCGATAACCTTGCTTACACGCACTCCGCGCGCAGGCACTATTTCATATCTTGTAATTCTGGGACCGCGGTCAACGCTCTTGATCGATGCGCGTACGTCAAACTGCGCGAGAGCATCAATGAGCTTGTCACCGTTTTCCGCGATTTCCTCCTCGATGGTCGGGTCCTCCTCCTCAACGCCCTTCTTGAGAAGGTCGATGGGAGGGAAGGAGAATGCCGAGTAGTCGGGCTTGGGCGCGGGCGCCTTCTCCTCCGCCTTCTTTTCTTCGCGCTTGGGTGCGCGCTCTATCTCAAAGGGGGGCTCGTCCTCATCATCCTCCTCGTCCTCATCAATGGCGTCGGGAGTGTAGATCGGGGTGTCCTCGCTGTCATCGTTGAGGTCGTCACCGTAGCTGTAAAGGTGAGAGTCCTCGGTGGGGACGGCAGTGCTGATCTCCTCCTCGTATTCCATAGCCGCAGCATATTGCTCGGCAATAGAGGGAGAATCCTCCTCGGCTTGCTTGCCACTGAGGGCGGTGAACATATTTCTGTAATCGTTAATGACGGGATTCTGCTTCTCGAGAGGAATCTCGGGCATATCCTCGTCGCCGTCCTCCTCTTCAAAATCAAAGGTTGTCAGGGTCTCGGAAACGGGGGTGTTCTCATCGCCCGAGAACATTTCACCCTCATCCTCCTCATCGAATTCGTCCTCGTCGTCAAAGACAAAGGTCGACTTTGGAGCCTCATAAGCGGGAGCGGCAGGCTCCTCATATACCTTTGGAGCCTCATAAGCGGGAGCGGCAGACTCCTCGTATACCTTGGGCGCCTCATAAGCGGGAGCGGCAGGCTCATCGTATACCTTGGGCGCCTCATAAGTGGGAGCGGCAGGCTCCTCGTATACCTTGGGCGCCTCATAAGCGGGAGCGGCAGGCTCATCGTATACCTTGGGCGCCTCATAAGTGGGAGCGGCAGGCTCCTCGTATACCTTGGGCGCCTCATAAGCGGGAGCGGCAGGCTCCTCGTATACCTTCGGAGCCTCATAAACGGGAGCCTCGGGCTCCTCCTTGGGTGCCTTTTCCGGGTTTATGTCAAACTCGACAGTCGTGGGGACAAATTCCGCGGCGCGGCGTCTTTCCTCCTCCTCGAGCTCTCTCTGCTTACGGAGCTGCTCGCGACGAAGCTCAAAGTCTGCACGTCGCCTTGCGGCTTCAATATCCTTCTCGGTGAAGGCGCGCTCTGCGTCTGTTGCTTCGCGCTCTTCCTTCCTTATTGCAGGACCGACAGTGGACACCCTTGCGGCAATCTTTTCGCTTTCCGCCACGTCAAAGGCTACAAATCCGTCGGTAAATACGTTGTCTGCATTATCGTCAAGCCCGTAGGCAAAGGCTGTCCTCGGAGCTTCATATATCTTTTCGGTATCGGGTGCTTTTGCGTATGTAGTATCCTCTTTCTCCTCGAGCCCGTAATCGGTGGTGATGCCGTGCGAGGGCTTTATAGGAGTATATACCTCTTCAACCTCCATCGGGTGATGTACCTTTTCCTGAAGGGTAGGGTTGAGCTCGATTGTCTCGTCGTCACGAACCTCCTCTATGCCGAAGTCGCGTATCTTAAATTCCTTGAAGCCGTTGTCGACCTCGAAGAACTCGTCGTCGAGCAGCTCTCCCTCCTTCTGCTTGATTGCGCTGAGGCGCTTTGCATCCTTTTTGGAGCTTGTGCCGCTTATCGTGCGCTCGATTTCCTCCTCGACAGCCTTTTCCTTGCGTCTTTCCTTTCTGCTCTTCATCCTGCTTTCGATTTTAGCAAAGAAGGAAAGAATTCCGTAGATAGCCTTGCGGAGCAGCTCCTTTGCCGGATTGTCCTCTCCTGCGAGGAAATAGGTGATATAAACGGCAAGCACCGTGACCGCCACCAGCACAAGACCGAAATAGCCGACACAGCTTATAAGCAGAAATGCGAAAGCACCTCCGATGAAGCCGCCGCCAATGCCCGCCTTGCCGTTTGCATATGCATCTCTGCCGACGAAGGACGCGTCCTCTCCCCAGAAGCTGATAGCATGTGCAAATGCACTGATGAAAATCAGGAGCACAACGGAGAATATTATTCTTTTTATAATTCTCTTCTTCTGCCTGTCGGAGGGGTAGAAGAATGCGTGTATTGCCAGAAGGACGGGGACAAAATACGCACCGAATGCAAAAAGACCGCGGAAGAAGCCGGATATAGCTCTGCCAAAGCTGCCCGTATTCTGGGTAAAGAAGCATACGGTGATGAAGACAGCCAGTGCAATAAGCACGATCGGCACCGCACGGTGGGGACCTGTAAGTGCGGCATATGCGCTTTCCTTAGGTTTGTTGTTCTTGGTCATAGTGATGTAACGTCCTCCTTTTTGCCTGTTGATATATAGCCTCAAATCGATGATTTGATAACATTCCAACCTATATGATACCAAACAATTCGAAAAATTACAATAGTTTAAAGTAAAATTTAGAAAAATATTTTCGTGCTCGTGCAAAAATTTATATTTAAATTAGTTTTCTTTCTTGACAAAATATTTTTATTCTGTTAAGATATAGGATGAATTACTTTGCTCTTTTGCAAGATATTTTTGAGAAACGAGGAAAAACATTATGCTTTTATATAATTCGGCAACGAGGAGAAAGGATGAGCTAGTTACACGTGAGGCAGGCAAGGTAGCTATGTACACCTGCGGTCCCACCGTTTATCACTTCGCCCATATCGGAAACCTTCGCACCTATGCGATGGAGGATGTTCTTGAGAAGTATCTCAGATACCTTGGCTACGAGGTCAGACGCGTAATGAATATTACCGACGTGGGTCACCTTACCAGCGACGGTGATACGGGAGAGGATAAGATGCTTAAGGGTGCCAAGCGAGAGCATAAGACCGTCCTCGAGATAGCCAAGTTCTATACCGACGCATTCTTTGAGGATTGCAAGGCACTTAACATTTCCGTGCCCGACGTGGTTGAGCCTGCCACAAATTGCATCGACGATTTTATAGATATGGTCAGCACCCTTCTTGACAAGGGATATGCATATATCGCAGGCGGCAACGTTTACTTCGATACCTCCAGACTTGAAAAATATTACATTTTCAATGACTTCAGCGAGGAGGACCTTGCTGTCGGAGTGCGCGAGAGCGTTGAGGAGGACGGAAACAAGAGAAACAAGGCAGACTTTGTCCTTTGGTTCACCAAGTCCAAGTTTGATGACCAGGAGCTCAAGTGGGACTCCCCTTGGGGCATAGGCTATCCGGGATGGCACATCGAGTGCTCCTGCATCGCAAAGCGCCACCTCGGTGAATATCTCGATATACACTGCGGCGGTATTGACAACGCCTTCCCCCATCATACCAATGAGATTGCGCAGAGTGAGGCAGCCTTTGGCCATGAATGGTGCCGTCATTGGTTCCACGTCCATCACCTCAACACGGGAAGCGGCAAGATGTCGAAGTCCAAGGGTGAGTTCCTTACCGTATCGCTGCTCAAGGAGCGCGGCTACGACCCCCTTGTCTATCGCTTCTTCTGCATGCAGTCGCATTACAGAAAGAATCTTGTATTCACCTGGGAAAATCTCGATAACGCAAAAACAGCCTATAATAAGCTCGTTGCCAAAATTGCATCCCTTAAAGCAGACCCTGCCGACGAGATCGACAGCAATGCATTTGAGGAGGGAAGAGCTCGCTTTACTGCTGCGCTTGACAACGACCTCAACACGTCTGTTGCGGTTACTGCGCTCTACGACGCGCTGAAGCTCAAGACAAACGATGCGACCAAGCTCGCGCTCATCGCAGATTTTGAGCGCGTTCTCGACCTCGGACTCATCGAGGCAGCAAAGAGACTGAACGAGCAGACAAATGACGAGACTCCCGCAGTTGACGGAGAGCTTGTCAGATACATTGAGGCAAAAATCAAGGAGAGAGCCGACGCGAAGGCAGCAAAGAACTATGCGCTGGCTGATGCCGTAAGGGCGGAGCTTGCCGAGCGTGGCATAACCCTCATAGACACCAAAGACGGAACGAAATACACGGTTAACTAATTATCGAAAAAAATAAAAAAAGGAGGGCGGTATATGAACGGAGATATTCTCGCAGCCAAGTCGCTGTTTATGAAGGCTGAATACGAAGAGGCTGCAGAGCTTTTTCACGAGCTCGCTCGCTCGGGTGATGCCGAGGCCGCCTTCGACTATGGCTTCTGCCTGTGGCAGGGGCTCGGTGTGCCCTATGACCCTGCAGAGGCAAAAAGCTTCTTCTCTTACGCCAGAGACCTTGAGGGTGGGGAAGCTTGCTACAATCTTGCAATGCTCTATCTTCACGGAGAGGGAGTCGCACGAAATTACAAGACCGCATTCAATTATATGGTTGCATCGGCACGCCACGGCTCTGTCGAGGCAAAGCTCTATCTCGGTATGCTTTATACCACGGGCTATATGCTTGAGCCCGATATAGTTGGTGTGACGAGAATACCCTATCACAAGCCAATCTACCGAAATTCGGACACCTTCCTTCTGGTTGGTGAGGTTCCTGATGCTGAGGCGGACGAGGAGGCTCGCTTCAGTGTTGTATCGGCAGACGGCACCAAGGCTTTCGAATATTTCCGCTCCGCAGCACATTCCAACCCCACCTATGTCTCCGAGCTTGTTGCAAAGGGGCAGTATCTTTATGCAAAATGCTACGTTGACGGACTTGGAACAGATTGCGATTGGCAGAAGGGAGCTCGCCTTATGCTCGCCGCAGGAAGGTCCGGCTCTGCCGAGGCTGTCGCATTTCTTTCCGAGCACGGAATAACACCCGATATGCTTCTCGGCGACGGAAGACCCAAAAAACCGAGAAAGTAGGACCCCGTGTGATGAAAACAAAGCTTTTGTTTGCTTTACGCATAACATTAATAGTCTGCATAATATGCACACTATCGTTTACATTTTATCAATCCTCGCTATCCAAGGAAAGCTCGACCGAGCAAAGCGACAAGGTGGGCGGCTTTCTTGGAGAGATCTTTCCTCCCGACACTCCAACGGGTGAGTTCGTGCAGGAAAACGTGCGTGAGATTGCACATTATACGGAGTTCTTCTTTCTGGGATTGTTCGTTTCCTTGTACGTTTGTCTTTTTTTGCCGGGTGTACGGGCTGAGATGCCCTCGCGGATTAAATTTGCGCTTCTTTCTCTTGTCATTTCCCCGATAATCCCCCTCGTCGACGAAACGATTCAGATATTCTCGGACAGAGGCCCCGAGATTGCCGACATATGGCTTGATATATTCGGCTATCTTTCCTCCTCCGTAATTGTATACTTAATATTCTTTACAGGCAGCTGTCTTGTGTGCCGTCACAAAGCTGCAAATAACAAAACGGCAGATTGATTAGCAATGGTTAAAATTACCGAGGTATATCCTCATTCACTTGCAGAAAAACATAATATTTTGCCTCTTGACGTCCTTGTCAGCATAAACGGTAACGAAATTAACGATGTGCTCGATTACAGATTTTATCTCACGGAAAAAAGAGTCAGCATTCTTCTTTTGCGTGACGGTGAGAGGCTCACGGTTGATATAACAAAAGGCGAGTACGATGACATAGGTCTCGATTTCGAGACCCCCCTTATGGATAAAAAGCACACCTGCAGAAACGGGTGCATATTCTGCTTTATCGACCAGAATCCCGAGGGCTTGCGTGATACGTTGTATTTTAAGGATGACGACTCCCGTCTTTCCTTCCTTCACGGCAATTATATTACCCTCACAAACATGACTGACAAGGACGTTGAGCGTATTGTAAAGATGCGTTTTTCTCCTATAAATATTTCCGTACACACAACTAACCCTGAGCTTCGTGTCAAAATGATGAAAAACAAGCGCGCGGGTGAAGTTCTGAAGTATCTTGCCGATTTTAAGGCGGCGGGACTCAACATGTGCGCGCAAATAGTTCTTTGCCGCGGGGTCAATGACGGTGAGGAGCTTATGCGCTCGATGCGTGAGCTGTCGTCCTATGCTCCCGAGCTTACAAGCCTTGCGGTAGTTCCCGCGGGACTCACCCGATTCCGCGAGGGGCTATATCCTCTTGCCGATTTTACAGCGCAGGAGGCATCTGATGTTATAGATATGATAAACGCCTTTGGCGATGAATGCCTTTCGCAGCTTGGCACGCGTCTTGTATTCTGTGCAGACGAGTTTTATCTCAAGGCAGGTCGCGAGATTCCTCCGAGTGAATATTATGAGGATTATCCTCAGCTTGAAAACGGCGTTGGAATGCTTCGCTCCTTCTCGGACGAATTCGATATAGCTATCGACGAGCTCACCCCGCTTGCAGCCTCGACCGATGAGCGAGAGGTCTCGGTTGCTACCGGTGTTGCGGCATATCCTTTTTTAAAGAGGATGGCAGAGCAGCTCGAGAGGATGACCGAGGGGCTGACAATTCACGTATATCAGATAGAAAATCACTTCTTTGGACAGAGCATCACGGTGTCCGGTCTGCTAACGGGTAAGGATATACTCGAGCAGCTCAAGGACAAGCGGCTTGGCAACCGTCTTCTTCTCCCCGCCAATGCACTGCGTGAGGGCGAGGACGTCTTCCTTTGCGGAATGACCCTCGACACACTTTCGAAGGAGCTTGATATAAATATCCGCGTTTGCGAAAACGACGGATGGGATTTTGTAGATGCGATTTTTGAGGAGTAGGTGCTTCGCAAAAATTGCGGAAAGGTGGTAATAATGGCAAAGCCGATAGTAGCTATAGTGGGCAGACCGAACGTCGGTAAGAGCACACTCTTTAATAAGCTCATAGGTGAGCGCCGCTCAATAGTAGAGGACACGCCCGGTGTCACGCGCGACAGAATCTACGCAGAGGCGGAGTGGAACGAAAAAAAGTTCATTTTAATTGACACGGGTGGCATCGAACCCAAGAGCGAGGACACAATTCTCAAGCAGATGCGTACCCAGGCGGAGATCGCTGTGGAAACAGCGGACGTCATCGTTTTTATGTGCGATATCCGTGCGGGACTTCTCGCTGATGACAGAGACATTGCAATAATGCTTAAAAAGTCGGGAAAGCCGATAATTCTTGCGGTTAACAAGGCTGACAGCATAGGCAGCGTTCCTCTTGAGTTCTATGAGTTTTATGAGCTCGGATTTGAGAGAGAGCCGATTGCGCTCTCATCCCTTCACGGCACCGGCTCGGGAGATCTTCTCGATGCCATTCTCGAGGAGTGTGACTTCTCCGAGTGTGAGGCGGATGACGAGGGTGTTATCAACGTTGCCGTCATAGGCAAGCCCAACGCAGGAAAATCCTCCGTTATCAACCGCATGTGCGGCGAGCAACGGCTTATCGTTTCTGACGTTGCGGGCACAACCCGTGATGCTGTTGACACACTGGTAAAGAACGAGGTCGGTGTTTTCAATTTCATTGACACCGCCGGCATCCGCCGCCACTCAAAGGTGGAGGACAGAATAGAAAAGTTCAGTGTTCTCAGAGCGAACATGGCTGTCGAGCGCTCCGACGTGTGTATTCTCATGATAGATGCGCAGGACGGCATAACAGAGCAGGATGAGAAGATTGCCGGCATCGCCCACGAGGCGGGAAAGGCATGCATAATCGCAGTAAACAAATGGGATGCTATCGAGAAGGATAACTCCACAACGAACGCATTCAAGAATAAGATTCGTACCTCGCTCGCCTACATGCCCTATGCTCCGATCATTTTCCTCTCGGCAAAGACGGGTCAGCGCGTTGCACATCTGTACCCTATGATACGTGAGGTGTTTATGCAGGCAAGCCGCCGCATAACAACGGGCGTACTGAACGATATGCTCAACGATGCTATGACAAGGGTGCAGCCCCCCTCCGATAAGGGAAAACGGCTGAAAATATATTATATGACTCAGGTTTCCACCAATCCTCCGACCTTCGTTATATTCTGTAATTCCGAGGAGCTCTTCCATTTTTCGTACCGCAGATATATCGAAAACTGTCTGCGTGACACCTTCGGCTTCGAGGGAACGCCGATAAGACTCGTCATCAGGCAAAAGGGAGACGGTAGCGATACCTGACAAGGTTCCCGAAGGGAGGGAAAAATATGTTTATAGACAATATTGATATATACGTAAAGGCGGGTAACGGCGGCAACGGAGCCGTTTCCTTCCACAGAGAGAAGTACGTATCTGCAGGCGGTCCCGACGGTGGCGACGGCGGCAGAGGCGGAAATATCATTCTGAAGGTTGATAATGGCGCTAACACGCTTCTTGCATTCCGCTATAAGAGAAAATTCGTAGCCGAAAACGGCGGCGACGGAATGACAGGCAAGATGCACGGCAAAAACGGCAAGGACGTCACTGTTCTTGTTCCTCCTGGCACTATTGTCCGTGACAAGGAGAGCGGCAGAATAATCCACGATATGGCAACCTCCGACGAGCTCGTCCTTTGCAGAGGCGGCAGAGGTGGATGGGGCAACCGCCATTTTGCAACACCGACAAGACAGATACCCAGATTTGCCAAGGGCGGAACCAAGGGAGAGGAGAGAACTGTTATCCTCGAGCTCAAGATGCTCGCTGAGGTCGGGCTGATAGGCTTCCCGAACGTCGGAAAGTCCTCCATACTCTCGAGAATCTCCGCGGCAAAGCCCAAAATAGCAAATTATCACTTTACAACACTTTCGCCGAATCTCGGTGTGGTTCCCGTCAGAGAGGGCAAGGGCTTCCTTGCCGCCGATATCCCGGGACTTATTGAGGGCGCCTCGGAGGGAGCAGGTCTTGGGCACGCATTTCTGCGCCACGTTGACCGCTGCCGACTCCTTCTTCACGTCGTTGACGTAGCTGCCACCGATGGCAGAAGCCCTGCCGAGGATGTCGACAAGATTGACCGCGAGCTCCATAACTACTCCGAGCGCCTTGCACAGAGACCTCAGATCATCGTTGCCAACAAAATTGACAGCGCCGACGAGGAGAGCGAGGAATACCGCGCCTTTATGGACAAGGTAAGAGAGCTCGGCAGAGAGGTCATTTTCGTGAGTGCCGCAACCGGTGAGGGGCTTGACACGCTTGTCAGCCGCACCGCCGAGGTACTGAGGGAGCTTCCGCCTCTCACTGTCTACGATGCCGAAATTTCACCCGAGGAGGACGCACTTACGTCCACCGCCAGTGCAAAGGAGACCACCGTCAGACGCGAGGGCGGCAAGTTCGTTGTTGAGGGTGAGTGGCTCTACAACTTCATGGGTCAGATTAACTTCGGAGACTATGAGTCCCTTAACTTCTTCCAGCGTGTCCTTGACAAAAACGGAGTCATTGCAAAGCTCCGCGAGGCTGGCGTAGAGGAGGGCGACACCGTTTCCATTTATGATTTTGAATTTGATTTCGTATATTGATTAAAAAGGAGAGCGCTCGCTCTCCTTTTTTATTGATTGTTTCGAAAAATACCCGAAAATAGTAGAAAATAACCATCACGGAACAAAAATATGTCGAAAAATACAACTTATGCCAGTAGTCCGAAGGCCTGGTTGATTGCGCCGCTTATTACCCTGGATGCGTTGTCGGTTATTTCGTCTATCTCTCTCGGTGAAATGAAAAGAGGTTCGAAATCAATTGTATCGGTCGGCAGGGCAGAGCACAGCAGGCGGGAGTCGATTACAGTCGGAACTCCGATCCCGATTACGGGCACGCCAACCCCACTGCGTGTTATCGGCGTCTTCAGGTTGCCTACCCCTCCGGGAAATATTCCCGTGTCTGTTATCTGTACAGTAGAGCCGAGTCTTTCCCTTGACGATGTCATGATAGAATCTATCGCAATGACCGCGTCGGGACAAATGCTCTCGCACACAGCCTTCACTACAGCTCCCGTGTCCATTCCCGTCCTTGCACCTACCCCGGGGGCAAGAACCGCGATTTCGGAGCATTCAAGTCCGTCAAAGAGCTCCTCGTCCCAGTCCCGTATGTGCATCGTCGGTCTGACGAGCTTGGCGCACTTCGGCCCCGTAGAATCGGGAGTAAGTGCATCGTTGCCGAGTCCGACAACGAGTATTCTTGCGGGCATAACGGCAATATCTCCGAACATGGTGCACAGCCGACGTGCCAGCTCCTCCTGCACGTCATACAGCCCGTCGTCGTCCATTGTATCGAGTCGGGCTGTGTTAAGCGTGTCGTAGGTGCCGAGCGGACGTCCGATTGCTTTTGCTCCCTCCTCACTGCTGATTCTGACCCTCTCCCAGTAACCGGGCAGACACAGCTCCTTTTCGTATGTGATTCCGTTTATCCTCGGATCGGCTTTTTGTCTTTCTATGGCTAAATCGGTATACAGTGATTCACCATCATCAAAAAAATAATTGTACATTTCGACCTTCCTCACTTTCAAATCAATTATTGCCCCGTGTCCACGTTATATTCAGTCAAAACAAAAGTCTTTTTGCACAAAAAAAGACACGTGTATTGTGCATAAGGACGAAAAAAATCTGTATTTATCATTCGTATTGAAAAAGCGAGTTTTTTGTGCTAAAATATACAAGTAAAAACATATGTACGAGCAACATATGTCCTGTTTCGGTTAATATTTTTTTGCCGCAGCTGCGGCAGAATGGAGAACAATAATGAAAAAGTTTTTGAGCCTGCTTCTTGCGCTTGCGATTCTTACCGCGTCGATGCTTACTCTTGCATCCTGCGGTGAGCCCGAGAACGAGGGGGCACACGTATCGGTTTACCTCGGTGACCCGATTTACGACTTCGACCCCTCGGACTACTATGTTGACAACAATGCCGCGCAGCTTATGAGCCTTCTTTACGAGCCTCTCTTCACGCTTGATGAAAAGGGCGAGCTCGTTAATGCCGCTGCGAAAAAGTATGAGGTTAACGAGGAAGAGCGCCTTATTGAGATAACTCTTCGCGAGACCTACTGGTCGGACGGAACAAGAGTAACAGCAGATGATTTTCTCTATGCTTGGCGCAACCTTCTTCTTGAGCCCGGCAAGGCAAATCCTGCTGCAGCCCTTCTTTATGATATTGAGAATGCACTTGAGGTAAAGCGCGGCACTCTTTCCAGCTCCGAGCTCGGCATTGAGGCAAATCTCTACGATCTCAAGATTTATTACCGCGACGGTGCTGATTATGAGCAGCTTCTGAAGAATCTTGCTGCAGTTGAGTGCTCTCCCGTCCGTCAGGATGCTACCATTGCAGCCTCCTCCTATTGGGCAAAGAGCGCCAGCACGATCTACACCAACGGTCCTTTCGCGCTTTCTACCCTTGATTATGACGAGGGCCTTATAATCCTTGAGAGAAACCTCGGTTATCATCAGTCTCCTCAGAAGACGGACTATGACAACAACGTAGCTCCTCACAGCCTTGTCAGCTTCTTCACAATGGACGGTCACACCGTAGACGTTGAGTATAAGGACATCGGTAACACCGTGTTCTATATGGGTGACGCCTCCATTGCAGACAGAAAGACCTACGGTGCTGCCGCAACTCTTACGGATACACTTTCTACATATTCCTACGTATTCAACACCGAGAATCCTCTCTTCGCGGATAAGAACGTGCGCTATGCACTCTCCATCGCCATTGACCGTCAGGCTATCATAGACGAGATAGTATTCGGCAAGGCGGCAACAGGCCTCCTTTCCTCAAAGGCGAACGCGGGAGTAGAGCAGGAGCTCCTCTCAAAGAATTCCAAGCTCGCTGAGGCGAGAGACCTTCTTGCTTCCGTTGACTTCGGTTCTCTTGAAAAGGCATTCACCCTCACTGTAAACAACGACGAGCAGAGCCGCAAGATTGCCGATCTCGTTGCCGCAACCTGGCGTCAGCTTGGCTTTGATGTTACCGTCAAGAACGCTACCTACGTTAAGTCGGCGCAGGAGGACTTCTCCACCAACTCCACCGTCGAGTTCTATGACTCCGAGCTTCAGTACATAGTTAAGGAAGCATCGTTCGGCAACCGTGAGTTTGACGTTATCGGTATCGACTGGGCACTTTACTCCTCCGATCCCTTTGTTGCACTCGCATCCTTTACCTCCGATTTCAACGGTAACGGTGCGGTGTTCAAGGATGCTACCACCACCTATCGCTCCAACATTTCCGGTTGGACAAGCGAGTCTTACGATGCGCTTGTAAGCGCGGCATACAACGCTGAGGACGAGGCTTCCAGAAACGATAAGCTCAAGAGTGCTGAAGCTCTCCTTATATCTGAGGCTCCCATTGCTCCTATCGTGTTCAATCAGAATTTTGCAATTGTAGATGAGACACTTTCTGGTTGCGAGATAGATGGCTTCGGCTATTTCGTATTCACTAACCTTGCACAGAAGGATTATGAGCTTTACCTTCCCAAGGAAAATTAATATCTAAAACCGATCAAGCCCGTACCGCCGTGCATTGCGCTCGGTGCGGGCTTGTCTTTATCACAAGAGGATAATAATGAAGAAAAAGAATTTTAAGCTGAAGGGCACTGTCGATATAAAGGTGTTTATGCTCTTCCTTCTCGAGTATATCCGTCACCCCATAGATAAGCCCACTGTGATTGATATTGTCTGCACTTGCACAGAGGAGCTCACAATGGACTATGACAAGTGCCTCGGAGAGCTTGCCGAGTCCGGACACATCATAACCGATGTTGTGGACGGAGAAGAGTATATTCTCATAACAGACAGTGGAAAAATGGTTGCAGGAGAGCTCTTTGACACAATAGACCCCGAGTTCAGAGAACGCAGCCTGAAGGAAGCGATAAAGCACCTCTCCCTCGAGAGCCGCGGTGCAAAAGCACTGACAAAAATTGAACCCACCGAGGGCACAAGATTTAAGGTAACGCTGTCCCTTGTGGATGCAGAGGGAGAAATCTTCACAGCATCCTTCACAGTTTCCTCTCTTTCCGAGGCAGAAAAGATCAGAAATCATTTTTCTACCAATCCCGAATCTGTATACAGAGGGGTCTTTTTTTCCGCGACAGGAAGATTTGAATATCTCGCATAACTCGAAAAAGTGTTGTGCAAAATTAACAAAAATGATATTTTGCAAAGATTGATTTTGTACGAATTTTTGTATTTTTAAACATTTTTTTAACAAAAGCACTTGACATCACTATATTTTAAAAGTATAATAAATTTATCGCGTGAGGAACCTTGTATGGAACGGCTGTCAGAGTTGGAGATCAGCTCCTTAATCGTTATGATTCGTGCCAGCGACGACGCGGCATTTGCCGAGCTTGTCCGCCGCTACACACCTATGATGAAAAGTGTGATAAGCGACCTCGACTTCACTCAGTCCCGGTTTGACGTGGCGTGGTCAGAGGCTATCGTTGTGCTTCACCGCGCTTCGCTTTCGTACGACATCAGCCGTGAGGGGGTTACCTTTGGACTTTATGCGAGAATATGTATATCTCGCGCGCTTTATGACTTGCTTTCAAAGCTTCGTCTGGATGAATCTGTCACCGAGCCGCTTGACGAGCAGGGGCTTGTAGCCTCGGGCGGAGCAGAGTCGCGACTTCTTTTAGTCGAGTCGGTGCGCAGATACGTTTCGCTTGCTGCCACCTTTTTGTCAAAGCTGGAGCTGGAGGTGTTTCGTCTTTATCTGAAGGGATACACCACCTCTCAGATGGCAGAGGAGCTTGCCAGAACGCCAAAGTCCATCGATAATGCGAAGAACCGTATGTTCAGACGTTTGAGAGAGCATAGCAGTTTGTTTTTTAATTAGTCTATATGCCCGAGTAGCTTAAGGGAGAGCGTTGTTTACAAAGGCGTCGGTTGGAATCCGTCTAAGGGCAAATTATAAACCTATAAGTGAGGAAAAAAGAAAACATGTACCAGGACAAGACATTGAAGTGCAAAGAATGTGGCAACGATTTCGTGTTCACCGCAGGTGAGCAGGAATTCTATGCTTCTCGCGGATTCGAGAATGAGCCCGCAAGATGCAAAGAGTGCCGTATCGCAAAGAAGAACGCAGCTAAGGGTGCAAGAGAGATGTTTGCAGCTGTTTGCGTTGAATGCGGTAAGGAGTGCCAGGTGCCCTTCAAGCCCACCGAAGGTAAGGCTGTTTACTGCAGCGAGTGCTTCGCAGCAAGAAAAGCAGCACAGGAGTAATTTCTACCTTAAGCGATTAACCGTAGTCTACACCTGAAAGAGAGCCGTTCTTACGGCTCTCTTTTCCTTTTGTCGACAGAAAATATTATTTTATTTAAAATAATACTGTACAAACCTCCAAAGTTATGGTATAATATTCTCATAGGTTCGCACTTGCAAGGAGCAGACAAACAGGCATACGCTTCTAAAAACACAATACAGAATGCTTAGTATAAACTCGGGAGCTTTTTATGGAAAAGAAAAACAAAGACAGAAGCAAAAGACCCTTCACCAAGGATAGGAAAACAGATAGCGTGTCTCGGCGTCCGCGCGAGAGTGCCCGCAACGCCGACAGTGTCGAGAATGAGTGCCTTATAATCGGCAGAAATGCCGTCAGGGAGCTGCTCGGTAGTGAACGCGACGTTGACAAGATATACGTCAGCTCCGGAGATCGCGAGGGCTCTATCAAGCTGCTCGTTGCCCTTGCCATTGAGCGCAAAATTCCCGTGATAGAGGTTGATAAGACTAAGCTCGACAGTATGTGCCGGGGAGGTCGTCATCAGGGCATCGCAGCAATTGTTCCCGAGCATAATTATGCCACGGTGGACGAGATTCTCGATACCGCAGAGCAGCGTGGAGAAAAGCCCTTTGTCATAATCCTGGACGGAGTTGAGGATCCTCACAACCTCGGTGCGATCATAAGAAGCGCCGAGTGCCTCGGTGCTCACGGTGTGATCATACCGAAAAGACGTGCAGTAGGTCTTACTCCCACCGCAGTAAAGGCTGCTGCAGGAGCCACCGAATATGTCAAGGTAGCCAAGGTAACTAACATAGCATCTACAATAGACGAGCTCAAGGAGCGCGGACTCTGGATATACGCCGCGGATATGGGTGGAGACGACTATACCGCCACCGATCTGACGGGCAGTCTTGCCGTTGTCCTTGGCAGCGAGGGCTTCGGTATCTCCAGACTTGTCAAGGAAAAATGTGATTTCACCCTTTCAATAAAGCTTCACGGAAGGGTTAACTCGATGAACGTATCCTGCGCCGCGGCTGTAATTTTTGCCGAGGTAGCAAAACAGAGAAATGCATAGGAGGTAGAGTCTTGGACGAAAAAAAGAAAATAAATCTCGAGTTCACTCTTGAGGATAGCGAAAAAAAGTCCGAGAGCACCGAGACCCCCAAGTCACCAAAGGTGCAGCCCACACCCTCCGAAAAGGAAAAAAAGGGCGTTGAATTTGAAATACCCGAGCACTTTGATGCAAAGGCGCCGACAGTAAAGAAAACACCGACTGTAAGCTACGGTGCGAATCCCGTTGAGATAGGCAGAACCTACGTTCCCCGTTTCACCGAGGTCAGCGAAACCTACCGCATGAAGGGAGAGCCCGAGCGAACGGAAAAAAAGAAGGATGTAGCTCCCACCGTCGTAAAGCTCGACGAGGTCGACCCTACCGCAGAGGCTTATTCGGAGCCCGAGGATACAAAAAAGGTAAGCATGGGCACCTCTGAGAGTGAGGTCGCGGATATTCATACCACCGTATTCAAATTCGAGGATACGGAAGAGGAAACGGTAGAGATAATCGAGGTGAGGCCGGAGGAGCCCGTCGCTCCCGAAGCACCCTCTGCCGAAATTGTTGAGGAGCCCAAGGAATATAAGATTCCCGACCCCGAGGAAAGGGAAGATGGCGGAGCGCTAGTCGCTCGCGTTGAGACCGCACTCGAAATCCACGAAAACGTCGGAGATGAAATGTCGGGCAAGCGCGGGATGCTTACCGAATTCACCGCACAGCCGCAGAGAGACGGAATAAAGGACTCCTTCCTTGATCGAATTATGTCTGTAAAGGTGCGACTGATCGTCTCGTCGGTACTTCTCGTTGCGCTGCTTCTTGTTGAGAATCTGTGGCTTTTCGGTGTAGATATACCGAAGCTGCTCGGTATAGATCTCATTCCCGGCAGCATGGCGTTGCTCGATCTTCATTTTATAGTGGCTCTTTATGCTCTTGCATTGCCCGAGGTGATAAAAAGCTTTGCCTCCTTGGCGAAGGGCAGGGCAGTACCCGAGCTGTTTTTGACAGCAGGGGCGTTTGTAACAATTCTTTATAGCGCTGTGGCTGCAATCAGTGCGGTAGATGAGAGCTATCCTCTTTACGGTATGCTTTTTGGTATACTTTCCGTCTGTGCAATCGCATCCTCTCTTGTGAGAATGATGGCGGACTTCTCCGCCTTCAAGACCGTCTCGAGCACACTGGAAAAGAAGGTTATAGACCGTAAATATACCAGAACTCTTGATGAGGAGAAGCTTGCCCTAGACGGCAAGGTCGAGGGATACAAATCCAAGATTGCTCGCGTCTTTCGCGCAGGCTTCATCAGCGACTTCTTCAAGAGATGCGCAAGAAGCGCAGAAAATTCAAAGAACGTTCTGCTTATGCTCGGTGCCACGCTCGGGGTTTCCCTTGTTTCGGGCATTGTTGCATTCTTCGTGTCGGATGCAGGCGCTTTCGCTGGCTGCAGTGTATTTGCTATCGTATTCATGCTTGGCATCCCTGCCTTCTCCGTAATGTCGCACAAGATTCCGTTCTTCCACGCGGGGTGTGAGGCTCTTTCGGAGGACAGTGCCATTATTGGAGAGAGCACCCTTTACGATTACGCGGGTGTTGACGTGCTCACGTTCCGTGACACCGAGGTCTTTACCGATGAGGATATAACTATCCAGCGCATAATGCTTTATGGCAGGAGCGAAAATCTCGAGAAGGCAATGCAACAGATGTCCGCTATTTTCTCAGCGCTGGGCGGACCGCTTGAAAACGTATTCCTTGAGGCAATCGACCGCAAGGCACCGAGAGCGAGCAATATCCGCATAGACGAGGATGGAATCCTCGGCGAGGTCGGAGGCTGCGAGGTAAGGGCGGGTAGCTTTGAGTACATGACGCGTATGGGCGTAATAATTCCCGAGGAGCACGGCAAAGAGATCGTGCCCATGACAACCAAGATTATGTATGCCGCCGAGAACGGTGAGGTTTATGCTAAGTTCTACATAAGATACACCCTCTCCGAGGAGTTCACGATGCTTATGCCCACCCTTCTTGACAACGGTATCACTCCCCTTATCTATACCAGAGATCCCAACTTGACAAACGAACTTTTCCGCACTCTTATGGCGGGTGCTGATAACGTAAGGATATTGAAGCAGCACACGCTTGGCAACCCCGAGGACAAGGTATATGCGCGCGTAAGTGCGGGCATGGTCACCACATCTGACAAAATGAGCGTTATAAACCTGCTCCTCTTAGCTAAGAGATACGTCAGACTCCAGTCCAGATTGGAAATAACCGAGCTGACGTCTATGGCTGTCGGAAGCGTGCTCGGCATAGTGCTTGCACTGACGGGCATGACGGTTGTGCCGTCGCTGATACTCGGATTCTGGCAGATAGCGTGGTGTGCCGCACTTCATCTTATGTCAAAGCACACAATCTCTCTTCCGCCCGAGCAGAACGGCTCAGGTGAATGATAAAATAACGACTCGGGATTGATTGCTCAATCCCGAGTTTACTGTAAAAAAGGAAAAACAATATGAAGCTAATGGAAACACCGCATATATCCTCAATTCTCAAATCAATAGAGAAGCCGGGACGGTATATCGGCGGTGAATATAACCGAATAATGAAGGATGTCGACGCGGTTAAGTGTCGCTTTGCCTTTGCCTTTCCGGACACCTATGAGATAGGAATGTCCAATCTCGGCGTCAGGATACTCTACGACGTTTTGAATAAGGACCCCGACGTTTGGTGCGAGCGTGTCTACGCTCCCTGGACAGATATGCTCGAGAAGATGAAGGAATACAGTATTCCTCTCACAACCCAGGAGAGTGGAGACGAGCTCGGCTGCTTTGACCTTATCGGCTTTTCTCTTCAGTATGAGCTATGCTATACCACGGCTCTCGCTATGATGAAAATGGCGGGAATACCCATTTTTACCAAGGATAGAGAAGAGTCCTGCCCCATAATCATCGGTGGAGGTCCCTGTGTCTACAACCCCGAGCCTATTGCCGATTTCTTCGACGTAATCAACGTTGGAGAGGGAGAGGAGGTTCTCCTCGAAATATGCCACCTCTATATTGACATGAAGGAACGAGGAGAATACACTCGCGCCGCCTTTCTGCGCGCTGCCTCGGGTATAGAGGGTGTATATGTCCCCTCTCTTTATGACGTAATCTATAACGACGACGGTACGATAAGGGAATTTGTTCCCAAATATGATGAGCTCCCTCGTAGAATCAAGAAAAGAATTATTGAGGACCTTGATACTGTCTCATATCCCGAAAAGCTCGTTATGCCGTATATCGAAACCGTTCATGACAGAATTGTTCTCGAGATATACCGTGGCTGTATCCGAGGATGCCGCTTCTGCCAGGCAGGAATGGTATACAGACCCATAAGAGAAAAATCCCCCGAGGTGCTCTCTAAGTGCGCAAGGTGTCTGTATGACAGCACGGGCTATGATGAAATATCACTGATATCTCTTTCAATAAGTGATTACTCGAAGCTCCGCGAGCTTACCGACAGCCTCCTTGAGTGGACTGATGAGGCAAACGTCAGCCTTTCTCTGCCGTCTCTGCGTATAGATAGCTTTTCCGAGGAACTTATGCAGAAGGTGTCCTCCGTAAGAACAGGTGGTATCACCTTCGCTCCCGAGGCAGGCACACAGAGACTGCGCGACGTTATTAACAAGAACGTCACCGAGGAGGACCTGATGCGCTCTGTTGGCATTGCCTTCCGAGGAGGAAAAAGTAATGTCAAGCTCTATTTTATGAACGGTCTGCCCACCGAAACTGAGGAGGATATCAAGGGTATTGCTGACCTTGCAGGCTCCGTAGTCAGAGAATATTACAGGATGCCGAAGGAGGAGCGTCCGCGCGGTGTTGGTGTCACAATTAGTGTATCCTGCTTTGTGCCGAAGCCCTTCACTCCCTTCCAGTGGGAAAAGCAGGATAGCTATGAAACTCTTATGGAAAAGCAGGAATATCTTAAAGCCTGCATAACCGATCGCAAGAAGATAAGATATACCTACCACGATGCCAAGGTCTCTCGCCTTGAGGCGGTGTTTGCCCGCGGCGACCGCCGTCTTGCCCCCGCCATAGCACTTGCGGTAGAGGAGGGGATGATTTTCGATGCGTGGGAGGAATACTTCGATTATGATAAATGGGTAGACATCTTCGCCAGATGCGGCATCGATATCGACTTTTATACCACTCGCGGCTTCGCTCTTGACGAGGTTCTTCCGTGGGATATTATCGATTGCGGTGTAACCAAGGAGTTTCTCCTCCGTGAGAGGGAGCGCGCCTACGCAGAAAAGACAACCCCGTCGTGTAAGGAACATTGCAACGGCTGCGGAGCAAATAAGCTCGGCGGCAAAAACCGTTGGTGCCCGCAGTGGCACGGGAAGGGAGGAGACGAGGAATGAATAACACACCGATAAACCTTCGCATCAAATTTAAGAAGGTCGGCACACTTCAGTATATCTCTCATCTCGACCTCGTCAGAACGATGCACAAGATAGTAACTCGCGCCCGTCTGCCCTTGTGGTATACCGAGGGCTTTAATCCAAAACCAAAGATGGTATTTGCTGCCCCCCTTTCCATCGGCACCGAGAGTGTATGTGAGTTTATGGACCTGCGTCTTTCGGAGCGCTGCGATACCGAGTGGGCAATCCGCTCTCTTAACGAGAATATGACCGACGAGCTTGTGGTGCTCGACGCATATTATCCCGAAACAAAGCATACCGACCTGAAGTGGCTTGGATATACTATTGAGATAGATACGCTCGGCGCATCGGCAGATCTTGCAGACAGGTGCAATGCGGCCTTTCTCTCCGAGAGCATAAGGGTTAATAAGAAGGCAAAGCTGGGCGGTGCTGAGATGGAAATAAAGCCTCTTATCAAATCTGCTGTTGCAGAGTATCGCGATGGCAGGATATATCTTGAATGCATTCTCAGCGCAGATGCCTCCGCGTTCTTGAATCCCGAGTACGTAGTAAAGTATCTGAAGGGAAGCGTAGGCATACTCTCTTCAGAAAACCTTTTCAGCGAGGGGTATTCCATATTCCGACACAGCGCATACAAGGGCGACATGTCCCCCTTCGCCTAAAAAATACTGTCAAAATTTATCCCCGAAAGCCGCCCGAGGTGAGTTAACTCACTGACAAGGCGGCTTTTTACTATTGTAACAGTTTCCGTATCACCTGCCTCTGCTGCACCAAACAGCTCGCTGAAGCTTGCCTCGATGCTTGTTATGTCGTTGTGATTCACCGTCAAGCCGATATAGCCTCGCCTGGACTTAAACTCGCCGTATAATTTAATGAGCTGAGAATGCGTCACGGAAGGATTCTCTGTTTCGAGTGCCTCGACTCCAACCGTCAGCTTTTCGATTATATTATTGAGTATTATAGAATTAGCAATAACAAGAGCGAGCACGGATATAAGCAGCATCAGTGCAATGATTGCGGTTTTCATGTTTTCTCCCTTAATATTATATTAGTATCCTTTTCGTCGTTTACCGTCATAAGAAAGACGTCGCCTTGTGAGATACCACCCTTTATCAGCTGTGCATTTACCTCTTCATTCGTTATGTGAGCGGCGCGTATTTCTTCCTCGTTTATCTCGCCGTCAATGATTACCGAGTGTGCCATGACAGCCGTTTTCTTCTGTATAAACGATATTTTCCCCGATTGCTCGAGCATGGCATATTCTACCTCGCTGATGTCTCCTATTCCTTGCACGCGCATTTCGGAGAGTAGCTCGTTAACAGTCAGTCTGTTTTCACCGAGTGCGACCTGCCGTATCTCTCCCTTGTAGACAAGGTATACGGGACTACCCTCCATAATCTTCTTCAGCACGTTGAATTTTGTTTTTCCGTATGAAAGAAGAATTTCCAGCGATAATATAAAGATAATAGGTATTATAGCGTTTAGCAGTGGTAGGTCTGGGTCGTCGATAGGTATTGCTGCCACCTCCGAAATTAGAAGCGCGCTTACCAGCTCGCTGATGTCAAGCTCGCCGATCTCTCTCTTTCCCATTATCTTCATGGATAGGGAAAGAAGTATATAAACTATTAGTGTTCTGATAAAAATCGAGAACGTAAAATCACCCTCTCTCGCGTTTTATTTCAATTATTCGGTAAAATGTAAAAAATAATTCAAAAAAATTTGTTAAAAGTATTGACATTTTGATTTTTCGATGCTATAATGTAAAAGCTACACTGCCGAAAAGGAAGTAAGCAGCATAGCAATTTGTTCCTTGAAAATTGAACAACATGAATTTTTTTGACACTGAAAAGTGTGAAGAGATCTCGTTAAAACACAAGAGTATATACTCGAAAAGTAAGAAGAAGCTAGATAAATAGCTCTAAAGAAGGTATTAGCTCACGAAGTGAGATAATATACAATTTTTTTAGAGAGTT
>JAFQOP010000011.1 GCA_017403155.1 Clostridia bacterium | reverse complement strand
CGAGGCATATCACTTTTCAACAATTACCGCCCGACAGAACACCGTAAGATGTAACACACTACACCTTGCAGGCAAGGCGTATGAAAAGGAGTACGAACAAAATTGTCCGTACTCCTTTTTCTTTGTTCGGTAGTTCAAAACTTGCTTTATGGTAGGAACCCCACTGTACGCCTTTTTTAAATTCAAACGGCAGAGAAGCATACACTTCCCTGCCGTTTTTTCTTGGTATTCCTTCAGGCAAGCTCGCGCTTTCCCGTATAAAGCTCATAGTAGCGTCCCTTCATTTTCAGAAGGTCGTCATGGTCACCGCGCTCTATTATCTCGCCCTTCTCGAGCACCATAATAGCATTCGCATTTCTTACCGTCGAAAGGCGGTGCGCAATAACAAAGGTTGTTCTGTTCTTCATAAGGCGGTCCATACCGTGCTCGATATGTCGCTCTGTTCTTGTATCGACGGACGAGGTAGCCTCATCAAGAACGAGTATCGGCGCCTTTGAGAGTGCCGCCCTCGCAATATTCAAGAGCTGTCTTTGTCCCTGGGAGAGATTTGCTCCGTCACCCTCAAGGACGGTGTCATAGCCGTGCTCCAGCCTCATAATAAAGCTGTGTGCACTTGCCGTCTTTGCAGCTGCAACAACCTCCTCGTCGGTTGCGTCAAGCCTGCCGTAGCGGATGTTCTCGCGCACCGTACCCGTAAAGAGGTGCGTATCCTGCAGAACCATTGCAATATTCTTGCGAAGGTGCTCGCGGCTGAAGGACCTTATAGGCTTTCCGTCTATTAGAATCTCGCCCTCGTTAATATCGTAAAAGCGGTTCAGGAGGTTTGTAATCGTCGTCTTTCCTGCACCCGTTGAGCCGACAAATGCAATTTTCTGCCCCGGATGAGCATAAAGCGAGATGTTCTTCAGCACCGTCTTGCCCTCAACGTAGCCGAAGGAAACGTCCTCCATCACAACGTCGCCCGAAATCTCGTCGTAGACCGCGTTTATCGGATCTGCCTGCTCGGGCTCGGCATCCATGACCTTGAACACTCTTTCTGCACCGGCAAGTGCTGCAAAGAGGGTGGAAACCTGCATCGAGAGCTGGTTTATAGGCATTGAGAACTGCTTTGAGTAGTTCGCAAACGCAGTGAGTGCACCAAGAGACAGAAGAGGAAGCCCTGCGCTGCTCTTGAGACAAAGAAGAATACCTCCGACGCCTAGGGTTATAGCATAGCAAACCATGCTGATGTTATGCGTAACAGGACCCATAACACCTCCCCAGAACTGTGCCTTAAACTGCTTATCGCGAAGGTCCTCGTTGATGAGCTTGAACTCCTCCTTACACTCGTCCTCGTGGTTAAAGACCTTGACAACCTTCTGTCCGCTTATCGTTTCCTCTATATAGCCGTTGACGGCACCTATTGCCGCCTGCTGTGCTCCGTAGAAGCGAGAGGAGCGTTTCGCAACCTTGCCTGCCGCAATGATAATAATCGGTACGAACACAACGGTTATCATAGTGAGCCATATATTTGTCAGACACATAAACGTAAATGTGCCGACAAGCGTGACAACACCGCTGACTATCGAGGTGAGCGAGTTGTTGAGCATTACGTCGATATTATCAACATCGTTGGTAAATCGGCTCATTATCTCACCCGTAGGGTGAGAATCGTAGTATCTTACGGGCAAGCCCTGGAGCTTTACAAACAGATCGTCTCTTATCGTCTTAATGGAATTCTGCGACACACGCAGCATAAGACGGGATTGCAGATACGTGCCCGTAACGTTTATGAGATAAATCGAGCCAAGTATAATCAATGCACACATAACGTATGCGGTAGCAGAGGCATCGACACCGACGATGGAGTCTATTATATTATTGGCAAAGCGCTCCATTGCACTGTACTCGGGCACCTCGCCCGTGAGAGCTATCGTGAGCTTATTTACAATAGGAACAAGCAAATATCCGGCAAAAAGGGAGGACACGGTGGTGACGAGCATACAAAGAAGCACGCTGACAAGAGAGAATTTGTACTTACCTACGTATCCAAGCAGTCTCTTTATCGTCCTGCCCGTGTTCTTTGGCTTACCGCCCGGGCGTCTGCCGCGCGGCGCGCCTCTGAGTGATTCACCGTGGGAGACGCTGTTATATTGCTTTTGCAGCTTTTCGAGTGATCTTGCCATATCCTTACGCCTCCTTCTTATCCATCTGGGAGTAGTATATCTCGGCATATTCCTCGCAGGACGAGAGAAGCTCGTCGTGAGTACCTATGCCCGTGATAACTCCGTCGTTCATAACTACTATCTGCTCGGCATTCTTTACCGAGGAAATTCTCTGCGCGATAATTATCTTCGTGCAGCCTGCTAGCTCCCCGTTGAGTGCTGCCTGAATCTGTCGCTCGGTCGCAGTATCGACGGCGCTGGTTGAGTCATCAAGTATAAGAATTTTAGGCTTTTTGAGAAGAGCACGCGCGATGCACACTCTCTGCTTCTGTCCGCCCGAGAGGTTTGTTCCGCCCTTATCAAGCAGAGTCTCATATCCGTCGGAGAATGTGGATATAAACTTATCCGCAGCAGCATGCTCGGAGGCGGTGCGTATTTCCTCGTCCGTCGCATCAATATCACCCCAGCGCAGATTGTCTGCAATGCTTCCGGAGAAGAGCACGTTCTTCTGCAGTACCATACCGACACCCTCGCGCAAATTGACGAGCGAGTAGTCGCGCACGTTTATTCCATCGACGTAAACCTCACCCTCATCGGTGTCATAAAGTCTTGGAATAAGAGATACGAGGGTTGTCTTGCCACATCCTGTCGATCCGATTATTCCTACCGTACTGCCTGACTTTATCGTGAGATTTATGTTATCAAGCACCTTTTCTTCGTTATCCTTGTAGTATCTGAAGGACACGTTTCTAAATTCGATGTCTCCTCTTTGCACAAGGGCGTCCTTCTCGGTCGCTGTGTCGTCGGTCAGGTCAATCTCGGCATCGAGAACCTCGCAGATACGTCTGCCCGAGGCAAGCGCACGCGAGGACATCATGAAGAGCATTGTAACCATCATTATTGACATCAGTATCTGGTTTGCGTACATAACGAAGGCGCTGAGGTCACCAACGGGCATACCGTCGCTTAGCACCATATCGTGACCGAGCCAGATAATCGTTATAACGCTTGCATACATGATAAGGTTCATTATAGGGCTCATAAAGATCATTACCTTTACCGCGCCCATACCCGTTTTCTTCAGGTCTGCGTTATCCGCGCTGAACTTCTCTATCTCATAATCCTCGCGAACGAAGGACTTGACAACTCTTACGTTAGTTACGTTCTCGCGCACGGTGGAATTGAGCTTATCTATCTTTTTCTGCATTATTCCGAATCTCGGAAAGGCAACCTTAATAAGCACAATTATTACAATAGCCATAATAGGTATGCTTACCGCAAAGATGACCGAAAGCGAGGGTCGGAGCATAATTGCCATAATAATACCGCCTATCATCATACCTGGCGAGCGAAGCGCCATGCGAAGCAGCATATTGACAAAGTTCTGCAGCTGGGTAACGTCGTTCGTCATTCTGGTAACGAGCGAGCTTGTCGAAAAGCGGTCGATATTCGAGAAGGAAAAAAGCTGAACCTTGTTATATACGTCCTGCCGCAAATCCGTCGCAAAGTTTACCGATGCCTTTGCACCGTAATATGCACCGAATACACCGCCCAGCATCATCAGCGCCGCTACAAGTATCATAATTGCACTATACCCGATGCTGGAGCCCACCGTAAGCGTGCCCTCCTTGGCTCCGTTGAGAATTGCTGCAAGCAATATCGGCATCAGCATCTCGCCGATAAGCTCGAGAATCATTCCCGCGGGTCCAAGAATAAAGGACTTGATATACGGCTTGATATATTTTCCCCATCTTTTCATTTTCTCTACGTACCTCCACCCGGTAAATCTGACAGATTTTTCTTTATATTCGCATATATCTTCTCAAGGTAGCTGATATATCCGTCCAGCTCCTCGTCAGAAAATCCCTCAAAGAGGGACATATCCGCACTCGAAAACAATGCATGCGTTTCGTTGACTACCCTTTTCCCCGCCTCGGTAATCTCTACCTCGTTATAGCGGTTGTCGCTTCCCTGCTTTCTTTTTATGTACCCGTCGCGCTCCAGCTTCTTCAGCGCACCCGTAATAGCCGCAGGTGTAATACCGATATGCTCGGCAAGCGATTTTTGAGAATCGAGGCGATTATTCCTCGCAATATGCATGAGGATTCTATGCTGTGTCCTATGTATGCCAATCCTTGTTACCGTAGCATCAAGAAGCTGCTTATGAATACGGTCTGTCTTGATCATTATATTTACCGCGCTTGATATCTTATTTTCCGTCACGTCGCACCTCCCGATATAATTTAATCGGTTAATAATTAACTGCTTAATTAGTATATACCCCCTCGGCAGAAAAGTCAATATTTTTTGCTTGAAAAATGTAAACAAATATGCTATCATTTATATATAAATATATAAACGGAGTTAACAATGACGAATACAACCCTCTGCTACCTGAAGAAAAACGGAGCATACCTCATGCTCCACAGAGTTAAAAAGATTAACGACCCCAACGCCGACAAATGGATGGGCATCGGAGGTCACCTCGAGGAGGGAGAGAGTCCTCACGACTGCGCAAGACGCGAGATTTTTGAGGAAACGGGGCTCACCGTCGAGCATCCTGTATACCGAGGTCTCGTTACGTTTGTGTCGGATAAATACGGCACCGAGTATATGCATCTTTTCACGGCGGAGGAGTTTTCGGGCGAGCTCATCGAGTGCAACGAGGGTGTGCTCGAGTGGGTTGCGTGCGAGGATGTGCCGAAGCTCCCCATCTGGGAGGGAGACAAAATCTTCCTTCGCCTGCTTGACGAGGAGAGCCGCTTCTTCTCCCTCAAGCTCGAATACGAGGGCGACACACTCATCCGTCACACACTTGAAATATAAAAAAAGGTACCGATATTATTTCGGTACCTTTTTCAGTAGCGCGCGACGTCTCTCATAATCGGGAAAAACACTCGCAACTATCGAGTAGAAGCGCGCCGAGTGATTCATTTCCCTGATATGTGCAAGCTCGTGGACGACCACGTATCTTATAGCATCGTCGGGATATAGCATAAGTCGGTATGAATATGAAATGTTTCCACGCGAGGAGCAGGAGCCAAAGCGAGTACGGGCACTGCTTATCGAAATTCTGCCATACCTGACACCCATAATACTAGCATAATAAGCGGTCAAGGGCGTAAGATATTCCCTTGCTGCCCTTTTGAGCTCGCTTATCCTCTCCCCATCCAGCTCGCTCTCCAGCTGTGCACGCTCCTTGGCGCGCTCGAGGTGAGTCTCAATCCACCTTCTGTGCTGCATCAGCACCTTCTCAATCGACTCCCGAGAGGTCTTGTGCGGTGCTTTTACCACAAGGACTCCGCCCTTGACGGATATAGTTATATTTTTTCTTTTAGAGTATTCAACGCTGTATTCCATAATCTCCTCCGACTGTATACTATTTTAGCATACAGAGGACAAAAAGTAAATATCAGCGACGGTAAATATTTGCACAGTTATACTGTCTGCGCCCCTTGCTTACACCTGCGTAGTTCCCCTGCTCAAGAGAATAGTAAAAATACGGCAGCTCTGCAGTATCGGGAAAGGCTATCTCCCCCCTCACCCGTCTGTAAACGTACTGAGCATCGGTTATATACACCTCCGTCGGGAAGGAGCGCCAGGGAATATCAAGAAGCGCAACCCTAGTAACAAAGCCCGAAAAGGTTGGATTGACCGCAACACCACCGAGAAATACGTCATAATCGCAGAGAATATGAACGTCACACCTCTCGCGCGGCTCACTGCCCCTTTTAAAGTAACCGAGCTCCACTCTATCCCCTCGCACGTCCTTGATGCACGTTGGAGTGAAGAGCTTGCCCGAGTCAACGCAATAGGGATACCGAATAAGTCCCGCTGTCGAAAACTCGCGCAGTGTGTGCTCACCCTCTAGCCTCTCGCTGTGGATAAGCCGCATCACCTCGTCCCAAATTCTTATTTGATTTTTGGAGTATGCCCCCACAGACCCAACGCCGTTGCCAAAGCCCGACCATATCCCTGCGGTATAATACGGTGTATAACCAACGAAAAGCTTATCTCGGTTGGCTCCGCTTGTGCCCGTCTTCCCCGCCACACTAACAAGCTCGTCGAGGGTGAGCGACCTTGCCGTGCCACTCTCACACACACGCATGAGAAGCTGTGTCATTATTCTGGATGTCTCTCGGGAATAGACTCTCTCGCCCTCCATGCTTTTGTTCACGAGCACCTCGCCATCCCCACCAAGGCATAGAATATAGCTCCTTCCGCTGTACAGCATTCCCTCATTCGGGAAGGTTGTGTATGCCTCTGTCAGAGCGCGCAGGGACACCCCGTAGGAAAGCTGACCGAAGGCAAGCGGCGAGGGGGCAATATCGGTAATTTTACGCCCGTCAGAGAGCGTTTTGCTCTCCACCAGAGTAGAAAAGCCGATTTTCTCCGTAAGGAAGTCAAATATCTGCCGTCCGCCAAGCATTTCGTAGAGCCTGAGTGCAACGGTGTTCTTTGATTTTTCTATCGCAGCTGCAACACTCGTCAGTCCGTCATAAACGTCCGGGGAATTTCTCGGATATGGGATATATTCTCCCTCCTCCCCCTCCTTAAAGGAGAGGGGCACATCGTCGAATACCGTAGACCAGCTTATACGACCGCTATCTATAAGTGGCGCATACAGTGCCAGCGGCTTTAGGGTCGAGGCAGGAGTGTGCAGGGTCAGTGCTTGATTCGTTATTCTGTTTGCGCACTTTTTACCGACTCCGCCGACAATTGCACGCAGGTCTGCCGAGGAGCTGTCGCAGATGACCATTGAATATTCAAGTCCCGAGGATACGTCGGACGGAAAATTGTCCGTATTTTCAAAATATTCGGTCAAAATCCTCTGTGCACCATAATCCATTGTCGTATATATAGAAAGCCCTCCGAGCATAACAAGCTTGCGTGCGGCTGAATATGTGTAGCCGCGCTCTGCCATAAGATCGGAGCACACCTCGTCGATAACCGTCTCGCAAAACCAGGAGCTGACCCTATCCGTGTGCGTTTCTCTTTCCGTTAGCAAAATCGGTGTCACAATCTCACCCTCATATTCCTCGCGTGAAATGTATCCGCACTCAAGCATAGACCCAAGAATGACGTTTCTCTTTTCCAGACACGCATCGTATGAGGTATAAGGATTATATCTTGTCGGTGCATTTGCAAGTGCAACGACTGTTGCCGCCTCGGCAGGGGTTATTTCGGAGACCTCCTTGCCAAAGTATCTCTCGGCTGCAAGCCCCACACCAGACACCCCCTCACCGAGAGGTATTATATTCATATATACCTCGAGTATTTCCTCCTTAGAATGTCTGTGCTCAAGGTGCATGGCTCGGATAATCTCGTCCACCTTTCTTTTTACCGACCTCTCGCTATCGCCCGAGATGTTTTTTATCACCTGTTGAGTTATTGTGGAGCCGCCGTAGCCGCGCTCCTTGTCGAATATATATTTTACCGCCGCACCTGCCGTGCGAAAGATATTTACTCCGTTATGAGTAAAAAATCTTCTGTCCTCGGTGGCAATAAATGCATTGACGAGGTACGGCGATATTTCATCGAGCGCACACCATTCTCGCCGAGAAAGCGCGCCCGAAACACTCTCGAGCTCTATTGGCTCATATTTTTCAGGGTCGCTCCCGCACAGTCCCGACCCATCGTAGTACAGCTTTGTAACGTTATCCCCCTTTGACGACAGAAACATAGCCTCGTCTCGGCTGAAGTCTATCGCAACGGAGGCATATATACCGATAGATGCAATCAATACCGCAACGGTAAGTGCTACTCCGACCGTACACCATATTAAAATTTTTGCACCCTTTTTCTTCATTTTCATAAAAAACACCTCACAAGGCTTTTTTTAATCTTGCCTTGCGAGGTGTTTTTTTAATCTGGTATTTATTGCGTAAGGGAGTAAAATCAGTAATTAACCTTATTGAGATAAAGTCCGTCGGGCGGAGCCGTCATACCCGCCTCAGCGCGATTTTTTGACTCAATTATCCGTCCGACATCCTCGGACGTTATTCTACCCAAGGCAACGTCTATAAGAGTGCCGACGATTATACGCACCATATTATAAAGGAAGCCGTCGGCGCACACCCTCATCTCTACGTAATCGCCGCGTCTGTCCACAGTCAGATATTCAACTGTTCGTACTGTGTCGGCAACGTCGGAGCCTTCTGCCATAAACGACGCAAAATCCTGCTTACCAACTATATATTTTGCAGCAGAATGCATTCTTGCCAATCCTTCGTCCGTTATCTCGGGTGCAAAAAACCAAACCCTTCCCACATCAAAGGGATCACGGATTCGCGAGTTTTTTATGCGATACAGATATTCCTTGCTCTTTATGGAATAGCGCGGATGAAACCCCTCCATGCACTCGGTGCAGGATACTACGGCAACGTCCTTCGGCAGATAGCGCATAACCGCAATCGGGAGCTTTTCGGGAGGCACTGTTGCCCCCTGTGCCTCCACAGTAATGGCAAACTCGTTTGCGTGCACACCGGAGTCGGTACGACTGCAGCCCGTTATCATAACGGGGGTGGCAAACAGCGCAGAGAAGGCTGCCGTCAGCTCACCCTGGACGGTTCTGGCATTCGGCTGCACCTGAAAGCCGTGGAAGTCACATCCAAGATATTTAATTATTGCAAAATATTTCATATATGTCAGATCGGATAAAACATTATTCTGAAAAGATTTGTTGAAGCGAGCTCCTCGGGCATATACCCGGCAACAAAGCCGAGCACGATTACCCCACCTATAAAGAGCGCGGAAAGCACAAACCATAATGCGTCGCGCCCTTTATACGAGAGCTTCACGAGCTTTGTGCGGTTCTTGTCTCCTCGGTAGCAACGGCACTCCATCGCCGTTGCGAGCTCATCTGCGCGCTTAAATGCGGAGACAAAGAGGGGGATGAGTATCGGAATCAACGCCTTTGCCTTTTTTATAAGTCCACCGCTCGAAAAATCGGCACCGCGCGACTTCTGCGCGTTCATTATCTTCTCGGTCTCCTCGACGAGCGTCGGGATAAATCGCAGCGCTATCGTCATCATCATTGCAAAGGTGTGCACGGGTACCTTTATCTTCTTCAGCGGCGAGAGCAGAGACTCAATGCCGTCGGTTAGTGCTATCGGAGAGGTGGTGTAAGTGAGAAGAGTGCTTGTGCCGACAATGAGTATAAGTATGCGCAACGCCATAAACACCGCTCTTATAATGCCCTCTTTGTATATTTTTATTATCCAGAACGCAACAAGCGGCTCACCCACACCTCCCGTCAGAAAGACGTTTAGTATAGCCGTAAATATCAGAATGAAAATTATCGGCTTTATTCCCTTCAGTATAGTGCCGAGGGATATGCCGCTTGCCATAACCAGCGCCACAGTACATACGGTGAGGAGCAGGAAAGTCACGGGGTTTGATGCAAGGAAGGTTGCAACAATGAATACTATCGTTAAAATCAGCTTTGTTCTCGGGTCGAGGCGATGTATCACCGACTTGCCGGGAAAGAACTGACCGAGTGTCATATCGGTAATCATTTGCCTGACCTCCCGATATATTCGATTATCGCCCTCTTAACGCCCTCAACGGTATACAGCTCGCCCTCGAGCTCAATCCCCTCGTGTCTGAGAGCAGACGCGATTTTGGCAACAGCGGGAACGTCAAGCCCAATATCGGCAAGCACGTCGGCATCGGAGAATATCTCGCGCACGGTTCCGCTTCTATACACCTGCGAATGGCTCATAACTACCACGTTGTCGCAGTAGAGTGCCATATCCTCCATAGAGTGACTGACGAGAATAACGGTCGCGTCATTTCGCTCGACGTACCTGACAAGTCCGCCGAGTATCTCACGTCTGCCGCGCGGATCAAGCCCTGCGGCAGGCTCGTCCAGTACAAGCACCTCGGGGCGCATAGCAATAATGCCCGCGATTGCAACGCGTCTTTTCTGTCCGCCCGAGAGCTCGAACGGGGATTTTTCCAGCATTTCGTCATCAATACCGACAAACTCCGCAGCTTCCTTAACCCGCTCCTCGACCTCTTGCTCCGAGAGCCCCTGGTTCCGCGGTCCGAATCCGATATCCAGTCTCACAGTATCGTCAAAAAGCTGATACTCGGGATACTGCATTACAAGGCCTACCCGATATCTTATTTTCGATATCTCCTTCGGCTTTTCCCATATATCCTGCCCGTCAAGCAAAATCCTGCCCGAGGTAGGTCGGTACAGTCCGTTCAGCATGTGAACGAGGGTGGATTTTCCCGATCCCGTGTGACCGATGAGTCCCGTTATTTTTCCTTTCTCAAACGCAACACTGACGTCGTTCAGAGCCACCATCTGAAAGGGTGTTCCCTTGCTGTACGTATAGGACACGTTTTGAATTTCTATCTTGTTCATCTACTGTTAAATCCTCTTTAAATACTTGACGAGTGCAGCAATGCACTCCTCCTCGTGGAGAGCCTCGCTGTCTATTGCAATCCCCTCGCACTCAAGCGCGTGAAGCAGCTCCTTGCCCTGCGGTGCCTCCAGGCCCATTTCGTGAAGGCGCTCGACCTCGCGGAATACCTCCTTGGGTGCTCCGTCGAGCTCAACGCGTCCGTCGTTGATAACTACAACTCTGTCTGCCCTTGCAGCCTCATCCATATAATGGGTTATGTTGAGGACGGTAATACCCTCCTCCTTGTTGAGGCGCTCCATTATATCTAGCACCTCCTGCCTGCCTCTCGGGTCAAGCATTGCGGTCGACTCATCGAAAATTATAACGCGCGGCTTCATAGCAATAATACCCGCAATCGCCACCCTCTGCTTCTGACCGCCCGAGAGCTTGTGGGGCGCATGAGAGGAATATTCGGTCATACCTGCAACCGCAAGTGCCTCATCAACTCTTCTGCGGATTTCCTCGCGCTCAAGACCGAGATTCTCGGGTCCGAAGGCAACGTCCTCCTCGACGACGGTTGCCACAAGCTGGTTGTCGGGATTCTGGAACACCATTCCAACCTTACGTCTGACGGCAAAAACGTCGTCCTCGGTAAAGCCCTCGTCGGTGATATCAATACCGTCAATATATATTTTTCCCACAGTTGGAGTCAGTATCATATTGAGCAGCTTGGCAAAGGTGGATTTTCCCGAGCCGTTGTGCCCGAGCACGGCAACGTATTCGCCCGCCCTTATCTCTAAATTCACATCCGAGAGAGCAGGTATCTCGCGCTTGCCGTCGAAGGGATTGGTCTCTCCCTCGCCGTCATCGTAGGTAAAGCCGAGTCCAACTGTTTTTATGATTATATCTTCCATTTATACCTCTTATTTAAATTCAACTCTTACACTCGAGCCGCAGGGCAAGGCAAGCCCCGTTTCTCTTACGGGAAGTCCGAGCTCATCCGCCACGCTTGTGCCCCTTCTGCCTCTAAGAAGCCTTGTATCTGTTATATATTTCATAGTTGAGGCGTTAAGGCCCGTCGTGTACGAATTTAGCAGGAAGAACAGCGGCTTCTCTGAGAGAACCTTCTCTGTAAGGGCGACAAAGTCGTCGATACACTCCTCAATCTTCCACACCTCGCCGGTAGGACCGCGACCGTATGAGGGAGGGTCCATTATGATAGCGTCGTATTTTCTTCCGCGACGTATCTCCCTGTCGATAAACTTCTTGCAGTCATCGACAATATATCTGATAGGTGCATCCTCAAGCCCCGAGAGTCTTGCATTTTCCTTAGCTGCGGCAACCATACCTCGCGATGCATCAACGTGGCATACAGATGCCCCCGCCTTTGCCGCGGCGACTGTCGCACCGCCCGTATAGGCAAAGAGGTTGAGCACGCTTATCGGTCTTCCCGCATTCTTGATGAGCTCGGAGAACCAATCCCAGTTCGCCGCCTGCTCGGGAAACAGACCCGTATGCTTGAAGCCCATTGGCTTTATCTGGAACTTCATCTCTCCGTAGGATATTACCCATATATCGGGGAGTCTGTTGTCGCTCCAGCTACCACCGCCCGACTTGCTGCGCTTATAGCTCGCATCTGCGCCTCTCCAGAGCGGATGCCTCTTTTCGGTTTTCCATATTACCTGCGGATCGGGTCTTATAAGGCTGTATTTGCCCCAATACTCGAGCTTTTCGCCCGACGATGCGTCAATAACCGTATAATCCTTCCACTTATCTGCAATCCACATAAAAGCATCTCCTACCGTTTGTTAAAAAATCCCGCCATTCTTGAGCGCGACGAATGTGCGTGGCAAATCGCGATTGCCAACGCGTCTGCCGCATCGTCCGGCTTAGGTGGCTTTGGCAGCTTCAGTATTGACTGCACCATTGCAATCACCTGTCTCTTCTCTGCCTTGCCATATCCAACCACCGCCTGCTTTACCTGCAGGGGGGTATATTCGCTTATCTTCACTCCGAGCTTATGCGCGGTACAGAGTATAACTCCGCGCGCCTCCGCGACGGCAATACCCGTCGTGATATTAGTATTAAAAAACAGCTCCTCTATCGCCATCTCGTCAGGCTTATATTTCTCTATGAGCTCCTCGAGATCACGATGTATTGTATATAGACGTGACTCAATCGGAGTATGTGCGGGTGTGGTTATAGCACCGTAAGCGAGAGGGCGAATATTTCCCTTTACGCTCTCTATCAGCCCCCATCCCACGATAGCAAAGCCGGGGTCAATTCCTAATATAATCATTTTGTCCACCGTGTATTTTTTTACAGATATCATTCTACCATAAATTTCTTACATAGTCAATTATATATTAAAAATATAATATTTTATTTTCTTTTGCTTTACTTTTTACTTTTAGTATGTTATACTATTCGGGAGGGATTCCGATTCCCTATCTGATATACGAAAAAACGGGAGGTGGCGCACTTATGCAGATAATCCAGTTCATCACGGGCAACGTACTCTGCCTGAAGAAGAAGCATCCCTGCGGCTCCGACCTGTTTAGGGTCCTGCGATGCGGCTCCGATGTAAAAATCGTCTGCACGTCATGCGGACGCGAGCTTATGCTCCCAAGAGAGAAGCTCGAAAAAATGATCAAAACCGTTATCAGCGAGTAAAATAAAGCGAGGTTATATATATGTTCTATCACCTTTACGGCAGACTTGAGATCGCCGACGGAGGACTTGTTGTTATTGATTGCGGCGGTGTCGGATATAAGCTGACCGCCAGCCTCATCACCTCCGAGCTTCTCCGCGAAAAAATCGGAGAAGAGGTTAAAATATTTACGGAGCTCGTAGTACGCGAGGATGCCGCAGAGCTGTACGGCTTTGAGAGCAAGGAGGAGCGTGAGTGCTTCAACAAGCTCGTCACCGTCAGCGGTGTCGGACCCAAGGCGGCAATGAGCATTCTCTCTATTATGACTCCTGCGAACTTTGCCGTAGCGGTAGCCACCGAGGATGCCAAGGCAATATCCAAGGCTAACGGCATCGGCTCCAAGACAGCTGCGCGTATCGTCCTCGAGCTGAAGGACAAGGTAAGTGCCGACGTTGCCCTCACCTCCCCGAAGCCAGCACAAAAGGCAGCCCCCACAGTACCGAAGAGCGGCAATCTTGCCGCTGCGGCAGACGCGCTTATGAACCTCGGCTACGACAAGAATGCAACAGCCAGAGCGCTCGAGGGGCTTGACCCGAATGCGCCCGTGGGCGAGCTTATCCGCCTCGCACTGCGCACCTTTGCCAAATAGAAAGGACTGACAGAATGATAGAAACAAACGAATTTGACTTTGAAAACCGAATAGTAACGGGTGAATACGACGAGGTCCAGGATTCCGAGGTTGAGTATTCGCTACGTCCCAAGAGCCTCGACGAATACGTCGGTCAGACAAAGGCGAAGGAAAACCTCAAGGTCTATATCCAGAGTGCCAAGCTCCGCCGCGAGTCTCTCGACCACGTTCTGCTCTACGGCCCTCCCGGACTAGGCAAGACCACCCTCGCCACCATTATCGCAAACGAGATGGGTGTAAACATCCGCACCACCTCGGGTCCCGCGCTTGAGAAGCCCGGCGATCTTGCAGCCCTGCTCACAAATCTCTCGAACGGAGACGTGCTCTTCATCGACGAGATACACCGCCTCTCGCGCTCCATAGAGGAAATACTCTATCCCGCAATGGAGGACTTCTTTATTGATATCATAACGGGCAAGGGCCCCAGCGCCAGCTCGATAAAGATAGACCTGCCCAAGTTCACCCTCATAGGTGCAACTACGAGAGCAGGCCAGCTGACAGGCCCCCTTCGCGACCGCTTCGGTGTGCTTTTGAAGCTTGAGCTCTATACAACGGAGGAGCTTGCGGAAATAGTAAAGCGCTCGGCAGGCATCCTCGGTATATCGATTACCGACCTCGGTGCAACGAGCATTGCCTCGCGCTCGAGGGGCACCCCGAGAATCGCCAACCGCCTGCTCAAGCGTGTGCGCGACTTCGCTCTTGTGAAGGGTGACGGCACTATAACCGACGAGATTGCAAAGCTCGCTCTCGATGCCCTCGAAATTGACGAGCTCGGTCTTGACAACGTTGACCGCCGCATGCTGGAGGCAATTATAAAGTTCTATGCTGGCGGTCCGGTAGGACTTGAAACCATCGCCGCAACGATCGGCGAGGAAACGGTGACCATCGAGGACGTCTATGAGCCCTACCTCATGCAGATAGGCTTCCTTGCGAGAACACCCCGAGGCAGATGCGTAACAAGGCTTGCCTACGATCATCTCGGCATCCCCTTCGGTGGCGGAATAAAATAGAAAAAAGGCTGATCTCAAATCAGCCTTTTTTATTTTACCGAAGTGCGTCTATTGCCGCTTTTCTATCCTCATATTTGAATACTGCGCTGCCTGCAACAAGTATGTTAGCACCTGCCTCGCGGCACAGCGGAGCGTTCTCCGCGTTGACCCCACCGTCGACCTGGATGTCAACGTGAAGTCCTCTTTTATCAATCTCTGCCTTAAGTTTTCTGACCTTTTCGAGGCATTCCGGCATAAATGCCTGTCCGCCATATCCGGGCTCAACTGTCATAACGAGCACCATATCGCACATTTCAAGATAGGGATAAACCTCCTCGATGGGTGTGTTCGGCTTTACCGAAACTGCGGCAAGCGCTCCGTGGTCCTTTATTATGTTTATGCACTCCTCTACGTGCTCGGTTGCCTCGATATGGAAGGTAACGAGATCGGCACCCGCATCGATAAATCTCTTTATATACCTTTCGGGCTCGATTATCATAAGATGCACGTCAAAGAATATGTCGGTAGAACGGCGCAGCGATGCCACAACGGGCAGACCGAAGGAAATATTGGTTACAAAAACACCGTCCATAATATCAAGGTGTGCCATCTCGGCACCGCCCTTAAAGATGCTATCGACCTCCTCGCCCATTTTTGCGAAGTCACATGCCAGTACGGAAGGAGAAATTTTAGTCATTTTATACCTCTTATAAAATTTATTCAGTGTCGTTTTTTTATTTACTCCATACAATAATACGGAGAGGCATTCCTCTAAAACCCAAGCAAAACGCATACGGCAAGACAGTAAAGAAAAGGGTCGTATCAGGATATCACCGTATCCGTTTGCTTTTTTCGATTGACGCCCTGACTCGATCGGGGCGTCTTATATTTTTTCAAGAAGAACAACCGCGTGTGCCGCAATGCCCTCCTCTCGCCCGGTAAAGCCGAGCTTTTCCTCTGTTGTCGCTTTTATATTTACATCCGACTCCGATGCACCGAGCATTTTCGCGATATTCTCGCGCATCCCTGGTATAAAGGAGGCGAGCTTTGGCTTCTGCGCTATAACTGTGACGTCAATATTGCCGACGGAATAGCCCTCCGACTTCATTATATCCGAGACCTCACCAAGTAGAAGCATACTCGATATTCCCTTATACTTGTTATCCGTATCGGGAAAATGCTTTCCTATATCCCCCTTGCCGAGAGCACCGAGGATGGCATCCATCACCGCGTGGGTAAGCACGTCTGCATCCGAGTGCCCCAGCAGTCCGAGGGTATGCGGTATCTCAACACCGCCAAGGATGAGTGCCCTATCCGTTACAAGACGGTGAACGTCATATCCGTGTCCGATTCTAAATCTCCCCATTATCTCGCCCCCCAAGAAGCAGCTCTGCATAAAGAACGTCGCTTCGCGTCGTTATTTTTATATTCTCGCGGCCAACCTCGGTGCAATACACTCTCGCGCCGGTCGCCTCGACAAGCATATTGTCGTCGGTTATATTCTCGCCCGACAAATCCACCCCTGAAATCGCCTTATTATATATATATGTAGAAAAAACCTGCGGAGTCGATGCCAGCATAACGCTTTTTCTTTGCGGTGTCGACACAACAAAGCCCTCCGTGTCGACAATTTTTACCGTGTCTGTCGCCGCGGTGGCAGCACTTGCTGCACCGTAAATATACGCATTTTTTACTACTTTACTTATCATTTCGGGTGTAATTAAGCATCTTGCCGCGTCATGAACGGCAACAAAATCGCACTCCGCGGGAACTGCCGCAAAGCCACGGGCAGCAGAGAGCGCACGCGTCCTGCCTCCGAGTGTCACAGTGTGCAGCTTTTCAATCCCACAGCACTCCCCTCTAGCAAACTCCATCTCATCCTCGCGTGTGACTACAACGATGCTCGCAATATCCTCACAGAGGGAAAATGCCTCCAGCGTGTGACGCAAAACAGACTTTCCAAGCAGCTGAAGCTCCTGCTTCGGCCTATCGAGCCCCATCCGTCTGCCCTCGCCTGCCGCCAGAATTATCGCACAGGTATTATGCTCCTTCATTATATCTCACTTTCTGTAATACACAAAATGCACGGTTATTGTACGCATCCTGCCATCCTCAAGCAAATTGGGCCCCTTGATAACAACTCCGTCGCCGCTCATCAGGTTGCTCGCCTCGAGGTCGCGGACCTTGCAGACAAAGAGTCGGTCGCCCGAGCTATCCACAATAAATTCGTCACCTTTGAGGCAAAGCGCGCCACCGCGTCCTATCACGTCCTCATTGCCGTCTCTGTGCTCGGTGACGTATTTAACAGCCTGACCGTGCAGCTCCCTTGCCCTGTTGAGCCTGAAGGAGTAGCTATCGGTATTATTCCTTTTGCCAAACAGCTTCGAAAAAAATGACATAAATAATCAGCCCTTCTGTTTTACTGATTTCATTTTACCACAAAGCGACCGAAAATGGAATACCTTTTTATTTATTTTATTATTTTTTAAATATAATAATTTTTTTAATATTTTTCTAAGTTTTTTATAAAAAGGGGTTGATTTTTTACGCAAAGTGTATTATAATGGTATCAAAGTGGGGCGAAGTGGGGCACAAAAGCACCATTTTCCCAATTTCGAGAGTAAAAAGGAGGTATAACGATGTCATTCGTAGGCAACTACACTCACTCGATGGATGCAAAGAAGCGTGTCTTCATTCCGTCCAAGTACCGCGAAGACCTCGGCGACGAGTTTTACATAACACGTAAATTCGGTGCATACCTCTCTATATACACAGCTGAGGACTGGGATGCCTACGTCGAGAAGATCTCGAAGCTACCCGAGACCGATGCAGAGGAAATCCAGGACTACATACTCGGTGCGGCGCAGAAATGCACCCCCGACGCAAGCGGCAGAATAATTATCGACGACAGACTCCTGCGCCACGCCGGAATAACGAAAAACATCGTATTCGTCGGTGCGGGCAAGCAGATCCGAGTTTGGGCAGAGGACGTTTGGAACAAGCGCGAGGAAACCCGCGACTTCGATAAAATGCGCGACACGATGCGCCAGTACGGACTTTAAGTCAGAAAGGACAAGCATATGGACGGTATCCGCTTTTCACACACCTCGGTGCTACTCTATGAGTGCATCGACGCGCTGAACATAAGAGACGGATATACCTACATAGACTGCACTGCAGGCGGAGGCGGTCACTCCCTCGAAATAGCAAAGAGGCTTGGAAAAGACTCCAGGCTCATCTGCTTTGACAGGGATAGGGATGCTATCGCTGCAGCAACCAAAAGACTTGAAGGCTATCTTGATAAGGTTACCTTCATCAACGACAACTTCTCCTCCCTGGGTGATGTCATAAGAGAGCTTAAGATCGACAACCTCGGAGGTGTGCTTGCAGACCTTGGATGCAGCTCGTATCAGTTCGACACAAAGGACCGCGGCTTCAGCTATATGCAGGATGCCCGTCTTGATATGAGAATGGATACCGACTCTCCCCTATCTGCCTACAACGTCGTTAACGAATACAGCGAGGACGAGCTTAAAAGAATATTCTTTGAATACGGTGAGGAAAAATTCTCAGCAAGGATAGCATCCGCTATCGTAAAGAAAAGAGCCCTCTCCCCCATTGAATCGACAGTAGAGCTCGCAGATATTATCAAATCAGCCATACCGGCAGCAAAGAGGCAGGACGGCCCCCACCCGGCAAAGAGAACCTTCCAGGCAATAAGGATTGAGGTCAACGGAGAGCTCGATGCAATAAAGCCCCTTATCAAGTCTGCGGCAAACGGACTTGTATCGGGCGGCAGACTTGCAATAATATCCTTCCATTCTCTGGAGGACAGACTTGTCAAGCTCGGATACAGAGATCTCGCCGGTGGATGCACCTGTCCAAAGGACTTCCCCATCTGCGTATGCGGTAACAAGCCTATACTCAAGGAAATTACGAAAAAGCCCACACTTCCAAGTGAAGAAGAAATTAACAGTAATCCGCGTTCAAGAAGCGCAAAGCTCCGAATAGCGGAAAAAATCTAAAGGAGAAATAGCAATGGCAACTATGAGCGTTTACGAAAATCTTTACACTACGATGAAAAACAAGTTTGCTGTTATAAACGACGGTATTGAATGCACTCTCGGCGAATACATGGTCAAGAAGGCGTCCGGCGCGACCTCTAACCTTCCTGCCGCAAGAGCAAACGACAACCACTCTATTTCTGCTATAATCTCCTACGTCAACGACAAGCTCGCGGTCAAGAAGGAGCCCGTTAAGGATAAAACTATGCGCGCATTCCCCCTTCGCACCTCCCTTTCTGCATTTTTCTCCGCAGTTGTGGCATGCGTATTCATCTTTTCCTTCGGTATCTTTGCAATGAAGGGTGCAAGCTCCCTTCCCTCCACCGTTGATGCAAGAGAGAACATAGAAGAAACCGAGATTGTTGAAACTGTTGATAAGACAAACGACTGATCCGTCATAAACGGATAAAATTTTTAATAAAATGTAGCGATGGCTCTTTAGCTGTCGCTACTTTTTTATTTTTGGGGATTTTTTATGAACAAAAGCACGGGCGCAAGCATGCTGGGCGCAGCAAGCAGAACAAAAAAACGCATAGCGGTAATATGTATCGCTCTCCTCCTTTTCCTCATTCTTTTGATATCAAACCTTTTTAAGCTCCAGATAACGCTGAATGCATATTACAAAAACAAGGTATACAACCAGATAACGACAACCTCGGCAATGCGCGCTGAGCGCGGTGCTATCCTCGACAGAAATATGAATACACTCGCAACAACGAACACCTCCTGGCGTATTTTTATATCCACAAAGGATATAAAGAGGGCTGAAAAGGAAGAGGGGGCCGACTACTCCCTGATAATTGCGAGGGGACTTTCGGACATACTCGACCTTGACCCGTCGGCTCTGCTTGCAAAAATCAGAAATACAAGCGTCCTCGATGTTACCGTGAAGAAGAATGCGACAAGGTCGGAATATGAGAAAATCATCGAGTTTATTAAGGATAACTCCCTCGAGGCACTTGTCTTTACTGAGGCGCAGAGCTCACGCTATTATCCCGAATCAACGCTTGCCGCGCACCTCATCGGCTTTACGGGCTCTGACAACCAGGGACTGTACGGGCTCGAGTATTATTATGACGATTATCTCTCGGGCACTGACGGATACTATCTGTATGCAAAGGATGCAGGCGGCAACGTACTTTCCACAGAATACTCGACCTACGTACCGCCAAAGGATGGCTACAGCCTTGTGACAACGCTTGACAGCTATATACAGAGCGAGCTGGAAAGCCAGCTCGAGCAGGCGGTTAAAAACCACAATGCAACAAACCGAGCGACGGGCATAGTTATGGATATAAACACGGGTGCAATACTTGCTATGGCAACCTCCTCCCCGTTTGATCCAAACTCTCCGTATGAGCTCGATCCGTTATCTCTCGATAAGCTAGCTGCATCGGGCTATGCAGAGGGAACTGACGAATACAAGGCATACAAGAGAGAGCTTTTGCAAATCATGTGGTCGAACAAGGCAATAAGCGAAACCTATGAGCCGGGCTCAACCTTCAAGATTATTACAGTTGCGGCAGCTCTTGACTCGGGAGCTGCAAAAATGTCCGACACCTTCTCCTGCAACGGCTATCACACCGTCGGCGGATGGAGAATAAGGTGCCATAAGATAACGGGACACGGCTCGGGCTTCCCTCTTTCCTACGGATTGCAGATGTCCTGCAACCCAACGATGATGAGCATTGCCGAGAGAATCGGTAGCAGCCGATTTTATTCATACGTCAAAGCATTCGGCTACTTTGAAAAAAGCGGAATTGACCTGCCAAGCGAGGCAGGAACAATCTTCCACACCGAGTCGGGTCTCGGTGCAACGGAGCTTGCCACCGCATCCTTTGGACAGCGCTTTAAGGTAAGTGCCATCAATCATCTGAGAGCAATATGCGCTGTTGCAAACGGAGGCAAGCTCGTCGAGCCCTACGTTGTCGAAAAAATAATAGACGTGGACGGCAACTCGGTCTATGAGCATGAGGTAGAAATAATACGCAGCGTAATCTCCGAGGAGGTCGCAAGAGAGGTGAGCGAGGTCCTCGAGGGGGGTGTAAGCGGCGAGGGCGGAGCAAAGAATGCTCGGGTAGAGGGATACGAAATAGCTGCAAAAACAGGCACGTCACAGAAGTTTGATATACTCGATGAAAACGGCAACTCATATCTGCGCATCGGCTCGACAGTTGCATACAACATCAGCAAGGAGGGGGGAATTGCCACAATTATCATTGTCGACGAGCCACAAACATCGGTTAAATACGGCAGTGTCGTTGCCGCGCCCTACGTTTCCGCTCTTTTGACAAGCGCTCTTCCCTATCTAGATTTCGAATCGGCAACCGATGTTAAAAGCATAGATATACCAAACCTAACGGGACTCACGGTAAGGAGTGCCACAGATCTATTGAAGGAAGCCGGACTTAATTACGAAATTATAGGTGAAGGCGAGTACGTCCTTCGCCAGACCCCCTCTCCCCACGACACGGCAAACAGCACACTTACTACGGTTGTTCTCTATACAGAAGAGGAGAGCGAGGATGTAGCTGTGCCCTCCCTTGTCGGTATGGAGGTGTCGGAGGCGGTTAAGAAATGCCTAAGCCTCGGGCTTAACGTCGAGCTCAGCGGCAGCATTGACGGCGGCACCGTTACCAGCCAATCGCTGCCCGTCGGGAGCAAGGTATGCCGCGGTACGAAAATTAAAATTAAAGTCCTCGTTTTGGATTATGAGGACTAGGAGGTGATGTTTTGCAGCTGAATGACGTATATACGGCACTCTCTGTTCCCAGTGCGGTGTGCGATATTGACGCACCAATCAAAAAAATAACGAGCGACGTCAACGGTATTGACAATTCAACGGTGTTCGTGTGGCTGTGCGGAGTTGGATACGATACCGATACTCTTACCGAAAGAATTATTTCTTCATCCCCTATGCTGGTAATAACGGATAGAGATCGAACTCTGCCGAAGTCCGTCAGGACAATACGCGTGCCCTCTGCCCGACGCGCCCTTGCCATACTGTGCTCCGCATTTTGTGAGGTGGACTACCGCTCCACCGCATTCATAGGCGTGACGGGAACGAACGGAAAAACGAGCTGTGCTACAATGATATATGAGATATTGAAGCACGCGGGGATAAGGGTCGGCTTTATCGGCACGGGAAAAATAATATACGGCGGCAGCGTCCTCACCGACACCTTCTATTCGATGACTACCCCACCGCCCGAGATCCTCTATCCCGCCATAAGGAAAATGCAACAGAACGGTTGCGAGGCTGTTGTAATGGAGGTTTCCAGCCACGCGCTTTCCCAGGAGCGCGTAAGTCCTATACCATTCTCATATTCTATTTTTACCAACCTATCGAGCGAGCATCTTGATTACCATATAAATATGGAGGAATATTACAAATGCAAGCTCGCCCTTTTCGAGCAAAGCGAAAACGGAATCTTCAACGCCGATGACGAATACTCCTCACGCGCTATGCGAGAGTCCTTTGACAAGTGCAACGCAACAAGCGTTGGCATCCTCTGGGACGCGGAGGCAAGGGTCAGAAGCATCGTGCAGGACGGACTTCGAGGAACCGAATTCGTATATCAGGATGACAAAAGGATCTTCAAGGTCAGTCTTCCTCTCGTCGGATATTATAACGTATACAACGCGCTTATGGCGCTCAAGTGCACAATTGATTTCGGCATCAGACCGTGTGTGGCAAAGGAAGCTCTTCAGTCTCTTTCCTCTATCGATGGCAGGTTTGAGGTCATAGGCAGCACCCCATGTGTGATCATTGACTATGCACACACTCCCGAGGCGTTTGAAAATGTATTGAAAACGGTAAAATCAATAAAAAAAGAGAGGCAGAGAGTTATAGTTGTATTTGGTGCAGGGGGAGAACGTGACAAAACAAAGCGCCCTAAAATGGCTGAAATATGCGAAAAATATACCACCCATTCCATAGTAACGAACGACAACGAGCGAGGCGAGGATAAAGATTCAATTATTGCCGACATCTGCTGCGGATTCTCCTCCACATCTGTATACAAGGTGCTCACCCCTCGCTCCAAGGCAATACGCGAGGCTATTCTAACAGCGAGGGACGATGACATCATCCTCCTGCTCGGCAAGGGGCACGAGAGATACAACATCACTCGCGAGGGATATATCCCCTTTGACGAAAGAGAGGTTGTTCGCAAAGCAATGAAGGAAAGAAAAGAGGCAAGGGACACATGAGGATAAAGCTACATCTTCCGCTCTCTCTGTCGGAAATCGCGCGCGCTACACACTCCCACTCCTCTCCCGAGGACAAGGTGATAACACACATATCCACCGATACGCGAGAGCTTATGTGCGGCGATCTTTTTATAGCGCTGAGGGGTGAGAGGTTTGACGGCGAGGATTATGTAGAGCCTGCCCTTCAAATCGGTGCATATACTCTTGCCCAAGCTGTCGGTGCAACCGTTCGTGTTGAATCTGTTGCGGAGGCGCTTGTCCATCTCATACGTCACTACATCAAAAAGCTCCCTTCTCTTAAATATACCGTCGGTATTACGGGAAGCGTGGGGAAAACGACAACAAAGGAGCTTTTGCGAGCACTTGTTGAAGAAAAATACCGCACACACGCAACAGACGGTAACCTAAACAACCTATACGGTGTGCTCTTTACTACACTATGCGCCCCGAAGGATACGGAGGTGCTTATATTCGAGCTCGGTATGAATCACACGGGAGAGATAAGAAACCTATCGGCGGCAATCAGTCCCGACGTCGCAATAATTACAAATATCGGCACAGCGCATATAGGCAATCTCGGCTCTAAAGAAAAAATCGCAGAGGCAAAGCTGGAAATATGTGCGACGAATACAAAAATATGTATAATACCCTACGGTGAGCCGCTCCTGAAGAGTGCGCCGCACCCTTTTACCTACTCGTCAGACTCCCCGAATGCCGATGCATATTTTATCTCTCTGCGCTCCGGCAAAAGCGGTACAGTCTTTGACCTCTACTCACGCGGCTCGGCATGGCTCGGCAAGCACCTTCCGCTTGTAGGCACAGCTGCCTTCAACTGCTTTTGTGCCGCCCTTTCTGCGGCACTGTATATGGGGCTTGGCGAGCGCGAGCTGGACTCGCGCCTCCCGATCCTCAACGAGGCGCCCTTGCGGCAAAAATTTATTAACGTAGGCAAATATACGATATATGACGACACGTACAGCGCCTCATACGAGGCAACCGTCGGAGCACTTGATATGCTGCGGCTATACAACAAGCCTACGCATGCGGTGCTATTCGACATGCTTGAGCTCGGCGAGGACAGCGCCAGACTGCACCGCCTTGCAGGCAGGAGGTGTGCCGAATGCGGCATAAGCCATCTCTTCACTGTCGGCAGCTATGCTGACGAATATGCCATAGGTGCACGCTCGGGCGGTATGAAAAGCGAAAATATACATATAAATAAAGATACAAACGACCTGTCCGCAACACTCGAGGCAATCAAGGCACACGTTGCTGACGGTATACTTCTTGTAAAGGGCTCGCACGCAACACAAGCCGAGCGCATTATTGAAATGATAAGAAAGGAGACGACGTAATGCTGGACAGATTCTTTCCCCTATACGCCACCGTTTTTGTTCTCTCACTTGTATTCACGCTTCTCTTTGAGGGACGCCTGCTCCCGATTCTTACCAAGAGTGCCAGCCAACCTATATATGCCGACGGGCCGAGATGGCACCTCTCAAAAAGCGGCACTCCGACAATGGGCGGCGCTGCATTCGTAGTCTCGATCAGCATATCCCTCCTCACCTCAGCGCTCGTCCTGCTCCTTGTAAATGAGAGGGGCTCTGTGTTGCCAATCGTCATCTGCCAGATATATGCAATTTTAAATTCCCTGGTCGGCTTACTTGACGACCTTAAAAAGCTTAGGCTACGCAGAAACCGTGGTTTAAGTGCCAAGGGAAAGCTGATTCTTCAGTTCATCCTGGCGGTAGGCTTTCTCGCAGCATCAAGGCTCCTGCTCGGGACGGGGACGAAAATCTCCTTCTCCTTCGGTGAAATAGACCTCGGTCCGATGTACTACCCGATAGCTCTCATCATTCTTGTTGGCATCGTCAACTGCGCCAACCTCACCGACGGAATCGACGGACTTGCCTCGTCGGTTGCGTTTTCTATCGGAGTCTCTCTCTTATATATAGCGACGGCACTCTCGCCGGAAGCAAGCGCAATAGCCTCGGCAATAATCGGAGCATCTGTCGGCTTTCTTGTTTTTAACCTCCACCCCGCAAAAATATTCATGGGGGATACCGGCTCACTGTATTTCGGTGCGCTAATTGCGGCATCGGGCTTTGTGCTCGGCAACCCCCTGCTGATAATTCCAATTGCTGGCGTCTACGTGCTTGAGGGATGCTCTGTCATACTTCAGGTAATTTCCTACAAGCTCAGAAAAAAGAGAATATTCAAGATGGCGCCCGTTCATCACCACCTTGAGAAATGCGGCTGGAGCGAAAACCGAATCTGCATTGTTGCAATAATTATGACCTTCATTTTCTCCATCCCGGCATACGTGCTTTTTCTGCCGTGAGAGAGATACAAACGAAGCGCACCGCGCCGCACCACGCGGATGTATCACTTTTGATTTCTGTAATTCTGCTCGCAATTTTCGGCACGATTATGGTATTTAGTGCAGGATATGCCTACGCCTACGCGCGATATGACGACAGCTACTATTTCATAAAAAAGCAATCTCTGTGGCTGCTCGTCGGACTTGTTGTATTGTACCTTAGCTCGCACGCTTCGCCTGCCTTTTACAAGCGCATCACACCCGTTCTGTATGGCACAACACTCGTCCTGCTTCTGCTTGTTCTTGTTATGGGCTTTGTCGGCAACGGTGCCAAGCGCTGGATATCGATAGGACCGCTGACAGTGCAGCCCTCCGAAATTGCTAAGCTATCGCTCATAATGATGATGGCATACTATTTCTCCAAAAAGGAGGGGCTCGCTCTCTCAAAAAAACGAGGAGATATCCTGCGCTATGGGACTGCTATACCGATTGGAATAATGCTCGTCCCCATAATTCTCGTCATGCTGCAAAAGCATCTGTCGTGCATAATAATACTTTCGGCTATCGGACTCTGTATGATAGTCGCATCCGGAGTCAATCTCAGATACATATCGTTTCTCTCCGGGCTCGGAGTGATGGGGATCAGCGCTCTTGCACTATTCACAGATTATACAAAGGAACGCATAACAGTATGGCGAGACCCCGAGGCATACAGACTTACGGGCGGCTGGCAAACGCTGCAGGGTCTGATGGCAATCGGCTCGGGCGGAATCTTCGGCGTAGGGCTTGGAAACGGAGTTATGAAGCAATGCTACGTATCCGAGCCTGCCAATGATATGATATTTGCCATTCTGTGCGAGGAGCTCGGTCTCATCGGCGCGCTCGCAGCACTCGGGCTATTCGCCTGGCTTGTATACAGAGGCATAACCGTTGCAACAAGGACAACCGATACCTTCGCACGACTTACCGCCTTCGGCATATCGGCAAAAATGGCAATCCAGGTGCTGCTCAATGTTGCCGTGGTTACAAACACTATTCCCAACACGGGAATATCTCTACCCTTTTTCAGCTACGGTGGCTCCTCTCTTATTATGATTTTCTTTGAAATGGGTATACTCTTATCAATATCGAAATACGCAAGCATCGAAAAGTAGAGTAACGGAGGTAACATATGAGAGCAATAATATCCGGTGGCGGCACCGCGGGACACATCGTCCCGGGAATTGCAATAGCCGAGGAAATACTGACAAGGGACAAAACGTCGGAGATACTCTTTGTCGGCAGAAGCGGCGGCACAGAGAATGACCTTGTAACCGGCCACGGCTTGGGACTGGTTACGCTTGATGCATCGGGACTTGAGCGGCGCATCTCATTCAAAAATGCAAAAAGCGCACTGAAGCTGCTCGCAGCACTGCGCAAATCAAGAAAAATAATAAGGGCATTCCGCCCCGATATAGTTATCGGTACGGGCGGATACGTTTGTTGGCCGGTTGTGAGGTCTGCTATTGGAATGGGCATTCCGACAGCGATACACGAATCCAACGCGACCCCGGGACTCGCGACCCGTATGCTCGCAAAAAAGTGCGATGTAGTTTTTCTGAATTTCAAGGACTGTGCCGCGCAGCTGAAAAGAAAGGACAATATCAGAGTTGTCGGCAACCCACTGCTCAAGAATCTCTCCTGCATTACAAGGGAGGAGGCAAGAAGGCGGTTAGGTGTCGGACGGGAGGACTTTTTTGTGCTTTCCTTCGGAGGAAGCGGAGGTGCTGCACTGATAAACGAGCAGCTTATTTCGGTAATGATAATCTATTCCGTTCCAACACCAAGGCTCAAGCACGTCCACGCAAGCGGAATCAGGTATTTTGAAGAAATAAAAAACAAGCATCCAGACCTGATATGCGGCAGGGGCGGATGTCACATCACCCCTTTCATAAAGGATATGCCGACGTATATGAGGGCAGCGGACGTGGTTATTTGCCGCTCGGGGGCTATGACAATATCCGAGCTTGCCGCAACGGGCACCCCCTCCATTCTCATTCCGTCAGAAAACGTAACCGACAATCATCAGCACAGAAATGCAGACGCTCTTGTAAGAGTTGGCGCGGCACTCATGCTGGATGAGAGGTCTGTAACCGCAGAGCTTTTGGTCAGGATGATAGAGCAGCTGAAGAGCAACCGTGCAGAGGGGGAAAAAATACGCAGAAAAATAGTGCGCTTCTGCACACCTAATGCAAAAAAAGACATACTCGACGAAATAGAGAAAATTTTATCGAAAAAGTGATTTCTGCCTCAAATTATGTCATTTTTTCATATTCAAAATTCTTTCTGCCCTGATATATCTTGACATAAGCCGCAAAATATGTGAACATTTATTATTCTAAAATATTTTTCTTGATTTTACTTTTTATTAAAGTTATAATTATATATAGATATAATATAGTGACAGCAGGAGGAGAAAAATATGGAATTTGATTTTGAGCCCGTTTACGAAAGCGGTGTAAATATTAAGGTTATCGGAGTCGGCGGAGGCGGATGCAATGCCGTAAACCGCATGATATCCACAAATATACGCGGTGTTGAGTTCATCGCAGTAAATACAGACGCGCAGGTTCTTGAAACCTCCTGCGCAAGCAAGAAGATAGTCATCGGCGAGAAGACTACGCGCGGACTCGGTGCAGGCTCCAACCCCGAGATTGGCAAGCGCAGCGCAGAGGAAACTATTGATACCATCAAGGCAGCTATATCCGACGCAGATATGGTGTTCATCACCGCAGGTATGGGTGGCGGCACAGGCACGGGCGCGGCTCCCGTTATTGCGAAAGCTGCACACGATCTTGGCGTGCTTACCGTCGGTATCGTTACCAAGCCCTTTGCATTTGAGGGTATTCGCAGAAGTCGCGCAGCAGAGATAGGAATTGCAGAGCTCGCAAAATACGTTGACTCTCTCATCGTTATTCCCAACGAGAGACTCAAGCAGGTCGAGGATACTCATATCACCCTAGCCAACGCATTCGAGATTGCCGACGACGTTCTTCGCCGCGGTGTTCACTCGGTGTCCAACCTTATCAACGTGCCCGGCTTTGTCAACCTTGACTTTGCCGACGTAACAACAATAATGAAGAACGCAGGCTATGCACACATGGGTGTTGGCTCCGCAAAGGGTGATGACAAGGCTCAGCTCGCTGCTATGGCTGCAATATCCTCTCCCCTCCTTGAGACCAGCATCGCAGGTGCTATGGGTGTGCTTGTAAGCATCACCGCATCCGAGGACATAGAGCTCCAGGAGATAGAGGCAGCATCCCAGAGGATATATGAGGAGGCACACCCCGATGCAAACATAATCTGGGGCGCAGCATTCGACCCCACCCTCGAGGATGAGATCAAAATCACTATAATTGCAACCGGCTTTGACAACGCAAAGGCGCGCACCGAAGCAGCAGTCGCAAAGAAGGTCGAGGAGGTTAAGCCCGAGACCGAAGAGGAGGCTGTCGCTGAAAAAACACTCAGCGAGGTAGCTATGATTGCCGACTCTATCGAGGCTGAAAAGGCCGCCGCAGAGGCAAAGGTTGAGGAGGCTCCCGCCACCCCCGCCCCCGTCAAAAAGGAGGCAACCATCGTGGAGAAAATCCCCACCAAGGGTCCCACTCCCGAGGACGAGGACCCCTACCTCAAGCTCTTCCAGTGCATTAAGAGAAAGAAGTAATTTAATACCGAATAGCACCGAGTCACAGCTCGGTGCTATTTTTATGCCTTTTTACAAAAATACATTTTTCCGTTATTCACATTTTATCACCGTTTTTTCTATTTTTGCCCATTACACTTTACCGATAATTCATTTTCAAGAGAGATAAGCGCACATTTTCAGAGCATTGTCAATTTCTTTTCGGAATTGTGTAGAAAACGCGAAGGAGTTTTCAACATCAGTTTCAAGAATAGGAAAAGTTATTAATATGTTTTTTACACCAAGAAAGGACTTTCCACACTCTTTCGATATAGTGTAACCAAGGTTTCGGGATTTGTGTATTTTTGATTTTTATGTAGGTGCTGTTGCAAAAAAGTATCTATAAAAAAAACGGGACCCCCGAAAAAACGGGGGTCCTCCCTATTCTGTTGAGCCTGCGTCAGCTCGTCATTTTTTCCTGCTTGACCTTGTGGTCTATTACGTGTCTTGAGGCAAGCTCGCGGTGTACCTCCTCGACCGTGATACCCATCTCGGTCATAAGCACCATAACGTGATATGCAAGGTCGGCAATCTCATATACCGTCTCGCGCTTATCATCGCCCTTTGCGGCAATGATAACCTCCGTGCTCTCCTCACCGACCTTTTTAAGAATCTTGTCCCTTCCCTTCTCAAAGAGATAGGTGGTGTAGGAGCCCTCGGGCCTTTCCTTCTTCCTTCCCTCAAGGAGCTCATACAGCCCCTCGAGTGTAAACTGATGCAGCTCATCACTCTGATATACGGGATTAGTGAAGCAGGAGTTTGTTCCAAGATGGCAGGCAGGTCCGTCCTTCTCCACAACCACGACGAGAGCATCCTTGTCGCAGTCTGCGGTGATTGAAACGATGTGCTGGTAATTTCCGCTCGTCTCACCCTTCAGCCACAGCTCCTCTCTGGAACGGCTGTAAAAGCACGTAAGACCGCGCTCCATAGAAATTCCCAGGCTCTCCTTGTTCATATAAGCCACGGTGAGCACCTCTCTTGTGATTGAATCAACCACAACCGCAGGTATCAGTCCGCGCTCGTCAAATTTAAGTTCTTCCACGTTAATCATATTCAAGTCCTCTGCTAATTAAATTCGTACGCTTATTCCGTTTTCCCAAAGAGACTTTTTGAGATCCTTGATCTCAATCTCTCCAAAATGAAAGACGGATGCCGCCAGACCCGCGTCAATCGTCGGTATTTGCTTGAAGAGTGTCACGAAGTCATCGACACACCCTGCACCGCCCGAGGCGATTACGGGCACGTTTACCGCGTCACAGACAAGACGCAAGAGCTCAAGGTCAAAGCCGCCCTTTACTCCGTCGGTATCGATGGAATTAACAACGACCTCACCTGCACCGAGCTCGACACATCTCTTTATCCAGGAGATTGCCTCCATTCCCGTATTTTCGCGTCCGCCCTTTGAGAAGACGGTAAAAACACCGTTAACGCGCTTTATGTCCACAGATATAACAACGCACTGATTTCCGTACAGCTGCGCCGCCTCTCTTATAAGCTCGGGATTTTTTATTGCACCCGAATTTACGCTGACCTTGTCAGCGCCGCACTTGAGCACGCGGTCGAAGTCCTCGACCGTATTTATACCTCCACCCACGGTGAGGGGGATAAATATCCTTTTTGCGACCTCACGCAAAATATCGGTAAACAGTGCCCTCCCCTCGCTCGACGCTGTTATATCGTAAAAAACAAGCTCGTCAGCGCCCGAATCGGAGTAGTGCTTTGCCAGATCTATCGGTGAGGACACGTCAGCCACACCGAGGAAATTTACGCCCTTAACCACGCGCCCGTTTTTGACGTCGAGGCAAGGAATTATTCTTTTAGTTATCATGCGCCACCTCTATTGCCTCAGAAAGGTCAATCGCATCGACGTAATACGCGCGTCCTATGATAGCGCCGTGCACACCGAGCCCGGATAGCTCACGCACGTCCTCTATGCTCGACACACCGCCCGAGGCGATTATATCAACCGAGTATTTCTCGGATAGCAGCTTATACATTTCAAGGTTTGTGCCCCTCATTGCTCCGTCCTTTGATATGTCGGTACATATGACGCACCCAACACCGAGGGACTGCATTTTTGCAAAAAATTCATCGAGGGTATATTCGGATTTTTCAACCCAGCCCTTGATAGCTATATATCCGTCCTTGACGTCCGCTCCCACGGCAATTTTGCTGCCGTAAAGCCTGAGAGCCTCGCGGAGGAATTCCTCGTCAGACACTGCAGCCGTACCGAGTATGGCGCGGCTGACACCAACGTCAAAATAACGCTTGAGCACCTCGTGAGTGCGTATGCCGCCGCCAACCTCAACGAACAAACCCGTTTTTTGCGCAATCTCGGCTATTAGCGCGAGATTGGGTGTTGTACCGTACCTCGCGCCCTCAAGGTCAACAAGGTGGATATTTTTGGCTCCTGCGCGCACAAAATCCTCGGCTATACCGAGAGGGTTGTCCGAGTAAACGGTCATTTCATCATAATTGCCCTTATACAGACGCACAGCCTTGCCGCCGTACAGGTCTATTGCGGGGAAAATCTTCATCACTTACCCTCCCATTCGCAAAAGGCGCGCAGAATGCCGAGTCCGACCTCTCCGCTCTTCTCGGGATGGAACTGTGCTCCTGCAACGTTTCCACGCACCACCGATGCGGTTATTTTCGCTCCGTAATCGGTGAAGGTGAGCAGACTGTCCTCACAGCCCGTAGCATAATAAGAATGGACGAAGTAAACGAAGTCCCCCTCGCGTGTGTATTTGAGAAGGGGATGCTCCTTTGCAAAGGAGAGTGAGTTCCAGCCTATCTGCGGAATCTTCAGCCCCTGTGCAACCGTACCCTCCATACCGATAACAGAGCCACGAAGGAGTCCGAGTCCCGAGTGCTCTCCGTATTCATAGCTCTTCTCAAACAAAAGCTGCATACCGAGGCATATACCGAAGATGGGCTTGCCGAGAGCTACCTCCTCTTTTATAACGGCATCAAGTCCGCTTGAGCGCAGCTTTTCTGCCGCATCGGCAAACGCTCCGACACCGGGGAGAATAATTCTGTCCGCTTGCCTGATTTTTTCGGGGTCGGAGGTAACGCACACCTCAGCTCCAATCGCCTCGAGAGAGGACGTGAGCGAGAAGAGGTTCCCCACCCCGTAGTCAATAACCGCTATCATCAGATGGTTCCCTTTGTTGACGGAATTTCATTTGCAAAGCGCGAGTCTATCGCTACTGCCGCGGACAGCGTTCTGCCCAGAGCCTTGAACGCGCCCTCGATTATGTGGTGAGAGTTCGTTCCTGCGAGCTGACGGACGTGCAGAGTAATCCTTGCCTCACGCACGAATGCCTTGAAGAACTCCTCGCACAGCTCTGTGTCAAAATCGCCTACTCTGTACGACGGAATATCAAGAGTGTATCCAAGATAGTCCCTGCCGCTCACGTCGACTGCAACGAGGATAAGAGCCTCGTCCATCGGAATAGCTTTGTCAGCATATCTGACGATACCCGCCTTGTCACCGAGGGCTTCAAGGAACGCCTTGCCGAGACATATAGCCACGTCCTCTACCGTGTGATGGTAGTCGACCTGCACGTCTCCCTTGCACTCTACCGAAAGATCAAAGTGCGCATGCTTTGCAAAAAGGGTGAGCATGTGGTCAAGAAAGCCACAGCCCGTATTTATTTCGGATTTTCCAACACCGTCAAGCTCCAGACGAAGAGCTATGTCCGTTTCGTTAGTTTTACGTTTAATTTCCGACGCTCTCACTTTCCAATCTCCTTTAGAATGTTTTCTATTTCCTTGACAAGCGTCTCCATGTCGTCGCGCGTGCCAACCGTTATTCTGTTATAATCCTTTATCCTCGGCTTTGAGAAATGGCGGATAAGTATGCCACGCTCCTTGAGAGCAAGATACAGCTGCTCGCCTCCTATTCTGTCGCTCCTTGCAAAAATGAAGTTCGCAAGTGACGGAGTCAGCTGAAAGCCGAGCTCTGCAAGACGACGGGATGCCCATTCTCTGTTCTCTGCAACAATTCGGCAATTCTCCATATAGTAATCGTTGTCCAGCACGGCATTGAGTCCTGCCACCATCGTCATACGGTTTACGTTATACGGATTTGTCGAATATTTGATAGTATTCAGGTCGCTGATAAGCTCCGCCGACGCAATACCGAAGCCAAGCCTTGCACCGGCAAGAGAGCGCGACTTTGAGAACGTTCCCGTAACGAGAAGATTATCATACCTGTTTATGAGAGGTATCGCACTCTCGGCACCGAAATCAACGTAAGCCTCGTCGATAATAACTACGTTATCGGGGTTGGAGGCTACAATTCTCTCTATATCCGAAACAGAAAGCGGTATGCCCGTCGGTGCATTTGGATTTGCTATGACGATATTCTTGCCTATGCCAACGTAGTCGTCGACCGAGATTGTGAGGTCATCCTTGAGCGGAATCTGCTCATAGGGTATTCCGTTAAGCTCGGCAAACACCGAATAAAAGCCATAGGTAATATCGGGGAAAACAATTGGATGCGAGGCATCGGAGAATGCCATAAAGGCAAAATTCAGAACCTCGTCAGAGCCATTCGTCATTATGATTTGTTCTTTTTTTACGTGAAAAAGCTTGGCAGAAGCCTCAACAAGAGGGGTGCACTCGGGGTCGGAGTACAGCTGCAGCCGCCCTGCCTCAACCTCCACCGCCCTTATTACGGATGGGGACGGGGGAAAGGGAGACTCGTTGGTATTGAGCTTTATATACCTCATATCCTTCGGCTGCTCACCGGGTGTGTATGCCTCAAGGGTAGAATATTTATCGCTGAAGAATCTGCTCATTTCTTGTCCTCGAAGCGTATTGTTGCGCTTCTTGCGTGCGCTCCGAGCCCCTCCTTCTCGGCAAAGTATGCCACCTTGTCGCTGACGCGTCTGAGCGCATCCTCGGTATAATAAGTGAACTGGGTCTTCTTTACGAAGTCGTCAACACCAAGAGGCGAGGAAAAGCGCGCTGTACCGCTGGTGGGAAGGGTGTGGTTGGGGCCGGCAAAGTAATCTCCGAGTGCCTCGGGACAGTATCTGCCCATAAATATTGAGCCCGCGTGGTGTATCTTGTCGAGATAATCAAAGGGGTTTTCGACGCAAAGCTCGAGGTGCTCGGGTGCAATCTCGTTTGCAATATCGACAGCAAGAGATAGATTGCCCTCTGCCACGATTATCTTTCCGTTATTATCAATGGAGTATCTTGCTATCTCTTCCCTCTTCAGCTCGGGAATCTGTCTCTCAAGCTCCTCGCTCACCGCAAGGGCAAGCTCATAGGTATCGGTAACGAGCACAGCGCTCGCCATTCTGTCGTGTTCCGCCTGGGAAAGCAGGTCTGCTGCAACAAAACGGGGATTAGCACACTTGTCGGCAACGACGAGTATCTCGGAGGGCCCTGCTATCATATCGATAGAAACTCTGCCGAATACCTGCTTCTTTGCCTCGGCAACGTATGCGTTGCCCGGGCCTACTATCTTATCGACCTTGGGAACACTCTCCGTGCCGTATGCAAGCGCGGCAATAGCCTGCGCGCCGCCAACCTTGAATATTCTGTCAACACCCGCAATTTTTGCCGCCGCAAGTATAACCGGATTAACCTTGCCGTCAGCAGACGGAGGAGTAACCATCACAATCTCGGAGCAGCCCGCAATCTTCGCAGGAATAGAATCCATAAGAACCGTCGAGGGATATGCTGCAGTTCCGCCCGGCACGTAAAGACCGACCTTTTCGATGGGCATAACCTTCTGACCGATAACGACGCCGTCGCGCTCGCTGATGATGAAGCTATTCTTCACCTGTTTTTCGTGGAAGTGCCTGATATTTGCGGCAGCCTCCTTGATAATTTCAACGAACTCTGCGTCGACCGAGGCATACGCCTCCTCAATCTCCTCGGGAGTAACCTCAAGGCAGCTAAGGTGAGCCCTGTCAAATCTCTCGGTATACTCAAAAAGAGCCTTATCCTTGTTTTTAACCACGTTGGCGATAATATCGCTTACAACGCTCTCAACGTTCGAGGCAATATTTTCTCTGGCAAATATCTCGCCGTTCGATACCTCACCGTACTTATAAATCTTAATCATTTCGGTTCACCTGTGCTTTTATACTTTCGACCAGCCTCTCAATATCCGCCGTCTTAAACTTGAAGCTCGCCTTGTTGGCAATAAGCCTGGCGCTTATCGGTACTATGGTGTCAATGACCTCAAGGTTGTTTTCCCTGAGGGTGGAGCCCGTCTCAACAATATCGACAATAACGTCCGACAAAGAGAGAATAGGCGCAATTTCAATAGAGCCGTTGAGCTTTATTATATCAATCTCACGGCATATGGAGCTGTAATACTTACTTGCAATATTCGGAAACTTTGTCGCAACCTTCAGCGCTCGCTGATTATCGTCGTAAAACTCCTTCTTGGCGGCAACAGCCATGCGGCACTTGCCGATATCAAGGTCGAGCAGCTCATAAACGTCGGGCGAGTATTCGAGAAGGATATCCTTGCCTGCGACACCTATATCAGCCGCACCGCGCTCTACGTATATCGAAACGTCGGAGGGCTTGACCCAGAAATATCTTACGCCCTTTGCCTCGTTCTCAAATATGAGCTTTCTCGAGGCCTCCTTTATTGATGGGCACTCATAGCCTGCCGCCTCAAACATAGCGTAGACCTTTTCTCCGAGGCGCCCCTTGGGAAGAGCTATATTAATCATTTATATCTCCTCCTTATCCAGCATTACAATTCTTTTATATCGTATTTTTTCGGGAATAACGCGGCTCGCATATACAGACTCACCGAGCGCAATTATTTTCTCTTTTGCCGAAGCAACCTTTTCTGCCTCGGTTTTTTCACTGTAAATCAAAAGACAGTCTACATCGTATTCTCTCGCGTCGCCTTTTAACTCCTCTAAAAGATCAAGATAGAGTGCAAAGCCGATAGCACCCGACTGTCTACCCATGCGTCTCATCAGCGGGTCATATTCACCTCCCGAGAGTATCGCCTCGGGGATGCCGTTTAAGAAGCCCTTGAAAATAATACCGTCGTAATAGCGCATATCACTTACAACGGAGAAATCGAGCTTTATCCTACCGTAATAATCGGTATACGAAAGCAGACGGCACACCGCCGCAAGCTCATCAAGTGCATCGCGCTCTGCGTCACTTACGCACATATCACCGAGAATTTCAAGCACACGGTCGGGCTCTCCGTAAAGAGTGGACAGCGCCGTAGTTATCTCAAGTCCCCTGCCCTCTATGCCGTATTTTTCGCACAGTGCACGCGCTTCGTGGGTGCTCTTTCTCGATATAAGGCGCGTGAGCTCTGCCCTCACAAGCTTATCCGTGCTCACCTCGTCCAGCAGTGCCGAGAACAGTCCCATGTGAGACAGATCAAGAGCGAAGTCCGCCGAAACAGTATCAAGACTCTTTGCAGCAAGATACACAACCTCATAGACGTCGGTAAGATCAATATCTCCGATGCACTCGACGCCCGTCTGCATTATCTCCTTGAAGCGGTGAGTCTTGGCGGATACGCGATATACGTTCTCGTCATAATACACCTTGTGCTTGACACCGACTCCGTCGACCGTATTCTTTATAATGGAAAGGGTTACGTCGGGCTTGAGTGCAAGAAGTCTTCCGTTGGTATCGTTAAAGGTTATAACGCTGTCACCGATAAGGAAATCCTTGTTACGGACGTATAGGTCATATTCCTCAAACTTGCTCATCTTGAACGGCAGATAGCCGTAATGCTTAAAGAGCGAGCGCAGAGTATATACTGCTCTCTCCTCACTTTTAAGTATTTTGTCGCCTATCATATCAAGCTCCTCCCTTCCAAATTGGGTTTATGTTTATAGAATCAGATTTCTGCTATTACCTCTACCTCGACAAGCGCGCCCTTGGGCAGGTCCTTCACTGCCACGCAGCTGCGCGCAGGCTTCTCGGTAAAGTATTTTGCATACACAGCATTGAACTCGGCAAAATGAGATATATCCGCAAGGAAGCAGGTGGTCTTCACTGCCTTTTCAAAGCAGGTGCCTGCCGCCTCGAGCACAGCACCCAGGTTCTTCATTACCTGCTCGGTCTGTGCGCTTATATCGGTTGCCTCAATATTACCGGTCTCGGGATTTATCGGAATCTGCCCCGAGGTAAAAACGAGTCCGCCTATCCTCATAGCCTGCGAATAGGGTCCTATTGCGGCAGGCGCCTTATTTGTTGCAATTTTTTCAGCCATTTTTTGTTCTCCTTACAGCAGCTTGAAGCCTGCATCCTTAAGAGCCGCCTCAATCTCGCGAATATGATCAAAGTTTCTTGTTTCAAGAATTATACGCAGGAAGCATCCGTTGACGTCGGAGCCCTCGTTTGCTCTCTCGTGGTGTACCGAGGTTACGTTTCCGCCAAGATCGGCGATAATCCTCGATACGTCCTTGAGCTGACCCGGCTTATCAACAAGCTCAACGAGAATCTGATAGCTGCGTCCCGACATAAGCAGACCGCGCTTGATAACTCGCGAGAGTATAGTAACGTCGATATTACCGCCCGAAAGCAGGCAAACGGCACGCTTGCCCACAAGGTCAAACTTGCCAAACATCGCAGCCGCCACCGAAACAGCGCCGGCACCCTCGGTTACCAGCTTGTGCTGCTCCATAAGCGCAAGGATTGCCGCGCTTATCTCATCGTCGCTGACAGTTATAATCTCATCAACGTATTTTGACACCAGCTCGTATGTAAGATCTCCGGGCTTCTTGACGGCAATGCCGTCTGCAATAGTGGAAACTCGCTCAAGCTCCTCAATTTTTCCGTCCTTAACGGATTTATACATAGAGGGAGCACCCGTCGACTGAACACCGTATATTTTTATCGAGGGATTTATCGTCTTTATGGTATAGGCGATACCCGAAATAAGTCCGCCGCCTCCGATAGGAACGATAACAGCGTCAATATTCGGCAGCTGCTCAACGAGCTCGAGGGCAATCGTTCCCTGCCCTGCTATTACGTCCTCGTCGTTAAACGGGTGAATGAAGGTATATCCCTCCTCATCGCGAAGGGAGAGTGCCTTGCTATACGCATCGTCATACACACCCTCAACAAGGCAAACCTCGGCACCGTAGCTCTTCGTTGCCTCAATCTTGGATATCGGTGCTCCGTCGGGCAGGCAGATAACAGCCTTGATGCCGTTCTTCTGTGCAGCGAGGGCAACGCCCTGCGCATGGTTACCCGCCGAGCAGGCAACTACACCGCGCGCCTTTTCCTCCGCGGACAGCTTCGACATTTTGTAGTAAGCGCCTCTGACCTTGAACGAGCCTGTTATCTGGAGGTTCTCGGTCTTGAGGTAAAGCTCTGTGCCGGGACAAAGCTTGGGTGCATAGATTATATCGGTTTTTCTAACTACGTCGCGCAGCACGTTGCTCGCGCGGTAAACATTATCAAGTGTCAGCATATCCTTCTTACATCAAGCTCTCGATAAACTGCTCCGCGCATCTTGCGGAGCGGCTACCTCTACGAAGGGCAAACGCCTCTGCCCTTGTATCAAGCTCGCTTATTTCCATTTCAATATTATTTCTTTTTGCCAGCTCATGCACTATCTCGAGATACAGCGCTCTGCTGGGCTTTGAGAACAGCACAACAAGACCGAATCTCTCAGATAGCGAAAGAGTCTCCTGCAGCGTGTCGTTTACGTGCACCTCGTTGCCCTCTCTGTCCGAGAAGGTTTCCTTAATTATATGACGGCGGTTGGAGGTCGCGTATATGATTGCATTATCCGCCTTTGCCGAGGCACTGCCCTCGAGCGCCGCCTTGAGCATACTGAAGTTGTCGTCACTGCGGTTAAAGGCAAGGTCGTCAATAAAGATTATAAACCTCAGCGGATTCTCGCTAACCTTGCCCATAACGTACGGCAGGTAGCAAAGCTGATCCTTGCGCAGCTCAATAAGTCGGAGTCCTCTGTCAAAAAGACTGTTGGCAACCGCCTTAACCGTGGAGGACTTGCCCGTGCCTGCATCGCCGCACAGAAGCACGTTTGCAGCAGGTCTGCCCTCGAGGAATGCAACAGTGTTGTCAACAACGCGTCCTCTCTCCTCAGTATAGCCGACGAACTTATCCATCGTCGTTCTGTCCGCGCTGATAATAGGCTCAATCTCCTTGTCGTCGGAGAGGCGGAACATGCCGTAGGAGGAGAATATACCGTAGCCGAACCTGGCAACGTTCTGTATTCTGTCCTCATACATAGCAGAGAAATCCATCCTGCGCGATTCAAAGGGAGAGGCAAACTCAATACCCATATCGTCCGAGAACTGCTCGGGTGTCAGGGTTGCAAACTCCTCGAAGGTAGCGAGCTCCGCCGCCACAGCACGTGCAACGACCTCGCTTATGGGACGGGAATTGGCGCGCGACTTGATATACACGTTCTCATCCTCGGAGACAAGTCTGAAAACAAGGTCGGTAAGTGAGCCGCCCGAGGAATATATCTCAGAGACAAAGGCGGCATACGCCCGTATTTTTGTATCTGCTGCCGTACTGCGTGCGTAGTCCGCATAATGGACAAACAGCGGCTTGGACATAACCGCACGAAAAACGCTCGACATACAAAGTCGAAGGTACAGCTCTCTGATTTTAGTCATTTCAAATTCTCTCTATTATCTTATCGGTTATTTCAGTGGTGGAAAGTGCCTCCGCGCCGTGCGCAAGGTCAGCCGTGCGATATCCTGCGAGAAGAACCTCGTCAACCGCGTTGACTATTGCATCGCTCTCCTTCTTAAGATTGAAGGAATAGAGGAGCATCATAGCGGCGGAGAGTATAGTAGCTATGGGATTTGCCTTGTTCTGCCCTGCTATATCGGGTGCCGAGCCGTGAATAGGCTCATATAGTCCTCTTGTTGTTTCGTTGAGAGATGCTGAGGGGAGCATACCGATAGAGCCCGTTATCTGCGACGCCTCGTCGGAGAGAATATCACCGAACATATTCGTCGTTACAATAACGTCAAACTGAGCAGGGTTTCTCACCAGCTGCATTGCCGCATTGTCGACGAGCATATCCGCGACCTCAACGTCGGGGTATTCTGCTGCAATCTCGTGCACAATTTTTCTCCAGAGCCTGGAGGTGTCAAGCACGTTTGCCTTATCAATGCTTACAAGCCTCTTGCTCCTCTTTCTCGCGCTCTCGAAGGCAACGCGGACGATTCTCTCTATCTCCATACGGCTATAGCACTCGGTGTCATATGCCTCCTCGCCAAACCTGCCCTCTCTCATACCGCGCTCACCGAAGTAAATGCCTCCGGTCAGCTCGCGTACAATCATAATATCAAAGCCGCGCTCCACAATATCCTCGCGCAGAGGGCACTCCCCCTTGAGTGCGGGATACAGCTTTGCAGGACGGAGATTGGTAAAAAGATTCATCGCCGCACGGATACCGAGCAATGCCTTCTCGGGGCGCACGTTACCGGGGAGGGTGTCCCACTTAGGTCCGCCAACCGCACCGAGGAGCACGCTGTCCGCCTTGAGGCAGCCCTCTACCGTTTCCTCGGGCAGAGGAATGCCGTGCTTATCGATAGCGATGCCGCCTATATCATAGGGGGTAAAGTTAAATTCGTGACCGTATTTCTTCCCGACAGCCTCAAGCACTCTTACCGCGCTGTCAACGATCTCGGGACCTATTCCGTCGCCCCTGAGGAGGGCAATACTGTACTTCATCACTATATCCTCACTTAATATCACCGCGACGGATAGACTCAATAAGTCCTCCGGCACCGATTATTTTCTGTATAAACTCCGGGAAGGGATTCGTCTTAAAGCTCTTTCCCGTCGTTCTGTTGTAAATTATTCCGTTATCAAGGTCCGCCTCTACCCTATCTCCGTCGCTGATATTCTCCGATGCCTCGGGGCACTCGAGAATTGCGAGTCCGATATTTATGGAGTTGCGGTAGAATATTCTCGCAAAGCTCTTGGCTATAACGAGAGAGATTCCGCTCTCCTTGATTGCGATTGGCGCATGCTCACGCGAGGAGCCGCATCCAAAGTTCGAGCCAGCTATCATAATATCTCCCACATTCACCTTCTTAACAAAGTCGCGGTCGATATCCTCCATACAGTGGGAGGCAAGCTCCTTTTTATCTATTGTGTTAAGGTATCTTGCGGGGATGATAACGTCGGTATCAACATTGTCGCCGTATTTAATTGCTTTTCCGCTGAATTTCATATGCCCTCTCCCCTCAGTCCTTCATTATTTCCATAGGATCTGCGATTCTACCCGCAATCGCGCTCGCTGCTGCTACCGCAGGGCTGGCAAGGTAGACCTCGCTCGTTACGTCTCCCATCCTGCCGACGAAGTTGCGGTTTGTCGTGGCAACCGCGCGCTCGCCTGCGGCAAGAATACCCATATATCCACCAAGGCAGGGTCCGCACGTAGGTGTGGAAACAACACAGCCCGCTTCGATAAAAATCTTCAAAAGACCGTTTTCCATTGCCTTGAGATAGATGTCCTGGGTTGCGGGAATGATAATGGCGCGCACGTTCTTTGCAACGTGTCTGCCCTTTAAGATCTCGGCCGCTTCGGCAAGATCCTTGTAGTGTCCGTTGGTGCAGGAGCCGATGACGACCTGATCTATCTTAACGTCGCCAATCTCGTCAAAGGTCCTGGTATTCTCGGGCAGGTGCGGAAATGCAACGGTCGACTTAATTTCGGAGAGGTCAATCTCATATACCTCGTCGTACTCGGCATCCTCGTCTGCGCGGAATATCTTAAGCTCGCGGTCAGAGCGCTCTCTTACATAATCGAGCGTTATCTCGTCGACCTCGAATATACCGTTCTTCGCACCCGCCTCAATAGCCATATTGGATATGGTAAGGCGGTCGAATATGGTGAGGGACTTAACACCCTCGCCCACAAATTCCATCGACTTATACAGTGCGCCGTCGACGCCTATCTTGCCGATGATATGCAGTATAACGTCCTTGCCCGAAACGTATTTGTTAAGTGAGCCCTTGAGGACAAACTTGATAGCGGAAGGAACCTTGAACCATGCCTTGCCCGTAGCCATACCGCACGCCATATCGGTCGAGCCTACTCCGGTGGAGAAGGCACCGAGCGCGCCGTATGTGCAGGTGTGCGAGTCAGCGCCGATAACAACGTCACCGGGTATAACAAGCCCCTTCTCGGGTAGGAGGGCGTGCTCTATGCCCATTCTGCCAACGTCATAGAAGTTGACAATCTCCTCCTTCTCGCAGAAGTCGCGGCACATCTTGCACTGCACTGCCGCCTTGATATCCTTGTTGGGAGCAAAGTGGTCCATTACCATCGTGACCTTTTCCTTATCAAACACTCCCTCTGCACCTATACGCAGATACTCGCGGATTGCAACGGGCGAGGTAATATCGTTGCCGAGAACTCGGTCAAGGCTGACGAGCACAAGCTCCCCTGCCTTCACGCTATCAAGCCCCGCATGATGTGCGAGTATCTTCTGTGTCATGGTCATTGACATGTCAAAATTCCTTTCACTACCGTGGAATGTTATCTGTTAATTATAGCGCCCTTGTCAGCCGAGCTGACCATTGCGGAGTAGCGCTTGAGATAACCTGTAATATTTTCCTTCTTCTTTATCGGCATTTCTGCCCTTCTTCTTGCGAGCTCCTCGTCAGAAACCTTGAGCTCAATTTTATACTCGGGAATATTGATGGAAATAATATCCCCGTCCTTAACAAAGGCAATAGCGCCGCCGCTTACCGCCTCGGGAGATACGTGACCGATTGAGGCGCCGCGAGTTGCACCCGAAAAGCGTCCGTCGGTGATAAGAGCCACGTCCTTGTCGAGTCCCATGCCTGCAATCGCAGAGGTGGGAGAGAGCATTTCTCTCATGCCGGGACCGCCTGCGGGACCCTCATAGCGGATAACGACAACGTCACCCTTGACTATTTTACCTGCATAGATTGCGGCAATTGCCTCCTCCTCGCTCTCATAGACCTTTGCAGGTCCCTCGTGCACGAGCATCTCGGGTGCAACCGCACTCCTCTTTACCACGCAGCCGTCGGGCGCGAGGTTACCGCGAAGAACGGCAATACCGCCCGTTCTGCTGTAAGGATTGTCTACGGTTCTGATAACCAAGTCGTCAAGATTCTCGGCATCGGCAATATTCTCGGCAAGAGTCCTTCCCGTGCAGGTCATAACCGAGGTATCAATGAGACCGAGCTTATCTATCTCGCGCAGAACTGCATAAACACCGCCCGCCTCGTTGAGGTCCTCCATATAGGTGGGACCCGCAGGAGCAAGGTGACAGAGGTTGGGAGTCCTCTCGCTGATTACGTTCACCTCGTCGAGAGAAAACTCGACACCGCACTCGTTTGCGATTGCGGGAAGGTGGAGCATGCTGTTGGTCGAGCAGCCGAGCGCCATATCTGCCGTAATGGCATTCTTGATTGCCGCTGCCGTCATAATATCTCTGGGTCTGATATTCTTACGTACAAGCTCCATTACCTGCATACCTGCGTGCTTAGCAAGCTGAATTCTCGCAGAATACACGGCAGGAATTGTTCCGTTGCCACGAAGCGCCATGCCTAGCACCTCTGTCAGACAGTTCATGGAGTTGGCGGTATACATACCCGAGCAGGAGCCGCAGGTGGGACAGGTTTTCTCCTCAAACTCACAGAGCTTGCAGTCATCTATTGTGCCTGCCTTATAAGAGCCGACCGCCTCGAACATACTCGAGAGGCTGGTCTTCCTGCCCCCTACTCTGCCTGCGAGCATAGGACCGCCGCTTACGAATACGGTGGGAATGTTGAGTCTTGCCGCCGCCATGAGCAGACCCGGCACGTTCTTATCGCAGTTGGGTATCATTACAAGGCCGTCAAAGCCGTGAGCCATAACCATAGCCTCGGTCGAATCTGCGATAAGGTCACGGGTAACAAGCGAATACTTCATTCCAACGTGACCCATGGCAATACCGTCGCATACTGCAATTGCAGGGAAAACTATGGGAGTTCCTCCCGCCATAGCTACGCCGACGCGCACAGCCTCGGTTATCTTATCCAGATTCATATGCCCGGGAACAATCTCGTTATAGGAGCTTACGATACCGATAAGGGGACGGGAGAGCTCCTCCTTTGTCAGTCCGAGGGCATTATACAATGAGCGGTGAGGCGCATTGTGCGCCCCATCGACTACCTTTTCCTTAATCATAGCAGTAAATACTCTCCTGCAAAAAATCAGTTGTTGATAAACTTCTCTTCGTCAGCCCAGCTGTAAAGCTTTCTGATATCCTTACCAACGACCTCGGAGGGATGCTCTGCTGCAATCTTTCTCATTGCGTTGAAGTGTACCTGAGCGCCTGCGTCCGACATATCGAGAAGGAACTCCTTTGCAAAGGTACCGTCCTGAATATCGGAGAGAACCTTCTTCATTGCCTTCTTGGTATCCTCGGTGATGATCTTGGGACCGGTTACGTAGTCACCGTACTCTGCTGTGTTGGAGATAGAATATCTCATTCCCTCAAAGCCGCTCTGGTAGATGAGGTCTACGATGAGCTTCATCTCATGGATGCACTCGAAGTATGCGTTTCTGGGGTCATAGCCTGCCTCAACGAGAGTCTCGAAGCCTGCCTGCATAAGTGCGCAAACACCGCCGCAAAGAACTGCCTGCTCGCCGAAGAGGTCAGTCTCGGTCTCGGTGCGGAAGGTGGTCTCAAGCACGCCTGCTCTTGCACCGCCGATACCGAGCGCGTATGCAAGTCCGATGTCAAGCGCGTCGCCCGTAGCATCCTGGTGAACAGCGATAAGGCAAGGAACACCCTTACCTACCTGGTACTCGGAGCGGACGGTGTGACCGGGGCCCTTGGGAGCAACCATGATAACGTTTACGTTCTTGGGGGGCTTGATGCAGCCGAAGTGAATGTTAAAGCCGTGTGCAAATGCCAGAGTCTTGCCCTCGGTGAGGTTGGGTTCAATGCTCTCCTTGTAGAGCTTTGCCTGCTTCTCATCGTTGATAAGTATCATGATGACGTCAGCGTTCTTTGCTGCGTCAGCGGCGGTCATAACCTTGAGACCTGCCTTCTCTGCCTTCTCCCAGCTCTTAGAGCCTACGTAAAGGCCTACGATAACGTCAACACCCGATTCCTTGAGGTTGAGCGCGTGAGCATGTCCCTGTGAGCCGTATCCGATTATAGCAACGGTCTTGCCGTTAAGCTTGTTCAGGTCGCAGTCCTGCTGATAGTAGATTTTTGCATTGTTTGCCATGATTTTGTTTCTCCTTGAATATATGTATTTTATTTTCTAATCGTTATTGAAAAGGGTTTTGTTTCCGCGCTCGAGAGCAACCACACCCGTGCGGCACATCTCAAGTATGCCGAAGGGGAGCATAAGCTTTATGAACGCGTCTATCTTGCTCGGGTCGCCCGTAACCTCTATACACATCTCGCCCGTGGTATAGTCGATTACCTTGGCGCGATATACCTCGACTGCCGCGAGTATCTCGGCGCGGGTTGCGGAGGTGTAGGAAACCTTGAGAAGCATAAGCTGGCGCTTTATGCAATCGTCGTCGAGCACCTCGACCTTCTTGACGTTGTGGAGCTTGTTCAGCTGATTTATAAGCTGCTCCCTTACGTACTTGTCTCCGCTCAGGGTTATGGTAATCCTGGAGTAGTCAGAGGACTCGGTCTCACCAACGGCGAGCGCATCAATGTTGAAGCCGCGCCTGGTAAACATACCCGTTACTCTTGTAAGCACACCGAACTTGTTGTCGACGTACATAGCAATTACAAACTTTTCCGTTTTTGCCATTTTTTTCTCCTCTCTTAATCAATCTCGGTAATAATATCGTCAATCGAGCCACCGGGAGGAAGCATGGGGAGAACGAACTCATCCTTGTCGATCAACGTATCAATTACCGTGACCTCGCCAGATGCAATAGCCTTCTTGAAGGCATCCTCAAATTCTTCCCTCGTGCCGGCACGGTAGCCAACAGCACCGAACGCCTCTGCGAGCTTGACAAAATCGGTACGTCTGTCTGTGAGAACAGTCTCCGAATATCTCTTTCCGAAGAAGAGAGTCTGCCACTGTCTTACCATACCGAGAACACCGTTGTTCATGAGAACGACGACCACAGGTATTCCGTGCGAAACAGCAGTAGCAAGCTCATTGAGATTCATACCGAAGCTTCCGTCACCCGTGATAAGCACCGTGGTGTCACCGGTTGCAACGCGAGCACCGATTGCCGCACCGAGACCGAAGCCCATCGTACCGAGTCCGCCGCTGGACACGAAGCGCCTTGTGGTATCGAAGGTTGCATACTGCGCGGTCCACATCTGGTGCTGTCCTACGTCGGTAGCTATAACCGTGCGGGGCGGCTTGCATGCGTTTATAACGTCAAATACCATCTTAGGGCTGAGCTTGGCATCGGACTTGGCGGCAATATGCTTCTCTATCCTCTCCTCCTCTTCCTTGAGCTCCTCTATCCTTGCGCTCCACTCGGGGTGCGCCTTGCTTTCAACCGCCTCAAGAATCGCGCGGAATGCGTGCTCAACGTCTGCAACAATGCCGAGGTCTACAACAACGTTCTTATTTATCTCTGCCGAATCGGGGTCGAGCTGAATGATTTTGGTGCTCCTTGCGTACTTTGCAACGTTGCCCGTTGCTCTGTCGCTGAAGCGGACACCGACACCGATTATAAGGTCTGCCTCGTTCTGTGATATAGAGGATGCATAATGTCCGTGCATTCCCTGCATACCTAGGAATCTCGGGCATCCGTCGGGGATTGCCGATATACCCATAAAGGTACATCCGATGGCTGCGTCAATCTTATCGGCAAGTCTCACTATATCCTTTCCAAGTCCGAGTCCTGCAGCACCGCCGCCGATGTATATGTAGGGGCGCTCGCTCGCGTTGATAAGCTCAACCGCCTTCTCTATGTCCTTTGCCTCGGGCTCGGGAAGTGCCTGCTTCTCAACAACGGGCATAGGCTCGTATTCATATTCCGCAACCTGCACGTCCTTCGGCACGTCGATAAGCACGGGGCCGGGTCTGCCCGACTTCGCAATTGCAAACGCTTCTCTTATGCTGTCTGCAAGCTCCTCGATTCTGTTAACGAAATAGTTGTGCTTGGTGATGGGGAGCGTCACACCCGTGATATCGATCTCCTGGAAGCTGTCCTTTCCTATAAGTGAGCACGGAACGTTGCCCGTGATTGCCACCATCGGAATCGAGTCAAGCATCGCAGTAGCGATACCGGTAACGAGGTTTGTTGCACCGGGACCCGAGGTCGCAATGCAAACACCGACCTTTCCCGTAGCCCTCGAATATCCGTCCGCCGCGTGAGAGGCACCCTGCTCGTGCGCTGTGAGCACGTGGTTTATCTCATCTCTGTATTTGTAGAGAGCATCGTAAATATTGATGACCTGTCCGCCCGGATAGCCGAACACGTCGGTAACACCCTGCTCTATGAGTGTTCTTATGATAATTTCTGAACCCTTCAGCTTCATATATTAAACTCCTGTTATTTCGATGTAAGCATACGGTTGACCGCACTTATGAGTGCCTTAACCGACGAGGTGCTGATATCGCTGTCAATACCCGTGCCCCAATATGTCACTCCGCCAAGAACTATACCGACGTAGGACGCAGCCTTTGAGGTCGTCTTGCCGTCGAGGGCATGCTGCGCATAGGTCTCGAGAGTATAGTCTGCGCCTATGACCTCCTTCACGGCTCCGCTCACACTGTCGAGGCGTCCGTTACCCACGGAGCAAACCTCATATTTCCTTCCGTTATAGGATATATTTACTCTGCCCTCGATATTTCCGTCGGGCAGGTCGGTGTAGACAGCGCGGGAAACGGTGAGAGGAGTGTCAACGTTTACAAAATCTCTCTTGAAGATATCGTAGACCTCCCTCGGCTGCAGCTCTCTGTGCTCACGGTCTGATATGCTCTTTACGTGATAGCCGAACACCTCGCGCATCTTAGGCGGAAGGTTGAGCCTAAACTGAGTTTCCATAATATAGCCGATGCCACCCTTACCCGACTGGGAGTTGATGCGGATGACGTCCGCCTCATATACCCTGCCGATATCAGTCGGGTCGATTGGAAGATACGGAACCGTCCAGCGCACGTCCTTGTCCTCGCGGAATTTCATTCCCTTGGCTATCGCATCCTGGTGAGAGCCGCTGAATGCCGCAAACACAAGCTGACCGCTGTACGGCTGTCGCTCATAGACGTGCATTCTCGTCACCTTCTCATACACCTCGGTTATCTCCGGCAGATTAGTGAAATCGAGCCCGGGGTCGATACCCTGCGAGTACATATTTAGCGCGAGGGTGATAATGTCGACGTTGCCCGTGCGCTCTCCGTTGCCGAAGAGGGTGCCCTCAATTCGGTCACCGCCCGCAAGGAGTCCGAGCTCGCTGTCCGCTATTGCGCAGCCACGGTCGTTGTGCGGATGGAGGGATATTATAACGTTCTCCCTCGAGAGAAGATTCCTGTGCATATACTCTACCTGATTTGCGTAGATATGGGGCATCGAGTGGGAAACGGTAACGGGCAGGTTGATGATAACCTTATCGTCCGCGGTGGGCTCCCAGATTTTGATAACCTCGTTGCATATCTCGGCGGCAAACTCGGGCTCGGTGCCCGTAAAGCTCTCGGGAGAATACTCGAAGGTTATCTTCCCCTTTGCACGTGCCTTGTAGTCCTTGCACAGTCTCGCACCAAATTTTGCAATATCTATTATTTCTTCCTTGCTCTTTCTGAAGACCTGCTCTCTTTGCGCAACGGAGGTCGAGTTATAGAGGTGCACGACCGCTCTCTTTGCTCCGTCTATCGCCTCGAAGGTCTTGGCAATTATATGCTCCCTCGACTGGGTGAGCACCTGGATGGTCACGTCATCGGGAATGAGACCATCCTCAATTATTCTGCGACAGAATTCATACTCCGTCTCGCTCGCCGCGGGAAAACCGACCTCGATCTCCTTGAATCCAACCCTGCATAGGAGCTTGAAGAACTCCAACTTTTCATCAAGACTCATAGGAATTATGAGCGCCTGATTGCCATCTCGCAGGTCAACGCTGCACCAGATGGGCGGCTTTTCTATGTATTCTTTTTCGGTCCATGACATCTCTACCCCCTTGGGAGCGAAATACTGTCTTTGATATTTTTCGTAGCCCTTCATCTTTTTCTCCTTTTGTCAGATTTTTCGAAGGAAAAGGAAATCCCCCATGCGCCACAGTGCATAGGGGATAAGCAAGCATTTCCTCGGCGCGAGAAATCCCCGTCGGGAGCCACACCCCCGTCCGCGGTAAAACTCCGGTGAGACATCTCACCGTATCGCAGCTCTAGCTACGAAATTTGAAAAGCATATGCATATGGATTTCTCACCAAAGTCTATATATAAAAAATATAAAGCTATTTTATATTATTTAATGAAATTTGTCAAGGCATAATTGAAAAATAATTCGTCTTTTTTAAATAAAAATTCAACAAAAAGCGCCCACGTCAAAAAAACGCAGGCGCAATATGGATTTAAAGGTATTTTATGCAACAAAAGACTGCATCAGAGCTTGTCTATCCAGCCGAAGCTATCCTCTATTCTTCCCCACTGGATGCCCGTGAGAATATCATAGAGCTTCTGGGTGAGGGGCCCTATCCTTTCACCGCCGATGACGTACTCAACGTCCTCGTACATAAGACGTCCGATGGGAGAAACAACCGCTGCGGTGCCCGTGCCCCACGCCTCCTCAAGTCTGCCCGACTTGACTGCGTCAAACAGCTCATCAACAGAAAGGAGTCTCTCTGTGACCTTGTAGCCGAGAGATCTGAGCACCTCAATGCAGGACTTTCTCGTTATTCCGGGGAGTATCGAGCCGGTAAGAGCGGGGGTGATTATCTCACCGTCGATCTTGAACATTACGTTCATAGCGCCGACCTCCTCGATATATCTGCGCTCAACACCGTCGAGCCAGAGAACCTGAGAATATCCCTTTTTGTTCGCTCTCTCTCCTGCCCTTGTGCTCGCGGCATAGTTGCCGCCGCACTTTGCGTAGCCCGTGCCGCCTCTTACAGTGCGCACGTCCTCGCTCTCTATCATTATTTTTACGGGATTTATGCCCTCTTTATAATAGCTTCCGCTGGGGGATGCAATAATCATATAGGTTGCCCTCTTGACGGTATGCACGCCGAGAGTCTCGTCGTCACCGAACATAAAAGGACGGATATAAAGAGAGGTTCCCTCGGAATGCGGCACCCAATCCTGCTCATGCCTTATAAATGCCTTGAGTGTCTCATATGCTACCCCCTCGTCAAGAGTGGGCAGGCACATACGCTCGGCAGAGGTGTTAAGACGCCTTATGTTCTCCATAGGTCTGAACAGCTGTATCGAGCCGTCCTTTGTGCGATATGCCTTGAGTCCCTCGAATATCTCCGCACCGTAATGAAGAACGGTAGACGCAGGATGCAGAGAAATATAACCGAAGGGGATGATTCTCGGGTCGTGCCAGCCCTTCCCCTCCTCATAATCCATAACGAACATATGGTCGGTAAAGTGCTTACCGAAGCCAAGCTCACTATCCGCGGGCTTTGCGCTCGGTGCAGTGTTTTCTACAACGCGGATCTCCATATTTTCTCACTCCTTACGACAGAGCAATTGCGAGGATTGCTATCGCACTCACTACCATCGCTCCGAGAAGAACGAATGCGATGATTTTTGTTGCCTTGCTTGTGTTTTTCATTTTCAATATATCCTTTCTGCCGTTGCTTTTCTTGGCATTTCGGGCAAAACCGACTGTCTCTAGCGGCATTAAAATTTGGTTGCTTATTATTTCTTTTCCTTTTTCTGCTCGTAGAGCTTTGCGAGCTTATCGGTGATGTTCTTCCCACTGAGTCGATGCTTTTTGGGGAGGAAGGTATGTATTCTCGCAAGCCCCTTGGCAACTGCGTCTATCGGCTGTGCAGGCTTCGTTACTGCTATGCCGAGAACCCGATTTATCATCGTCTCAAGCCCGAACAGCTCTGCACCTCCACCCGTGAGGATTATGCCGTTTTCAAATATATCTGTAACGTAATCCGTGGGTATCTTCTTCACCGCGTTTGCAATCGCATAAAGGAGAGTCTGCAGCGGCTTTTCAAACACGCCGACAACATCCTCTGTTGAAATAGACATCTTTATCCTGCTTCCGGTAAGAGAAAGGGTGCCCTCGATATCAATACTCTCGTTGGGCCTCCCCTGCCATACCGCGCCGAGCTTTTCTTTAATAGTCCTCGCCACAAGCAGGGATACGTTCATCTCGCCCTGGTCAAGAATATGCTGCTTTATAGCCTTGTCAAAATCCTCACCGCCGACCTGCTCTCTAACCGAGGAAATTATCGTACCCTTGTGGAGCACGGCAATCTCTGTCGACGATGCACCGATGTTTACCGAGATGGCGCTGATGGTGGGCGAATATCCCGCGCCGATAAGCGCCGCGACCGCGCGGTCCACGGCAAAAGCCTCGCCGACGCCCGCCGCAGCAAGCATATCGAATATCTCGTTTTCCTGCTTCGTAAGCAGGTCGGAGGGAACTCCGATAGCGCAGCTTATCTCCTCCGCGGGCTTAACCGCACTGACAACACTCGAGAGTATCTCTCCCGTAAGGTCGGAGGAATAGAGCATGCCGTTCTTGAAGGGGCGGACGAGGATGCCCTCGCCACTCGCATCTGTGTCCTCTCCTGCCGCGGCACGCGTGCCTATTGAAAGTATGCGGCGAGATTCTTTATCCATCAGGATTACAGACGGCTCTCTGTATATATCCTGCGCAGCATTGGAAAGCGTAATATACGCATATCCGAGGTCAATACCTATCCGAGTTGTCATCCTCGCGCTCCTTTCAATAAATTTATTAAAATATTATATCATAGAAGAAAACGAATTTCAAGTGTTTTTCGCAAAATTGTCATATACGCGCTATTCTGTAGCCGAGAGTCGTGTATCTCATAACCTCAAGATTATTTGCCACCATCCTCGACGGAATGTCAGAACGTCCGACAATAACAACCATCCTCTTCGCTCGGGTAACTGCGGTATACAACAGATTTCGCGTCATCAGCATGGGTGCACACCAAAAGCTCGGGATAATAACCACCGGATATTCACTTCCCTGACTTTTATGCACCGTAATGGCGTATGCCAGCTCCAGCTCATCCGCCATATCGTACGAATAGACTGCAACCCTGTCGTCAAACCTGATACGCATCTGCTCCTTAGCGGTATCTATAAGCTCGATAAATCCAATATCTCCGTTGAACACGCCCATTCCCGTGACGCCGTTCTTCTCCCACTCGGTTTCGTAGTTGTTTGCAGTCTGCATCACCTTATCCCCCTCACGGAAGACGGTGCCGTGCAGACGCACCTCCCTCTTGAATTTTGCAGGCGGATTGAGCATTCCCTGCAGCGCCGAGTTAAGATTAAGTGTTCCGCCCGAACCCTTTTTCGACGGCGCTATAACCTGTATTTCGGAGCGAATCTCCTTACCGTATGCGCGCGGAAGGCGATTGGCAATGAGGTCGGCAACGGTGTCGACAAGCTCCCCCTCGTTCTCGCGTCTGACGAAGAAGAAGTCGCTGTCGGTTCTGTTAAGCAAGGGGTCCTCTCCCCCGTTTATTCTGTGCGCATTTGTAACTATGAGGCTTTCCTTTGCCTGTCTGAATATCTCAACGAGGCACACAGTCCTCACGCGCTCGCTCGCAATGAGGTCGGCAAGCACGTTACCCGCGCCCACGCTTGGTAGCTGGTCTGTATCTCCGATAAGAATGAGCCTGGCACCGCGCTTGATTGCCCTGAAGAGTGCGCACGCAAGGTTGAGGTCTATCATCGATGCCTCGTCGACTATAACTACGTTCTCTTCTATCGGACGGGAGGCATCACGGTTAAATCGCGGAACATCATCGACGACTCTCTCCATCTCAAGCAGGCGGTGTATCGTCTTCGCCTCCTCGCCCGTTGCCTCGCTGAGGCGCTTCGCCGCTCTGCCCGTCGGTGCGGCAAGCACGCACCTATGCCCTATGCTGTCAAATATCGATATCAGCCCCTTGACAACGGTTGTCTTGCCCGTGCCGGGACCGCCCGTAAGTATCATAATGCTTCCGCGAAGAGCCTCGAATATCGCCTCTCGCTGCAGGTCAGCATAGCTTATACCGAACCTTCTCTCCACGTTGTCGATAAGGGCGCGGATATCCTCCGTGCTAAATCGCGCCGAGTATTTATCCATTTCGGAAATTCTGTATGCAATATACTCCTCGCACTCAGCGACCTCGCGCTTCATAACGTAGCGCGTGCCCTCGTGAAGATAGCAGACAAGCTCCTCCTGCTCAATAAAGCGGGATATACTTTTCCCCACAGTCTCCTCGTCGAGCTCAAGAATTGCCGCGGAGGCGGCGCTCAGCTTGTCAAACGGGAGGCAGGTATGCCCGTTTGCCCCTGCATTATAAGTAAGCGTGTAGCTCACTCCTGCGAGTATTCTGTCATAGGATTCAGGAGAAATACCAAAATCGCGCGCTATCGCATCCGCCTTCTCAAACGGAATCCCGTAGTGCTCGTGGCAGAGTATGTACGGATTTTCCTTTATCATACCTACAGCCCCTGCACCGAAGCGCTTGTAAACTCTGTTCACCTCCGCGCGGTCCATATAATCCTTGCAGAACATCATAACGTTGCGCAGCCCCGTCTGCTCTCTGAAGGACTCAGATATTGCCGCCGCCTTTTTCATCGTTATGCCGGGAACGTCGACGAGCCACTCGGGGTGATTCTCAATAACGTCAAAGGTATCCGTGCCGAAGCGATTTACAATTTTGAGCGCGGTGACGGGACCTATGCCCTTTACGGTCCTCGACGAGAGGTACTGAATTATTCCTTCTATCTCGTCGGGCAGAGTTTTCTCAAAGCTCTCAAAGGCAAACTGCCTGCCAAACTCCTTGTGATATGTAAAGGAGCCCGTCAGCGTAACGTTCTCTCCCTCGAAGGGCATCGGCATATTTCCGACAGCGGTTATAAGATTGTTGTCCCCGTCGACAATTTCTATGACGCAGTAATCGTTTTCCTCGTTTCGGTAAACAACGTTTTCAATAACGCCCTTTACCGTTTCAAAAATACCGCCCATAACGAGCCCTCCCTTCGACGAATTTGTTATACTGTTATAGTATAACAGAATATCAAAGATTTATCAAGCGCAAAAAAGAAAAAAGGCAGACAAATTTTGTCCGCCTTTTTCTATGTATCTTAACCGAGACAAAGCTTCTTCAGCTCGTCGGCGATATCGCACGTCTCCCACTTGACACCAAGCTCCTCGCGGCCCATGTGTCCGTATGCCGCAAGCTCCTTGTATATCGGCTTGCGCAGGTCGAACTTCTCGATGATTGCCGCAGGTCGAAGGTCAACGAGCTTGTCCACGGCTGCGCTGATTTTCTCCTCATCGCACACTGCAGTGCCAAAGGTGTCAATCATTACCGAAACGGGGCGAGCTATGCCTATGGCATAGGCTATCTGCACCTCGCATCTTCTTGCCAGTCCTGCCTTTACTATATTCTTCGCAACGTAGCGAGCCGCATAGGACGCACTTCTGTCCACCTTGGTCGGGTCCTTACCCGAGAATGCACCGCCTCCGTGACGGGAATATCCACCGTAGGTATCAACTATTATCTTTCTACCGGTAAGACCTGTGTCGCCCTGAGGACCGCCGATGACGAATCTGCCCGTGGGGTTTACGTAGATATTTACCTTGCCGTCCATAAGCTCGCTCGGTATAACAGGGAGGATAACCTGCTCAATTATATCCTTGCGGATAGTAGCACTGTCGATTTCCGCACTGTGCTGAGTTGATACAACGACGGTATCTACTCTCTTGGGCTCTCCGTCAACGTACTCTACTGTCACCTGCGTCTTTCCGTCGGGACGGAGGTAGGAGAGCTTGCCGGATTTTCTCACCTCTGTGAGCTTCTTTGCCAGCTTGTGTGCAAGAGAGATGGGCAGCGGCATAAGCTCGGGAGTCTCGTCGCACGCATAGCCAAACATAAGTCCCTGGTCGCCCGCACCCGTATCAAGCGCGTCGGTCATATCGCCGTCCTTTGCCTCAAGGCACTTGTCCACACCGAGTGCGATATCCTCGCTCTGCTCATGAATAGAGCTGAGCACAGCACAGGTATTGGCATCAAAGCCGAACTTTGCTCTGTTATAGCCTATCTCGTTTACGGTATCGCGCACTATCTTCTGCACGTCGAACTTCGCATTGGTTGTAATCTCACCCATAACGGTTATGATACCGGTGGTCGCAAAGGTCTCGCACGCAACGCGGCTCATCGGGTCCTCGGCGAGGATTGCGTCAAGCACCGCGTCAGAAATCTTGTCGCATATTTTGTCGGGATGTCCCTCGGTTACAGACTCCGAGGTAAAAAGCATTTTCTTCATAATCGTTTCTCCAATCTGATGTCCTATCAAACAAAAAGCACCCGAAAATTGCGGCGCAACTCCCGAGCACGTGTGATACACTCATCTATCGGGATTTAGCACCTTATATTTTCATATAGGTTGCCGGGCTTCACAGGGCCAGTCCCTCCGCCACTCTTGATAAGTATTATTTAATTCCTCTATATTCTAGCACACGGGTGTAAGAAAATCAAGTAGTAAAGCAAAAAAAAGTTTGACGGGTACGCAGAGCGCACCCGTCGTAAAAAATATCACAAGCAGAAAATATTCGTTCTGCCCCACTTTAACTCATATTAAAGAACAATGTGCTTCGGCAGACCGTGCTCGTAAACAACATTTACCTCGCCCTCAATAAGGGGCGCGAGATAACGCAGTCCTGCCTCGGTGATACCGTTGGATTCATCGTTGATATACTCGTCGGGAACACCGCGCACCGCGTTTGCTATCCTAGAAATCTCGGCACATCCGACGGAGGAGGTGTATTCATCACCGTCGCCTCTTACGATAGTCATCATGACACCCGTTCTGCCCTCTGCGGCAACCTTAACAGCACCCATTCCAACCTTAACGGACTCCTCGATATCACACCCCGAGAGCAGGTGTCCCGCAGCGCGCTGGGGGAGGTTGAGCTCTATGGAGCGTACCTTGCAGCCAAGTCTTTCCTTAACTATGTATTCAAGCGCCTTGCCCGCACCCGAGAGCTGAACGTGACCGAAGGCATCGGTCTTTGTGCCGCTGGCACCGACGTAGGTGCCGTCAGCCATGCGTATTCCCTCCGATACCGCAACGAGCACGGCAGGATGGTCCTCAAAGGTCTTCTCTATCGATGCAATAAGCTCCTCAACGTCAAAGGTTCGCTCGGGAAGGTAGATAAGGTCGGGTGCAAGACCGCCGGAGAGCTTCGGGAGCGCTGCCGAAGCGGTAAGCCAGCCCGCATCTCTACCCATTATTTCAACTATCGTGACAGCCTTCATAGTGTAGACGGAGACGTCGCGGAGTATCTCCTTAAGAGTCGTAGCAACGTACTTTGCCGCAGAGCCGAAGCCCGGGGTGTGGTCAGTAGCGGCGAGGTCATTGTCAATAGTCTTGGGCACGCCGACAACACGCAGCTCATAGTCGTTCGAGCGCGCATACTCGGAGAGCTTTGCCACAGTATCCATCGAATCGTTGCCGCCTATGTAGAAGAAGTATCGAATATCATACTTTTTGAAAATCTCGAGAAGTCTCTTGTAGGTGTCGGGATCGGCGTCGGCAGACTTCATCTTCTTGCGGCAGGAGCCGAGCGCCGCCGCAGGTGTCTGCTCAAGTATATCAAGCTCCGCACCGTCTCTAAACCTCTCGGTGAGGTCAATCATTCTCTCCTCAAGAAATCCCTCGATGCCATTTCTCATTCCGTAGAGGGTGTTTATAATCCCCTCCTCCTTTGCGGCAAGCGCCCCTCTGATAACACCCGAGAGTGTGGCGTTTATTGCCGCGGTGGGACCGCCTGACTGTCCGACTACCGCATTTCCTTTAAGAATTTTCATAGAAATTCTCCTTATTTTCGTTACTTCCTATATTCTAGCATTATTTTTTCTATTTTGCAATATCCTTTGTAATTTTTGACAAATCGAGGAAGGAGAGCGCCCTTTTCAGATAGGTGTACTTATCAAACCCGTAGTCGGGAAGATATGCATGCTCACACAAATCAACCGCAAGCGAGGGGGACTGACGCAGGAATATATCGCAGTATTCCCTGCCCGCACTGTAACGGACCTCCCCTCGTCTGTCAACGTAAATGAGCAAAAAGCCCTCCCTCTCCAGAGAATAGCGGAGAAGCTCATGCAAAAAGCTCGCCTCGCTGCCGTACCTTTCGGCAATCGCAGCGCATCTCACGCATCTGTCGCAAAAGGAGGAGAAAAAAAGGCGGTGCGCCGCAAGCTCACAGTATAGCCGCAAAGCCTCCTCCCTCTCCCCTCTCGCGATGCGTGATAAACGTATTCCCACAGCATCCTTCCCCTCAAGGACGGGATAGCTCTTCACAAAAATCGAATATCGGTGCTCCAGCTCCCGTACGTATTCGCGGTGCTGCCGTATATTCCGTTCGGACAAAAAATTCATATACTCTCCCCGTGGGGCAAAAAAATCCCCTCGCCATCACTATATGCGACGGCGAGGGAAAGGGTTTATTTTATAAGCTCCTTTTCGGTAAAGGTGTATTCGCTGTTGCAGAAGCGGCACGCAGCTGTAAGGGTGCGCTCCTTGCCCTCCGCCTCCTGCTCGTCGAGCAGACCGAGAAGCTCCTTGCTACCGAGGGAGCGCATCTTTTCGAGCATCCTAGCACGGGAGCAATCGCATCTGTATTCGACCTCTACGGTATCGAACACGTCGTATGGAATACCCTCGAGAGCTATATCCGCAATCTCCTTGTTGGAGAGTCCGCGCTCAAAGAGATGAGATACTCCTCCGAGTGCACTCGCATTTCGTTCCAGAATATCAACTATCGACTCGTCGGGAAAGGGCAGCAGCTGCACGAGAACTCCGCCTGCGGCAAGGCAGGTATAATCCTTGTCAACAAGCACACCGAGAGAAAGGAGGGTCGGCACCTGCTCGCTGTTAGCAAAGTAGGAGGCAATATCCTCCGCTATCTCGCCCGTCACTATCTCGGTCATGCCTATCTGCGGCTCACCCTTGCCAAGCTGCTTGACAAAGCTGAGAGTGCCTCTGCCTATCGCTGCGCCGACGTCGAGCTTGCCGTTTGGCTTCTTCGGCGGATTTGCCATCGGGTTCTGTATATATCCCTTAACGTTACCGAAGTAGTCGGCAACCGCTATAACCTTGCCTGCCTCGCCGTCTCCCGCAAAGGTGATGGTAACTGTATCCCCGTCCTCGGGCAGCATAGTGCCTATCATGGATGCCGCCGTTGCCGTTCTGCCAAGTGCGGCGGTGGCGGTAGGGGTGGTCTTATGCGCCCGAATCATCCCATTAACAAGCTCGGTGGAGTTAATAACGAGTATTCTCGCAGAGCCATCGCGGGTCATACCTCTTAATATCGTTGACTTTTTGTTTTCCATTTTACATTCTACTCCTTTATGCACCTTGCGGCGACGTATATTCTTTCGCTTTCATCCGTTGCGGGTGTGAGGCTATAATCGGAATAAGCACCGATAAGCTCAAAGCCCTCCTCCCCGAGCAGCCTTTTTACCGTGTCGAGTGTATACATTCGCTCACACTGCTCCTCGTCGTATCGCTCATACGTTCCGTCATCCCTCTCGGAAAAGAGGGTTATATAAAAGCCGCACAGCTCCTCCTCGGGGTCATAGTCGTTCTGCCACACGCACATAGCCCCCTCCGTTTCCATAACGTAGCTGTTTGACGCATAGATATTCTCGAACTTTGCCCGTCCGTTGATATCAAAGATAAACAGTCCGTCGGGGATAAGGTAATTATGAACCAGAGAGAGACATTTTTTCAGTTCCCCGTCCTCGGTGAGATGATTAAGGCAGTCGAGGCAGGAAACGGCAACGTCTACGGTGCCGTAGAGCTCAAATTCCGTCATATCCTGGCACAGCCAGAGCATTTTGTCCCCAACTCCCGCCTCCTCGGCGCGCTCTCTTGCAACGTCGAGCATCTCGGGCGAGAGGTCGATGCCCGTCATATCATAGCCGCGACGGGCGAGCTCTATCGTCATGCTTCCCGTGCCGCACCCGAGGTCGAGCACCAGCTCGGGCTTGCCCGCAGTGTAATTATCACTGATAATTCTCTCTATAAAATCCGCCCACTCGGGATAGGATATATCTCCGTTTATCTCATCGTAAACAGAGGCAAGAAGATCGTACATCATACGTATAGCCCTCCATCACGGTATCTCTCAAGTATCTCGCTGTCAAGAAGTCTGTCGGCGGCATATGCCTCGCGAAGCAGCTCGGGTGGAATATACTCGTCGAATTTATCGAACACGGGGCACTCTCCGTCGGCTACAAGCGAGGCGGTGTCGAGTCCGTCGCGCTCTATGATATTCCCTATCGCCCTAATCAGCTCCTCGCCTGCGCGTCTGTCCTTCGCCTTGAAGGTGATATAGCAGCAGCCCTCGCTCTGTATATCGGATATACCAAGCTCCGAGGCATGCTTTTGCATAATGCGGCGCATAGTTCGGAAGGAGCGCGTGCCCAGCCACGGGAAGAACGCAAAGCTCTGTCCACCGAGGAACACAACGAGCTTCTTATCCATCCCTGCGTTCTGTGCCACGCGACGGGCGTTGTCGAGCCTCGTTTTTGCATTCTCCCCGAGATACGCATAATCGGTGTCCGAGAGGAGCACCGAGCGCATAGCAAGCAGAAGAGTCGTGTGTATCTCTCCGCCGTCCCCCGGCCAGGATATCTCCATCTTGCCGTCCACAGCCTTGACGAAGATGAGCTTGCGGGGCATATCAACCTCCTTGACCTCCCACACTCTGCCCGCCAGAGCAAAGCGGTCGCCCACGGGAACGGGGTTGGTGATGGTGCCTATTTCCTCGCTTTCGCAGCGAACTGTGTAGTCCTCGCTATCCTTGAAAACTGCGTAGAATTTATAAGAATTAATTATCCTCTCGCCCGCAAGTCCAATTATAAGACCGCCCTCGGGCGTCATCTCGAGATAATCCGAGTTTACCATTGACACGATAAGCGCGCGGTAAGTCTCTCGCGGCAACGTTGAAAGAGGCGGCAGTGAGAGCACGCGCTCCGCGAGCGCCTTTGGCACAAGCTCGCCCTGCGAGACAATAGTGCTGAGTGTCTGGTGGAAAGCAAGACTCAGGGGCATTTTCCTTATTTTCGGTGGCTCAATAAAACGCTCCTTTGAATACAGATCGATTATTCCGATACCGCGGAGCAGCTCCCACGGAATAATCTCGGGCAGGGGTGCGTTTGGCAGCGCCTGCTCCTCTCTGTATACCATTATCATCTCGGGAGGCGCGCCTCTTCTGCCCGAGCGACCGAGTCGCTGCAGAAAGCCCGACACCGTCGTTGGTGCGCCAACCTGCGCAACGCGCTCAAGGCGACCGATATCAATACCCAGCTCCATAGTCACAGTAGCACAGGTAACAACCGAGCCGACTCCGTCATCCTTCATTTTCAGCTCCGCATCCTCACGCAGCGAAGCGGATAGGTTGCCGTGGTGGATGAGAAAAACGTCGTTATCCCGTCTGTGCCTTGCTATCTGACGCAGAGTTGCGGTAACGTACTCTGTTTCCTCCCTCGAGTTTGAGAACACGAGCGCCTTCTTGCCGTATACGGAGTCATAGAGAAACTCATACCCTGCGTCAAGCAGCGCTCGCCCACCCTTATCGGTGTCGGGAGCCGTAGAGCGACTCGGATCGGCGGTCTGCGATTCGTGTGGATTCTGTATATAAAAGTGCTCGAGTCCAAGCCTCCACTTAAGCGGCAGCCTCGGCGGTACGGGTGCGGTAGTATCCCTGCCGCTGCCCGCGCCCAGCCACTCTGCGGCTACGGTAAGGTCTCCGAGAGTAGCACTGAGACCTACCCTACGCGGATTATGACCTATAAGCCGCCCAATCCTCGAGAGCTGACAAATAACCTGATTACCTCTATCCTGACCTATCAGGGCGTGTATCTCGTCGATAACGACGTATTTGAGTCCACCGAAAATGCGCGGAATATCGTTGGAGCGGTTTATCAGCATCGACTCAAGAGACTCGGGCGTTATCTGAAGGATACCCTCCGGGTTCTTCAGCAGCTTCGTTTTGTGCGAGGCACCGACGTCTCCGTGCCAGTGCGTGAGCGGAATTCCGCTCGCATCAAGCACCTCCTCGAGACGGTAGAACTGGTCGTTGATAAGCGACTTTAGCGGTGCGATATACAGCACCGACACCGACTTCACCTCGCTCGGATTGTCGTATATGTCCGCAATTATCGGGAAGAATGCCGCCTCCGTCTTGCCCGAGGCGGTGGAGGACGAAAGAAGAAGGTTTGCCTCGCTGTTGAATATAACGTCCGCCGCCGCGAGCTGAATGTCGCGCAGCTCACTCCAGCCGTGAGAGTAGATGTATTCCTTTATAAAATCGGGAAATCTGTCAAAAATCAAATCGGCATTACTCATCTTGCTTCTCCTTTCTGCCAAAAATTAAATATCAATATCAAATAAAGTTATTTTACCCTTCGGTGCAGGAGCATCCCCGTCACCACCGCCTGCGGGAGGCGGCGGGTCACCCTTTGCAACCACCGTCTTTACCAGCTCCTCGAAGGTTGCCGTCGGGTTGTCGCGCAGAATGTTGAGCAGGGTCAGAAAGTCTCTTATAATCTCTCTCGGGGTTATCATCTCATCCGCCCCCGCCCTTGCCGTCGAGGTCCTTATAAAGCTCTCAATCTGTGCATCGGAAACAAGCGGCATATCTCTGCCCTCTCGCTGCATATACAGCTTTGAGAGTCTTTTTGTAAGAGCGAGAAGCTCGTTGTCCGAAAGGCGGCGAAGTCTTATAACGGGAGAGGAGAGATTCTGGTAGCCGAGCTCCGAATAACGCGAATCGGTTAGTCGACTCTTCAATGCATCGTAGCTGAAGAGTCCGCGCCTTGTATCCTCGAGAAACTGAGGTGTGCCTCCAAAGATAACACCGAGGCTCTTTGCCTTGCCCTGGAGGGTGTCGTTGAATATGGCGAGAAGCTTCTCGTAGTTTGCCTCTCTCGATATTCTGTTAGGTATCTTATACAGATTCACGCACTCATCGATAAAGAGTATAAGTCCCGAATAACCGAGCATAACGGAGAGTGCGGAGAGGAGCTTAACGTAGTTATACCAGTTGTCGTCGTCGATAATCGAGCTGACGGATATTCCGAGCGCCGCCCTCGCCTCCGTCTTTGTCGAGAACTCACCGCGCAGCCAGCGCAGGCACGCGCTCTTCTTCTCACCGTCATCACGCATAGAGGCTGCATAGTATTCGCCCAGCACGCTTGCAAAATCGAAGCCACCCACGTCTCCCTCAAGCTCCGAGAGGGTCATATATACCCTTTTCTTCACCTCGGTCTCAAATAGAGTTGACTCGGGGAGAATCCCCTCTGCTATAATATCGGTTTTCAGCTTGGTAAAGTGCCTTGAAAGCACGGTGGCAAGCGCGCCTCCGTCGGGTGACGCCTTTGTCGCCATATTTATCATAAGCTCCTTATAGGTTGCCAGCCCCGCTCCGTTTCCTCCGGTCAGACGTCTCTCGGGAGAAAGGTCGGCATCCGCGCATATAAATCCGCGCTCAAGTGCATATCCGCGTATCAGCTGGATAAGAAAGCTCTTGCCGCTGCCGTATCTTCCTATAAGAAAGCGAGTGAAGGCTCCGCCCTCGGCAACCGCATCGAGATTATCGAGCAGCGAGTCAATCTCCTCCTTTCTTCCTATCGCAATGTAGGGCGCACCGATGCGCGGCACAACTCCCGCAGAAAGCGAAGAAAGAAGAGTGTTCAATATTCTTTTCGGTACCTTTACCTCGTTAGTGCTTGTATCCATTCTTCAATATCCTCTTTGTAATCTTCTATAACCGTGTATCCACCGTCGGACACCTCAAGTATAACGTCGCCAAACCCGTCGGCAAACGCACCGTTTACCGTGTCGGCAAGAGTGTCGCACAGCTCGCCGAGTCTGTTGGCAATGTCTCGCATTTCCTTATAGTCACCGACAAGTGCGGCGCGCACGAATTCGATATGGCTCCTGTCAAGACCGTAGGTCTCTATGCCTCGGTCTCTTTCCCCCCTCTCAGGGGAAGCGGATGGCATATCAAAATTGTCCGGGAGCACCGTCGTTGCCTCGGTCGCCTCGGCATACTCATCGATATCCTCAACCAGCCTTGCCGTCGTAGACCAGGAGGCGCGCTCAATCTCATCCGCATCGGCAACCGACAGCTCTCTGTCCTCAACCTCATATAGCCGCTCATACTCGGGTCTTGCCGCCCTTGCGCGCTCTCTGTTGACCTTATCAAACAGCTCGGCAAAGTAGGTGTCGATAATTCCCTTATATTCGTCCTCGAGTCCCTTCACGGCAAGTCGGCTCTTCGCCCCCATAAGGGCACGCAGCTTGTTCTCGGTGTATTTTACCGCCGCCGTTACGGTAGCGCGCAGTGCCGCCTCGGAGGCAATCGGAATATACTCCGCCGTTATATTGCATTTTATTGCTGATGTAGTAAGCGCATATTTAAAAGCGCCCCTCTGCATTTTCTGCAGCTCCTCCGTGCCTGACAGAAGCCTGCCGCAGGAGTGAAGGTGAGATATCAGCAGCCTCATAGCTCCCGTCATATGGCGCGCATACGCCTCTCGGTTGTCACCGCCCGCATACCTTCCCGTGCGCCAATCATAATCGGACAGATATGCCAAAACGGGGGCTATCGCCTCCTCCTCGAGGTTTTCTGCATCAAAGAGGTAAAACTCCTTGAACTGAGCAGCTCCGAGAATCGAGAATATGAAGCCCGAGAGCTTATCCATCGGGCACTCTAGGCCGTGGACCAGACAGTAATCCTGCACCCACAGCGACATATTCGTATCAATGTTCGGCAGCTGTCCTCTGTACCTCTCCCAGAGGGTGATAAGCATATCTATTCCCTGCTTTGGAGGTATAAGGTCGGGCAGATTTATGATTTCGTAAACGTACAGATACAGATACGAATAATCGGTTTTTATGAATTCGCCCCGTCGGAGGGCACCTCTCCAATAGAAATAATAGCTCTTCTGCGCCTCGTTCATATGCGAATACTGAGGCATATAGGAGTAGTAGGTGGCAAACTCGCATTCGGGTGCTTCAAAGTCGTAGTACAGCCTTGCTGCCTTTACGAAATGGGCGTGAAAATCAAACTTATCGGGCGTATATTTTACCGTTACGCGCTTGATTAGTCCGCGACTCGGCTCATATACCTTGTCCTCTTTTTTCTCAGCGCCGACAGCGCCGAGGGTTGTCAGCCGTCCTCGCTCGGGGTCGGTCGGAGCATCCTCTCCGCCGACGGTGTAGTCGACGACCTTCCCACCCGTCGAAAAGGTTGACATCGGTGTTTTTTTCTTAGGTACAAGCTTATCGATTTTCCAAAACGAATCTCTGTCGTATTCCTTCACGGATTGACCTCCTTTTCCACGAGCTCGGCTCGAATTCTTTAATAAAGAATTATACCACAAAAACCGTTGCTTGTCAATCGTTTTACCCCTCTTTAATCAAAAAAGGTGCTGCGGACAAGCCGCAGCACCGAATTAAGAACAAATTTTTATACAAGCTTGGCAAAATACGCCCTGAACCCCTCACCGCGCAGAAGGAAGCAAACGCGCCTTGCCTCCTGTGCAGTGTCAAAGATACCAAACACGCTCGGGCCGCTGCCGCTCATCATCGCGGCGCTTGCCCCCTCCTCCAGGAGTCGGGCTCTTGCTCTCGTCGCTCCCTCGCAGGTCGGGAGCACCGCTCCCTCAAATATATTGTAAAGGGAATCGGCATCCAGCTTATTCTCGAGAAGTGAGTTATAAAGCCGCTTGTATTTTTCCTCACCGAGGCTTGCAACCGAGCCGTCGAAATCGTGATACAGCTCGTCAAGCGCGCGGTAAGCGACAGGAGTAGATACGCGCTCGTTTGCAATTGCGATAACCGCGTATGCATTCAGAGAAGTTCTAATCTTCGTCATAATCTCACCCCTGCCCTCGCAGAGTGCGCATCTGCCGTAGAGACAGTATACGATATCGCTGCCGAGCTCTGCCGCTATTGCATTGAGCGCAGTGTGGGAGAAGAGTCTGCCGTAGAGCTTGTTGAGGGCGCGGAGCACCGCCGCAGCATCCGACGAGCCCCCCGCCAGCCCCGCCGCAACGGGTATGCGCTTCACCATTCGGATATTCACCGTCGCAGTGAGCCCCGCCCTCTCGAGAAAGAGCCTTGCCGCCCTGACGGCAAGATTCCGACCGTCGGTAGGCAGGAATTTGTTGCCCACAACGGACAGCGTAATCGCGCTTTCCCTCGACGGCTCAACGCTGACTGTTATATCGTCGCCGAACTCTACCGAGTGCATCACCGTTTTTATTCCGTGAAAGCCATCCTCGCGCTTTGAGAGGACGTCGAGATACAGGTTGATTTTGGCGTTTGCCCTTTCCTTTACCGTTTTCATTCAAATTGCTCCAGACTTTTTGTTAAGAATATTTTATCACAACAGACACCGAAAATCAATATTAGGGCGACTCATTTTGAAAAAAGGAAGATTTTTGGAGATTTTTTACAAAGGGTATTGACATTTATATATAAATATGCTAAAATACTGTACTGGTTCGGGTATTCGACCCGACGCCCCTTGCCGTCAGGAGACGGCCTTAATGACCATAAGGAGGTGTAATTCAAATGGAAAAGAAGATTTGTTCTTATGAGACTCTCTTTGCAGTAAGCGGCAACCTTGTTGAAGAGGATTGCAAGGCACTCGTTGAGAAGTTCGTAAACCTTATTAACGACAACGCTACCGACGTTAACGTTAATGAGTGGGGTAAGCGCAGACTTGCGTATCCTATCGACTATATTACCGAGGGATACTACGTTCTCGTTACCTTTAAGAGCGAACCCAGCTTCCCCATCGAGCTTGAGCGCGTATTCGGTATTACCGAGGGTGTCATCCGCTACATGACTACCGCTAAGATCGAGAAGGCAGCTAAGGCTCCCGTTGCAGAGGCTGCAACCGAGGAGGCTCCCGTTGATACTGCTGAAGAGGCATAATTCAACACTTAATTAACAACACAGGAGGCGGAATCATGGCAAGTTTTAATAAGGTTATCCTTATCGGCAACATGACTGCAGACCCCGAGCTTAAGCAGACTGCAGCAGGTATCTCGGTTTGCTCCTTCTCCATCGCGGTAAATCGCCGCTTTGCGAAGGCTGAGCAGGGACAGCAGAGCGTTGACTTCATTAACATCGTTACTTGGAGACAGCAGGCTGAATTTGTCAGCCGCTATTTCAAAAAGGGTAATCCCATACTTATCTGCGGTCAGCTTCAGACCAGAAGCTGGAACGACAACAACGGACAGAAGAGATATGCGACCGAGGTCGTAGCAGACGAGGTTTCCTTCGTTGCTTCTGCCGCTCAGACCGCAGCGGGCGGTGGCGCGGCTCCCGCCGGCGCATATACCCCCGAGGCATACGGTACTCCCGCATACAGCTCGACACCCGGTGCCAATTTTGAAGAAATTCCTAACGACGGCGATCTTCCCTTCTAATTAAAGAGGAGCACCGTCCTCGTCCGCGAGGCTCACAACGGGCGAGCAATACAGAAAACGTGAGTCGGAAAGGTTATGGACTATCAAAATGGATAGAAACGATACTCAGCGTCCCTTCCGTCCCATGCACAGAAGAAAGAAGGTTTGCATCTTCTGCCAGGATAAGGTTGACGGAATCGACTACAAGGACGTAGCAAAGCTCAGAAAGTTTATCTCTGAGAGAGCTAAGATCCTCCCCAGACGCGTATCCGGTACCTGCGCTCTTCACCAGAGACAGCTCACCGTAGCAGTTAAGAGAGCTAGACAGATGGCTCTTCTTCCCTACGTGTCCAACTAACATTTAACTTAAAAGCAGGTTTTACCTGCCGCACAAAAAAGGAGTACGAACGATTTGTTCGTACTCCTTTTTATTATCATATCTTCGCCGTCAGGCGAAACTTCACTCACGAAGTGAACTTCACGTGTCAAAGATAACTTCACTTACCCAAAGGGCAAACTTGGTTAGCGTGATTTGTCCGTTAAGGAAATCACGCTAAAGCGAAGTGTTTTTTTACTATTGATTAGTAGGCATAATCTTTAAATACTATAAGTCGATTATCTGTGTTGTGTCAAACGCCAGATAATTCTGCCTGACGGTGCCGAGCTCGCTCAGCCATCCGCGGACTACCGGGGTCGTCATTTCGCCCGTATCATAGCCTGCGTCCTTGCCCGCTCTGTTGCTCCATACCCATTCTGGAGCGCACCACATTGCATATTTGGGGGCAATCGCCTCGTAAACGCGCCTTTCCACCCCTATCTGTCCGTGATGAGACACCTGAACGTAATCTGCCCGAATAAGCTCCTCGGGAATCTGCTCCAGCAGCTCCCTGCCTCCCACAATGCCGAGATCGCCAAGAAAAAGAAGGCTTTTCCCTTTTGTCTCAAAGCGGAATACCACGGAGGAATTGTTCAGGACATCCTCCGTTATTTTTTCGTTTGGTGTGTGCAGCACGCGCACTGTAAGGTTGCCGAAGCTGTATTCATCGAGCTTGTTTACCCTGACCGCTTTTATACATCTGTTTTTAATTATATCATAAAATCTCTTATAGAGCTGTGCTGTTGTCATGCTTCCTTGATTCGGCTCGTGACTAACCGCAAATTCCTCGGTCGGGAAATTATAATATATCTCATCTACCCTTATACCGTCATTTCCTTCGAGCAGGCTAATAAGGCAGCCGACGTGATCGTCGTGTGGGTGAGTGAGGAACCACGCGCGAACCCTACCGCCGAGCATCCTGAGATATTCAAGCATATAATCAGCTTCTGTATAATCTCCGCCGTCAACAACGAAAATTCCGTCATCGCCTTCAAGAACAAACGACATACTTATAGTATCTGTGAACGACTTAAGCATATGCAATTTTGCCATTGTTCACTCCGTATTTCATTTCATTATTCCGCAGTGCGTGCGACAGATTCGGCTTGCCCCTTAAATCAGATCCTCAAAGTATCCGTGATACTTGATGTGCATATTGCTATCGGGGAAGAGGAAGTCGTATAGCTCGGCGCAGTAGTCGTCGGTCATCGACGCCATATAGTCAACGACAATCTGGTTTGGCTCGGTCTCTATATACGGGGTCTTTGCCGCGTAGTGATTGCCCTGGACGAAGTCTACGTGGTGCTTGAACACGGGAGAGGACATGTTCCCTGCCTTGAGGTCGCCGAGCAGCTTCATATACATCTTCTGCATCATTGGCTTTACCGTGGTGTCAAGCACGTGGGTAATCTTCTCTGTCCTGTATATCTGCTCATAGTTAACCCGCTTTACCTCCTTGAGTCCGAGGTAATGCTCCTTATCGAGCATGATATACGGCTTGCCGTAGCTGTGCTCTATTATATTGACCTCAAGATTGTTGATTATCTCGGCATTGATTGTTCCGATGCTGGCATCGGGCAGATGTGTATCCGAGGGGGTGAGCTTAGCACGGGCGGCATCCTGCCTGTCCTTGCCGAGGTAGGCAATCATATCGCACACGCGCACAACACAGCCCTCAAGGGTCGAGGGTACGATCTTCTCTATATTTTTCTCATCAACGTAGCAGCTCTCCACCATTTTGTCAAAGGTGGCGAAATCGGGCATCACCGAGGGGTAATACTCGCTCATCTCAAACTCACCGTTGTGCGTGATAATACCGTCGAGAGTATCGAGGGTGATATTAAGCGGAAAGATGCCGTCGAGCACTCTTACGCTGTGTACGTTGTGGTTAAAGTATCTGCCCGTCTCGGCATGGTAGACCTCGCTGATAAAGCGCTCGCCTGCGTGACCGAAGGGGGTGTGGCCGATATCGTGACCGAGGGCTATCGCCTCGATAAGGTCGAGGTTGAGGTTGAGCACAGAGCCGATAGAGCGCGCTATGCGCGAAACGAGCTGCACGTGGAGAGCGCGTCTCGTTATATCGTCATTTTTATAGAAGGAGAATACCTGCGTCTTATCGGTATAGCGGTTGTAGTAAGGGCTGTGCATTATCTTATCCACGTCGCGCACGTATGCGGGGCGCCAGATGGACTCGCGGTCAAAGTCGGGATTGCGGCGCACCGCCATCGACCCCTTTGCGGCGAAGTCGGGGCGAGTCCCCTTCTCCATATCCTCTCTTATGCGCTCGGTAATCTCGGGTGAGAGCTTTTCGTATTTTCTTGCTTTCATCACTTGCTCCTGATATCTGTGTAGCTTTTTTATAATTTTACCACATTATATTATATAAGTCAAGGAAATAAAAAAGAAAGCGACGTGGGTTGGTCGTCGCTTTCCTCTTTATGCATTATGCCATTGCGTTGAACTTGAGAGTGAACTGGGACTTCTTGTGAGCCGCGTTGTTCTTGTGAAGGATGCCGTGAGCAACTGCCTGGTCTACCTTCTTAACTGCTACTCTGTAAAGCTCGGAAGCCTGTGCCTTGTCGCCTGCCTCAACAGCCGCGTTGAACTTCTTTATAGCGGTCTTGAGCTGGCTCTTTACCATCTGGTTCTGAAGAGCCTTGGAGCGGTTAACGAGGATACGCTTCTTTGCTGACTTGATATTAGCCATCTTTTTTCTCCTTATTTTATAAAGGCTGGGCGCTTATCGAAGTGTAACGGCTGAGAGGGTCCGAAACCTTACGCATCGCATCTTTTGCCATTTTTTATCATACCTAAAGAATTGTAGCATATTAAACAAAAAAAATCAAGTGTTTTTTCAAAAAAAGACGAATATTTTTTTAAAATCTATTGACAAGGGAGAAAAAAGCTGTTATACTTGTAAAGTAATTTGCTTTACACCTATTTTGGGCGAGGTTATTATGTTTGAAAAGAATATGAGGCTCGCATACCTGCTCGACTTCTACGTCGACGTGCTCGACGAGCATGCGCAGGACGTTATGAGAGCATATTACGAGGATGACCTCTCTCTTGCAGAGATCGCCACGGGCGAGGGCATATCGCGCCAGGGCATCCGACATATTATAAAGAGATGCGAGGAGCAGATAACTCTTTTGGAGGAGAAGCTCCACCTTGCCGAAAGGCACGCACAAACGCAAAAGGCAATAGATACCCTGCGATTGCTCGCAAATGCGGCAGAGGGCGGCAGCGCCACCACCCGAGAGGAGCTCGAGAGGGTTATCGAAATTCTTGAAAAAGGAGTTTAATATGCTGTTCCAGAGTCTTACTGAAAAACTTACGAATGCTTTCAAAAAGTTCAGGAACAGGGGCAAGCTCACCGAGGCAGACGTTAAGGAAGGCATGAGAGAGGTCAAGCTCGCACTTCTCGAGGCCGACGTTAACTTCAAGGTTGTCAAGGACTTTATTAAGGCGGTTACGGAAAGGGCGGTCGGCACTCAGGTGCTTGAGAGCCTTATGCCCGACCAGCAGATAATAAAGATAGTAAACGAGGAGCTTATTAAGCTTATGGGCAGCGAGTCTGCCAAGCTCGAGATAAGCTCGCGCCCGCCCACGGTCGTAATGATGGTTGGACTCCAGGGTGCAGGTAAGACTACCCACACGGGTAAGATCGCAAACATGCTGAAGCACAAGGGAAAGAACCCGTTGCTTGTAGCCTGCGACGTCTACCGCCCTGCGGCAATAGATCAGCTGAAGATCGTTGGAGACACGGTGAATATCCCCGTTTTTTCGATGGGAACGAAGATCTCCCCCGTCGAAATTGCGAAAGCAGGCATTGAGCACGCAAAGAAGAACGGCCACGATATGGTATTTATCGATACCGCAGGTCGACTTCATATTGACGAGGAGCTTATGGGCGAGCTCGTCAAAATAAAGGGCGCGGTCAACCCCACCGAGATCCTCCTCGTTGTCGACGCAATGACAGGTCAGGATGCGGTCAACGTAGCAAAGACCTTCAACGAGCTGCTCGACATTACGGGCGTTGTACTCACGAAAATGGATGGCGACACGCGCGGCGGTGCGGCGCTCTCCGTAAAATACATCACGGGCAAGCCCATCAAATTCATCGGAACGGGAGAGAAGCTTGATGCTATCGAGCTGTTCCACCCCGACAGAATGGCGTCGAGAATTCTCGGCATGGGCGACGTGCTCTCCCTTATCGAAAAGGCAGAGGCGGCATACGACGAAAAGCAGGCAAAGGAGCTCGAGAAGAAATTCAGAGAGCAAACCTTCACCCTCGACGACTTCCTCGCACAGCTCTACCAGCTCAAGAAAATGGGCAACCTCAATCAGCTCATCGGTATGATGCCCGGCGTTAACGCGGGTGCACTCAAGGATGCTCAGGTGGACGAAAAGCAGATGACGAGAATCGAGGCGATAATCCTCTCAATGACAAAGGAGGAGCGACTTCGTCCCGAGCTTATCAACGGCTCCCGCCGTCGCAGAATCGCCAAGGGCTCGGGCACCTCGGTTGAGGACGTGAACAAGCTGCTTCGTCAGTTCGACCAGATGAAAAAGATGATGAAGCAATTCTCGGGCAAGCACCGCTTCTTCGGCGGCAGAAAATCGCCCTTCGGTATGTAATTCTTAAAAAAAATAAAATAAATTAACAAACATTTTGGAGGAAAAGAAAAATGGCAGTTAAAATCAGACTCAAGAGAATCGGTGCAAAGAAGAGCCCCTTCTACCGTGTAGTAGTTGCAGACGAGAGAGCTCCCCGCGACGGTAAGTTCATCGAGGAAATCGGTTACTACAACCCCCTCACCGATCCCGCTGATATCAAGATCAATGCAGAGAAGGCTACCAAGTGGCTCGCTAACGGCGCTCAGCCCACCGAGACCGTAAGAACTCTTCTCAAGAAGACTGAAATCATTAAGTAATTATCTCAATAACAATCGGAAGGAAGCCGCAAGGCTAAGGATGCGAAAATGGATCTGAAGCAGATACTTACAGATATCGCACGTGCTATCGTTGACACTCCCGATGCCGTTAACGTAACAGAAACTGTTGACGGAGATAGCGTTGAGCTTGTTCTTACCGTTGCTGAGGACGATACCGGTATGGTAATCGGTCGCCACGGCAAGATTGCAAAGGCTATCAGACAGATAATGAAAGCAGCAGCGAATACGTGCGGCAAGCACGTTACTGTAGAAATTCAGTAAAAATCACGCCCCGGGCATACTATGCTCGGGGAGATTTTTTTATAGAAATGTGACAAATGCGCGACTCTTGCTTTATTTATTTTGCGAAGTAGATGCGCATATTACGGAGAGAAAAATGAAGAAATACATAATGTCACTCGACCAGGGCACGACGAGCTCGCGCTGTATTCTTTTTGACAGGAGCGGCAATCCCGTCAGCACCTGCCACAGAGAATTCACTCAGCACTTCCCTGCCGACGGCTGGGTTGAGCACGACCCGATGGTAATATGGTCGACGGAGGTTGCCGTTGCCACCGAGGCACTGCTAAAAATCGGCGCACTGTGGGACGAGGTAATCGGTATCGGTATCACAAACCAGCGCGAGACGGTCGTTGTATGGGACAAAAGGACGGGCGTACCTATCTATAATGCCATTGTCTGGCAGTGTCGCAGGACGGCAGAATACTGCGAGAGCCTTGTCGAGGCAGGATACAGTGATATGATAAAGAGCAAGACAGGGCTTGTCCTCGACCCCTACTTCTCGGCAAGCAAGATAAAATGGATACTCGACAACGTAGAGGGCGCAAGAGAAAGAGCCGAGCGAGGCGAGCTTGCCTTCGGCACGGTTGACAGCTGGCTCATTTATAATCTCACGGGCGGCAAGGTACACGCCACCGACCCCTCAAATGCCTCGAGAACGATGCTCTACAACATCAATTCCCTCGCCTGGGACGAGGAGCTGGCGAAGCTGTTCACCGTTCCCCTCTCTATGCTCCCCGAGGTGAAGGACTCCTCCGGCATATTCGGCTACACCGACCCCAAGCTGTTCGGTGTGGAAATACCGATAGGCGGTGTTGCAGGCGACCAGCAGGCGGCTCTGTTCGGTCAGTGCTGCTTCGGTGAGGGAGAGATAAAGAATACCTACGGCACGGGTGCATTTATGCTTATAAACACGGGGGAGGTGCCGCATATCAGCGGTGACGGACTCCTCACCACCGTTGCCTGGAGCATCGGAGGCAGGGTTACCTATGCTGTCGAGGGCTCGGTATTTACCTGCGGTGCGGCTATACAGTGGCTGCGAGACGGACTTCGCCTCATTGAATCTGCCCCCGACAGCGAATACTACGCATCAAAGGTGCCCGACTCGGGAGGTGTCGTTGTCGTGCCTGCCTTCTCGGGACTTGGCGCACCCTATTGGGATGCATATGCGCGCGGAATGATAATAGGAATCACTCGCGGAACAACAAAGTACCACATCATAAGGGCAACGCTCGAGTCGATAGCATATCAGACAACCGACGTCATCGACCTAATGAAGAAGGTAACGGGCATTGATATCACAAGCCTCAAGGTGGACGGCGGTGCCTCCTCCAACAACCTGCTTATGCAGATACAGTCGGACATTCTGGGCACGGATATCGAGCGACCGCTGTGCGTTGAAACGACAGCGCTCGGCGCCGCCCTTCTCGCAGGTCTCAGCCTCGGGGTGTATTCCTCGCTTGAAGAAATCAAGGCACTGCGCGGAGTTGATAAGTGCTTCACGCCGGGGAAAGATTCCGACTGGCGCGAGGAGCGTATTCGCACCTGGCGCAGAGCGGTATCCCGCTCTCTTGAGTGGAAGGAATAAGGCAGAAAGAGAAAAGAGCGAGGGTTTTCCTCGCTCTTTTTATATAAGCAAATCCGACAGAGTTGCGTATTGCTCCGTGGTGAGTCTCTCACCGCGGATGTTCTCATCCAGCCCCATAGACTTTAGTGCATCTGCAATTCTGCCCTTTTCTATGTGCGGAAATTTTGCGTTTATTGCGTTTGTCAGAGTTTTTCTGCGCATTTCAAACGCCGCCTTTATAAGGTTGCGGAAGAAGGCGACGTCCTTGGGATTATAGCGAGGTGTGGGATAAAGGTCTATCCTCACTACGGCGCTGTCAACCTTGGGTGCAGGCATAAAGCAGCCTGCCGAAACCTTGAACAATCGCTTCGCCTCACCGTAATATCCGAGAACCGCCGTGATAGCTCCGTAGTCTGCCTTTCCCGCAGGTGCAACGAGTCTGTCAGCGACCTCCTTCTGCACCATTACGGTTATGGACGAAAACTTAACTCCCGACTCCAAAAGACGCATAAGTATAGGTGTGGTGATGTAATACGGCAGATTCGCGCACACGGACACGGGCATGCCATCCGAATATTCATCAACGACAGCGGCAATATCAGTCTCCATAATATCTGCGTTTATTACCGTGATATTATCGAAATCGGAAAGAGTCCTCGAGAGGACCGGGATAAGTCCGCGGTCAATTTCAACGGCAACCACCTTCTTATACCGCAGAGCGAGCTCCTTGGTAAGGCAACCGATACCGGGACCGATTTCAAGAATAAGGCTGTTCTCCTCATTTGCACACGCGTCCGCGATATCCTCGGGTATCATTCTGTTTATCAGGAAGTTCTGACCGAACTCCTTGCGGAAGGTTATCCCTGCCTCCGCCATTACCTCTTTTATCACCGAAAGGTTACAAAGGTCCATATACACCTCGGTCAAGCTTATTTTTCTTATATTCTATCATAAAGGGTCGGATTTGTAAAGACAATAAAAAATCTCGTTCCTGGGAACGAGATTATGGAGCTGGTGGCCGGACTTGAACCGGCGACCTGTTGATTACGAATCAACTGCTCTACCGACTGAGCCACACCAGCGAACCGTTCCTTATTTTATCATTTATTTTCCGTTTTGTCAAGGGGCTATAAATAAAAGATTGCTTTTAATATATCATTTTTTAAAATTCTTTTTTTCCAATCGACAAAAAAGTATTGATTTTTAAGCTATGAGGTGGTAGAATAATACTGTCGCAGGCATAGTTTAGTGGTAGAACTCCAGCTTCCCAAGCTGGCCGTGCGGGTTCGATTCCCGTTGCCTGCTCCAAAAGAAGAAAGGGCGCTATTTGCGCCCTTTCTTCTTTTGAGCAGCAACCGAACCCGCCTCCGTGCTGCTCGCTGTGTATCGCATAGCCTTGCAATTCAACTATGTTAATCCGGGCTCTCGCACGGATTGGGTTCGCTACATTGCTCCGCCCTTCCCTGTGGGAAGCTCGTAAGGCGGAGCAAATTCCCGTTGCCTTTTTCTTTCTCCGAGGCACTGCCCCGCCTCCGTGCTACTCGCTGTGTATCGCATAGCCTTGCAATTCAACTGTGTTAATCCGGGCTCTCGCACGGATTGGGTTCGCTACATTGCTTCGCCCTTCCCTGTGGGAAGCTCGCAAGGCGGAGCAAATTCCCGTTGCCTTTTTTCTTTCTCCGAGGCACTGCCCCGCCTCCGTGCTACTCGCTGTGTATCGCATAGCCTTGCAATTCAACTGTGTTAATCGCACGGATTGGGTTCGTTACATTGCTTCGCCCTTCCCTGTGGGAAGCTCGTAAGGCGGAGCAAATTCCCGTTGCCTTTTTCTTTCTCCGAGGCACCCTATCCCTTCCTTCTCACGACGCTCACCATTTTTGTAACAATTCGCCTTGCCGTGTCGAACGGTATTACGCTGAAGGCGAGAAGCAGTACCATCCAAAGCTCGCTTGACGAGAGGGGGCTCGAGCGAAAAACCTCTCCGCCGTAGAAGATTATGCACATCTGTATCAAGGATATAAGGAGCATAATGACTACGAATGGCTTGTTTTTGCTTATATTCGACAGCACCCACATACGCTCGCACCTTGCGGCAAAGCAGTTGAAGATACCGAGGAAGATAAACAACGCGTAGAAGGCGGTGAGGAGGCGCAGCTCCGCGTTGGCACCGAGGAACATATTGCGAAAAATATCCGCCTTTAAGAAAACAAGGCAAAGCACAAGCGTGTATGTACCCATAACGAGGATGCGCGCAAGCATTCCGGAGGTGAGAATCGGCTCGTCGCGCCGCTTAGGTGCCTCCTTCATATAATAGGAGAGCGCAGGCTCCCCCGAGAAGGCAAGACCGCCGAGGGTGTCCATAATGATATTTACCCACAGCATCTGGATAATGGTTATCGGCGTTTCGACACCGACAAGCTGACCGAGGATTGACACACCGCAGGCAGCGAAATTCATAATCAGCTGGAAGGTTATGAACTTCCTTATAGATTTAAAAATCGTGCGACCGTATAGAATGGTGCGGTTGATTGCATATAAGCTGTTGTTAATAATTACAACATCCCCTGCCCCTTTTGCTATATCGGTGCCGCTGCCCATTGCAAAACCGACGTCGGCTAGCTTCAGAGCGGGGGCGTCGTTTATCCCGTCGCCCGTCATTCCAACGACTAGCTGCAGCTCCTGGGAGAGACGGACGAGCCTCGTCTTATCCTGCGGAAGAGCACGCGCAAGCACACGAAGACGCGGCAGCAGCCTCTTTACCTCCTCGTCAGAAAGGCTCGCAAGCTCACCCGAGGTGAGCACTATCTCATCCTTATCCCTGCCCATAATACCGCACTCGCGTGCAATTGCAACGGCGGTGTCACGTCCGTCGCCCGTAAGCATAACAATCTGCACACCTGCCCCCCTTATGGCGAGGATAGCGTCCCTGCTGTCGCGGCGGAGCACATCAGAGAGCACAAGAAGTGCAACGAATACATAGTCGCCGCCCCCACACTCGCGATATGCTGTGGCAATTACACGCGCGCCTCTTTCGCTCGCTGCCTTCAGCTTCGCCTCGACACGTGCGCGACGGATAGGTCTTATACTGCCGTCCTCGCTGAGCGAATAAGAGCACATTGAGATTATCACCTCAGGGGCACCCTTGATATACTCGCGTCCGTCGGAGAGGCGGACGGTGGAATACTTTTTTTCGCTGGAAAAGGGCTCCCGTCTGTCAACGTAAAGCCTCGGCACACTCTCACCCTTGAAGAATTCCACTATTGCTCTATCCGTCCCGTTTCCACCAAGCACGCGCCCCTCACTGATATAGGAGTCTGTGTTGTAGAGTGCCGAGGTGCGCAGCACGTCATATATCGAGCCTGATTTTCGCAGGGAGGCAAGCCCCTTGTAGCTCCCGTCCTCGCACTCAATCGACTCCAGGCTCGGCTCACCCGTGGTGACGGTACCCGTCTTGTCGGTGAAGAGGATATTCAGCGAGCCTGCCGTTTCTATTCCAACGAGCTTCTTGACGAGGACGCTGTCACGGAACATCCTTTTCATATTTGCGCTGAGCACGACGGTGATCATCATCGGAAGTCCCTCGGGCACAGCTACGACTATAACCGTTATAGCCAGGGTGAGCGCGTGCATAAGTGTGGCAATAAGGGAAGGAAAATCCGATATAAACCCGATAATCTTCTCACCCGAAAAGCCGTTTTCAAGGACTATGGCATTAAACAAATATATAGTAGCGACAAGCGCCGCCATAACGTAACCTATCCTGCTGATTTGAGAGGCGAGCTTGCCAAGTCGTAGCTTCAGAGGGCTCTCTCGCGTTTCGCTCTGGACGTCTCGCGCAACCATGCCGTAGTAGCTGTCCGCGCCTACTCTTCCAACGCGCATGATTCCCTCACCCGAGGCAACAACGGTACCCGAAAAAACCTTCGATGCGGAGGATAGCTCCCAGCCCTCCTCTCGCGCGCACGGTCGCTTTGTTACCTCGCGGCTTTCGCCGTTGAGCGCGGACTGATCTACCGAGACACAGCCATAGAGAAGAGCTCCGTCCGCTGCAATCCTCTCACCCGACGAGAGGTAAACAATATCCCCCACAACGAGCTCCTCCGACGGTATCTCACATATCGCCCCGTCGCGCAAAACGCGGACAAGCAGCATACCGCTCTCGCTCTCCATTTGCAGAAAAGCACGTGCGCTGCCCATCTCTGATACCGTTGAGACGGTTGTGGCGATGAGGATTGCCACAACGATACCCATAACCTCGAGCAAATTACAATGCCCGAGGGTAAATATCACCTCTATGAGCAGCGCTATAATCAGCACCTTTATTATGGGGTCGTTAAGGTTATCGAAAAAACGGGAGAAAAATCCCTTGGTCTTTTTCTTCTCCAGCTTATTTGCTCCGTATTTTTCTCTCGCCTCGGCAACCTCGCTCATCGAGAGTCCTACAAGATTTTTTGTCATATTTTTCTCCGTTTTTGCTTTTTATTTATGCAATATAGGCTATGCAAAGACGAAGAAAAAAAGAACGGAGAAAATTCCCCGTTCCGTAAATTATAACCTTTAACCATTCTGTTTTTGAAAAAATATCTCGCCAAAAGGCGAGATATTTGAAACCCGCATGGCCGTGTAAGGCAATTTTTAACCCTGTTAGCTACAGGTGGGTGCTCTCTCTGTTCCATCGCGCTTCCAACGTCCGCTTCGGAGGGTCATAGACGGCTCACCACGGGAGGCCTGCATCCCAAGAGCAGAAGTCCGAGCTCCCTTTAATTGTTCGTAGGTCCAAATATCACAATATCACGCACCACGCAGGAGGTTGTTCTGATTATTATCAGCTGTCAAAATCAACGTTGCCGAAGAGGAGGTCGTTGAAGTAGTCCTCAACCTTCTCAAACTCATCGTCATCATCAATAGACTCAAAGAGGATATCCTCGCCATCCTCGCGCGCTGCAAGAACCTCGATATCGAAGCTCTCCTCACCCGCGGGAGAAAAGGCATAGTATAGCTTGCCGTCGATTACGGCACGGGCGACAACCTCAAATTCCTTGTCCTCTCCCGTTTCTTCGTTGGTAAGCACAATTACCGCATTATCAAACTCTTCCTCATCGAGGAAATTCTTTTCCTTATCTGCCATTGTATCATCTCCACAAGACGTATTTATTCTATGTAAATTCTAATGTATATATACCCTTTTTGTCAAGGTAATTTTTAAAGAATATTTGCTAAAATCGCATTTTGCACGTAAAAGCCGCGCTCGGTAAAGGCGAGTCTGTCTCCCACAAGGCGCATAAGCCCCTCGGCAATATACTTATCTATTATCGGCTTACCCTCGGTAAAGGAGCTACCAAACCTGTCCGCATATTCGGACAGACTTATTCCCTCCGAGAGTCGGAGGGCGGTCATCGCGTACTCAAACGCCTCGTTTTCCAAATCGATGCGCACACGCTCTCCCTTGCCGAAATCGAGGCTCATCATATATTCGGTCATATTCTCGGTGTTGGAAAATCTGCAGCCCTCAAAATATGAGTGAGCGGCGAGACCGACACCGACATACTCCTCTCCTCGCCAGTACACAAGGTTATGACGGCACTCAAAGCCGCGCTTAGCATAATTGGATATCTCGTAATGAAGGTATCCTGCCCCGCGGAGCTTTTCTGCCGCGAGAAAATACATATCCGCCTCGTCATCCTCGCTTGGTAGAGGGAGCTCGTCTCGCATAGAGTAAAAGGGTGTCCCCTCCTCGATTATAAGCCCGTATGCCGATATGTGAGTCGGCGAGAGGGCAATTACCTCATCGAGTGTGCGGGAGAAGCTGTCAGCCGTTTGGTGCGGAATACCGTACATAAGGTCAACGTTTATATTGGATATACCGAAGGAGCGAGCAAGCTCAAGCGCCTCACGTGACTCTTCAAACGAGTGTATTCTGCCTAGAGATTTCAGCTCGTTTTCGTGAATTGACTGCAATCCTAGACTAATTCTGTTTACGCCGCATTCGGTGAAGGCTGCGAGGCTCTCGCAAGTGAGCGTGCCCGGGTTTGCCTCTACTGTAAGCTCGGGATTTTCGGAGAGAAGGAAGGTCTCTTTTATCGCAGAGAAAATCCTTGTAAAGAGGTGCGGCTCGAGCAAGGAGGGTGTGCCCCCACCGAAGAAGACGGTCGACAACAGAAGTCTCTCTTCTCTTCGGTAGGTCCGTATCTCCTCGATAAGCCTTTCGACGTAGCGCTCGCGCGCTCCGATATCCATCCCCCCGAAGGAGGCGAAGTCGCAATAGCGACACTTGGATACGCAGAACGGTATATGCACGTAAAGGGCGAGAGAATTATTTCTTATCATCGTCGAGCCTTAATACCGCCATAAACGCCTCGGGCGTTACCTCTACGCTACCGAGCTTACGCATCTTCTTTTTACCTTCCTTCTGCTTTTCAAGCAGCTTCTTCTTTCTCGTAATATCGCCGCCATAGCACTTGGCAAGCACATCCTTGCGCATTGCCTTTACCGTTTCGCGGGCGATTATCTTCGAGCCGATTGCCGCCTGGATAGGAATTTCAAAGAGCTGGCGCGGAATATTTTCCTTCAGCTTTTCCGCTATCTTCCTTGCTCTGGTATATGCTCTCTCCTCAAATACGATGAACGAGAGCGCGTCGACTACCTCACCGTTGAGCATAAAGTCGAGCTTGACGAGCTTTGAGGTCTTGTAGCCCTTGAGCTCATAGTCAAGTGAGGCATATCCCTTCGAACGGCTCTTGAGCGCATCGAAGAAGTCGTATATAATCTCGTTGAGAGGAAGCTCATAATGAAGCTCTACCCTCTCGGTATCGATATACTTCATATCAATGAAGCTGCCGCGTCTGTCCTGGCACAGGTCCATAATGCCGCCAACGAACTCGGTGGGTGTGATTACCGTCGCCTTCATTATAGGCTCGTATGCAACGCCTATTTCATCCGCTGTCGGGAACTTGGAGGGGTTGTCTATCATCACGGTCTCGCCCGAGCGGAGCTCTACCTTGTAGATAACGGAGGGGGCTGTGGTGATGAGGTCTAGGTTGAACTCCCTCTCAAGTCTTTCCTCGATTATCTCCATATGAAGAAGTCCGAGGAAGCCGCAACGGAAGCCGAAGCCGAGCGCAACCGACGTCTCGGGCTCAAATACCAGAGACGCATCGTTTAGCTGGAGCTTTTCCAGTGCCTCGCGCAGGTCGCCGTATCTCGCACCGTCGGCGGGATAGATGCCCGAATATACCATCGGGTGCACCTCGCGGAAGCCGGGCATTGCCTCGTCGGCAGGATTTTCGGCAAGGGTGACGGTGTCACCGACCCTTGTATCTCCTACGTTTTTTATAGATGCGGTTATATATCCTACCTCACCGGCAGAGAGTCCCTCGCTCTTTTTGAGCCCGAAGGCATCCATATGACCGACCTCAACAACGTCAAACTCGGCGCCCGTCGACATAAGGCGAATTCTGTTACCTGCCGCAATCGAGCCGTCAAAGACGCGGATATAAACCACAACACCGAGATATGAGTCATAGTAGGAGTCGAATATCAGCGCCTTCAGAGGCGCACTCTCGTCGCCCTCAGGCGCAGGAATATCGGTCACTACCTTCTCGAGCACGTCCTTGATATTTATACCGTTTTTGGCGGAGATGGCGGGACAGTCCTCGGCAGGAATACCGATAACGTCCTCTATTTCGCGTCTTGTGCCCTCAATATCCGCGGACGCAAGGTCAATCTTATTGATTACGGGGAGAATCTCGAGATCGTTGTCAATAGCGAGATACGCGTTTGCAAGAGTCTGCGCCTCGACGCCCTGGGTTGAGTCGACAACGAGCAGCGCACCCTCGCACGCCTTGAGCGAGCGGGATACCTCATAGCCGAAGTCGACGTGACCGGGGGTGTCTATGAGGTTAAAGACGTAGTCCTCTCCGTTATCCGCTCTGTAATTCATGCGCACCGCCCTCGCCTTGATGGTGATGCCGCGCTCTCTCTCCAGATCCATATTGTCGAGCAGCTGCTCCTCCATATCTCGGGTGGCAACGGTGCTCGTCTTCTCAAGGAGGCGGTCGGCGAGAGTGGACTTACCGTGGTCGATGTGCGCTATGATTGAGAAATTTCTTATATGAGTTTGTTTTTCTGACACTTTGTTTTCCGTGAAGGAGATATGATTATACCCCCATCAGCTTCCTTGCTGCATTAGAATAGATTTCTATCTTCTTTTCAAGCTCGGTCATCGATACGTCGTGAGCGAGCACGTAGATCTTTACCTTTGGCTCGGTGCCCGAGGGACGGACAATGATTTTGTCCTCGTTTGCAAGGGTGTAGTAAAGAACGTCGGAGGTAGGCTGACCCGTGGTGGAGGTGGTGCCGTCGATTATATCAACGACCTTGCCGTCAAGGTAGTCGCCAACCGTCTTAACCTTATACTCACCGAATGCGGTGGGAGCATTCTCGCGGAGGGAGGACATAACTCTTTTGCGTCTCTCGATTCCGTCGTAGCCCTCCATGTAAATATCTATCATAGCCTCCTTGTAGTTGCCGTAGGTCTTGTAAAGAACCTCAAGCGCATCGCAAAGAGTCATATTCTGCTTCTTGTAGAAGGCGGTCATCTCGAGAATCATCATCGATGCCTCAACAGCATCCTTGTCTCTTGCATAGGAGCCGAGAAGATAGCCGTAGCTCTCCTCGAAGCCAAGCACAAAGCCGTCAGCCTCGCCCTTTGCCTCATAGTTCTTTATAACCTCGCCGATAAACTTGAAGCCGGTAAGTACGTCATGGAGCTTTATGCCCTGCTGCTTTGCAATGCCGTATGCCATATCGGTGGATACGATGCTCTTAACGGCATACGCCCCCTCGGGGAGCTTGCCGAGATTTCTTCTCTCTCTTATCGCATAGTCGAGAAGGAGCGCGCCCATCTGGTTGCCCGAGATGGTGACAAACCTGCCGCTCTTGTCCCTTGCCATAACGCCTACGCGGTCGGAGTCGGGGTCGGTGGCAATAACGAGATCAGAGCCAACCTCATCCGCAATGACGATGCCCTTTGCAAATACATCGGCATACTCGGGGTTGGGCTTCTTAACGGTGGGGAAATTGCCGTCGGGTATCATCTGCTCATCCACAGTGTAAAGGTACTTGAGTCCCATACGGCGGAACACCTCGGGTACAAGCCTGTAGCCCGCACCGTGAAGAGGGGTGTAAACAACCTTGAGCTCCTCTGCAATGGAGCGAACTGCATCGGGGGATATAGAAGTAGCAAGAACCTCGGCAAGGTAATACTCGTCAAAGCTCTCGTCGAGCTCAACTACGATACCGCTCTTAACGGCGGACTCAAACGAGGGAAGGTCGCCACAGGCGAGAACGTCGAACTTTGCGCGCTCGGCAGATACTATCTTTGCCTGCTCGGGGCCTATCTGCGCTCCGTCCTCCCAGTATGCCTTGTATCCGTTGTATTCCTTGGGGTTGTGAGATGCCGTGATATTAATACCCGCCATTGCGCCAAGCTTTCTTACAGCGTAGGAGAGCTCAGGGGTAGGACGGATGCCGCGGAAGATGTAGGACTTTATGCCCTCGGAGGCAAGAACACACGCGCTTACTCTGGCAAAGAGCTCCGAATTGTTTCTGGAGTCGTATGCGATAGCAACGCCGCGAGCCTCGCCGCCTGCCTGCTTGATAAGTGCCGCAATGCCGCGAGTGGTCTGGGCAACGGTAAATCTGTTCATACAGCCGATACCCATATACATAGTGGAGCGCAGGCCTGCCGTGCCGAAATCCATCGGTGCGCCAAAGCGCATTGCCTTCGTGTTTTCATCGTTCTGTATGGAGAGCATCTCTGCCTTTTCGCTCTCCGTGAGGGAATCCGAGTTTAACCATCTTTCAAATTCTTTGTTGTAGCTCATATATAACCTCCAAAAATTAATAACTGAATCAGTTCTCTGCCGCAAGAGCCTCTATAGCTCTTGCAAGCTGGTCGGGGCAGGACGTGGGTCTGAAGCCGCACTTAATGCCCTTCAGTCTCCTGACAGCCTCCTCGGCACTCATACCCTTTACAAGGGTGGCAACGCCCTGGGTGTTGCCTGAGCAGCCGCCAACGAAGGAGCAATCGGTGATAATACCGTCCTCCATCTCAACACGCACAGCTCTGGAGCAGGTGCCGCTGGTCTTATATTCGATCTGCTTTTTCATATTCCGTATCCTTCTCGTTTAAATTATTCAAGATTGTTGTATATTCCGACAGCCGTGTATGACGGCATAAATACCGAGAGATAAGTAAGCAGGGGCGCAAATGAGCCGCCAGCACTCGTCAGCACCACGGAGAGCACGGAGCCCTTCCCTTCCTCGGTCTGTGCTGTCGAGCTGTTTATTCTGTATATTGAAACACCGAGAGCGCTCACAGCACTCATAAGCTCGGTCAGCACCGCATTGTCGGACAGGGGCAGCCGTATCTCGAGGTATCTGTCATCGTCCTCGTTTATCTCGGGCACGGTGAAAAATCTGGAAACCAGCGCGTATTTCATATCCGCGTTTCCGTCAAAGCCGAACACGGGAGTTACGGCATTGATTTTCAGGTCGAAGGAATAGAGCAGCTCGGATACGCTGCCTATCCTGACCCCTCCCCTCTCCTCAAGAGGAAGAAGACAGTACGCAACCCTGCCGTCCTTTACCGCGCGGGCAGCTTCGCGAAGGTCAGCGGCATAAAAGACCCTCGGGTCGGAGAAATCCTGCGAGAGGACGTCATATGCCTCGTCGGCAAGTCGGTTCTTCACATAAGTAAAGCTCTCCTCGCCGTCTGCGGACGGAAGGAAATCCGACTCGGTGAGCGTGAGTCCGCGCTCGGCAAGCGCCTGTGCAAAAAGGGACACAAAAATCGCGCGGTCTACCGACGCTAAGACCTCGGTGTAGCAGCGAATGCGTTCCACGTTCTCGGGAAGGGCACCCTCGCAGGGGATCTCGTTGCGCTCGGGCTCAAAAAGAGCTCCGAGAATCTCATATATACCGACTCCGTCGAGCGAAAGCGAATAGGCAGAGGTGGCGAAAAGAGCAGCATACTCGTACAACTCGATTATCCTCTTCTCGCAGCTGATAGCCTCGGTGAGGGTAAGCCTTAAAAGATTGTCCTTATTCATTTCACTTGATAAAGCGCCGCTTTTTCTGAACATAGCTCCCCCAAAATAATATTAGTCGCACGTATACATCATAATTATACAATAATTTTAATATAATTACAATAGCAAAACGAGATTTTTTTGCCCTATGGACAAAAGTTTGATTTTTCACTTGATTTTTAAAAAACGATGTGTTATAATTACATTCGTTATGCCGGTATGGTGGAATAGGCAGACGCGTCGGACTCAAAATCCGAAGGTAGCAATACCGTGTCGGTTCGACCCCGACTACCGGCACCATACGAAGGGAGCCCCCGCTTTGCGGGGGCTCTTGCTTTTTATGCGTCGGAGCTTTTATGTTCTGCCACGCTTTATACCTTATCTTTTGAGCAACAGCAAAATCCGCACCGACCGCCGCGCGCCACAAAGCACCACACCGAACAATGAGAGGCTTTTTTCTTATTTTGTTAAAAATGCACACAGCGAGCGAGCGCTGTTTTTATATGTTTAACATACTTTAGTAAAGGTATTGACTTTAGAGGTGCGTTGTGCTAAAATATTTAATGTATAATGTGTATAAATATATCCACGCGATACAAATTATGATTATTTTTCATAATACGGAGGAAGAATATGAAAATCCAGAAGCGTTTGGCCATACTCCTGATTGCCATCGCGATGTGCGTCCTTTGCATACTTTCTATGTCGGCATGCTCTGAGTGCACACACGTGTTTGGCGACGAGCTTACGGTCATCACCGAGCCTGCCTGCCACACCCCCGGCTCTGCCTACAAGACCTGCACCCTGTGCGGTGAGAAGGTTGTGGTAGAGACGACTGTGCCCCACAACTACGGCGAGTACGTGTACAATGAGAACGCAGGCTGCGTTACCAACGGTACCGAGGTTGCCACCTGCCAGAACGAGGGTTGCTCAAAAACCTCTGTCAGGATCGTTGAGCCCACAGGTCATACGTTTACTACATACATTCCCGTTGCTGCAACCTGCACCAGCCCCTCGGGCGAGATGGCATACTGCGACGTTTGCGGTGCTGAGTCCGAAAGACGCGAGGTAGACAACCCCACTCCCCCCACCAGCCACGACTTTGCAGGCGGTGAAACCTGCGTTAACTGCGGAGAGCTGGCAGATGGACTCACCATAGTCGGAGAATACGACCTTGGAAACGTTCAGGCAGTTTTGTACGATACGGGCGTTCTCCAGGATCCCGAAAATCCCACCACCAGCAAGAACAGATACACTCTGGTATTCAGCGGTGAGGGCGCAATCGTGGATTTTGAAAGGCCATACACCACCAGCATTCCTTGGTATGAAAAACGCGCATCCATAACCACCGTCAGAATTGAAGAGGGTATTACCGCTATCGGTAAGAACACCTTTATTAACCATAAGAAGATCGACACTCTTATCCTCCCCGAGACCCTTACGTCTATCGGTGAGTCCGCATTCGCAAAGGGCTCGTGCGGCGGTGCTGAGTTTACCCTCCCCGCAGGTGTAACCGCGATAGGAGCGAATGCATTTACAGAAATTACGTCTCTTCTGGTTGTTAACATTCCCGCAGACAGCCAGCTTCTCTCGATCGGTGAGTCGGCATTTGAGGGATGCGAGAAGCTTCATTCGATAACTCTTCCCGACTCTCTTGTCTCTATCGCAAGCAGAGCATTCCGCACCTGCAAGGCACTCAAGAGCATCACCTTCGGTTCCAATATCTCCGACCTCTCTCTCGATGCATTCGACAGAAGCGGTCTCGAGCTCACTGACTATGAGGGCGGTAAGTATCTTGCCTCCGGTGAAAACGCACACGCCCTTCTTCTTACCGCATCCTCCGAGAAAATAAAAAGCTGCAAGATCCACAAGGATACTCTCAGCGTATCTCTCAACGCATTCTCCAGCTGCCCCGACCTCACCTCTATAACCGTTGAGGACGGCAATGCTGTCTACTCCTCCGTCGGCAACTGTGTAATACGCACCGCCGATAAGACGCTCGTGCTTGCTATATCCACCGCAGTTATTCCCACGGACGGAAGCGTTACCTCTATTGCCTCCAAGGCATTCAACGGACTCAGCGCGCTGAAGAGCATTACGATCCCCGCTGTCATCGAGCGCGTTGAATCGGGTGCATTCACAGGCTGCACAGCTCTTAAGAGCGTTACCGTAGAGGAAGGCGTTGGCACCATTGGCTCTGCCGCATTTGACGGCTGCACCGCACTTGCCGAGATCACCCTCCCCTTCCTTGGAGCGGGCGATGGCAATGCTGAAAACGCTACCTTCTTCTGGATATTCGGAGAGGCTCAGGACGTACCCGCGACCCTCACAAAGGTAACCCTCGTCGGTGTTACCGATGTTTCCACTACTGCGTTCATGAACTGCGCAAGCATCAAGGAGCTTCACCTCCCCGCAACCCTCGAGTCGATAGGTATGTCCGCATTCCTCGGATGCACCTCTCTTGCCAAGGTATACGTCGAGGACCTCGAGTCCTGGTCTGCAATAGACTTCAAGGACTACTACTCCAGCCCTCTCTATCTTGCTAAAAATCTCTACGTAAACGGTGCGCTTGTCACCGACCTCGTTATTCCCGAGGGCACGACCGAGATCAACTATGCGGCATTCGCAGGTGCTAACATCACCTCCGTTACTCTTCCCTCCACGCTTGAGAGTATCGGTGAGGCTGCATTCCTCGGATGCGCTAAGATTACAGAGATCGACCTCGTTAACGTTGAGACACTCGGCGCATTTGCCTTCTCGGGCTGCACCTCTCTTACCGAGGTTACTCTCTCCGAGTCCATCCGCAAGATAAATGCATATACCTTTATCAGCTGTGAGTCTCTTACCGAGCTTGTAATTCCCAGTGCGGTAACATCCATCGACCTTACCGCATTCACCTCCTGCAGAATGCTCTCCCGTATCACTGTTGCGAGCGGCAACAGCGTATACAAGTCTGTTGACGGTGCGCTTGCACTCGTTTCCGACGAAAGCATCATCTTCACCCCTGCGGCACACGTGCCCACAGTTGAAGAGGAGTAATTAAAAAGCAACAAAAATCCCAACCGCAAAAGCGCGGTTGGGATTTTTTATTTATTGTCGAGGCGGCGCAGGGCGCGCACAAGATAGCGCTCAATATATCCCTGCTTCTTAAACTCGTCCTTAAAGAATAACAGCTCAAATGCAACGACGAATACCAGCATGGGTATCATTGTGTAAGCCGAGGTGATTATCATCCTTATTAAAAGGAAGATAAAGAGCGCTGCCATAACAATGTGATATATGAGCGAGGTCGTTATGAGGCCGCTTATACGCGTGTATCCGCCCTCTTCTCTTATCCTGCCGCGGAATACCGTGCCGACGAGAAAGCCGTTATCCTTAGAGGGTCTGCCCATCATCTCGCATTTTATGCGCAGCTTATCCCCGTTTTCCTTAAAGTGCATAAAGGGCTTTCCGCCCCTTTTGTCATTGAAGCGCACCCCCTCGTTGACTCGACTGTTGTCCTTTATTATGGAAAGAACCTCGTCGCGCGTGTGGGTGGAATAGAGCTTAATTCTCTTCATCCTCTTCCTCCTTGCCGAGTGAATAATAGATGAGGTTGCGTAGCTTGGGAATTATATCGTTGTGGAAGCCCTCGAGGTGCTGAGTATGGAATACCGCAAGACCAATCGACGGGTCTATCAGGGCAAAGCACATCTTCCATCCGTCCCAGCCAAAGGCGCCGAGGGTGGAAAGGGTGCCTGCCGCCGTCTTATCCACGCACGCGCGCACGCCGTAGCAATAGCAGTAGCCTGTATTATAGCTGACGGAAAACTCGCGGTATTGCTCATCGCCAAGAGCCGGTGTGCGCATAAGCTCGACCGAGCGCTCGGTGAGGATTCTTTTGCCGTTTTTGCCAACTCCGAGGTTCGCCAGCGCGTCGATAAGAAGGATGTAATCGTTTGTGCTCGAGACAAGCCCTGCGCCTCCGCCGTCATACTCGGTGCCGAGTCTGTGAGGATTTCGGGCAATATCCCACCGCACTACCCTGCCGCCCTCGTAACCGTACTGCGCGGCAAAGAGCTCGGGGCGAGAAAAATCGGGTCGGAAGGTGGTGCACCTCATGCCGAGGGGGTCGAAGATATTTTTCCGCACGTATTCGGAGAAGGGCTCGCCCGTGGCTACCTCGATTACAGCACCCATAACGTCGAGCGACTCGCTGTACTGATAATGAGCACCAGGGTCGAAGTCAAGCAGATGCTTCGCCATAGCTTTTGCGACCTCGAGAGTGGGTGCCCTGCCGTCCGTAGCCTCGATAAGCTCCTCGAGCTCCGGGCTGTGCATGCTGTATGGCAGCCCTGAGGTCATCGTGAGCAGGTGCCTTATCAGCACAGGCTGCTTTGGAGGACGCGAGCCGATTACCTTTCCCTCGGAATTCTTTACCTTTACTCTTATATCTGCAAACTCGGGGATATACTTCGATACGGGCTCATTAACCGCTATTATTCCGCGCTCGAGCAGCTGCATTGCAGCTGTGGCGGTGGTTATCTTGGTGCAGGAATAAAGGTTGTATAGCTTGTCGGGATTTGTCGGAGCTCCTGCCTCAATATCGTCATATCCCGTTGAGTAGGAGAATATCGGCTCATGCTTCAGATAGATAACGGTGTTTGAGCCGGGGCACACACCACCCTTAACTCCCTCTCGGCAGTTCAGACTGTCCAGGTATTTCTTGAGTCTTTCGAAATTCATATTCAGCTCCTTTTCAGCTCTACGACTGTAACGCCTGCGTCACCCTCGCCGTATTCGGCATGCTTATATGACTTTATTCTTTTATCCGTCTTGAAGTATTTCCACAGTGCGGCGCGCAGAGCTCCGGTGCCCTTGCCGTGGATAATTCTGACCGTTGGCATTGCGGCAAGAATGGCATCGTCAATATACTTATCCACCACAAACCACGCGTCGTCGCCTATCATACCGCGCACGTCAATCTCTGTGCGGAAGGTGGATACTATCGTTTTCTTCACCTTGCCCTCGCTGACCTTCTTGGGCTCGGGCTTGCGCTTAAACTGCACACCCCCCTCAAGCAGTCGGAGCTTGTCCTCGGTGACCTTTGTCTTGAGAATGCCCGCAGTAACGGAAACGAGCCCCTTCTTATCCTTGAGAGCGGTGACAACGCCCTCCTGCCCCACGGTGACTACATAGACCTTGTCTCCCACCTTGAGGGGGCGCGGAAGCACGTATTCGTCATCGAGGGATATTTCCTTAATATCAATCTCGGAGAGCATTCGGTCCCCCTCGGCTAGCCGACGGCGAATCTCCTCTCTCGCGCTCGCCATAAGGGCGTTGCGCTTTTCCTTATCCTCCTGCTTTTTGAGCTCCTCGAGCTGACGAAAGATAAACTCACTCGAGGCACGCGCGCTGTCGAGTATCTGTCGGGCTCTTGTCGTCTGCTTGACGACCTCGTCCTCGCTCTTAGCTATCCTCGCCTTGAGCTCGCGCTCTGCCCTTTCCTTATATTCCTCATACTCCCGTCTGAGCCTCTCGGCAAGCTCGCGCTCGCGCTCCATCTGTATTCTCGAGGTATCAAGCCGCTCTATAACATCCTCAAAGCGCTTGGTGTCCTTCTCGATGAGTGCCTCGGCGCGGCGAATAATCTGCTCTGCAATTCCGAGCTTTTCGGATATTGCGAAGGCGTTGGACTTGCCGGGTGTGCCAACAACGAGCTTGTAGGTGGGACGGAGAGTCTCAACGTCAAACTCACAGGAGGCATTCTGCACTCTTGGGGTCTCAAGCGCGTATACCTTCAGCTCGGAATAGTGCGTAGTTGCAAGAGAGAGCGCACCGCGCGACTGCGTGTACTCAAGTATGGCGGTGGCGAGTGCCGCACCCTCAACAGGGTCGGTGCCCGAGCCAAGCTCATCGAAGAGGACGAGGGAGCGCGCGCCAACCTCGCCGAGAATGCCAACGACGTTGACCATATGGGAGGAGAAGGTTGACAAAGACGCCTCTATGCTCTGCTCGTCTCCGATATCGACGAGTATCTTATCAAATATGCCGACGGTGCTCTCAGGGTCGGCAGGAAGCTGCAGTCCCGACTGTGCCATCACACAGAGCAATCCGACAGTCTTCAGCGACACCGTCTTTCCTCCCGTGTTGGGACCCGTGACAATCAGCGTGTCAAAATCCGCACCCACCGATACGTCGATAGGCACAACCTTATTCTTATCTATAAGTGGGTGGCGCGCGCGGCGCAGCTCTACCCTACGCTCGTTTACTATATTAGGTCTCTCCGCCTTCATAGCAAGTGCCAATGAAGCACAGCCGAAGAGGAAGGCGAGCTCGGTTATATTATGATAATTCCTGCTTATAGCGGTGGAAAACTCTCCGCACTCGGCTGACAGAGCCGCAAGAATGCGGTCAATCTCGTGCTCCTCCTCGCTTGTGAGGGTCTTGAGCTCATTGTTCGCCTCCACCACTGCCATCGGCTCAACGAAGAGGGTCGCACCCGAGGAGGAGGTATCGTGAACAAGACCCTTCAGCTCGTTTCTGTACTCAGCCTTGACGGGAACGACGTATCTGCCGTTACGCATTGTGACGATATTCTCCTGCAGATACTTGAGTCTGGCTCCGCCGACGTAGCTTTGAAGAGTGTCCTTTATGCGGTTGTTGGTGGCGCGTATTTTGCGCCTTATTTCTGCCAGGGCGGGGCTCGCCTCGTCGGCAATTATATCCTCTGATATTATCGCTCTTGTAATACTGTCCTCAAGTGTCCTTGCGGGTAAAAGGCGCGCAAAAATGCCGTCAAGCTCGGTTTCAAAGGGCTTGTCGGTATTTATATAGTCGAGCATCATGCGCGCACTGCGAAGCAGTGAGGCAATATCGATTAGCTCCCGAGGAGCGAGGGTCGCGCCCTTATATGCGCGCTCTGCGGCGGGCACAGCGCTCTCGGGTGCCGAGAAGGAGGGATAGCCCTTGGCATTTATCAGCCGCTTTGCGTCCTCAGTGCGCCCCTGGCGGACGAGCACGGTGTCATAATCGTCGCTCGGTGAGAGCGAGAGTGCGCGCGCCTTTGCCCCACCGGTGGCACACAGCTCCGAGAGCATTCGACATATCTTGTCAAACTCGAGAGTTGTGAGGGTTTTCTGTGTAAATAGCATTTTATTTCCTTTATTTTCTTGGCTTTACAGAATTATAGAACTCGAGCGTTGTGAAGGTGCGCTCAAGCTGATTTACAAGATACTCCTCTGTCGCACGCGAGAAGAGGAGCATATCCTCGTCCGGCATTGTGAACGAGAAGAGCTTCTCGAGAGGAGAGTATATACAGTAGGATAGTGCAACCTTTGCCGTCTCGGATAGAATACACACAATCTGGCTCTCATGCGGATTCTCCGGCAGGGCGTGCGCCCGTGCCCTCTTTTCATTGCAGGCGCGGCACATAACCGAGCCGCCCATTATGTTAAAGTAGAAATCTCCCTGCCGCTCGCCGCACTCCGAGCACGCCACCACGTCGGGCATAAAGCCGATTATCGAGGCGCATCTTATCTCGAATGCTGCCTTTATTCTGTCGGTCGGGTGCTTGCCCTCCGCTATTGCGTAGAGGGTATTCAGTGACAGACGGAGAAGATCCTCCTCCGCCTCGGCAACGGTGACGTCGGAGAGCACCTCGGCAACGTAGCCCGCAAGAGCGAGCCCCTCGAGCGTATTTCTGATACCGAAGAAGCTCTCGATGAGCTCCGCCTCCCTTATGCGGTAATACTCACCGCTCTTATACAGAAGAAAACGGGAGTAGCAAAACTGCATAGTAGAGGACATCTTTCGACTCTTCAGGGAGCGTGCACCCGTGGCGAGTGCGCTGACGACACCCATCTCAGCTGTGAAGATGGTGAGAATTCTGTCCGATTCCTTGACGTCAGTCGTTCTGATAACGAGTCCTCTGACCTCTTTCTGTATCATTCTATATCGTCTTTCTTATATCCGAGGTTTGCGATATTGAAGTCGCTGTCGCGCCAGTTTTCCTTTACTCGCACGTACAGGTCGAGGAATACTCTTGTGTCGAGCATCTTCTCTATGTCCTCACGGGCATAGGTGCCAATCTTCTTTATCGTGGCACCACCCTTGCCTATTATTATACCCTTGTGGGTAGGTCTCTCGCAGTATATCTCCGCGCGGATAGAAACAACGTCGCGCTTTTCCGTCCACTCCTCGATAACGACGGCTGTGCCGTGTGGAATCTCCTCGTCGAGCACGCGGAGCAGCTTCTCTCTGATTATCTCGGCGGCAACGAGCCTCTCTGGCTGGTCGGTGACTATATCCGACGGGAAGAGCCACTCACCGTCGTAAAGATATTTCTCGCACTCGGAGAGCAGGATATCGACGCCCTTGCCGTTCTTTGCAGAAAGGGGCACCACCGCGTCAAACTCATGCTCCTTCGAGTATGCGTCGATGGTCTTGGCGATATTGACGCTGTTTACGGCATCCACCTTGTTTATTACCAGTATGGCGGGGAGCTTGTCCGACTTGAAGCGGTTGATGAGGGAGCGCTCGATGTCTCCTACCTCCTCCCTAGCCTCAACGACGAGGATTGCCGCATCAACACCGCCAAGAGTGGAGGTTGCCGCCTTTACCATATAGTCCCCGAGCTTTGTTCTCGGCTTATGAAGTCCGGGGGTGTCGAGGAAAACGAACTGCTTGTCCTCTACCGTATGTACACCCGTAATCCTGTTTCTCGTTGTCTGGGGCTTTTTTGATACTATTGCAACCTTCTCGCCGAGTATGGAGTTGAGAAGGGTCGATTTGCCTACGTTTGGTCTGCCTACTATTGCTATAAAGGCTGTCTTTTTCATGCTTTTATCTCCATTTTCTCAATTGCTTCAATTATTTCGCGCTGTGCGGCGCACTGTCTGTCATCCTCCTCGGGGCTTATCTCGTGGTCATAGCCGAGAAGGTGCAGTGTCGAATGAACGGCAAGAAAGGCAACCTCGCGGTGGAAGGTGTTCCCTACCTCCTCCGCCTGCTCTCTCGCGCGCTCGAGGGATATCACGATATCACCGAGTGTCGCACCGCCGATACACTCGGATAGCGGAAACTCTCCCCCCTCATACATAGGAAAGGAGAGAACGTCGGTATGTCTGTCCACCCCGCGGAATTTCTTATTCAGCGCGTGGATATATTCGTTGTCACACAGTGTAACGGACACCTCTGCATCAAAGCGGAAGCCCTCGTGCTCAAGAGTGGCAAGTATCGCTCTTCTTATTGCCATCTTAAGCTCATAGTCTATCTCATCCATCTCGCGTGATGCACTGAATTTGATAAAGAGGTCTCTTTTCATTTCGGGTCGCCATCCTTTTTCCTTTTAATATCACCGCGGTAGCCCCTCGGTGGATTCTCTCGCTCATACTTGTCGTATGCGCTTATTATACGTCTGACGAGCGTGTGCCTGACAACGTCGCGCTCGCTGAACTCAAAGATGCCGATGCCATCAATATCGCGCAGCACCGTCGCGGCAATGCCGAGTCCGCTCCTCTGCCCCGAGGGCAGGTCTGTCTGCGAGAGGTCGCCCGTTACAACCGCCTTCGAGTTAAAGCCGAGACGGGTTAGGAACATTTTCATCTGCTCGGGCGTGGTATTCTGCGCCTCGTCAAGGATTATAAACGAATCGTCAAGCGTCCTTCCTCTCATATATGCGAGGGGGGCTATTTCTATTGTGCCTCGCTCCATGTGGCGCTGATAGTTCTCGGGACCGAGGGTCTCGAAGAGCGCATCATAGAGTGGGCGCAGATAGGGGTCTATCTTGCTTTGCAGGTCTCCCGGAAGGAAGCCCAGCCGCTCTCCCGCCTCGACAGCGGGACGGGTGAGAATTATCCTCGATACCTGCTTTGTGCGCAGAGCCTCGGTCGCCATAGCGACAGCAAGGAAGGTCTTACCCGTGCCGGCAGGACCGAGACCGAGGACAACGGTGTTGTCCTTTATTGCCTTTACGTACTTCTTCTGTCCTGCGGTCTTTGGCTTTATGGGCTTTCCTCTGTTGGTTATGCAGATTACTCCGTCGGAGAAGCCCATATCCTCATTCATATCGTCTCTGACAAGTCCGATAACGTACTCGACGCTCTGCTCGCCTATTACCTCGCCCTCTCCTGCCATATGCTTGAGATATTCGAGGACTCTTGCCGCGCGGTCCGCATTTTCTCTCTCACCCGTTATGATAATTGCATCCCCACTCTCTATGGAGGAGGTGCGGTTTGAGATGCGGACGTCGAAGGCGCGCTCTATCATACGCACGTTGATATCAAAGGCGCCGAATATAGCCGAGGTCGCCTCGTTTGACTTTGTCATTACAATCTTTTCTGTCATTTTTACTCCGTTATAAATTCAAATTTCCTCTCCTGTGCGATATTCTCGCAGAGAACGATATCTGCCGTCATTCGGTAGCCGTCCTCGGCAAATCCGCCCTCCGTATGCACCGAAACAAGCTCGCACTCGGCAAGCCTCTCACGCAGAGCATCCTGAAGTGCCTCGGCAGCAAGGCGCGTCGCCTCGTCTGCACTCAGCTCTCTTGTCTCGGTTTTATAGGGGCGAAGCGTTTTTACCGTATAGGATATCGGCAGTGTCCTTCCGAAGAGGGTAAGGGTATGCTTTTTTTCTATTATATCACAACCCTCTGCCGAATTTCCATATATTTTTAAAATATTTATGTCATTTCCAAAGAAATTAATCGAAAAATCTTTTCTTTCCCCCTCCTCATACACTCTCTCTTCGGTAAGAGGTGGGATATTCACCGTAATGCGGTCTGTGCGCCTGGCGATAATCCGCCCCTCGGCATAGCAATATCCCCCACCCTGCTCGGTCGGTATAACACCGAGAATAAGCACCTGCCCTGCGCGCACCGTCTCACCCGGCTTGACGAGAGCGATGCCCGAGCGCACGGTTATTTCCTCCACAACGCCGTCGAATGAGGCGACAACGTTGGCATATCCCTCCCTCGTCGGCGGCTCGGGATAGGCTTCCTTCGGCACTACTGTAACGTAGGCAACCGTGCCGCGACGGTTAATGCTTATCCACGCGACCTCCTCGGAGGATGAGAGCAGCTGCACCTCTACCTCGCTCCTCTCGATTTTGCTCCAGCGTCTGCCAACGGACAGCCCTGCCGCCCCGAGGTCAGCCAGCACCGCCTCCGCATCCCCCTCGGGGCAGCCCTCGAGCCGCACGTCCCACACGGTGTCGGAGGAGAATACAAGCATAATGACAAAGGCGAGCATAGCAAGGAGCACACCGTATCTTTTACGCAACGAGGCAAGTGCACCGAAAAGCCCCCTAATCGGACTGACGGTATACGGTATGTCACCGAGAAGAGCGCACACGCGCTCGCGCTCCCATGCAAGAGCGCGAAAGCTGCCGTCAGAAGCGAATCGGACACCCTTGCCTCCGCGCAGAAGCCGCTCTGCGGCACACCTTACATATTCTCCGTCGATATGGAAAACGACGTAGCCAAGCACAAAATGGTCAAGTCTTATCATATATCAGCTCCACCCCGTCTATTCTGCCATCCAGACGCACGGCTCTGTTTTCATACACAGTGAGCAAAAGGCGCGAGCCGTATATCCGCACGGAAAAGCCGCGCACACGGAAGAGCGCCTCCGTGTCGGTGAGGTCGCGTATGCCGTTTATCCCCGATAGAAAAAGCGAGCCTCGCCTGCCGTTGCCGTCAAGCTCCAGGTGAAAGGGCAACCTTGGCACGGTCACACCGTCGAGGAGCTTTTTGATTTTTTCGGTCATTATACTCTCCTCCCTTGCATAAAGGTATAATAAAGTCTATGACGGAGGATGAAAAAAATGACTTCAACGACAAGGACGGCGCGCCGAGATGCACTCGGGGGAATTATATCGGTGGGCTGCATCGCATTTCTCCTTTACGTTTCGCTCGACCTCTCGGGGGAGCTGGCAAGCCTCGTTAGCGAGGGGCTGCGCCTCTCCCTTGAGCTTATCATCCCCTCCGTCCTCCCCTTCCTCATCCTCTGCGACCCGATACGCGCCCTCGCCCACCCCGAGCAGATCAAGCCGCTGGGTCGTCTCTTTGAGCGAATCTTCAGAATAAACAGCAGCTGTGTCAGTGTATTTTTGCTCGGTGCCGTATGCGGATTTCCAATCGGGGCGAAGATGGCTCTCGACTGCTACGATAACGGAATTATATCAAAGGACGAGTGTGAGCGTCTTATGGCAATATCAAACAACGCAAGTCCTGCATACGTTATTTCTGCGGTTGGCGCGGGGCTGCGCGGCAGCGAGCGTGAGGGTGTGATACTGTATTCTTCGGCAATTATATCGAGTGTAATATCCGGAATAATTATTTCTTTTGGAAAGCGCAAAACCGAAATTCGAGGTGATATATCTCGGCAGAGATACTCTTTTATTGAATCTGTCAAATCATCCGTGCTCACGTGTCTGAACGTTGCGGCATTCGTCACGGTATTCTCGGTGCTCTTCGGGATGTGTAGACTTCTCTGCCGGGATGAGCTTGTGCTCACTCTCCTCGCGTCGGTGCTCGAGATTGCAAGCGGAGCCCGGTATATATCGGATTTGAATATTTTTTCTCCTTGCATCTCGCTCGCTCTTTGCTCCTTTTGCATTTCCTTTTCGGGGCTGTGCGTCGGCGCGCAAACGTTATCCCTGATAAAAAGGGGCAGCTCGATTTCCCCTGCCCGATACCTCCTCTACAAGCTCCTCTCGGGAGTTATTTCCTTCGCTGTTTCTATCATATTTTATTACATTTTTATATAAAAAAAGGAACTGACGAAATAACGTCAGTTCCCTTTTTTAGTTATCCGAAGAAATCGGGGTCGAGCGGGATAAGCGGTGTTTCGGTTACACCGTTATCCGTATTACCGCCGTCCGTGCCGGGGCCTATAACAGGTCCCGAGGGGTTGTTGCCCTCATCCTCGGGCTCCTCATCATCGCAGCTTACGAGGGCGAAGGAAAGCATGCACAGGAGCGCGAGCATAAGAAGGAGTGCAATAATTTTTTTCATTCCTTTATACCGATTTCCGTTAAATTACTTTGCGAGTCTAGCCTCGAGAGCCTCGAGCTCTGCGTAGAACTCCTGGGGTACTCTCTCGCCTACCTGCTTATAGAACTCTCTGATGCCCTTGCAGTCCTCGAGCCAGAGCGCCTTGTCAACGGAGAGGAGCTCGGTCATGGTCTCACGAGAGATATCAAGACCCTCAACGTTGATATCTTCAACGTTGGGAACGTAGCCGATTGCGGTCTCGGTAGCGCCTACCTTGCCCTCGCAGCGAGCGAGAATCCACATAAGAACGCGCATATTGTCACCGAAGCCGGGCCAGATGAAGTGACCCTCGTCATCGGTTCTGAACCAGTTAACGTGGAAAATCTTGGGAGCGTTTGCGGCAACCTTGCCCATTGCGAGCCAGTGTGCCCAGTAGTCACCCATATCATAGCCAACGAAGGGACGCATTGCCATGGGGTCGCGGCGAACTACGCCGACAGCACCCGATGCTGCAGCGGTGGTCTCGGACGCCATGATGGAGCCGACGAATGCACCGTGCTGCCAGCCGAAGGACTGGTAAACGAGGGGAGCGGTCTTTGCGCGTCTGCCACCGAATACGATAGCGGAGATCGGCACGCCTGCAGGATCGTTGAACTTATCGGAGAGGCAGGGGCAGTTAGCCGCCATAGCGGTGAAACGGGAGTTGGGATGTGCACCCGAGGTGTTAACCTTGTCTGCCTTGTCGTACTTTCTGTAATCCCAGCTCTCGCCCTTCCAGTTAAGAGCGTTCTTGGGAGGATTGTTATCGAGTCCCTCCCACCAAACGGTGTTGTCATCAAGGTTGAGACATACGTTGGTGAAGATGGTGTCCTTCATAGCGGTATGGAGTGCGTTGGGGTTGGAGTTCTCGTTGGTACCGGGAGCAACACCGAAGAAGCCGTTCTCAGGGTTAACCGCCCAGAGTCTGCCATCCTTGCCTACGCGCAGCCATGCAATATCGTCACCGACGCACCAGGTCTTATAGCCGCGCTTCTTGTAAACCTCGGGGGGTATAAGCATAGCAAGGTTGGTCTTTCCGCATGCGGAGGGGAACGCAGCACTGATGTACTTAACCTCTCCCTCGGGATTCTCTATGCCGAGAATGAGCATGTGCTCAGCCATCCAGCCCTCTTTTCTGCCGAGGTAGGATGCAATACGAAGCGCAAAGCACTTCTTGCCGAGAAGAACGTTTCCGCCGTAGCCGGAGTTAACCGACCAGATGGTGTTGTCCTCGGGGAAATGACAGATATATCTCTTCTCCTCATCGATATCTGCTCTTGCGTGCAGACCCTTAATGAAGTCAGCGCTGTCGCCGAGAGCCTCAAGCACGTTGAGACCTACTCTTGTCATGATGAGCATGTTGAGAACTACGTAGATAGAGTCGGTGAGCTCGATACCGTACTTTGCAAAATCAGAGCCAACAACGGACATGGAGTAAGGGATAACGTACATCGTCTTGCCCTTGTAGGAGCCATCGTAGAGCTTGGAGAGCTTCTCATAGCACTCGGTGGGGTCCATCCAGTTGTTGATATTACCTGCATCCTCGCGCTTTCTGGTACAGATAAATGTTCTGTGCTCTACGCGCGCAACGTCGTTGATTGCGGTTCTGTGAAGATAGCAGTTGGGCAGCTTCTCCTCGTTGAGCTTCATCATCTCGCCGGTAGAGCATGCCTCAGCGCGAAGAGCCTCAGCCTGTTCCTCACTGCCGTCGATAAGAACGATGCCCGAGGGCTTTACAAGCCGGACCATCTCGGCAATCCACTCGTTTACGTGCTTGTTAGAGGTAACGTTAGTGTTCATTGGTTTATCTCCTTAATAAATTATAATCTTGTCTGCTTGTGAAAAAATTATCCAACTTTCCACAAGTACAGTATAGCATAAAACTTTATGTATTTCAATAACAAAATTAAATATTTTTATGAATATACTATTATCCACATATATGGAGCGTTCATTTGCTGCAAAAATGGCAAATATGCTTATGTGCGCGCTTTGGGGCGCATTTTCCTCTTCCCTGTCAATGCCTGTCGTATCCTCTTAAAAACTGGTAAATTTTACCATTTTTCGATTATCAAATTCGTTAATCTTTTCGCTTTTTTCCCCTTGATTTTTTTCGAGCATCTATGGTAGAATAAATTTGCTTCCAAAAATTTCCATATTTTACCAATTTTAATTTTGTAAGGAGAAAAAACAATGAAAAGCAACACGAAAATTCTTATCTGCAACGAGAATAGCGAGGAAAGAGCGAGGCTTGTGAAAAATCTTGGCGAAGCGGGCTACACCGCGCTTGACGAGGCATGTGACGGAGACGGAGCGCTCGAGCTTATTTACAAGAATAAGTACGCCATTATCATAACCGACCTCTGGCTCTCGGGCATCGACGGCATCGGCATCATCCGCCAGACGAAGAGGCTCGAGGGACGCGACGGGACCTCCTTTATACTTACCTCCCCCGTTATCAAGCAGTCAATTCTCGTCGAGGCAACCGAGGCGGGTGCCGACCTCTGCCTGCCCAAGCCCTTCGACTTTACCGCGCTTATCTCCCACATGGAGTCGCTCATCAGGCACAAGAAGAAGGAGGAGGCAGAGGCAAAGGGCGCCACAAGCGCAGAGCTGGAGAGCCAGGTTACGAAGATAATCCACCAGATTGGCGTGCCTGCACACATCAAGGGATATCAGTATCTGCGCTGTGCCATTCTCATGACCGTGGAGAACAACGAGATAATCAACTCTGTAACAAAAATACTCTACCCCTCCGTTGCCAAGAAATACGGAACAACGACCTCCCGAGTTGAGAGAGCAATCAGACACGCCATCGAGGTTGCGTGGGACAGAGGTGACGTCGACACCCTCAACGCCTACTTCGGCTACACAATCCAGAACTCGCGCGGCAAGCCCACAAACTCCGAATTTATCGCAATGATAGCAGACAATCTGCGCCTCAAGTACAAGCTGGCAACAATATAACGCAAAAAAGAGGTCGGCACACCGAGCGGTGTGCCGACCTTGGGTAAATATTCAATTAAAAGAAGCGTCTGCCCTCCATAGCACGCGACAGAGTAACCTCGTCGGCATACTCTATATCTCCTCCTACGGGGATACCGTAGGCAAGTCGGGATACGCGCACCTCATAGGGCTCGAGAATCCTTGCAAGATATGCGGCGGTCGTATCACCGCCGGGGGTGGGATTGGTTGCAATAATAACCTCGCGCACCTCTGTGCTCTTTACCCTGTCTACAAGCTCGGCAAAGGTGAGGTCCTGCGCTGTTATATTATCAATCGGTGAGAGTGCACCGCCAAGCACGTGATAAACGCCCTTGTAGCCTCTTACTCTCTCCATTACCATAACGTCCTTCGCATCCTCTACAACGCAGATAACCGACGTATCTCTGTCCTCGCTTGCACATATCTCACACATCTCACACGACACAGAGAGCGAAAAGCAGATGGGACACCTGTGGACGTCCCTCTTTATTGCTGTTATCGCATCGGCAAAGCGAGCCGTTTGCTCGTCTGTCAGCTCGAGGGTGGCAAACGCATAACGCGCAGCCGTCTTGGCGCCGACACCCGGCAGACGTCTGAATTCCTCAATCAGCCTTTGAATAGGCGCAATATACTCTGCCATTATCAGAACATACCGGGAAGACCGATGCTGCCCGTTATCTTCGCCATTTCCTCTGCGTTGATAGCCTCAACCTTCTTGAGCGCCTCGTTTACAGCAGCAACAACGAGGTCCTCGAGGGTCTCAATGTCATCGGGGTCCACAACCTCGGGAGAAAGCTTTACGGAGAGGATTTCCTTCTTGCCGTTTATCTTTACGTTAACGACACCGCCGCCTGCTGCCACGTCATACTCGCACGCATCGAGCTCCTCCTGCTTTGCAGCCATATCCTCCTGCATCTTCTGTGCCTGCTTCATCATTGCCTGGATGTTGGCAGGACCGCCGCTCTGGGGTATTCTAACCTTCATTTTTTTATTCCTCCAAATTATATTTTATCCAAATCCGAGCGCACTCCGACTCCGCCGCCCTCTTCCCTCGGCTCGAAGGAAACGGTGACCTTATCGGGACTGACGCCCTCCGCCTCTGCTATTGCGCCGCGCACTATCGCGCTGTCCTGCGCGCTTGATTTCAGTCGGTCAGCAAAGAAACGGTTCATTTTAATTACAAAGCTGTACTCGCCCGTGCGATGGGCAACTGCGCCGACAAACTGGCTTGAGAGGGGCTTCTTTATCTCTGCTATCCGCTCAAGCACAGCGCCCCATGCGGAATATACGCCGGCATTCTGCTGCTTTGCCTCGGGAGCGCTCTTTGCCACGGCAGTCTGCTCATGCGCCGCGGGAGCCTTTGGCTCCTCCTGCCGCTCCCTCTCCTGTGCCGGGGTCGGGGCAGGCGCTTGGGCTGTGGGGGTGACGGGCACGCCCATCCTTATCATCGAGAGCTGCTTCTCCAGCTCCTCGACCCTCACGGCAAGAGCCTCGGGGGTTGTCATAAGGCGCGCGTTGCACATTCTTGTGAGAGCTATCTCGGCAATACTGCGCTTGGAGTTGACCGCCCTCTGCATATCGCCGAGAGCCGCCTCGAGGACGGTGGTATGGTAGGTGAGGCGCGCCATGGTAAACTCCTCAGCTATGCCCTTCACCCTCTCGTACTCCCCCTCGGTGAGGTCGAGATACGCTTTTGCCTTGTCGGTGTTTTTAACTACCATTATATCTCGGTAGGAGTCTATAAGCTCCTGCCAGAATACGGATATATCTCCGCTGCCCATTACTATCTCGCGGATTATCGAATATACGGTTGCATAGTCGGACCTTGCAATCGCGGATATGAGCGAATACGCGCTCTCCCTGTCTGCGGTGCCGATAGTCTCGGCAACGAAGGGTGCGTCGATAAGCCTCTTTGAGCCCGCGCAAAGCTCGAGCAGGCTCACCGCATCACGCAGACCGCCGCGCGAGGCACGCGCGATGAGACGGGCACCGTCGTCGGCAAGCTCGATTCCCTCCTCACGGGATATGTGCATAAGTCTGTCGACAATAACGTCGGAGCTTATACGGCGGAAGTCGAAGCGCTGGCAACGGGATACTATCGTGGTCGGCAGCTTGTTGAACTCGGTGGTTGCAAGGATGAACACGACGTATGCGGGCGGCTCCTCGAGAGTCTTGAGAAGCGCGTTGAACGCGGCACCGGACATCATATGCACCTCGTCTATAATATAAACTCGGTACTTGAGGAGCGCGGGAGTAAAGCTTATCTCATCCTTGAGGCTTCTTACGTTATCAACACCGTTGTTGCTCGCTGCGTCCATCTCTATAACGTCGGTGGCGATGCCCGCATCAATCGAGCGACAAGCCTCGCACTCGTTGCAGGGATTGCCGTTTCTCGGTCTTTCGCAGTTTACCGCCTTGGCAAGTATCTTGGCGCAGCTCGTCTTACCTGTTCCGCGCGAGCCGCAGAAAAGGTATGCGTGGGATATCTTCCCCACCTCAACCTCATATTTGAGTATATCGGTTATTCTGTCCTGACCGCACACGTCGTCAAAATCCGTAGGACGCCATTTGCGGTACAGTGCCCTATACTCGCTCATAGGGGCACCTCCCTCCGTAAAAAAAGAAAAGCGCGGCGGCATAACGGCGTTATTCCGCAGCGCCTCTGAAATCTCATATAATCGATACGTCGAGAAGAACCATACACCTCTCCGTCGAGATGCACTTACACGCGTTAACCGCCCCTCCTGCTCCGAGCAGGCACCCCTGTGGCACACCCGATAAACCGCTTAATGCTGCTTGGTTCCCCACCTGACATGGTTCACAGCCTCGGATTGCACAAGACCCACTCTTCAACACAGAAGGTGACGGCGCAGACCACACAAATACAGCCCTCGGGGGAGGAATTGACCCCTGCTATAGCGGATTTCAGGTACAAGGCACCGCTACTTCCCCGGCTGGTATGGCTCCACTCGACGCATCGATAAGCCCTCATTAATCAAGAGCCTTTATATTATAGCAAAATAAAAATAAAAAAGCAATACCTTTTAAAATATTTACAATTTAAATTTTTCGACCCGATTTTTACCCACCTCAAACGGTGAAGCCACCGCTGACGTTTATCACAGCGCCCGTAATAAACGAGGACGAGTCCTCGGCAAGGAAGAGCGCCGTCCTTGCAACCTCCTCGGGCTTGCCGATGCGCATGAGGGGAGTGTCGGAGGCGAGAGCACGCATAGCCTCCTCGTCAAGAGCGGAATTCATATCCGTGTCGATAACACCGGGGGCAATACAGTTAACGCGGATGCCCGAGGGTCCTACCTCCTTGGCAAGAGCGCGCGTCATGCCGACAAGAGCAGCCTTGGTGGCGGAGTAGTGCACCTCGCAGGAGGAGCCCTCGATGCCCCACACGCTCGAGACGTTTATAATGCAGCCCGCCTTCTCTCTTATCATTGAGGGCAGAACCGCCTTGGTATACAAAAAGGCGCTGTCCACGTTCTCGGAGAAGAGGCGGTGCCACTCCTCGAGTGTTATGTCGCCAAAGAGCGAGAATGACGAAACTGCCGAATTATTTATCAGGATTTCCACCATTCCGAGCTTTTCTTCCGTTTCTCTTACTGCGCGCGCTACATCGGTCTTGGATGTGCTGTCTGCCCTTATGGCAAGAGCGCCTGTGCTGCGCGAAAGCTCCTCTGCTGCCTCTGTCGACGTCTTGTACGTGAATGCCACGCGGTATCCTCGCTCGGCAAAGAGGCGCACCGCGGCGCGCCCGATTCCGCGGCTACCGCCGGTGATAAGAACTGTTTTCATAATATATATTCCACCCGTTTTTGCAAATTAATTTGTCATACGTTTATTATATACACTTTTTTTTGCACTGTCAAGAAAAAAGTGTTGACATATACAAGATATGCATCTAATATGTTGAAAAGGAGATGAAAAAATGATACTTGTAATTGATAAAAGCCGCGATGCGGCACAAAATCTATCGGATATGCTGCATTATCTCGGCATACTCTCGCTCGGCACAACACCCAAGGAGGCACTTGGGGAAATCCGCCACACCTACCGCGCGATTATATTATCCTCACCGAGCACACTGCCCGACGGACGCGACTACCTCACAAGGCTCAGGCGCTACGCTACGGGAATCCCCGTTTTTGCAGTCGGTGAATGCGAGGACGCGCTCTCACCTCTTGTCGACCTATACTGCCCTCTCGGCTGTGGAGCGACGGGAATTGTTAACAAAATTCAAGCCTACTGCGAGGAGCGAGCCCTCCCCGTCCCCGGCAGATATACTCTTGCGGGAATAGACGTCAGCCGCGAGAGGCGCGCACCCGAATACCTCGGCACTCCCCTCCCCTTCACAAAGACTGAGTGTATGATTCTCAGAGCTCTCATCTCCTCATATCCCGTGCCAATCAGCTCAGAGAGGATACTCGAGCTTTCTTACAGACAGCACAGACGCCCCGAGGTTTCAAACGTGCGCACGCACATATCCGTTATGAACAAGAAGTTCGCCACAATATTCGGCAGAAGCCTTATCCGCCCCACCTTTGGCGAGGGGTATTCCATCCTCACACCCGAGGTAATGGAGCAGGCAAAAAATCCCGTATACAAATAGACCAAGCCCTCCCTTGCATATAATTCAAAAAATGCAAGGAGGCTTTTTTTATGCTTGGAATAACACAACTGCTTTTGAGATTTATCTTTCTTGTGCTGGGACTGGACAGCGCGGACAGCTTTCCGCCGCCGCTATCCTCCGCGGAGGAGCGTGAGCTTTTCGAAAAAATGAGGGTGCACGCCGACGAGGACGCGCGCGGCAAGCTGATTGAACACAATCTGCGCCTCGTTTCTCACGTAATCAGAAAATACTATTCATCCTTTGGCTCGCCAGACGAGCTGCTGTCCATCGGCACGCTCGGGCTTATCAAGGCGGTTGACAGCTTTAAGTCCGAGCTGGGCACGCGCTTTGCAACCTACGGAGCAAAGTGCATACAGAACGAAATACTTATGTATTTCCGTTCCAAGAAAAAAAGCTCGAACGAGGTCTCGATAAACGAGACGATAGATATCGACAAGGACGGCAATCCCCTGACCTACCTCGATATTATGGCGAGCGAGGACACAATGGACGAGGATATTGAGCTCGGGGGCTACGTAAAGAGGCTCGGAGAGCTTATCGACACCCGTCTTGACGGCAGAGAGCGCGAGATTGTCGTGCTCCGATACGGGCTTTTCGGCACGGAGCCGCTGACACAAAGGGAGGTTGCAAAAAAGCTCGGCATATCGCGCTCATACGTCTCGCGCATTGAAAAGCGCGCGCTTGAAATTTTAAAGGAAGGATTTGGCTCGGGCAGACCGAGCTTTGATGATTGAGGTATAATCCGACGAGAATCTTGGAATGATAATGACGGAGCAATCCACAAAAAATGAACCGAGGTTTATACGGAAATGATGATAGCGAACAAAATCGCGCTTATAATAGCTATTATAGGCACGCTCAACTGGGGTCTGGTTGGTCTGTTTGACTTCGACCTCGTTGCGTTTATCTCGGGAGGTCCTGCCACGATTATGGCAAGGATCATCTACGTCCTCGTTGCTATTGCGGGTATCTGGTGCATCTCTATGCTCTTCCACCCCAATGACGAGATAGCCGAGAGCCACGCGTAAAAAGGAAAAGCCCAAGCCGAGCCCACAAAGGTGGCAGGTCGGTGCGGGCTTTTTTATATCCAAGGGCTTGATGGCGACATATAATGATTATAGATTGTCGTTATTATTGCAATATGGGAAATTTTATAATATTCTCTGTTTAAAAATACCTCGATCGATGCAAAATATGTTTACCCCGATAAATCGGCAACAAGAAAGGAAAAGGAACAATTCACACAAATGAACGTAAAAAGAGGAGATATTTATTATGCCGACCTCAGCCCCGTTATCGGCAGCGAGCAGGGCGGACTGCGTCCCGTTCTCATAGTGCAGAATGACGTCGGCAACAAATTCAGCCCAACGGTCATCGCCGCCGCTATTACATCCAAAATGGGAAAGGCACGCCTGCCGACACATATCGACATCCCTGCCACAGAGGTAGGGCTCACGCGGGACAGCGTTATCCTGCTTGAGCAGATGAGGACGATTGACAAGAAAAGACTCAAGGAAAAGATGGGACACCTCGACGAGGGGACTATGAAGGGTGTGGACAGCGCAATACAGGTCAGCCTCGGTCTTACGGATACCTAGCATATTTTATCCCCCTCTCTCATATATTTAGCTATCAGCAAAAGTATAAAAAAATAGGAAGGTGATAGCTATGAATACTTACAAGCCAGAGGGCATGCTAATCAAGGAGTTCTCAAACCTCGAATACACCTCGACCCAAAAGGGGCTCGAGCGCGCGCTGGAGCGCGGAGCTATACTCGAATCTGCCGCAACGCTGTGCGACCACGGGATGAATCTGCACGTATCCCTCGGTGAGAGGATACGGGGTATTATTCCGCGCGACGAGGTAGAATACTCACGTTCGGAGGCAACGAAGGACATCGCGATACTGACGCGCGTCGGCAAGCCCGTGTGCTTCAAGGTCACGGGCTTCAGGCAGGAGGGCGGTGAGGTGGTTGCCCTGCTCTCGCGCCGCGCGGCACAGATGGAGTGCTACGACTACTATATCAGCACTCTTTGTCGCGGTGATATTATCCCGGCAAGGGTCACCCACCTCGAAAACTTCGGCGCCTTCGTCGATATAGGGTGCGGTATTATCTCGCTCTTATCCATCGACACGATATCCGTCTCGCGCATCTCCCACCCCTCTGCAAGAGTACGCGTCGGGGACTGCCTTTTCACGGTTGTGAAGGATATTGACGAGAGGGGGAGAATATACGTTTCCGAGCGAGAGCTGCTCGGCAGCTGGATGGAAAACGCGTCCCTCTTTACCGAGGGGGAGACGGTGCGCGGCATTGTCAGAAGCGTTGAGGACTACGGAATCTTCGTTGAGCTGAAGCCAAATCTCGCGGGGCTTGCCGAGTATCGCGACGACGTGTCCGTCGGGGACACCGCGGCAGTATACATAAAGAGCATTATCCCCGAAAAAATGAAGATAAAGCTGATAATCATATCAACCTCGGACGCTCCGCGAGAGCCCGAGCCGCTCGAATACTTCGTGGACACAGAGCACCTCACGCACATTGACCTTTGGAAATATTCACCACCTACGTCAAACAGGATAATAGAAACAGTTTTTTAAATTCAATGTTTATTTAAGGGCAGTTTTGCGTTATTGCAGAGCTGCCCTATTTTATATCACACCTTGACACACCGACGTTTTTGTGGTAGAATATCTAAAACGACACCCACACGGGAGATATACCATGATAAGCTTTGGCAACGACTGGGACGGGCTGCTCTCCGAGGAGCTCGGCAAGGACTACTACCTTCGCCTGCGTGAATTTCTGAAGGCGGAATATTCCAGAGGACGCATATACCCACCGATGAACGACATATATAACGCACTGCGCTACACCTCACGTGAAGGGACGCGCGTCGTCATTCTCGGGCAGGACCCGTATCACGGTGCGGGGCAGGCACACGGATTATGCTTTTCCGTCAAGAGGGGCGTCACCCCTCCCCCATCGCTCAAGAACATTTTCAAGGAGCTCTATGCAGAATACGGAATGCCGACTCCCCCCTCGGGCGAGCTTACGGGCTGGGCGCGGCAGGGTGTGCTTCTGCTCAACACGACCCTCACCGTGCGGGAGGGGCAGCCGCAGAGCCACAAGGGGCGCGGCTGGGAAACTCTTACTGACAGAATTATCGAGCTGGTTAACGAAAAAACGAGCCCCGTCGTATTTATGCTCTGGGGCGGCAATGCCAGAGCAAAGCGCTCCCTGATAACAAATCCGCAGCACCTTGTGCTCGAATGTGCGCACCCGAGCCCCCTCTCGGCATACAACGGATTTTTCGGCTGCAATCACTTCAGAAGAGCCAACGAATTTCTCGAGAGCCACGCCCTCACGGCAATTGATTGGTCGCGCACGGAGGAATAACAAAAAAACGCTGTCTGTGACAGCGTTTTTTATTTTCGGAATAACTGATTTGGAAATCAAGCAAAGGTCTTAATAACGAAATATCCTATAACAATCACACCGAGTGCTATGCGGTAGATACCGAAGGGTGTGAAGCTGTGCCTCTTTACGAAGTCCATGAGGAATCTTATGGCAAAGAAGGAGACGAGGAAGGAGACGAGCATACCCACAGCGAGGATAAGGAGATAGCTGCCGAGTTCTCCATCGGGGATATATGCCTCGGGTGTCTCTGTTGTGGCATACTCATAGACAAACTTGAGTGCCTTCAGCGCAGATGCACCGAGCATAATCGGGATGGCGAGGAAGAAGGAAAACTCCGAGCTTGCCTTTCTGGATACGCCGAGGGTCATACCGCCGAGTATCGTCGAGCCCGAGCGCGAGGTGCCGGGGATGAGAGAAAGTATCTGGAAGCAGCCGATAAGGAGTGCATCGCGGTAGGTAAGCTCGTCAACCTCAGAGACGCGGTAGGCTCTTCCCTCTCTGATTTTCTCAACGGCTATAAATGCCACACCGTATACGACGAGCGCAATGGCAACCGTAACGTAGTTATAAAGATACTTGTCGAGAATATCGTCGAGGAGTAGTCCGAGTGCGGCGGCGGGAAGCGCACCGACAATAACCTTGCCCCAAAGAAACCAGGTGCCGCGCCGCTCTGCCTCGCTCTTCTTTTTCGAGAAGGGGTTGAGCCTTGAGAAGAAGAGGACGGCAACCGCCGCTATCGCGCCAAGCTGAATAACCACGAAGAAAAGCTCCTTGAACTGTTCGGTGGTATCAAGCCTTATAAACTCGTCGAGCAGTATCATATGTCCCGTGGAGCTCACGGGCAGCCACTCGGTTATACCCTCTACGATGCCGAGAAGCACCGTTTTTAAAATTTCTAAAATAAGCATATTATTTTCCTAAACAATTATTTTTCGTTTCGTATTTACACTGCCCTAATGATATCCCCTGCCTTAACCGCAAAGGGCACGCGCATATAGAAGGTCATATAGGGATGGGAGGTTGCCTCGATAGGCTGCATATCACCGTCGAAGAGCTCACCTACGGCAAGCGGCACACCGCATCTACCCGGGGTGAGGTGCTCTATCGGGTCGCCAAGACACATCTTGTTGCGCTGTGTGAGGCGCGCAAGCCCGCTTTCGGGGTCGTAGTCCTCGACGACGGCAAGATATGCCTTGTCCTTCAGATACCCGTTGGTGGGGGTGGTGTTGGCATCGGTGTGCGAATCGGTGAAGTAATAGCCCGTGTGATAGTCTCTGTGGCTGACCGATTCAAGCTCGCGGTACCACTGCGAATTGTATTCATACGCACCCGAGAGGTAGCTTTCGAGCGCCATCTTATATGTATTCGTAACCACGGCGGTGTAGTACGCCGACTTCATTCTTCCCTCAATCTTGAACGAATCAATCCCAGCCTCGACAAGCTCGGGAATGTGCTCGATAACGCAGGTGTCGCGGCTCGACATAATGAAGGTTTCGCCGTTTATCTCCTCGATGGGAAGGGGCATATCGGGGCGCTTTTCCTCGGTTATCTCATAGCTGCGGACGGTGTAATTCCAGCGGCAGGGCTGCGCGCACATTCCGCGGTTGGCATCTCTGCCGATAATATGATTGGAGAGGAGGCATCTGCCGCTGTACGAAACACACATAGAGCCGTGAATAAAGCACTCCAGCTCTATCGAGTCGGGGATAGCGGCGCGGATTGCCTTAATCTCCTCGAGCGTCAGCTCTCGCGCGAGCACTACCCTCTTTGCCCCGAGGGATGCCCACGCAAGGCAGGTGGCGGCGCTGACGGTGTTTGCCTGCGTGGAAATATGTATCTCCACCTCGGGCAGGAGGCGTCGGGCAAGCATAAGCACGCCGATATCCGCTATTATAAGTGCATCTATACCGATATTACGGAGGCTGATAAAATATTCCTCAAGGGTGGGATATTCATTTTCCCTCGGCATTGTGTTGACGGTCAGGTAAACGCGCACACCGCGCGCGTGGGCATAGTCAACCGCCTCGGAGAGCTCCGCGAGGGTGAAGTTGTCCGCCGCAGAGCGCATACCGAATATCTTTCCGGAGAGGTAAACGGCATCTGCACCGTACAGGATAGCCGCCTTCATCTTTTCGAAATTCCCCGCAGGGGAAAGTATTTCAGGTCTTTTCATCAATCGTTTCCTTTTTTAAAGGGTTTATAGGCTTATTTTAACACACCGCACATTCTTTTTCAAGTCTTTGGAAGAAGAAAGAGGTTTATCTCCCACGCGGGCAGGCAATAGAGTCTGTGAAGGACGAGGTCGTATCTGTCACCGTATTTATCCGAGAGATAGTTTATAAGAAAGAAAATATCTCGGCTGCGGTGGTAGAGGGAGACGAGGAGCGTCGGGGTGTAGAGGTCGATTGTCCTCTCGCTACCGAGCAGTGCCTCGTATTCCGCGCCCTCGACGTCATATTTCATATAATCAACGGGTGTGTCGACGACGGAGTCGACAGCGAGGAGCCTGACGGTATCCTCTCTGTGCTCAAAGGAGCGCGTCGAGTCGACGGAGGAGTTTCGGTTTCCGCTGGTGGAAAAGCTCCCCTCCCCGTCTGCTGACCAGGCGGCGGCATTATAGGTGCGCACGTCGAGGCTATCCAGTATATCGGCACATCTACGCTCAAGCCGTGCAAGGTTTTTTCTGTCGGGCTCAAAGAGTATCGCGCGCTCAAGGGTCGGGAAATTCTCCACCGCCTCTCTCAGGGTGTCTCCGTTGTATGCGCCGAGATCGACGTAGCTATGCACCTCTTTTCGGTTAACGAGGGCATAGCCCTCCTGCTTTGCCGTTGCGCTATCGAGCAGGGGCTCTATCCTGCCCGAGAGCTTGTAGGTGACTATTGCAGCAAAAAGGGAGCGGGAGCGCGCGTCGGCAAGAGCCTCGGAGGCTCTTACAATTTTCTCATAATTCGCATTATAAAGCTCGCGGTCGAAGTATTCATCCCCCGCCACGGGCATATCGGGCACGTAGGTATCGTATTCGGCACTTATCTCTGTAATGCGCTCTATCACCTCGGGCAAGGAGGAGGCAAAGGAGACTACCACGACGAAGTCGGGATAGGTTGCCTTTATTTCGGAGAAGGACTTTACCCTCTTGCCGTGGAAGGAGTGACCGCGCACAAAGCCGTCTGAGGCAAAGAAATCTGCGACGGTGATATTATATTTTTCAAAGCGCGAGAGCAGCTTGTCAGCGCCGTTGCCCATGCCGTAGACTACTATCGGGCGGCGCTCCGCAGCGAGGACGTCCCACATATCGGCTTCACACGGATATTCGGGCAGAGTGTATTCTTTATGCATATTTTTCTCCATCGGGGTTGATTTGTCGGTATTTATATGCTAAAATTATGTATATAAAATCGGAGGTAAACGTATATGGATTGCTTATTTTGTGCGATAATCAAGGGAGATATCCCCTCGAAAAAGGTATATGAGGACGGCGACTGCTACGCCTTTCTCGATATAAACCCCCAGGCACCCGTGCACTTTCTCGTTGTGCCGAAGGCACACATCGGTTCTGCGGACGAGATAACCGAGGACAATGCCGCAGCCGTGGCAAGGATATTTGCCGCAATACCCAAAATCGCCGCACAGCTCGGACTCACAAACGGCTATCGCGTTATCACAAACGTGGGTGAGGACGGCTGCCAGTCGGTGAAGCACCTGCACTTTCACGTCCTCGGCGGCAGGAAGCTGCCCGAGAGTATGGCATAAGTATTTTAACATTTTACGAATGTAAAGTCAACGATTAATCCAAACGAGGAAAGCCGGAGGCTTTCAACCTTAATTACATTGAAAATAAAAACTAGGCAGAGGCACTGTGTTTCGAACAAAGCCTCTGCCTGTTTTTGTTAGGTTATGCCTAAATACGACAGCCCTTCGAAGAAAGGATTAAACCTTTTCCTTAACCTTTGCTGCCTTACCAACTCTGTCGCGCAGATAGTAGAGCTTCGCACGGCGAACCTTCGCCTCGCGGAATACTACGATCTTGTCAACGTTGGGGGAATGAAGGGGGAAGGTCTTCTCAACACCTACACCGTAGGAAACACGTCTTACAGTAAAGGTCTCGGAAATGCCGCCGCCGCGCTTTGCGATAACGGTACCCTCGAACATCTGGATTCTTTCCTTCTCACCCTCGGTGATCTTGATGTAAACCTTTACACCGTCACCGATACCGAACTTAGGAACGTCGGTCTTAAGCTGCTCATTAACAAAAGCCTGGATCTTTTCCATTTTGGGCTCCTCCTTGTACTACGAACATTCGTGCTGAGCTTTTGCAGAGGACTGTTCTGATAATTATGCCGCACGGTAAGCATACGCGCAGTTATAAACATAATAGCATATTTAACGAAAAAAATCAATAGGTTTTGTGAATTTTTTTAAACTTTTTTCCCGAAGCCCCTCCTCCTCCCCTCCCTTTTCCATTCCCACGGGTGCAAATTTACAAAAAAGTTCCTTTCCTCTTATTGTAATTTATAAAAATATATGGTAAAATATATAAATAATATATTCTGTCGCAAAAGGCGATTAACACTGAGGAAGAGGATTATGGCTGATAACAAGGAAACCATACAGACTCAAAACGAAATAACAGACACCCCACTCGAGGAAAAGCCGAAGAGAAAAAGAGCCCCGAGGACGAGGAAGGTAGCCGAGGCACCCAAAACGGAGGAGCCCGAGGCAGAAGTGCCCGAGACGAAGGCACCCGAGGCAGAGGCATCCGATGAGACTGTAGCCAAGGAGGCAAGCACTGACTCGGACGAGAACGTGACCGAGGAGGCTGTGCCCGAGGAGGTAGCTCCCACAGATGAGGTAGCGGATTTCGCAGCAGAGGAGGCTGTGCCCGAGGAGGTGACTCCCTCCGAGGAGGCGTCGGATGCCGCAGCAGAGGAGGCTATGCCCGAGGAGGGCGAGTCGGTGACGGACGAATTCTCTCACATCCCCACAGCACTCCTTCTTGACGGAGACGGAGAATGCGAAGAGGCGCCGACCGACGCAACGGACACGACTGACGAGGACGCAGGCGAGTGCGAGACCGACTCCCCCGAGCAGACAGAGAGTGCTCCCATCGAGGAGGATGAGGGCGGCTTTCTTATCGTAGAGCACTTTGCCGACTATGAGAAGAAGAACCCGACCGAGCCCGAGGCGGAGGATGACGGCGAGGAGGTCGAGACCGGGGACACCCCCGAGGACGCTGATGAGGCGGGGGTGCCCACAGAGGACTACGAAAACCTCACCATACTCGATACCGTCAGCGAGGATAAGCCACGCGAGCGCATAAAGAACAAGCACGTCACAGGTCGCGACGATGCTCCCTTCTCTGCCGAGAAGCAACGCGGCGTAGATAACCGCTTTGATATAATTGAGCTGTTTGTCTTCACCCTGACGGTTATACTCATCATCACCACCTTCTTCTTCAAGCACTCGGTGGTGCAGGGCTCGTCGATGGTCGACACCCTTCACGACGGAGACCACCTCATAATCTCCGACTTTATGTATGAGCCGAAGCAATACGACATTGTCGTGGTACACGACCCCGAGGCATATGCCAACGGCCCCATGGTAAAGCGCGTTATTGCTCTTGGCGGACAGAGGGTGCGCCTCGAGAGGCGCCTGGTTGCGGAGCGCTCCACTGCATCTGCCCCCTTCTACAAGACTACCGTCTACGTGGACGGTACCCCCGTCAGAGACGATTTTATCTATCAGAGCGGCTCGGACGATATCCGCATCGACTTTGTCAGCGAGGATTTTGAAATTATCGCGGCAGATCTGACAAACGGTGAATTCTATATCTTCGAATACACTGTGCCCGAGGGCGAGATATTCGTGCTCGGAGATCACAGAAACAACTCCACCGACTCGCGCGAGTTCGGCTCGCTCAGCGAGGAAACGGTACTCGGCAGGGCGCTGATTCGAATTTTCCCCTTCTCCGACTTCGGAGCTATTGAAGATTAACTTACACAGGACGGCAAAAATGGCACAAAATCCTATACAGTGGTTCCCCGGCCACATGGCGAAAACGCGCCGAATAATAAAGGAATGCCTCCCGCAGGTAGATATCGTCATCGAGCTGCTTGACGCGAGGATACCTCACAGCTCTCGCAATCCCGAAATTGAGAGCATCATAGATGGCAAGCCGAGGATAACCCTGCTCACTAAGGCAACCCTCGCAGACCCCGAGGCGAGCCGCAAATGGATAGAATACTATAACGCACACGGCACGAGAGCCGTGCTCGTGGACTCGGTGACGGGCTATGGCATCGACCGAATGCACGAGGTGATACGCGAGATACTTGCAGAGAAGCTCGAGCGCTACCGCGAGCGCGGTATGGAGGGCAGAAGGATAAAGGCGATGACGGTGGGAATCCCCAACGTCGGCAAGTCCTCCCTTATCAACCGACTCGCAGGAGCGAAGAAGGCACGGGTCGAGGACAGACCCGGCGTTACCCTGAACAAGCAATGGGTGCCCACGGAGGGCGGTCTTGACCTGCTCGATATGCCGGGAGTTCTCTGGCCTAAGTTTGACGACGAAAAAGTCGGGCAGAATCTTGCTATGACGGGAGCAATACGCGACCGGATACTCGACACAGAGGAGATAGCAATGCTGCTCTGCTCGCGCCTTATGGCTGTGGCGCACGATGCCTTTATGACAAGGTACAAGCTCTCGGATGAGGAGTGCGACGGGCTCGACGGCTACGACCTGTTTCAGCTTGTCGGACGGCGGCGCGGCTTTCTCATCAGCGGAGGCGATATAAACTCCGAAAGAACGGCGACAATGCTCCTCGACGAGTTCAGGGGCGGAAAAATCGGAAAAATTACTCTGGAGCTACCAAATGCCTAACTTTGACTATGAAAACGAAAAGACAGCTCTCGGCTACAAGTATATATGCGGCTGCGACGAGGCAGGCAGAGGCCCCCTTTGCGGCCCTGTGGTTGCGGCGGCGGTTATACTCTCCCCCGACGTGGAGATAGAGGGTCTTAACGACTCGAAGAAGCTGAGCGAAAAGAAGCGTGAGGCGCTCTTTGACGTTATTAAGGAAAAGGCGGTTGCCTATGCCATTGCGGAGGCAACACCCGAGGAGATAGACGAAATCAATATATTGAACGCATCGATGCTCGCCATGCGTCGCGCGGTCGCTGCTCTGCCCGTCAAGGCGGACTTTGCGCTCATTGACGGCAACTGCTCCCGCGGCTTTGACATTCCTACCGAAACGGTGGTAAAGGGGGATGCAAAATCGGCATCTATCGCAGCGGCGTCAATCCTGGCAAAGGTGACGCGAGACAGAGGCTGCGCCGAGCTTGACCGCGAGTATCCCGAGTACGGTATAGCAAAGCACAAGGGCTACCCGACAAAGGAGCATATGGACGCGGTGCGCAAGCACGGTGCGGCGCCCATCTACCGCAAGAGCTTTCTGAAATTTCTTGACAAATGAGGATACTTGAGCTGCTAACCGAGCGACGCAGGATAGGCAACGTAGGAGAGCGCGCCGCAGCAAAATATCTGAGGCGGCACGGCTATAAAATCCTCCGTCGCAACTACGTTGCATGTGGCGCGGAGATAGATATTATTGCCGACGACGGCATACACACCGCCTTCGTGGAGGTGAAAACGAGAACGCTCGGCAGAGAGGACCCGAGGGAGCCCCGTCCTGCCAGTGCCGTCACGCCCGAGAAGCAACGAAAAATAATAAGCACAGCCAAGTTCTTCCGCGGCGAATACTTTGAGAGGCGGCGCATGCGCTTTGACATTATCGAGGTGTTCCTCGACGAAAAAAAGAAGGTGGTCAGAATAAACCACCTCGAGTCGGCATTCAACGCAGATACCGCGCACCGTATGTAAACTGCCCGAATAAAAAACGTAGCTTGCCCATCGGCCCTGCTTACACCCCTTGTTCAGGCAGAGAGAAACTCGCCGCTCCATTACGAAACCTACACCCTGAGCGACAGCTGACCCTTAATACTCCTTCGGCTTAAAGGTCGCGCAGACCGTTGCTGACGAGCTCTTGGCGCTATGGGGACCTACGGAAATACATCCGGCACAGCAGTTTGATGTGCCCTCGTGATAGAGGCAGTTCTCTACGTCGCAGATAATGCCCTTTATAGGCTTACTCTTGCAGCCCGACTTGCAGTCGGTCTCATACTTCTTTTCTTCCATATTCGTTCTCTTTTCCGCAAGCTCATTTTCGCTTGCATACTTATTTTTCGCTTCTTTTGCAAAATTATTCATACAGGAGAAAATTAATTAAATGGCAGTTTACGTAATTGCCGACCTTCACCTCTCGACCGATGCTGACACGAACAAGCCGATGGAGGTGTTCGGTCAGAGATGGCAGGACTACACAAGGAGAATAGAGGCTAACTGGCGCCGCCTTGTCACCGACTCGGACACGGTTATCGTACCGGGCGACGTCTCATGGGCTCTCTCTCTTGAGGAGGCATTGTCCGACCTCAGATTCATTGACTCCCTTCCCGGGCGGAAGCTACTCGGCAAGGGTAACCACGATTTCTGGTGGTGCACGATGAAAAAGCACCGCGAGTTCTTTGAAAAGCACGGAATTACAACTATCGATTTTTTATATAACAATGCGCACGAGGTGGAAAATCTCATCGTTGCGGGCTCGCGCGGCTGGTTTCACGACGAGGATGCGACAGGTGTGCCCGACAACTCCGACTTTGACAAGCTCGTCGCACGCGAGGGCTTGCGGCTGAAAATGAGCCTCGACGAGGCGATGAGGCTGAAGGAAAGGAATCCCGAGCGCGAGGTCGTTGTGTTTATGCACTTCCCTCCCCACTGGAGCGGCAAAAGCTGCGATAACATTATTGCGGTGCTGAAGGAGTACGGAATAAAAAGAGTTTATTTCGGTCACATTCACGGCGCATACACCGTGCCCGAGAGCTTTGAGCACGAGGGGATTCTCTTTACCCTCATAAGCGCGGATTATCTTGAATTTATACCTAAATTCATACCGCAGAGTTAAATTATTCGCAAATCTCTTGACAAACGCGCGCGCTTGGTGTAAAATACATTGGATTGGATTTTAATAAAAATAATATACACTTTGGAGGAAATCTAAATGAGCCTTTTAAAAAAGGAGCTTACCGAGAAGTCGGGCTTCGTACTTGAGTTTTCGGTCAGTAAGGAAGCTTTTGACAAAGCAGAAAACGAAGCATATAAGAAGGAAGTCAAGAAGATAAACGTTCCCGGCTTCAGAAAGGGCAAGGCACCCAAGAGCGTTATCGAAAGGATGTACGGCAAGGGCATCTTCTTTGAGGATGCTATCAACGCATGCATTCCCGAGGCGTTTGAGGCAGCTGTCAAGGAGGCAGAGCTCACCGTTGTAGGTATGCCCAAGTTTGACATTGTTTCTACCGAGGGCGACATCGTTCTCAAGGCAGAGGGCTTCCGCAAGCCCGACGTTTCCATCGAGGGCTATCTTGGCATCGAGGCAGAGAAGAAGGTGGCTGAGGCTACCGACGAGGAGATTGATGCCGAGATCAAGAGAGTATGCGAGAGAAACGCAAGAAAGATCGACGTTATCGACAGAGCAGCTGCTATGGGCGATATTGCAAACATCGACTACGAGGGCTCTGTTGACGGAGTTCCCTTCGATGGCGGCAAGGGCGCAGGTCACGACCTCAAGCTCGGCTCCGGCTCCTTCATCCTCGGCTTCGAGGAGCAGATTGTGGGCAAGAGCATCGGCGAGGAGTTCGACGTTAACGTAACCTTCCCCGAGGAGTATCACGCAGAGGAGCTTGCAGGCAAGGCTGCCGTATTCAAGACCAAGCTCAACTCCATCGTGTTCGAGGAGATTCCCGAGCTCACCGACGACTTCGTTACCGAGGTATCCGAGTTCAACACTGTTGATGAATACAAGGCTGACATAAAGGCAAAAATCACCAAGAGAAACGAGGACAAGGCTCAGGCTGAGTTCGAGGGTGCACTCGCAGAGGCTCTTATCGAGAAGCTCGTAGCCGAGATTCCCGAGGCTATGTTCGAGACCGAGACCGAGAACTACGTCCGCGACTATGATACAAGACTCCGCCAGAACGGACTTGACCTCAAGACCTACTTCAAGTACACAGGTCTTACCCTCGAGGGACTTCGCGAGCAGCTCAGACCCCAGGCAGAGCGCCAGGTTAAGCTCAGACTCGCTCTCGAGAAGATCGCAGAGCTCGAATCTCTCACCGTTACCGACGAGGAGATTGAGGCAGAGTACACCAAGATCTCCGAGACCTACAGCGTTCCTGCCGAGGAGGTTAAGCGCATGATCGCCGCTGAGGATATCAAGGCTGATCTCCTTACCTCTCACGCAATGACTCTCGTAAAGGACAGCGCAAAGGTTAAGGCATAAAAAATGCACCGACAGTCATAAAACAAAATATGACTGTCGGTTTTTTAAAACAAAATTTAATCAAAGAAAGGATTTATAATTATGGCACTTATTCCAACCGTTATTGAACAGACCTCTCGCGGCGAGCGCGCGTATGACATCTATTCCAGACTCCTTAACGACAGAATTGTTTTCCTTGCTGACGAGGTAAACGACGTTACAGCATCTCTCGTTGTTGCTCAGCTCCTCTTCCTCGAGGCGCAGGATCCCGACAAGGATATCTACCTCTACATCAACAGCCCCGGAGGCTCCATCACCGCAGGTATGGCTATATACGACACAATGAACTACATTAAGTGCGACGTATGCACCATCTGTATCGGTATGGCGGCATCCATGGGTGCCTTCCTCCTCTCCAGCGGTGCCAAGGGCAAGAGAATGGCACTTCCCAACGCGGAGGTTATGATTCACCAGCCTCTCGGCGGCATGCAGGGCCAGGCAAGCGATATCAAGATCCGCGCAGAGAGAATACTCAAGATGAAGGCAAAGCTCAACAAGCTCCTCTCCGAGCAGACGGGCAAGCCCATCAAGACCATCGAGAAGGACACCGACCGCGACAACTTTATGAGCGCGGACGAGGCTCTTGCTTACGGTCTTATTGACAAAGTAATCACCAAGAAGGAAATCTGATAAATGGAAAATACACCAAAGGTACGCACCTGCTCCTTCTGTGGACGAGGTGAAGCCGAGGTAACCGTCCTTATCCCGTCAAGAGACGGAAAAAGCTATATCTGTGACAGCTGTATCAACGTGTGCGCCGACTTCCTTGAGGAGCAATTTGGCACCGAGCTCGAGATGGGAGATGACGAGGAGGAGCTTACTCTCCAGACACTTCCCCGCCCCAAGGAAATCAAGGCAATGCTCGACGAATACGTCATCGGGCAGGACGCGGCGAAGCTCGCCCTCTCCGTTGCAGTATATAACCACTACAAGAGGATACTCATCCTCGACGAAGCAAGAAGAGCAAGGCGCGGCAAAAAGAAGGACGCGGCAAGGGAGATAGACGAGGTCGAGATACAGAAGTCCAACGTGCTCCTGCTCGGACCGACGGGCGTAGGAAAGACCTACATCGCCCAGACGCTTGCCAAGAGCTTCAAGGTTCCCTTCGCTATCGCGGACGCAACCACCCTCACGGAGGCGGGCTACGTCGGTGAGGACGTCGAGAATATCCTGCTCCGTCTTATCCAGGCGGCAGACTATGACGTTGAGCGCGCAGAGCGCGGTATCATATATATCGACGAGATAGATAAGATATCGAGAAAGGGCGAGAACCGCTCCATAACCCGAGACGTGTCGGGCGAGGGCGTTCAGCAGGCTCTGCTCAAGATACTTGAGGGCACCGTGGCAAACGTGCCTCCTCAGGGCGGCAGAAAGCACCCCAACCAGGAATTCATACAGATAAATACCAAAAATATACTCTTTATCTGCGGTGGTGCATTTGACGGCATCGAGTCGATTATCGAGCAGCGTCGCGGCTCACAGCAGATAGGCTTCTCCACCGAGAAGAAGACGACAAAGGAGAAGGTTGCGCGCGGCGTATATAAGGACGTCGTGGCACACGACGTTGTCAAGTACGGAATAATCCCCGAGCTTGTCGGCAGACTCCCCATTATCGTAGCTCTCGACAATCTTGACGAGTCGGCGCTTGTGCGAATCCTTCGCGAGCCCAAAAACGCGGTATACAAGCAGTATCAGCGCCTGTTCGAGATGGATGGCATCGCCCTCGAGTTTGAGGACGAGGCATTTACCGAGATTGCAAAGCTCGCCATAGAGCGCAACACGGGTGCGCGCGGTCTTCGCTCGATTATTGAGGAGCTTATGATAAAGCCCATGTTCGAGCTCCCCGGCGAGGCAGGCGTGAAGAAGGTAATCGTCACGGCAGACTTCGTAAAGGGTAAATCGGATATAACGGTTATTAAAGAATAAAACGAGCAAAAAGGCAGAGAAACTTCTCTGCCTTTTTGCATTAAATCGCGGATTTATACAAAAATCAACCTCCACAGTCGGGCGCAGTAATTTTGCGGAGAAATTCGTGCTCTTCAATCCGAAGGCGTATTCTCATACGTCGAGCGGTTGAAAGCGCGGATTTTTACAAAAATCAACCTCCACAGTCGGGCGCAGTAATTTTGCGGAGAAATTCGTGCTCTTCAATCCGAAGGCGTATTCTCATACGTCGAGCGGTTGAAAGCGCGGATTTATACCAAAATTACAAGCCCTACAACGTGCCCTTACGGTAGGCGAGAGGACTCACTCCCATATATTGCTTGAATATCTTGTGGAAGTAATTCGGATTGCAGAAGCCTATTCCCTCGGCAATTTCTGCCATCGAGTCCTTCGTTTTATAGAGCAGCTCCATTGCGCGGTTGACGCGCAGACCGTTTATGTACTCTATAGGTGTCTTGCCTATCGAATCCTTGAACATCTTGGTAAAATAGTCGGCGGAGACGTTTATCATATCGGCAAGCTCCTCGACGTACAGCTTCTCGCAGAAGTGCTCACCGATGTAGGAGATGACGGGAGCGAGGCGGAGGACGTTGTGATATATCATGCGGTCGGAATCATCCTTGGTGCCGCAGTAGTAGCGCAAGAGAGCCGTCATCATCAGATAGATATTTGCACGGATGGGGAGCTTGTAGCAGATATCCTTTGCCACATCCTCCTCATACGACTCCGACATATAGTGAGAGAGTGTCGGATATACGGGGTGTCCCTCCTTGAAGACGGAAATCTTGTTGCGCGACTGAACGTCAAACATATAGAAGACCTCCTCGTCGAAGTTCTCCATATTGTCGCGGATTATAGCCGAGTCGAACACAATTGCGCGCACTGCCGCTACCCCACCCGACGCTACAATTCTGAACACGTTTGAGGTTGGAACAAAGACGAAATCCCCCGCCTCAGCAGCAAGCATCTCGGTGCCTATCTGTATCTCGACCGCACCGCGAAGCACCTCGATAATCTCCATTGAGCTTCTGTGGACGGTGGAATTTACAAGCCTGCCGTCGCCCTGCCTCGAGTACATCTTAAATGGGAATCTATTGTTCTCTGCCATAGTTTTTTCCTCTGTTTTAATAAAATGTTACAACTTCCTGGATAGGTCTTTCTGCCGGCGAGAGCTTCTCGACGGTGAGGACGGGACCACGTCCCTGATAGAGCGCGCTATACTCCTCGGAGAGCCTTCCCTCAACGGTGACCCAGTCGCGGGTCGCTACCCTCTGCTTACCCGTTCCCTTGGCGACAACACCGCGATAAGCAATATCGTCAGCGCAGCAGGTCATGATATGTCTGCCGACGGCAAAGTGTCCGCTCGGGAGGGAGGGGTCGGTTGCACAGATGCCCTTGAAGCGCACCCTCTTGCCCTTATACTTATGGAACTCCTCCGTCATATCGCGGTAGAAGATTGCGAAGTCCTCGTCCTTGATTTCTATTACGGGAGCATTTATATCAAAGGGCAGCGGGTCCTCGATATTATCCATTTCTATCTCGCCGTTTACGTCCTCAAAGCATATTTTGGAGTTGCGGCTGATGCCTCTGACGAGCTTGTGGAGTGCTTCCTTGTCGGTTGAGTCGGTCGTGCGGTTGAAGACGGTCATCTCGCAGCTTGTCAGCTTATCAACGACGAGCTGACGCATATTCTGGTTGTATGAGAGTATGGTGGTGCTGTCGGCAATGAATATCTCCTGGTACACCGCCCAGCTTACGGGAAGTGCGTTATAGAGCTTGTCCAGCATCCACATTCCGTTATACTCGATAATAACAATGCTTGCACCTGCGCGCTTTGCCGCGGCACTGAGACGGTCGGGCGTCAGCTTGGACTCATCGTCAATGGTGGCAAAGGCGACGTTGTCACCGAGCATATCGGGAGATATCTCCTCCTCGCCCTCCTCGCAGGAGAGGATGAGGTACTTGTGGACTCCGTCGTTAAATCCGGGGTCCTGCATAGTTTCCAATATAAATTTTGTTTTACCTGCTTCAAGAAAGCCGGTAAAAAGATATACCATGGTTTCCATATTATTAAACTCCGAGAAGCTTCCTTATTCCATCCTTATCGAGCTTGGAGCCGATAACGCAGAGTCTGCCGATAAGCGCAGGTGCGCCATATCTTACGTCTATGCCGTCGGGCACGTAGTCAAAGTGTATCCACCTGCCCTCGGTAGATGCAACTATACCCTTCGCACGCAGAATCATACCGTAGCCGTCACCCTCGTCAAACGCCTCGAGCGCCGCACGGAGCTCCTCTTCGGTGAATACCTTCGCTGTTTCTATACCGATGCTGTCAAAAACCTCATCTGCGTGGTGATGATGTCCGTGTCCGTGGCAGCCGCAGTCGCACTCCTCACCGTGGTCGTGGTGGTGATGCTCATGCTCGTGGTCGTGGCAGCCGCAGTCGCACTCTTCGCCGTGGTCGTGATGATGGTGCTCATGCTCGTGTCCGTGGCAGCCGCAGTCACACTCCTCACCGTGGTCGTGGTGGTGATGCTCATGCTCGTGTCCGTGGCAGCCGCAGTCACACTCCTCACCGTGGTCGTGGTGGTGATGCTCATGGTGATGGTGATGCTCATGCTTCAGTGCCTCAAGCTCCTCCGCGAGGTCATTGCCATGCTCCATTGCGGCAAGAATCTGTGCGCCCGAGATGCTGTCCCAAGGGGTGGTGACGAGAAGCGCGTCGGCATTATGCTCTCTTACGAGCTTGACAGCCTCCTCGATTTTTGCCGCCTTTGCAACATCGGTGTGCGAGAATATGATAGAGGACGCCGCCTCAATCTGGTCGCAGAAGAATTCACCGAAGTTCTTCATATACATCTTGCACTTGCCGGCATCTACAACGGCAGTATAGCAGTTGAGCTTGGCGGTATCGGTCTCAACGCCCTTCACAGCGCGGATAACGTCGGAGAGCTTGCCGACACCGGAGGGCTCAATGATAACTCGGTCGGGAGAATACTCCTCGAGCACCTTGGTAAGCGCCTTGGAAAAATCACCGACAAGGGAGCAGCAGATGCAGCCCGAGTTCATCTCGGTTATCTCTATGCCTGCCTCCTTGAGGAAGCCTCCGTCGATGCCTATCTCACCGAACTCATTCTCGATGAGCACAACGCGCTCGCCTGCATATGCCTCAGCGAGCAGCTTCTTTATGAGGGTGGTCTTTCCCGCACCGAGAAAGCCTGAAAAAATATCAATTTTGGTCATTGTTTTAAAACCTCCTTCTTTTACAAGACATCTTTTTACAAGTCTATTGTAATATACTTTTCCGCAAAAGTCAACACTTTAATCAAACAATTATATTTATTTTTATACATAAAAACCGATTTTTCGGAATAAGCGAAGCGGGGGGCTCCGCAGTCGGCACCCTCCGCTTATCCTTTTGCTATTTTCGTTCCATTGTCATATCGGGAAAGCCCTTCTGCCGAAGGACCTCGTAGACCGCTATTGCCACCGAGTTTGAGAGATTGTGGCAGCGCAGGGTCGGCAGCATCGGTATGCGCACGGTGCTCTCGGCATTTGCCTCGAGAAGCTCGTCGGGCAGACCTACGCTCTCCTTGCCGAAGACGAGATACGCTCCGTCGGGATACTCAACGTCCGCATAGCACCTCTTTCCCTTTGCGGTGAAGAAATAGAGCTTGGCTCCCTCGTTTTTGGCGAGAAAGTCCTCAAAGGAATCGTAGTAGGTCACGTCCAGCTTGTCCCAGTAGTCGAGCCCCGCCCTCTTGAGGTGCCTGTCGGTTATCTCAAAGCCGAAGGGCCGTATCATATGCAGTGCCGCGCCCGTCACTGCCGCGGTGCGGGAAATGTTGCCCGTGTTCTGCGGTATTTCGGGCTCGTGGAGTACGATATTTATTCTTTTCATTGTCCTCTCCATATCTTTTATACCTACATTCTACACCACGTGAGGCACTTTTTCAAGAGGGGAAATTTAAAACAAATTATAAATATTTTAAAATATCTATTTATTTTTTCTCACTTTTGTGCTACAATAAAATGAATTATTATTTTTTGCACGCGCATATTGCGCACACGGAGGAAAATAATGGGGCTTTTTTCGAAGATTTTCGGAACCTACAGCGAAAAGGAAATTAAAAAAATAACACCCATAGTAGATAGAATCGAGGCTCTTGCAGATAAGTTTGCCGCCCTAGAGGAGGACGACATGCCGAGGTACACCCTCGCCCTCAAGGAGAGGCTGAAAAACGGTGAGACCCTCGACGATATACTTCCCGAGGCATTTGCCCTTGTGCGCGAGGCAGACGCCCGAGTCCTCGGCAAGCGACCCTTCCGCGTTCAGCTGATGGGAGGCATACTTCTCCACCAGGGCAGAATTGCCGAGATGAAAACGGGTGAGGGTAAGACCCTCGTCGCAACGCTTCCCGCCTACCTCAACGCCCTCACCGGAAACGGAGTGCACATCGTTACGGTAAACGACTATCTCGCAACGCGAGACAGCGAGGAGATGGGACGGGTATATTCCTATCTCGGTCTTACCACGGGACTCATCGTCCACGGACAGGACCCCGAGGAGAAGAAGGCGGCATACGCTGCGGATATCACATATGCGACGAATAACGAGCTCGGCTTCGACTACCTGCGCGACAATATGGTCGTGTACAAGGAGAATATGGTGCAGCGCGGACACGCCTTTGCCATCATTGACGAGGTAGACTCGATACTCATAGACGAGGCGAGAACTCCCCTTATCATATCTGGCATGGGCTCCGAGTCCACGCAGCTGTACACAGATGCGGACAAGTGTGCAAGGAAGCTCAAGCCCTTCGTAATCAAGGAAATGGATATGAAGCGGGACACGGACGAGTATGAGGAGGACTACATCGTTGACGAGAAGGCACGCACCGCCGTGCTTACCCAGCACGGAATCACCAAGGTAGAGGAGGCTTTCGGCATCGATAACCTCTCCGACCCCGAGAACAGTCTGCTGCTCCACCACATAAACAATGCCATCAAGGCACGCGGTGTTATGAAGAGGGACGTGGACTATATCATCAAGGACGGCGAGGTCATTATCGTCGATACCTTCACGGGCAGACTTATGCCCGGCAGACGGTATAACAACGGACTGCATCAGGCAATCGAGGCAAAGGAAAACGTAAAGGTACAGAAGGAGTCGAAGACGGTCGCGACCGTAACCTTCCAGAACTACTTCCGTATGTACAAGAAGCTCTCGGGCATGACGGGAACGGCAATGACCGAGGACAATGAGTTCAGGCAGATTTACGCGCTCGACGTTGTTGAGGTGCCCACCAACAAGCCGATGATAAGAATAGACCACAAGGACTCAGTCTACCGCACGATGCGAGGCAAGATGCTCGCCATCATAAAGCAGATTAAGGAATGCCACGAAAAGGGTCAGCCCGTGCTCGTCGGCACCGTCTCGGTTGAAAAGTCGGAGCTGCTCTCTACCCTGCTCACAAAGGCAGGAGTGCCCCACAGCGTGCTGAACGCAAAGCAGCATGCCAAGGAGGCGGAGATAGTTGCCAAGGCGGGGCACTTCGGTGCGGTTACGATTTCCACCAACATGGCAGGTCGAGGCACCGACATTATGCTCGGAGGCAATGCCGAATATATGGCAAAGTGCGAGATGCGCCGCCGCGGAATAGACGAGGAGCTCGTTACCCTCTCGGCAGGTACGGCTGAGGAGGACCGCCCCGACGTGCTGGAGGCAAGGGCGCTGTACAAGGAGCTCTATGCCCATTTCACCGAAAAAATCAAGCCCGAGGCGGACAGAGTCCGTGCTGTGGGCGGACTTTATATACTCGGCACGGAGAGGCACGAGAGCCGCCGTATCGACAACCAGCTGAGAGGACGAAGCGGACGCCAGGGCGACCCCGGTGAGTCCAGATTCTTCATCTCCTTCGACGACGACCTTATGCGCCTTTTCGGTGCAACCGAAAGACTCGTTTCCCTCGCGGAGAGGATAGGTCTGCCAGAGGATGAGCCTATTATCGGAAAGGCTATGCTCACGAGCGCTATCGAATCTGCGCAGAGAAGAATTGAGTCGAGCAACTTTGAGAGGCGAAAGAGAGTCCTCGGCTACGACGACGTTATGAATCAGCAGAGAAGCCTGATATACGAGCAGCGCCGCGAGGTGCTCTTTAAGGACGATATTTCGGACACGATAACCGATATGATAACAAGCTCGGTAAGCGAGACCTTCGACAAGTGCTTCAGCGGCTCGCCCGAGGAATACAACCTCGACGAGTTCAGAACTCATTATCTCGGTCTGGTCACCGACAGTCATAATCTGAATTACACCGCCGAGCAGCTTTCAGCTCTCGACCGAGACGCCTGGCGCGCGGAGCTCATCAGCTCGGCACTCGACCGCTATCACTCAAAAAGAGAGCTGTTCTCCAACCTCAAGGGGCTACCACCCGACGCCTGGCGCGAGATCGAGAAGACTATTCTCCTGCGCACGGTCGACGAGAAGTGGATGCAGCACCTCGAGGACAACGACGAGCTGAAGGAATACGTCGGTCTAAACTCCTACGCACAGCGCGACCCCGTTGCCGTTTACCGAATGGAGGCGGCAGACCTCTTTGATCAGATGATACACGATATCAAGGAGACAACCGTGCGCAGCGTGCTTTCCGCTGTCCCCCGCGCAAGCATACCCAAGCGCGAGCAGGTGGCAAAGAACCTCGAGACAGTCGGAGAGGACAAGAGTGCGCGTCGCCCCGCCGTATCCAAGAAGGTGGGCAGAAACGACGACTGCCCCTGCGGAAGCGGCGAAAAATACAAGAAGTGCTGCGGACGGAACAAAAAATAATTTGATTTAAGGACAAAGACATGGGCTTTGGAATTCTTTTCTTCGGATATTTTCTCTTTCTCAACCTCACAAGTCCTGCATACACCGACCTGCTTGCGGGGCTGATACTCCTGCTTGCGCTATACAAGCTCACCCCCGTCAACAAATTCTTCCGTATGGGGGCTGTCGGTGCAGGTATATTCTCTGCGTTTGGCATATTTGAGCTGTTTTGCGAGTTTGCGGACGTATTCGGACTTGATATGAGCGAGGCGGTGAGCTATATATATGCGCCGAGATCCCTGCTCGTTGCAGTGATATCCATACTTATCCTTACGGGAATCGAGGACGTGGCTCGCGAGGTTGGTGCAGATGCAACGCTCGGACGCGTAAGGCTATCGAAGCCCATAACCTACACCGTCCTCCCCCTGCACGCGATACTTGAATTCCCGAGTGTGGGCAGCCTCATACCCAGCGCGTATGCGCTTGCAATAATCAGCCTTGTGGCGGAGCTTGCCGTCTTTGTAGTCATAATTCTGAATATTCTGACAATTTATTCGGCATATATGCATATCTGCATGCCCGAGGACGTTGACAACGATGCAGATGCGGACAAGCCCTCTCGCTTCGGGATAGTCAACAAATTCCGACAGAGGCAGGCTGAGAAGCAGCAGGAATATGCCGAGTATAAGCTCGGGCGGATGAAGGCAAAGAGCGAAAAGCAAAAAAAGAAAGGCAAAAGAAAATAGATGAGAGGACAAAACAACAGTCAACCCCTCGGCAGTGTCAGGCCCATCTCTTATGCAAGGATAACGCTGTCGCTTATTCTTCTGTTTAATATCCCATTTGGAGTTTTAGACCTTCTGTTTGACTTCGTTGCGTATTTTATTCTTGCCTCCCAGCTTAAGGAGGCGGCGAGGCGCGCCACATACTTTGCCGAGGCTACCGATGCCCTGCGCAAGCTGGCTCTGCTGAATTTATTGAAGCTCCCTATTCTGATATTCATCTCCGCATCCCGCGGAGGCGGCTCATACGGCTACGATATCTACGCGGTGCTCTCGCTCGGCTTCGGTGTGTTTGACGTTATCTGGGGAGTGAGCGCAGTAAGATATATCTTCGACGGTCTTTTCCGACTCGGAGAGCGCACGGATGCCTCCGCCCTCATATCCCCGATAAGGCTCGGCAGCTCCGAGATGAGCACCGACACCCTGAAGGTGCTTACGCTGATTTTTGCCGTGGCGAAGCCAATCCTCGCGGCGCTGCCCGATATGTTCCGTCTGACAAGCACAAACGGCTACGTCTCGGCAATCGTGGTCTCTCCGTATTACATATACGTTCTTATAATTGCGCAGCTGCTCGGCACCGCATTCGGCATATTCTGGCTTGTATGTATGGTAAAATACGTAAAAGCAATAAAAAAAGAAGGGCAGATAGAGCATTCGCTGGAGGTGATACTCACCGACTCGGACAGAAAAAAGTTCGCCTCGGACAGCAAAATAGCAAATCTCAAATCAATACTCACCGCCCTTGCGATAAGCTCGTTTTTGCTTATCGACCTCAAATTCTCGGGCAATGACAATATAAACCTGCTCCCCGACCTTATCCACGGCATATTCCTCATCTATATTGCCGTGCGGCTCGGCAGGGTGTGCTCTGCGAGGGCTGTCGGTGCGATAATAAGCTCATCCGTATATACTGCGCTCGCGCTTGTGTACTACATCTTTGAGACGCGCTTTCTCTACTATGAGGGCTATGACTCCCTCGTTGGTCTGGACGTATATTCGCCCGAATACACCGCAGTCGAGATTCTGTCGGTGGTAGAGTGCGTATCTCTTATTGTTGCGCTCGTATTCATATATCGGATGCTGCACGGCTTTATCTTTGAGCACACGGGCACCTCCCCTCTCGACGTAGGCTACTCCGCGCAGGAGAAGAGATACCACACAACACTGACAAGATTCAATCTCGCCTCCCTCACGCTCGGAGTCGTGGCGGCGGTGGCAAAATGCGTCGACGTCTTTTCCAAGGCGCACTTCAAGCTCGAATTCAACCTCACTGCCTCCTCCGCGTTCATCCCCGTTATCGAGTGGATGGGGCTTGCCGCGTTTATCTGCTATGCGGCATACATCGCCCTCACACTTTACTACACGTCGGTGATGAAGGACGAGGTGGAAATGAAATACAAGGATGAATAAGGACGGTTATTATGACCCTGATAAAGAAAATTCTGTTAAATTTAATATCTGTCTGTCTTATAGCGCTCCTTTCTCTCTCACTCGCCTCCTGCTCCGGTGAGGATACCGCAGACGGTATTACGTATTCGGGCACGACGGTGACGGGCGCTGTGACGACCGCCGAGGTCCTAACCGTCAGAGACGGCACGACCGCGATTGCGAGCGGTGCCTTTGCAGGCTGCGACAGGCTGACGCTTCTCACTCTGCCGAGCTCCGTAACAACCGTGAGGCGCGGTGCATTTGACGGCTCGGCTCTCATCGAGGAGGAGGGCGGTGTGCTCTATGCCGCAGGCTGGGCAATCGGCACCTCCGAGAGCTTTGGCGGTGGCACAATAGTCCTCCGCGATGGCACCGTCGGCATTGCCGAGGAGGCGTTTTGCGGACTGGACACCCTCACATCCCTCACAGTACCCGACTCGGTAAAGCATATCAACTCCCGTGCCCTCTTCGGCACGAATGCCCTCACGGATATCTCTCTCCCCTTCGTCGGTGCATCCCTCGACGGCACGTATTACACACATTTCGGCTATATTTTCGGTGCTTATTCGAATGAGAAGAATCCGAGCTACGTTCCCGACTCGCTGAAGCACGTCAGCATAACGGGCTCGGAGCAGCTATACAACGATGCCTTTGCAGGCTGTAACAAAATCGAGAGCATATCTCTCCCCGACTCGCTCACCGCAATCGGCAAGAGAGCCTTTCTCGGCTGCTCCTCCCTATCGGGCATCATAATTCCCGACAGCGTCAGCGTTATCGAGGACCGAGCCTTCTATAACTGCATATCACTGAGGACGGCAAAGCTGCCGACAAACGATGCCTTCACCGTTATACCCCAGTATATGTTTGCCTACTGCTCGAGCCTGGAGGGGATAACAGTCCCCCCCTCGGTAGGTGCAATCCGCGCATGCGCGTTTGGCAAGTGTGAGAGCCTTGCAGCACTCGAATTTCTTGGCTCGGAGCCCATGAGCCAGATTGCACAGCAGGCATTCGACGGCTGTAAGAGCCTCACCTCCCTTACGGTAGCTGCCGAGATAATCGGCAAGGGTGCCTTCCAGTATTGCACCCGTCTTGCCTCGGTGCGCGCTGACGGTCTGGTTGAGCTTAGCGATTACGCCTTCAACGGCTGCCTTGCGCTAGAGAGCATCAGCCTCGCTCCCACCACAGAGCATATTGGTGCCAACGCATTCCACAGCTGCTCTCGCCTATACGAGCTGGCACTTCCCGACTCTCTTATCAGCATAGGAGAGAACGCCTTCTACGGCTGCGACTCTGTCAGCTCCTTTAAAATACCCGACTCGGTAAGGAGCATAGGGGCTAACGCCTTTGACAGCTGCAACGTGGGTATTTTCGTCACAAGGGACGGCATTCGGTACGTCGACGGATGGATAACCGACGCTCTCCCCTCTATCACAACGGCAGCTATCCCCTCCGACGTGCGCGGTATATGCAACGATGCCTTTGCCGACTGCAAGAATCTCTCGCGCGTTGTATACGGAGGCACGGAGGAGGAGTGGCTCGCGCTCCTCGACAGATGCAGGTGCGACCGACTGCGCGCCGTGGTGGACGTTGAATACTCGGGATAAATGAAAATAAAACATAATCAGATAAAAAGTGAAATTCAGGAAGGTAAAGGTATGAAAAGAAAGGCTTCAACCAGGTTGATCCTCACGCTTCTTCTCGCGCTGACGCTTGTGCTGTCCTCACTGCTGCTTACAGCCTGCACAGACGAGCCGACAGAAACGGTGACGGTCTTGTATGAGGAGCGCGACTTCGGCATTATCATCACGGGCTATGAGGGCGTGCTCAGAGAGGATACCGAGCTAAAAATCCCCGAATTAATCGGTTCGGAGGAGGTCGTCGCTATTGCAGACGGTGCCTTTGAGGGAAAGAGCGACCTCAGACGCATAGTCATTCCCCGGAGCGTTGTCGCTATCGGCGGCGGTGCCTTCAAAAACTGTAAAAACCTCGAATACGTCAACATCCCGACGGGTGTGACCGAAATATCCGCCGAGCTCTTCTCGGGCTGTCGCAGCCTCAAGGAGGTTAACATGCCCGACGGAATTACCAAAATCGGCGAGAACGCATTCAAGGGCTGTGATGCCGTTGAGCACCTTACAGCACACGGTTGGGCGCTTTCCTACTTCAACCTCTCCTCCCTCAGGAGCCTTAATATAAGGGGCTCGCTGGAGGTAACAAAGGGAATGTTCGCTGATTGCAAGAGGCTTGAGAGCATTACCCTGCCCTTCGTCGGTGCAAGCGCAGATGCCTCTGCCGAGACCCACCTCGGATTTATCTTCGGTGCAAAGGATGCCGCAGCAAATGCGTCGGCTATTCCCTCCACTCTTAAAAAGGTAGTTATAACGGGCGGCAAGGTTATCGACGACAGCGCCTTTTCGGGTGCCACGTCCATCACCACCGTGATACTCCCCACAGGACTTGAGACGGTCGGTGTCGATGCCTTTTCGGGCTGCACAGCCCTCTCCAAGGTGACTATCCCCGCAACTGTCAAGTACATAGGCGACGGTGCCTTCGCAGGCACGGCAATCGAGGAGGCAGCAATCCCCTCTGCGGTCAGCGCGATTGCGAGCGGCACCTTTGCAGGATGCGCCTCGCTGAAGTCCGTCACACTCGGCAAGGGTGTCGCGCAGATAGCGCCCGGTGCCTTTGACGGCTGTATCGGACTCGAGCAGCTCCGCGTTGACAGCGTTGAGCAGTGGCTCTCGTTTGAGTTTGAGTCCTGCTTCGATTCCCCTCTCTACTATGCAGGCAAGCTCTTCGTAGGAAGGACGGAGGCGAAGAATATCGTCATTCCCGAGAGCATAACAGAAATTAAGGATAATGCCTTCTATCGCTGCACAAGCATAGAGAGCATAGCTCTCCACGGCGCCGTCGGTAGCATCGGAGACTATGCCTTTGCAGGCTGTACCTCCCTCTCGGGCATCTCTTTTCCCGAGTCGGTTAAGTCCATAGGCACGGCGGCATTCTCGGGCTGCTCCTCTATCAGAAGCCTGACTCTGCCCGAGAGCATAAGCGCTGTCGGCAGCTATGCCTTCAACCTCTGCACCTCGCTCACCACACTCGAGTTCAATGCGAGCGTATCAAAAATAGAAGAGGCTGTTTTCCGTGCTACCTCCCTAACCTCCCTCACCGTATCCGACAGCGTCAGCGAGGTTGACGGTGATGCATTCAGAGACACAAATAAAATAAAGTCCGTCAGCGCACCTGCGTGCGTTATCGGCGCAATAAGCACGCGCAGCCTCGAGAGTGTCAGAATTACCTCGGCTGAGGCTATCCCTGCCTCCCTTCTCAAGGACTGCACAAGCCTGAGGAGCGCGGTAATCGGTGCCTCCGTCAAAATAATCGGAGAGAATGCCTTTGCGGGCTGTACCTCCCTCTCATCGGTTGCGCTTGAGGACGGCTCCCTTCTTACAGGTATAGGAAGGAGCGCATTCCTCGGCTGTGAGAGACTCACCTCCTTCGTAGTGGGCGAGTGTGTCAGTGAGATTGGCGAGGGCGCGTTTGAAGGCTGCTTCAGACTCGTCGAGGTCTACGACCTCTCCGACGCCATTACGGTAACGCTCGGCACGGACGACTGTGGCGGAATCGGCAAAAACGCATTCTACGTCCACACATCCGGCACTATCCCCACCGCTATCATAGAGCTCGGTGATTATAGGTTTGCCACCCTCGGCACTGCCACATATCTTCTCGGCTACTTCGGTGAGAACACCGTGCTCACCCTGCCCGAGCTCGTCAACGGCAGCGCATACTCAATATTCTCCCTCGCATTCTCAAGCTCGGATATACGCGCCATCACAATACCCGAGACGGTAAACGGCATTTTCCCCGACGCATTTAAGGGCACCACGGGTATAAAGGAGCTGGAAGCAAGTGTATCACATCTTTCGGGCATCTGCGACGAGGCACGCACCTCCGTTGAGACGCTTACCGTAAACGGTGTGGGAGCTATCGAGGTCGCATCCCTCTACGGCTATGAATCGCTTGCCGCCCTTAACGTCGGCGCCGACGTATGCAGCATTGCACCGGCGGCACTCTTTGAGATGGAATTTCTCGCACAGATAAACGTCGATGCCGCAAGCACACAGTATAAATCGGTTGACGGACAGCTTTACAGACTTACCTCCGACGGTGACGTTCTCGTCAGAGCCTGCCCCGCCACCACCGATTACTTCACCCTTCCCACCACTGTAATCGAGATTGGCAGCTATGCCTTTGCAGGCTGCAAAAATCTTACCAACCTCTATATCGAGGAGGGCTCCGTGCTCCGCCGAATCGGTGAGCTTTCGTTCTACGGCTGCGAGATACTTTACAGTCTCGAGCTCCCTGCAAGCATTGCTGAGATTGGCGCGAATGCATTCCTGAGCTGCAGCTATCTGTCCGAAATGGAGTTTGGCGGCGAGTGCGACAGATATTCGACCGTCGGCGGCTGTCTTATCGACAAGGCGGCAAAGACGGTTATCCTCTGCTTCGGTGAGAACGGCATTGTCACAATTCCCTCTGACGGCTCTGTCACAAGAGTTATCGCAGGTGCTCTCACGTCAAGAAAAACGGTCAAGGCTCTTGTGCTCGCCAAGGGTGTGGAGTATGACGAATTTGCATTCGGTGCTCTCCCCGCTCTCGAGACTATCGAGGTGGCAAGCGACGACCCGACCTACAAGGTTGTTGACGGCTGCCTTATAAGGACGGCAACGAAGGAGCTTATCCTTGCCACCACCCTTGCAAAAATCCCCACCGACGGCTCGGTTACGTCCATTACCAACACCGCATTTGCAGGCAATACAGCACTTGTGTCCATAGTTATTCCCGACACGGTTACCTCGGTTGCCGAGGGTGCCTTTGTCGGCTGTGAGAGCCTCGTCAGGGTTACGACTCCCCTCGAATTTATCGGCTGCTTTGACGGCAGCACGGTAACCGACCTCACCTTAACGGGCACGGGCACACTTACCGCCAAGATGCTCGAGGGCTATACCGCGCTTGAGTCGCTCACCGTAGGAGCCGGCATCAGCTTTACTGACGGAGAGACAGTATACGCCTACTCCGCCACCGAGCCCGAAGAGGACGGCAGCTTCTACTACGTAGAGGGCGGCAGGATTGTAATCTGGTGACAAATAACGTAGACAACAGAAAGGGATATATCTTCTCCCGAGAGGAGGACGGATACTGCCTGCTGCTTTATTCGGGTCTTGACTCTGTCCTCACTCTGCCCGAGAATTACAACGGAGAGAGCTACCGTATCGGCGAGTGCGCCTTTTTCGCAAACAAAAAAATCGCCTCTGTCGTAATACCCAACGGTGTAGCTGCCATCGGCGCTCATGCATTCACCTCCTGCACCGCGCTAAGGAGCATAACCCTAGGTACGGGCATTACAGAGATTTCAGACTGCGCCTTCGACAACTGCACGGGCATCATTGAGGTGGTTAACAACTCACCTCTTGACATCAGGCTCGGCTCAGAGGACAACGGTCTCATCGCATATCACGCCAAGGATATCCGCTCGGGCGAGAGCCGACTTACGGAGCACGAGGGATTTCTGTTTTACCCAAGCAACACAGAATACGGCATCGTCGGCTATACGGGCACATTGCGGCACCTCACCCTGCCCGACGCCTTTTGCGGAGAGCCCTACCCTATACTTCCCCGCGCTTTCTCATGCCATGAATTTCTCCGTGGAGTCACGCTCGGCAACGGTGTTACAGAGATAGGAGAGTCCGCCTTTGCAGACTGTCTGCTCCTCGAGGAGGTAAGGCTCGGAAACAACACCTCCACCATCGGCAGCAGAGCCTTCGAGACTTGTATGAGTCTGGAGCGCGTCATACTGCCCGAGAGCCTGCGTGTCATCGGCTCCAACGCATTTTCGGGCTGCACATGCCTCACTGATATATATTACACGGGCGACGAGGAGAGATTTGCAGGGCTTGAAATCGGGGACGGCAACCATTTTCTTCTGTCCGCGACAATACATTATAATTATTCCGAGCAATAAAAAAACAGGAACGACAGTGTCGTTCCTGTTTTTTATTCCTTCGCCGTCTTGGCAAGATAATTTGCGATAGCAAGGCTGGCATCGATATCAGGCGCCTTGCCTGCGGATATGCTCTCAAACACAGCCAGGCACTCCTCTGCCGCCGCGGTAAGCTCGGTATTTCTCACGAATGCCGAGAGGTGCGGAGCAAGGGCAGGCAGAGCGAGATAGTCGGCGCGGTTCTGCTCCATACGGCGGCGGTACGCCTCCATTCCCTTGCCGCTCGGGGCAGCCTTCTCGCGAGCGAGAAGGCGCTCGGATACAACCGAGAGCTCCTCGTAGATATAGATTATAGCCGCACCGAAGTCACCCTCAAGGCGCGCCATGCTATACAGACCGTTGAGGTCGAGGACGAGCAGGGGGATTTTGCCCGAGGCAAATATCCTCTCACACTCGGAGGCAGGCGTGCCGTAGAGATTGCCGCCAAATTCGGTATACTCGAGCATACCGCCCTCGGCTACCCTCTCAAGGAACTCCCCTCGCTCAAGGTAGATATATTCATCCTCGTTGCCGTCAAGGCGACGCTGTCGTGTGGTAGCCGAGCGCACAAGCTCAAATTCGGGGTGGGTGCGGAGAATGACGCTCGCGACCGAGGTCTTCCCCACTCCGCTCAGTCCCCCAAGCACAAGCACGGTATTCATCAGCGCTTTGGTGTGATAAGTTCAGCACCGCCCATATAGGGACGGAGGGCGACGGGGATATTAACCGAGCCGTCGGCGTTGAGGTTGTTCTCAAGGAACGCGATAAGCATTCTCGGGGGTGCCACAACGGTATTGTTAAGTGTGTGGGCAAGGTAGTTCCTTCCGTCCTCTCCCTTTACGCGGATCTTGAGGCGGCGCGCCTGTGCGTCACCGAGGTTGGAGCAGGAGCCTACCTCAAAATACTTCTGCTGACGGGGGCTCCACGCCTCTACGTCGATGCTCTTGACCTTCAGGTCGGCAAGGTCACCCGAGCAGCACTCAAGGGTACGAACGGGGATATCGAGGGTGCGGAAGAGCTCAACGGTGTTCTGCCAGAGCTTTTCAAACCAGGCGGGCGACTCCTCGGGCTTGCATACGACTATCATCTCCTGCTTCTCAAACTGGTGGATGCGGTATACGCCTCTCTCCTCAATGCCGTGCGCGCCCTTCTCCTTACGGAAGCAGGGGGAGTAGGAGGTGAGGGTGTAAGGAAGCTCGCACTCGGGAACTATCTGGTCGATGAACTTGCCTATCATAGAGTGCTCGGAGGTACCGATGAGATAGAGGTCCTCGCCCTCAATCTTGTACATCATTGCGTCCATCTCGGCAAAGGACATAACGCCCGTTACAACGTTGGAGCGAATCATGAAGGGGGGCACGCAGTAAGTGAAGCCCTTGTTTATCATAAAGTCGCGTGCGTAGGAGATAACCGCAGAGTGGAGTCTTGCGATATCTCCCATAAGGTAATAGAAGCCGTTGCCTGCAACGCGGCGCGCGCTGTCGAGGTCAATGCCTGCAAAGCGCTCCATAATATCGGTGTGATAAGGAATCTCAAAATCGGGAGTAAGAGGCTCGCCAAAGCGCTCAACCTCCACGTTCTCGCTGTCGTCGCGGCCTACGGGAACAGAGGGGTCGATGATGTTGGGGATAATCATCATTATTTTCTTTATCTTCTCCTCGAGCTCTACCTCAAGCGCCTCGCACGCCTTCAGCTCCTCTGCCTGCTCGGCAACGAGCTTCTTTGCCTCTTCAGCCTCGGCAAACTTCTTCTGTCCCATAAGGGCACCGATGGACTTGGAGACCTTGTTTCTGTTTGCGCGAAGGTCGTCCGCCTTCTTCTTGTTGGCGCGCATCTCGGCATCGAGGGCGATAACCTCGTCGACGAGGGGGAGCTTTGCATCCTGGAACTTCTTGCGGATATTCTCCTTTACAAGCTCGGGATTCTCTCTTACGAATCTGATATCAAGCATTTGTTTTTCCGTCCTTTTATATTATAATTATTTTGTTATTGAAAATAAAAAAAGCTATCCACCCCACGCATGGGACGAATAACTCCGTGTTGCCACCCAAATTGCATAAGGTATCCCCTATGCCTCTTTACCCGTCTGTAAGGGGACTGCCCCTCGACTCATCGCCGAATGCTCGGAGAGCGGAAATCCCGACCGAATCAGCCGCTCGCACCGACCGCGACCTCTCTTTAAAGACGGATGTGGGAATATTCTCTCGTCATAGCATTATCATTATATATTATTTTAACAAAAAATGCAAGAGATTTTTATAAATTATCAAATAAAGTCGTGATGGCTATTGATTTTTCGCGCGTAATAAGATATAATAAATCAGTAAATAAAAATTTAAGGAGTATATAAAAATGTTAGTATCTGCAAAAGAAATGCTCACCAAGGCAAAGGCAGGCCACTATGCAGTAGGTCAGTTCAACATCAACAACCTCGAGTGGGCTAAGGCAATCCTCCTCACCGCAGAGGAGATGAAGTCCCCCGTTATTCTCGGTGTTTCCGAGGGCGCGGGCAAGTATATGTGCGGTTATAGCACTATCGTAGGTATGGTAAAGGGTATGATCGAGAATCTCGGCATCACCGTGCCCGTTGCTATCCACCTCGACCACGGCTCATACGAGGGCGCATATAAGTGCATCGAGGCAGGCTTCTCCTCCGTTATGTTCGACGGCTCTCACTACCCCATCGAGGAAAACATTGCAAAGACGAAGGAGCTCGTTGAGGTTTGCCGCGCCAAGGGTCTTTCCCTCGAGGCAGAGGTTGGCTCCATCGGTGGCGAAGAGGACGGCGTTATCGGCGGCGGTGAGGTTGCTGACCCCAACGAGTGCAAGATGATAGCAGACCTCGGCGTTACTATGCTCGCCGCAGGCATCGGAAACATCCACGGCAAGTACCCCGCAAACTGGACGGGTCTCAACTTTGAGGTTCTCGCAAAGATCAGCGAGATGGTTGGCGATATGCCCCTCGTTCTCCACGGTGGCACGGGTATTCCCGAGGATATGATAAAGAAGGCAATCTCTCTTGGCGTTTCCAAGATCAACGTCAACACCGAGTGCCAGCTCGCATTTGCCGCTGCAACGAGAAAGTATATCGAAGAGGGCAAGGACCTTGCAGGCAAGGGCTTCGACCCGAGAAAGCTCCTCGCTCCCGGCGTTGAGGCTATCAAGGCAACAGTAAGAGAGAAGATCAACCTCTTCGGCTCTGCTAACAAGGCATAAAAAGACTTCTGATTTTGGCATAAACGAAAACAAAATTAGCGCGTCCTTGCCGAAATACAAAACGGACACCGTGCGGTGTCCGTTTTCTTATGCCCTCGAGATTACCAGAAGAGCTGCCAATCGGGCTCGAGGAGTCTGTGAAGAGCCTCGATATAGAAGTAGTCGCCCCAGATGTTGTACTCGTCGATACCGATACCCTGAGGAAGAGCATAGGTCTGGTGAGGAAGGATTCCGTTTGCCTCGGGCTTATCCTGCGCTGCACATACGTCGATGAGTGCGTTCATAATTCTGTTTACAGCGTTCTTGAAGACGTCGTAGAGGGGATCTGCCTTGTCCATGTGCTTGAGTGCCTCGAGCATACCGCAGCACGCGATAGCGGCAGAGGAGGTATCACGGGGCTCGGTGGAGCCGTCGTTGAAGCACAGATCCCAGTAAGGAACGTAGTCGGAGGGGAGGTTGTTAAGGAAGTAGGATGCGGTTGCCTTGAATATATTCATAGCATCGTCGCTGTCCTTATAAGTACGGGTGAGCATAGGACCGTAAATGCCCCAAGCCTGACCTCTTGCCCACGCGGACTCGTCAAATGCGCCCTGGTGGGTTACACCCTTAACGGGAGCGCCCGTCTCTGGGTCAAAATAGAAGGTGTGGTAGGTGCTCGCATCGGGGCGGCAGCATACACCGACGGTGGTGTTGAAGTGCTTCCACGCCATCTCGTCATATTTCTTGTCGCCGGTTGCCTCGCTTGCCCAGTAGAGGAGCGGAATATTAAGAAGGCAGTCGATGATAAGGCGGTTGTCCTTCGGGTCGTTTACGTTGCCCCACGCCTGGATGAAGTCGCCACACTTGCGGTAACGGGTGGTGAGGTGCTCTGCCGCCATAATAGCCGCAGCCTTTGCCTCCTCGTTGCCCGTGAGCTTATATGCCGCTACGCAGGAGAGGGAGAAGAGGAAGCCCATATCGTGATGGTTTACGCCAATCTTCTCGGTGATTCTCTTGGTGTAGCTGGGAATCTGACCGAGGACGGTGTTCTTATACTTCTCGTCGCCCGTGAGCTGGAATGCGTGCCAGAGAATACCCGACCAGAAGCCGTTACCCCAGCCGAAGGTGTTCTCAACGGTTGCGTATACGTCATCCTTACTGTATTCGTTGGGGAACTTATATCCCACCTGCGCCATGAGCTTGTCAATCTGCTTGTAGGCAACGTCGAGCGCACCGAGAATCTTCTCGCGCGAGAGCTCAAAGGCGGAATACTTTTCGGGGTTTTTTATTGCAGGGATATTGGGTATCATATCAGTGCTCCTTATATTTTTAGTTACCTAATTTTAACATAGATATTTCGGAAAGTCAACAAAGTATTGCTCTTTTTTGAATAAAATACCTCCCCACTGTCAAAAATCAGCGATGAAGCTAAAAAAACACGGAGGTTTTTATGAAAAAAGGAAGTATTTTATTCTCGGCGCTGGCAATTCTGCTGGCTACTCTGTTCATGGCGGCAATGCCGACGGAGGCGGAGGGCGCGGTATATGAGGACACGGTAAGGCTACATATACTCGCTGCCTCAGACAGCGAGGAGGACCAGGCGCTGAAGCTCGGGCTGCGGGACGCCTTGCTCGGAGAATACGGCGAGGTGCTGAAGGGGGCGGTATCAAAGGAGGGTGCGACAGAGCTGCTCCGGGGAGAGCTCGATTCTATTGCCGCATTCTCGGAGGAGCTTGTACGGGAGTCGGGCTACACCTACCCCGTGTCCGTAACTCTCGGAGAGGAATGGTATGACACGCGCGACTACGGTGACTTTTCCCTCCCCTCGGGCATATATACCTCCCTCATCGTCCGCATCGGTGAGGGCGAGGGCAAAAACTGGTGGTGCGTTATGTATCCTCCCCTGTGCCTGGACGTTGCAACAGAGCCCTCGCCGCCAGACGACGCGGCAATCGGCTACACCGACGAGGAGGTGCGCCTCATCTCGGGCAAGGGCTATCGCATAAAATTCAAGCTTTTGGAGCTGTTTTCGGATGCTTTTTCATAAAGGTGTTGATTTTGTCTCTTTTTTATGCTAAAATACACTTACTGACTAAAAATACACTGTTCGGAGATTAAAAATGGCAGAGAAAAATGAAACAAAGCTCATTGCCGATAACCGAAAAGCGCGACACGATTATTTTGTGGAGGAGGTCTACGAGGCAGGCGTAGAGCTGTTTGGCACAGAGGTGAAATCCCTCCGTGCAGGCGGTGTCAACCTCAAGGATTCCTACTGTGAAATCGACGGGGGCGAGATGTTTGCCCTCGGTGTACATATAAGCCCCTACGACCACGGCAACATATTCAACCGCGACCCCCTGAGACCTAAGAAGCTCCTGATGCATAAGCGCGAGATTATGAAGCTGACGGGTCTGGTATCCAGAGACGGCTACACTCTTGTGCCCCTCTCCCTCTACTTCAAGGGCTCATACGTCAAGATGGCTGTCGGGCTCTGCAAGGGTAAGAAGCTGTATGACAAGCGCGAGAGCATTGCAAAGCGCGATGCGGCAAGGGTAATCGAGCGCACAATGAAGGAAAGCAAAAGGTAGAAGCAACCGCACGGTGCTTCTACCTTTTCTCTTTAGTATTTAATCTCAAACATCTCAAAATCCGTGACCGAGAGGGTCAGGGTGGCCGTGCGGGTCGCTCGGTCGTAGGTAAAGGGTACGGCTCTACCCGTGCCGAGGCAGGTGACGGCGGTGGGAGATACCTCGGTTCGGACGGTGAGGGGGATATCGCCCGTATGCTTTGCCTCGTCATACCTGAGGTCTGCGAGGGAGAGATAGGTCGCGCCCTCGTCCTCGAAGATAACGCACTCTATCGACCTGCCTGCCGCAAGAGCATACTTTTTTGTGATATTCCTTTCGACAAGGCTGCGGAATATGTCGCCGAAGGCACGCCTCGGGTCATACTCGAGCTCAGCGGCGCACCATATTACCCTACCCTTGCCGTAGCTCCTCTCAATTATAGCGGGGTGCTCGGTCGCGCGCCACGGAGGACAGGAGTGGATTGAGGCAAACTCGAGATTATTGTCGGGCTCGGCATACGGGAGAGTCACCGTTGCCAAGACGTCGCCGCGTGCCCCTTCCATAATAGGCAGAAAATAGGTAAGCGGCAGTGGATACTCGCTGTTAAACTCGCCGAGCTCATACCCCTCCCTCGGGGATATATAGGTTCTCGCGCCAAGCTGCACCCTCTTCCTCGCGGTGTCGCCGTAGGTAAGACCTGTGACGGTGCCGCCGAGCAGCTCACGGATGAGGCGGCTGTCCGATGCGCCCGAGAGATAGAGAGTGCCGCCCTCGCGCACGTAGTCGATGAGGCGAAGGGGCTCGTCATTGTCAAAGTCCTGAAGGGAGGGTGCTATGATCATCTGATAGCGGGAGAGGCCCTCCATATTTCCGTTCGAGATGACCGACACGGGGATATGCCCCTCTATCAGCTTGCGCACAGCCCCGATGGCCGAGGTGCGGTTGTATCTGTCGTCACCGCGGGGAGAATACATCGTTCTGCTGTCGAAGTAGACGGCAACCTCGGAATAGAGAGTGCCTCTCGACATATACGGCTCATACGGTATCTGCCGCGCAAAGGCTCTGCCGACTCTGTCGTATACGCGAGCGTCGAGAGTGCCGACGGGGTCAATGGCATCAATGATAAGAGAGGCACCGTGGTGCGCCGCAGTGAGGAGTATCTCACGGGTGAGCGTGTCCTCGGGCTTGGTTATGGTGTGCTCGCGCAGGGTGCTGTCACAGCGGCAGGTCATATACTCGAAGGGCTGGTTATTCGTCGCTCCGTAGTAGTACTTGCACGCGAAGGAGTGAGAGTAAAGATCGCCGTACAGGTCGCCCCCCGTAAACTCGCACTCGGCGTTGATCCCCTCGGTCGAGCCGCCCAGCCAATCACAGCCGATGACGGCGGCATAGTTGAACTCAACCGTTAAATCAGGCATAACTCTGCCCGTGTATTTCTTCACGAATTTTACAAAATCCACCATCCAGTCCTGTCTGGCCTTTACAAAGCGAAGCCACTCGGGGTCGGTAAAATCCTGAGTCTCGGGCAGAGGTCTGCCGAACTGCTCCCTGTATCTTTTTTGGCACGACGGGCAGTAGCAAACGACCTCCCAATACGGCATATCGTAGAAGATAGCATCAATATCAAAGTGCTGCTCTGCGAGCTCGTCTATCTGCTTTTTTAGAAAATGTCGGTAATCCTCATTGTTCGGGCAGCAAAGGCCGTAGCGTTGACCGTCGTCGCGCCAGGTTGTGCCGTCCGCGTGGCGCATCTCCCACTCGGGATGTGCCTCTGTGGCACAGTTATTGAATATAAGGCTGTAATAGCCCACAACCCTCATCCCCGCGCCACGACACTTTGAAATTAGTCGCTTTATCTCATTCTCCCCCTCCGCAAAGCGCGGATGCGTGCGTGCGGTTTGGGTGGGATAGTTGCAAAGCCCAACGTGCGAGTGCAGATATATCATCGGACTCTGTATGCTTGCTCTTTGGAGGCAGTCGAGGTATTCGTCTGCCGAAAGCCTCGAGAGGAAGGCGGGGTCGGTGTCGTTTATATGCATATCCGTCAGCTGGCGGCGGTATATGCCCTCATACCATTTTTTCATTTGTAAAGCCTTTCAAGGTCGGGATTCTCTGCAAAGTGCTTGAGCATAACGATAGGCTCGGTGTCGCTCTCGTTTGTGACGGTGACACCGCGGGCGGCCGCGGAGGCACTTACGAAGTATTCGTCGCGCGTGAGAGAGCCGTATCTTATCAGAGTCGGCGTTTCAATAACGTGGCTGCCGAAACGGCCGTGGCCCTCGAGCATAATCATACCGTATGCGGCACCGTCCTTCACCGTTACTGTCTGACCGGGATAAACGGTGAGCCGCTTTGCCGAAACTGTGGGGCACCTGTAGCATATCCACTCCTCGCGGTACCTCTCATCCTCTCTGTCGACTATCGGGCGCATAAAGCGGTTGCGCTTAAAGTCGGGGTCTACGTTCATATCCCAGTCGATAACGTCCATAAGGTAGTCATAGTTCCCCTTTTCCTCCTCGGGGCAATTCTTCCAGAGAAGCTCCTCGCCGACACACTGTCCGCCGTAGAGCACCGACTGATACATAGCGTAGACGTCGGAGGCAAGCTGCGGCTCATAGGTGCATACGCTCGCAGGCGCGTGGAGCACACCCGGAGGCACGTCCCAGCCCGTGTCAAGCTCGATCTTATACGCTCTCGAATGGTCGAGAAGATGGTTATCCCCCTTGTGGAAGCTCTCGAGGCACGCCCTTATCTCCTCTCTTGTCGACTCGGGATTTAGGCCGAAGAAGGTGAAGGGAAACTCGCCGCCGTGATTGTTCACCTGCGAGGGGAAGAAGTACATCTCAGGCTTGCCGTCAGCACCGACGCGTCTCGCGTGCTCGTCGCGGTGGTGGATGTGGTGCGGCAGCGGGCCTGCGTTGTCAAAGAATTTAGAAAACATCGGCCACTTACCGTATTTATCCCAGAGCTCGCCTATCAGCTCACCCTTTAGCTCGGCTACAGCATCGCAGAGGAGCATCCTCTCGCTGCCGTCCTTCGATACGACGTAGGAGAGGCCCTCGTCGTCGGGAGTGCCGGGGCCATTCTCTGCCCAGGTCGTGGATGCAAGCCAACGCTCATCAATGCCACCTCTTTCAAGGCCGAGAATATAGTAATCATCGGGGTGGAGCTTTATTCTCTTTCCGGGGCGACAGAAGCTTCTCGGTACCCAGGTGGGCGCGAGGCGAAGGATGCCCTCCCCTTCCTTTAACAGCTTTTCGGCAGGTGTCATAATTTTTCTCCTTTAAAAAGTGCTTTTTTATTTCATTATAACAAGAAAAGTTCACAATTTAAAGTTATAATTATATATAAAAACATTGTTTTTGTAACATTTGGGAGAAAAAGGCTATGGATATAAAATACGACAGACAAAAGCTGTCGCCCGTGATCGAGGACGTATACACCCTGCTCGGCACACCGATAAGTATATTCGACCGCGACTTCAGATTTATTGCATCCTATCCACCCGAGGGATATCTCACCGACTTCTGCCGAATAATCAGAGAATCGCCCGAGCGCGCAGAGCTATGCCGCGAGTCGGATGAGCGTGCCTGCTGTGCCTGTCGCACGTCGGAAAGACCGCTATCCTACCTCTGCCACGCCGGTATATGCGAAACTGTCGCACCGATAAGATTCGAGAGCGAGATACTCGGCTACATAATGTTTGGCGAGTACCGCCGCCCAGATGAGGATACGGATATAACGGCATATGCAAAAAGGTACGGCATTGATACTGACAGGCTCGCCGAGGCGTACTCCCGCCTCACGGTTCTCACGGACAGGCAGGTTGCGGCGACCTCGAGCATTCTCGAGTCCTGTATATTGAAGTTCAGACTCTCAGAGGCGATATCACTGCGCGAGAGCGAGCTTGCAGGCAGGATAAAGAGCTTCATCGACGAAAATCTCGACTCCCCTCTCCCAACCGAGGAGATCGCTCGCAGCTTCTTTATTTCGCGCCAGAGGCTGCACACCATCTTCCGCACGAGCTTCGGCACTACGGTGAAGAAATACATCCTCGAGCGCAAAATGGCGCGCGCACGCGAGCTTTTGAGGCGGAGCGAGCTCTCGGTTGCCGAGGTAGCGGAGGCAACGGGCTTCGCCGACTATAACAACTTCATCCAGCGGTTTAAAGGTATGGTCGGCGTAACACCGCATAAGTATAGAATGGAGAATAAATAAGAATAAAAAAAGCACTCCGTGTCGGAGTGCTTTTTTACGTAGGGGAGGGGTCACCCCTCCCGTGATATTGAATTTGCCTCCGCAAATTCGTGATATAGCCTCGCGTCGCTCGACGTGATATAGAGCCTGCTGCTCGTGATATGCTCGCTACGCGAGCGTGTGAAGCTCCGCTTCGGTGAGGGGGCGATACTCGCCCACGGGGAGAGTCGGGTCGAGGGTAAGCGCACCCATGCTGACGCGCTTCAGGTATACTATGCGGCACCCACCGTACAGAAGCATTCGCTTCACCTGGTGCTTCTTCCCCTCGGTAACGCTCACCCTGCCGCAGAATACGGGTGTATCGGGGCGGCGGTTTGCTCGACGAAGGTCGTCGGGCGAGAGCTTCTCGCGGATGGCAGAGAGCGTGGTGCTCCCCTCCACGGTCAGGGTCGCAGGTCTGGAGTAGACCTCACGGGTGGGATAGAGCTTTATTCCCTCCTCTATTCTCGCGCGCATCCCCTCGTCGAGCGCGCCGACAGCATAGAAGAGATAGGTCTTTTCCACGTGGCACTCGGGGTTAAGCAGTGAGGCGCAGAGCGCACCGTCATCCGTTATAAGCAGGAGTCCCTCGGTGTCCTTATCCAGACGCCCTACGGGAAAGAGCCCACATCGCTCCTCCTCGGGAAAGAGGTCCATCACGGTCTTGTGCCTCGGGTCGGAGCAGGCGGTGAGGGTGCCCGAGGGCTTATTCAGCATATAGTATCTCATTTGCCCCTCGCCGAAAGTGTACGCATAGAATTCAGTATGGCAAGCACAGCCACACCAACGTCGGCAAACACGGCAAGCCACATATTGGCAAGCCCGAGCACGGACAGTATCATCACTCCGAGCTTAACGCCGAGGGCAAAGACGATGTTTGCCTTCGCTATTCTTACCGTCTTGCGCGCTATACGCACGGCAAGAGGAAGACGGGTGAGGTCGTCGGACATAATAACGACGTCCGCCGCCTCAATAGCGCTGTCGGAGCCGATAGCCCCCATAGCCACACCAACGTCGGCAAGGGCGAGGGCAGGCGCGTCGTTTATGCCGTCTCCAACGTAGCAGACAGCGCTCGAGGCAGCTATGATTTTTTCGAGCTTGCGGTACTTCTCCTCGGGCAAAAGCTCGGGCACAGCCTCATCTATGGCGAGTGCCTGTGCAACCTCATACGCGCGCTCTTTTTTATCTCCCGAGAGCATCACAGTGCGCTTTGCGCCGAGCGCAGAAAGCTCTCTGATTGCACTTTCTGCCTCAGATTTTATCTCGTCTTTAACAATTATTTTGCCTGCATACCTGCCGTCGATTGCAACCAGCACGGTTGCGGCACCCGTATCGGAGGGAGAGGCAACACCGCACCCTGCAAGGAGTCTTTCGGTACCGACGAGCACCGTGTGTCCTTTAACCGTTGCCCTGACTCCGAGGCCTGCAAGCTCCTCGTATTCCTCGGGGATAACAGCATCCCTCGCCGCGCCCTTAATACACTCGGCAAGGGGGTGGGTGGAGCCGTACTCGGCGCTTGCCGCGTAGTACATAAGCTCTTCCTCTGAGATACCGACGGGTACAACCTCCCTCACCGAAAAGCTGCCGCTTGTAAGCGTGCCCGTCTTGTCAAAGACGAAGGAATCTGCCCTTGCAACAGCGGAGAACACGTTTCCTCCCTTGAATAGGATTCCCCTCGAGGCAGCACCGCCGATTCCACCGAAGAATGCCATCGGCACGGATATAACGAGTGCGCACGGGCAGGATATAACAAGAAAGGCAAGTGCACTGTAAATGCTGTCCGAGAAGGTTATATTATCAACGAAAAGGGGCGGAAATACCGCCACAAGGACAGCAAGCCCTACCACGATGGGGGTATAAAATCGGGAAAACCCGGTGATGAAGCTTTCCTCGCGGGATTTGCTTTCGTTTGCGTTTTCAACAAGCTCGAGGATTCTCGCAGCGGCGGACTCGTCGGCTGTGCGAAGCGTTTTGCATCTTATCACACCGCCCACAACCACAGCACCGCCCTCAACCGCGCTACCCTCGCACACGGGTCGGGGTATCGACTCACCCGTGAGGGCTGAGGTATCAAGGTCGGCACTGCCGCTTATCACAACCGAGTCAATCGGCACGCGCTCACCTGCGCGCACAACGATAATACTGCCTACCTCGACGTCCTCCGCATCCATCACGCGCTCTTCCCCATCCTCTCCAACGACACACGCCTCATCGGGGCGTATATCCATCAGCGCCCTGATGGAGCGGCGCGAGTGCGCAACGGCGCGGTGCTCAAAGTATTCGCCAACGAGGAAGAAGAGCATAACGGCAACGCCCTCGCTCATCTCCCCTATAATCATCGCACCGACCGATGCCAGGGACATCAGGAACTTCTCGTCGAGAAGGTCACGCCTGATAATGCCGCGAAATGCGCCAAGAAACACGGGAATACCTGCCACGGCAAGGGACAGTGCGTAGAGGATTATTGATATAATATAAAGAGTATGCTCCGCCGCGCCCTCGCCCACTCTCTCAAGTATGAATGCCGGGACGAAGAGGGAGAGCCCTATTATGATTCTCGCGAGCTCGGATTTAAGGAGCCCTATCAGCCCTTTCATATTACTTCACGATTTCGACGGACTTCGAGAATGCGCGCGCCGCCTCACAGAGCACGGTGTATGCCGCCGCCTCGTCGAGCGACGTTTCCACGGTGAGCTTCTCGGTGAGGAAGTTTATTTTTGCGCTGTCGATGCCCTCGCGCGCCTCCATCATACCTGCCAGCTTTGCCGCACAGTTCGGGCAGTCAAGCCCCTTGACTTCGTACTTGATTTTCATATCTATTCTCCTTTTTTATTATCATATATGTGAGAGGTGCTCGAGCGCAACCTCAATTATACTCTTCACGTGCTCGTCAGCAAGGGAGTAAAACACGTTCTTTCCCGATTTCTTATAGCTGACAAGCCCGTTTTGTCTGAGGCTCTTCAGCTGGTGAGACACGGCAGACTTCGTCATCCCCAGCATCGCAGCAATATCGCAAACGCAAAGCGGACCTCGGTCAAGCGCAAAGAGGATGTTTATTCTCGTTGAGTCCCCCAGTATTTTAAAGAAGTCAGCAAGGTCATACAGCATTCCCTCCTCGGGCATTCCTGCCCTCGCCGTTGCAATATGCTCGGTATGTACCTCCTCGCATTCGCACTCGGGTGCTTCCCTTGTGTTTTTCTCCTTCATGCTCCACCTCCGCAAAAGATTAGTTGAATGATTGTTCAACTGTTGATTATATTATATTTACTTCTCCCCTGTTTGTCAATATAAAATGATAAAAATAAAAAAAGTTTATAAAAATCTCCTTCCCCTCTTGAAAACACAATTTGTTTGTGGTATAATAGTAAAGTCAGCGAAGTCTGACAAACAAAAATTCAAAATGTATATAGCTGCATCGTACAGAGCTATTTCGCCTGCGGCGAATATAGTGAGATATGCGAAGCTCATTGAGCCGCGTCTCACAGAGCTTTCTATAAAGAGGTATTTCGCCTGTGGCGAATATATCCACACCGCGCGCTTACAAGCGAGCTTGACGCGCCACGGTGGGATATGCGAAGCGGATTCAATGAGCGGAGCTCATTGAGCCGCGTCTCACAGGGCTCTGCATAAATATGATGCAACTACGTGCATCATATTTATGCAGAGGTATCGAAGCGGTCATAACGGGGCTGACTCGAAATTTTGTAGTCACTTTGGAACCTCCCACCTTAAATCCCTTGATTTATAAGGGTTTCGCACGGAGCGAATACAATTTAATAGCTTAGTTCTCTCCTACTGTTCTCTCCAATTTCCAAGGTTGAATAAGAACAGTAGAGAGCTAAAAATACACGGAGAGATATCGAAGTGGTCATAACGGGGCGCACTCGAAATGCGTTTGAGAGCAATCTCACGAGGGTTCGAATCCCTCTCTCTCCGCCACACCGAGCCTGCAAAGTCAATTTGCAGGCTCATTTTTTTCGCCTTTTT
>JAFQOP010000010.1 GCA_017403155.1 Clostridia bacterium | reverse complement strand
GAATCGGGTGATAAGGCGCTTTCCTACAACGATGCAGTAGAAGAAGCACTTTGCTTCGGCTGGATCGACAGTACGATTAAGCATATTGATCCTACTCATCGTGCGCAACGCTTCACCCCAAGAAAGAAAGGCAGACCTTATTCCCGACCGAATATTGAACGGCTGATCTGGCTTGAGGAGCGCGGTATGATCCACCCAAGCGTGAGAGATGACATATTGTCCATCATTCGCTCCCCATACATTTTTCCAAGCGATATACTTGATGCCATAAAAGCAGATGTTGTTGCATGGGAAAATTATGAAAAATTATCCGAGTCATATAAGCGTATTCGCATTGCCTATATAGATGCGGCAAGAAAACGCCCCGACGAGTTGAAAAAACGCCTTGAAAGCTTTATAAAAAAGACTCGTGAAGGGAAAATAATCGTCGGATACGGTGGTATAGATAAATATTATAAATGACAAATTCCAATTTGTCGGGATGATGATAAGAGCGAGGGCTGACGAAAACAATCGTCAGCCCTCAAAATTTGAATCGCTGAAGTCAAGAAAAAGGCTCTGAAAATTGCTTTTCAGAGCCAAAATGGTCGGAGTGACACGACTCGAACGTGCGATCCCCGCATCCCAAAGAAATCTGAGCCGACTTTTTGCTTGATTTACAAGGCTTTTCGAGGCTTTTTAGTCCGAAAACGATGCTTTCGGGTGCTCCCCGTCACACTGTTTCCACGTAGTCCAAAGCCGTAGATGGTCAAAGCTGTGGTCAACCGCAAACCATATGCAAATCATCGCCACGGAAACCTCTGTCGTCACTCCTGCGAGATATTCTTATTAACGGAAATATTATACCATAATTTTTTGTCTTCGTCAATATATTTTTCCTCACCCTGGGAAATAATAACGGTGAATACAAAAAAACGGAGGTATATATGTTCAAACACGAAAAACAGTTATTTCATCCCGTGGAGGTCGAAAGACCAAATCCGCAGTATGCGGTTTTGCTTCAGGAACAGCTTGGTGGTGGAAATGGCGAATTGAAGGCGGCTATGCAGTATATGTCTCAAAGCTTTAGAATCAAAGATCCCGAAATCAAAGATTTGTTTCTTGATATTGCAGCCGAGGAGCTTGGGCATATGGAGATGGTAGCGCAGACAATTAATCTACTAAATGGACACGACGTGGATGCAACAAAGGTGCAGGCAGGAGAGGTGCAGACGCATGTTTTGCTTGGACTCAATCCCGGACTCATCAATTCCTCGGGATATTCTTGGACTGCAGATTATGTTACCGTTACAGGAGACCTTTGTGCTGATCTGCTCTCTAACATCGCATCGGAGCAAAGAGCAAAGGTCGTATATGAATATCTCTACCGTCAGATTGATGATAAGAAGGTTAGAGAAACCATTGATTTCCTTCTCAACCGTGAGGAAGCACACAATCAGATGTTCCGTGATGCCTTCAACAAGGTACAGGAAACGGGCTCGAACCGTGACTTCGGTACGACTAAAGCGGCGAAAATGTATTTCTCGCTCTCAAACCCCGGTCCCAATACTTTTGCTAACAATGAAACACATGCGCCTTCCTTTAAGTAAATATTTCAAAGTCACCGTCAAGCATTTTGGCGGTGATTTTACATATCAAAATTTGCATCGCTGTAAGCAAAGAAAAGGGATTTTTAAAAAGGTTGAGAAAAAGCCATGAAAAAATCCAATATGAATCAAAAAACAAGGCGAACATGTGGTCAACTGAAAACAGCTGATTTTGTGGAAAATATATAAAAATTAGCCGAAAACAAGTCTAAAAAGGCTCGTTTTCGGCTGATTTTTGGTCGGAGTGACAGGATTCGAACCTGCGGCATCGACGTCCCAAACGTCGCGCGCTACCAACTGCGCCACACCCCGATGAGTGAAAAATATTCGATTTTTAGGTCAATTTCCGTAAGTGGTCAAACATGTGGTCAAACCACTTTTATAGAGGATTTTGCGAGAGAGCAGAGTACCGAAAAAGTCAGTGTTTACAAGGCTTTTCGGCGTTTTTTGCTTCGGGACATTTTGGGGGCGGTGTCCTGCTCCCAAATGCGGTGCGATACCAGCTTCGCTACACCCCGTGGAAAGTTTGCGCTATTTATTATAGCAAAAGGGAATGAAAAAGTCAATAAGGATAAGTAAATTTGCTCTGATTTGCGGTGATAGGTTGAAAATGTCGCTGTGCTATGGTATAATTAGTCAAGATGATTTGACGGAGGTGGGCGCATGAGAGAGTTGATTCTCGAAAAGCTCGGGGAAATTGAGAAGAGGGAAAATATAAAAATCCTGCACTGCGTTGAGTCGGGGAGCCGCGCGTGGGGCTTTGCCTCGCCTGACAGCGACTACGACGTGCGATTCGTGTACGTGCGACCGCGCGACTTCTATCTGAGGCTGGACAAAACGCGCGACGTTATTGAGTGGCAGCTGGACGATGAGCTGGATATCAACGGATGGGATATTAGGAAAATGCTTTCTCTGCTTCACAAATCGAATCCGACGGTTTTCGAGTGGAATATATCCCCCATTGTATATAAAACCACCATGGAGTGGCAGACGGTATCCCCCGTTATCAACCGCTTCTTCGTTGCCAGATCGGGGCTGTATCACTATCTCAGCACCGCAAAGAGCAATTATCATAAATATCTCGGCGGTGAGTCGCTGAAGTATAAAAAATATTTCTATATGCTTCGTCCGCTTCTTGCGTGCAGGTGGATTCTCGGCGAGGGCACACCGCCACCGATGCTCTTCCGCACACTGATGGACAAATATCTGGACGCGGAACTAAAGCCCGACGTAGAGCGGCTTCTGGATATAAAGATGAACACTCCCGAGATAGGCGAGGGCAAGGGATTCCCCCGTATAAACGAATACATAACGCGTAGTATTGCGGAAATGGATAAGCTGCTTGAGGAGCTGCCAACCCCGAAAGCGAGGGGCTGGGGCGAGCTAAACGAGGTGTTCTTATCCCTGGTTGATACGTTTTAAGGCAAAAGAAAGAGCGACCCGACGGTCGCTCTTTCTTTTACTTTTTCGGTGGCTTGTCAAATTTCTTCGACCAGTCGGAGCGGATGGCGCCCGACGCGCGGTAACACTGAAGGGTTTCTGCCATCTCTCCGAAGAAGGTCCCCGTGTCGCGGCGAACGTCATAGCGTGCGGCACGACTGGGGCGAATACCTATCCTGCCAGCCGTCTCGACGGCATCGATATCGGCGGCAACGAAGAGGAATTCCCAGCCGTATTCCTCCTCCCTCTCCTTTATCATCATCTTTACCCTTTCGGAGCTGTACTTGCGGCTCGCATTCTCCTTGCCGTCGGTGGTTATGACAAATATAGTATGCTCGGGGACGTCCTCGGGTCGCAGATGCCGATGAATGAGTGCAACGTGGTCGATCTGTCCTCCTATGGCATCGAGCAGGGCGGTGTTGCCTCCTACCTGATAGTCCCTTACGTCAAGGGGCTTGACCTCATCGAGGGGCACTCTGTCATGCTGACGGTGATGGGTGCTTGAGAAGAGGACGGTCGAAACGAGCACCCTACCCTCTCCTGCTCTCTGCTTTTCCAGCATTGAGTTGTATCCGCCGACGGTGTCCTCCTCCATACCTGCCATCGAGCCACTCCTGTCAAGAATAAAAACAAGCTCACAAATTCCGTTTTTCATTTTTTCCTCCAAAATAAAATGTGATTGCAAGGTCACTTTTTCCTTACAATCACATTATACATCCTTCTTTTGCAGCTTTGGTCAATCGGTGATTTACATATCACGCGCCGAGACAAGGCTCGTCAAAGCTATAAAGCGTTTGGTTTATCTCGTTTATATCGTATATACCCTTGATTATAAAATACTCGATTATCACGTCGAAGCGCGAGCTGTGCGAAATAGCAAAGCCCGCTGTGGCAAGCAGTCTCTCTGTCTCGGGGAGGGTGAGGCGAAGGGAGATAGCAAAGGCTAAAACCGTATTTTTGCTCGGTCGGTACGTGCCGTCGTTAAGAATTTTGTACCAGGTCTGGCGGCTCACGTTTGCCCTCTTGTAGCATTCGACCTCACTCATACCCTTGAGGTCTATGAGCTTCATAAGGGTAAGGGCAAAGCTGTCATCCATACTCATCAGCAACAGCTCAATCTCCGTGAGAAAATCGGGAGATGAGGTATCGGTGATTTTCTTTCTTATATCATTCGAGATTCTTCTGTCAAGTATCGGCTTGCCCGACGCCCCGAGGACGGGTGTGCCCCCTGGGGAGGTGCGTTTTTTTCTTACTATGCGGCGCTTCAGCGTCATACCGCTACCGATAAGATTTTTCTCAAGATAGCCGTCCACCTCAAGATACCGAGCCCGAGAGGGGCAAACTTCACGTCGCGAGGGAGATGCGATAATTAAGGTAAGGTCGTCTGCACCGTCAAGCGCCAAGGTGAGTGCGTCAAGGCTATCAAAAAGAGGAAGCGCAACGGTAAAAAGGCTGTTTTCACGCGCAATTTTTGCGACACGGGGGTAGACGTCGGCACAAGTGTCGCTGCGTTTGGCTATAAGAATCTCAAATGCGTGCGGCATATCCGACACCCTTACAAGCCCGTCATTAACCGCGGAGTCATCGACAAGACGCACGACGGCATCGCACTCGACCTCGTCGAGCCTTTCCCTTACTATAAAAAGCGGCATAGTCTACCTCCCTTCTCTCTTTTTTCTCTATTATACTACATGCAAGGCAATTTTGCAAGGGGTGTCAAGTTGACATTTCGCGCGCGTTATGATATACTGTGTTTTAACAAATATTAAGGAGAACGGTATGCTGCTTAATGAATCCTTGATGAAGAGAATAAAGGAGAGGGCACTAACCGAGGCGGACTGCACCGAGCTCGACATTGTGCTCTCGGAAAACTACAGCGAATGCACGCTTGAGATAGAAGACCTATGCTACGTTGCGGAGAGGGTGATGCTCTCTCTGGGCAGCCTCAGCCTTTTGTATGAGGAGATAGTATCCTCCCTTGAGATGACAGAGCTGGATATGCAGGTTTGCTTTGACGAGGGGTCGGTCGACGAATATGAAAGAGCTCTGGTGCTGGCAAGGTTCGTCAACGAGCATAAGAGCGGCATCGCCATGAAGCTCGGAGATTTTTATTATGACGGTCCGTGCGACGTGCTTGCACTCGAGCGCTACCGAGAGGCTTTTTTGGAGGAGCTGCCCGTGCACCTCGTCGGATACTGGTCAAGTGTGGAGTGCTACATCAACCTTCTGGATGAGGATGAAGCAATCAGGGAGCTGGACAGACTTCTTGGAATAGATTACCACCTTACGGAATCGATGGTGGACGTCGACTACGTTAACGTGCATCTCATCCGTCTGGGTGTGCTGGAGTTTAGCTCACCGAGATACCTGCCCCTTCTCGACGAGGCGATAGAATGCGCAGAAATAATGGTCGACAATTACAGAGGCGACAGGACGAAGGAATACTTTGGCTCAAGCGAGGAGGAGATGGCACTGTGCGAGCTTCTCTCCCGCAGGCTGGAGTACTTTGTAGAAAAACGGGATTACGTTACGGCTATGGCGACCTACCGAGAGCTGACATCCGAGATCGGTCGCTCCGACGCGGTAAGCTTCTACACCTTCCGCGATCACGTTTACAAAAAGATGCTCGAATATATGACCCCCGACTTTCCCGAGCTCGCCTTTATCACCTCTCTTGTGCGCGGCGACGTGCTTTCCTCGGATGAGCTTGAGGACAAAGGTGCCCTTGCAGGAAGGGTTATAGCGCTCTATCGAAAGGATGGAGAGCATTTTGACTTTGAGATAAGAAACGTTTACCCCGAAAGGGTTACCGCATATCCCATACTGCCCATCGTCGGAGTCGGTGGCCCTATATTCTTCCGCATCGAAAAAAGAGACGGAAGAAACTACCTTGTGAAGGATTAAAAAATGAGACGGATTTTTCACTTTTTGCGCGGTTACAGAGTGGATGCACTGCTCGGGCCGATTCTCAAGCTCTGCGAGGCAACTCTCGAGCTCATCGTTCCCCTGATAATCGCGAATATAATTGACACGGGTATCGCCCTCGGTGATACGGGATATATAGTCAAGCAGTGTCTGTGGCTGCTGCTGCTCGGTGCGGCGGGGCTCGCCTTCTCTGTAACGGCGCAGTATTTCTGCGCGCGTGCGGCGGTGGGTGTTGTGACGGGGATGCGTTCATCTCTGTTTGCGCACATCGGCACGCTCTCCTACACCGAGATAGACAGACTCGGCACCTCAAGCATGATAACGAGAATGACATCGGATGCAAACCAGGTGCAGACGGGAGTTAACCTCACGTTGAGGCTCCTGCTCCGCTCCCCGTTCGTTGTATTCGGTGCTATGATAATGGCATCAGCCATTGACCCCGATATGGCAGGCAGCTTCGGTCTTACGATACTCGCGCTCTCGGTAGTCGTTTTCGGCATTATGCTCATCTCTATGCCGCTATACAAGAGAGTGCAAAGGAAGCTGGACGGAGTTGTCACAAGGACGAGAGAAAACCTCTCGGGAGCGCGCGTTATCCGCGCCTTCTGCAAGGAAAAGAGCGAGATAGACTCCTTTGACACAGAGAGCGGTGCGCTGATGAGGGTGCAGAAGCTCGTCGGACGTATTTCCGCTCTGATGAATCCTCTGACCTATATAATAATCAACGTTGCAATAGTGCTTTTAATTCACACGGGTGCCATCAAGGTGTCCTCCGGTGCACTAACGGCAGGTCAGGTCGTGGCTCTGTATAACTATATGTCACAGATACTCGTCGAGCTGATAAAGATGGCAAACTTCATCATCACGATGACAAAGGCGGTAGCCTCGGCAGGAAGGATTTCCTCGGTGCTTGACATCAGCTCCTCTATGAAGGACGGAACGGTGAGTGAGGGGGCAGGCAGCGAATATGCCCTTGAGCTCGAGGACGCAGCACTCACCTACCTCGGTGCATCCGAGCCCTCGCTCGAGGGAATCACTCTCAAGGCGAAAAAGGGCGAGACTATCGGCATCATCGGCGGCACAGGCTCGGGCAAGACTTCTCTCATCAACCTTATTCCCCGCTTCTACGACGTGAGCTCGGGCTCGGTAAAGGTGGACGGCGTTGACGTGCGCGACTACTCTATCGAATATCTGCGCTCGAGGATTGCTCTTGTGCCACAGAAGGCGGTGCTCTTTGCGGGTACCGTCCGCGACAATATGCGACTTGGCAACGAGGGAGCAACCGACGGAGAAATCATTGAGGCACTGAAGGTAGCACAGGCACTCGGCGTTGCCGAGGAAAAAGGCGGACTTGACGGCTATATTGAGCAGGGCGGCAGAAACCTCTCGGGAGGACAGCGCCAGAGGCTGACGATAGCGCGCGCCCTTGTCAAGAAGCCCGAGATACTTATTCTTGACGACTCGGCATCGGCTCTCGACTATGCTACCGATGCCTCTCTCAGGCAGGCAATAAAAAATATGGACACGGGAGCTACTGTGCTTATCGTGTCACAGCGAGCATCCTCGATAATGTATGCAGATAAAATTATCGTGCTCGACGACGGCACCCCCGACGGTGTTGGCACGCACGAGGAGCTTCTCCGCTCCTCCGCCGTCTACCGCGAGATCTATGCCTCGCAGTTTGAGGGAGGTGCGGTATAATGAAGAAAAAATCTACGCTTTCCAAGGTTATTTCATATATAGGCAGGTACAAATACCTCCTACCCGTGTCAATTATTCTGGCAATAATCACGGTCGGTCTGACTCTGTACGTGCCTATCCTCATCGGTGATGCGATAACGGTCATTGAGGGGATGATTTTCGGCGGTGGGGAGGCAAACAGCGACTCTATCGCAAGAATTGTCTCTCTGCTCGGTATGGCTACGGTTCTCATACTTGCGACGTCTCTTGCGCAGTGGCTGATGAGCATGATTAACAACCGCATAGCATACCACGTGTCTCACGACGTCAGACGCGACGCATTCGGCAAGATTGAGAGACTCCCCCTCTCATACCTGGACACAACGCGCCACGGAGATATTCTCTCGAGAACTGTAAACGACACAGAGCAGCTCTCGGAGGGTCTGCTCCTCGGCTTCACTCAGCTTTTCACGGGTCTGCTCACGATAATCGGAACGATGGTGCTGCTGTTTGTGCTTTCCTGGCAGGTAGCGCTGGTGGTCGTGATACTCACCCCGCTCTCCCTCTTTGCGGCAAGGTTTATTTCCGGGCGCACCTTCAATCTCTTCAAGGCGCAGTCTGAAGCAAAGGGAGCCCAGACCGCCATCATCGACGAGATGATAGGAAACAGCAAGCTGGTCAAGGCATTTTCCTATGAGGGGAGAGCAAATGCCCGCTTCGACGAGGCTAACGAAAGGCTCGCAGGGATATCACTGAAGGCGATATTCTTCTCCTCCCTTGTCAACCCCGTCACCCGCTTTGTTAACAGCGTGGTATATGCGGCGGTGGCACTGGTCGGTGCTCTTCTCGCCGTTACGGGCAGCGCAGGCACTGCTATTACGGTCGGCACGCTCTCGGTGCTTCTCGCTTATGCAAATCAGTACACCAAGCCCTTCAACGAAATCTCCGGTGTTATTACCGAGTTCCAGAATTCGCTCGCCTCGGCAGGCAGGGTCTTTGACCTTATTGAGGCGGAGGAGGAAACGGGCGACGGTGCTGCGACCGACGTGCTCGGCGAGGCTATGGGCGAAGTTTCCATTGACAACGTTTCCTTTTCTTACGTGCCAGAGCGTCCTCTCATCCAGGGGCTGTCTCTGGAGGTAAGGGACGGACAGAGAATTGCCATCGTGGGTCCGACGGGCTGCGGAAAAACGACACTCATCAACCTGCTTATGCGCTTCTACGACGTGAAGGGCGGAGAGATAAGAGTCGACGGCAAGCCCGTGCTCACCCTCACGCGGCACGACCTGCGCAGGAATATCGGAATGGTGCTCCAGGACACGTGGCTCAAATCCGGCACGGTCAGGGAGAATATTGCAATGGGGCGACCCGATGCAACCGACGAGGAGATAATCAAGGCGGCAAAGGCATCGCACGCGCACAGCTTCATAAAGAGGCTACCAGACGGATATGATACCTATATCGGAGAGGACGGCGGCAGCCTCTCCCAGGGACAGAAGCAGTTGCTCTCCATAGCAAGAGTGATGCTCACCCTGCCCCCTATGCTCATTCTTGACGAGGCAACCTCGTCCATCGACACACGAACGGAGATGAAGATACAGTCGGCATTCTCTGAGATGATGCAGGGGCGCACGAGCTTTATCGTGGCGCACCGTCTTTCTACCGTGCGCGAGGCGGACGTTATCCTCGTTATGAGAGACGGCAACATCGTTGAGCAGGGCAGCCACACAGAGCTGCTCGAAAGACGCGGCTTCTACTACGAGCTTTATAACAGCCAGTTTGCACATTAGAAAAATAGCAGGAGATGATGGGCTTCCCTACTCTCCTGCTATTTATTATTTTTCGTCAACGGACTTGCAAATAGCGCGCACATGTGTTAAAATATATAGGGAAAGGCGGTGAGCGAATGGCAAACATTCCCGAATACAGAAATATTTTCAGATATATTCTCGACGCGTTGGAAAACGACGAGCTCACAAGACGGGAGCTTGTTGATGCCACGATAGCCTCCTTCTGCCTGCCCGACGAAACAATGTCTGACCGCTCGATAGGCAGCAGATATCTCGAGCTGCGCTCCTCTGTCGGTGCGATAATAAACGAGATGACCTCGCGCGGAATTATAGAGACTGATGCAGGCGGCAGATACCGCCGCACGGAGGAGAGGCTCGTCGCAATAAGGACGGAGGAATGCGAGGAGGAAATCCTCGAGCTTGTCCACGCCTCACCAAAAAGCAAGGCACAAATCAAGGACGGACTTATCTCCTACTTCGGCACTGATAAGACACCGAGCGTAAAGGACGATAACCGCCTCTTTACCTATATGGGGCAGATACTGAAGGCTCTTGTCGCAGAGGGAGTATTCGACTTTGACGGCGGAGTTTACTCGATTGCGCCCGAGAGGGTCGCATATATAAAGGACCGAGCCGAGATGCTGTCACTGCGCGCATCCTTTCTTTCCCGTATTCATTCGCGCGGCGGAGAGTTTTTCGAGCATTATTTTCTCAATCTCTTCAAGAAATATCTCGTCAGAATGGGAAAGACGATTGTGGAGGCATACGTCACGGGAGGCTCAGATGACGGCGGAATTGATGGCATAGTGCGCACCATAGACTCGCTCGGCTTCAAGGAAACTGTGATGATACAGACAAAGAACCGCACCGACACAATGAGCGAAACCGACGTACGAGGCTTCTACGGAGCAGTATGCGCAAAGCAGGGCTCGAGAGGCATATTCGTTACCACATCGGAATTTCACCCGGCGGCGGTCAAGCTGCTCGACTCAATAGATAATTGCGTCGGCATCAACGGGGAGAAGCTGTTCAGCATGGCGTGCGACTGTGCGTATGGAATAATACGCGAGGGTGACCGACTGAAGCTCGACCGCGAAATCATATAAACAAACGAAAAGAAGGAATTATAAAGAATGACAGTTACACAAGCACGCGAAAAAATCGTCGGAGCTCTGGAGGAGCTTGCAGCCCCCATAAGAGAGGCAGGCTTTACGGTTGAGACGAGGATAATCTACGCAGACAAGACCCTGCGCGAATACAGCGAATTCGACACAAAGAGCATCATAATCTACGGAGATATGGCTGTCGGAAACGAGGAGCTCGAGCGCGATGAATACTGCAACTTCTCTATGTGCTGTGAGATAAAGACAGGCTTGGTTGATGATGAGGAGTTTATGAAGGAGCTCTGCTCGCTTGAGGGCGAGGTTGAGGCATTCAAGGAAAAGCTCGAGAAAAATGACGGCAAAACGGCAACCGAGATAGTCAAGGAAATAAACGCAAAGCAGGAGGAAGAGGCGGAGCGTGCGGCGATAGACTTCTCAAAGCAGCTTAACAAGGTAAGAATCAAGCTGCTTATCGGCATAGGTGTTATCGTTGTGATAATCCTTGCCATTATCGTTGGCATTCCCATGCTTACACACTGATATGGATTTTTCTAAGTATACGAAGGGCTCGGGCAGCTGCGAGAGCTGTGAATTCTACGATTACGACGAGATGACAGACAGCTACTGCTGTACCCTTTCTCTCGACGAGGACGAGATGGTGTCCTTTATGTCGGGCAGGACTAAGGGCTGCCACTACTACCGCTATTACGACGAATACAAGAGCGTTCAAAAGCAGATATAAGGGCTTTAAAGGGCACTGCACACAAACCGTGCGGTGCCCTTGTTTTTGGTTAGATTTACATACTTTTTGAGCTCTCTTTCAACATTTCGCACAAATTTTTTTAAAAATCGAAAGTGAGAAAACAAGAGCAAATGAGAGGAAACAGGAGAAAACGAGAGCTTTGAAAATGCAAATCGTTTTGACGGGAAAAAGTTTTCAAAAACCCATTGACAAGATTTGACTAATATGCTATAATAACGGGGCTGAAAAAAACTCGTTATATACGAAAACAAAATTGGAGGAATTAAAAATGTCCACTTACATGGCAAACAATACCATTGAGCGTAAATGGTATGTTATTGATGCTGCTGGTAAGCCCCTCGGCAGAACTGCTGTAAAGGCTGCTACCATTCTTCGCGGCAAGCATCGCCCCGAGTTCACTCCCCATGCTGACTGCGGTGAGTTTGTTATCATCATCAATGCAGCTAAGGCTACCCTCACGGGTAAGAAGCTCGAGCAGAAGTTCTACCGTCACCACTCCGGCTACATCGGCGGTCTCAAGGAAGTAAGCTACAAGAAGCTTATGGCAGAACGCCCCGAGATGGCTATGGAGCTCGCTGTTAAGGGTATGCTTCCCCACAACACTCTCGGCGCAAAGGCTTTCACTCGCCTTCACGTTTACGCAGGCGAAAACCACGAGCAGGCTGCACAGAAGCCTGTAGCAATTGACTAAGGGAGGAACAGAAGATGTATACCAGTGCTAAACCCTATTTCTACGGAACAGGTAGAAGAAAGAAGTCTGTTGCAAGAGTTCGCCTTTACCCCGGTACCGGCGCTATCACCATCAACGGACGTGATATCGATGATTACTTTGGACTTGAGACCCTCAAGCTTATCGTAAACCAGCCCTTCGGCGTTACCGAGACTGTTGGTAAGTTTGACATCGTTGCAAACGTTTGCGGCGGTGGCTTCTCCGGTCAGGCAGGCGCTATCAGACACGGCGTTGCTCGCGCACTTCTCACCGCTGATGAGGCTTACAAGCCCCTCCTCAAGAAGGCTGGCTTCCTCACTCGCGATCCTCGTATGAAGGAGAGAAAGAAGTACGGACTCAAGGCTGCTCGTCGCGCACCGCAGTTCTCGAAGAGATAATCAAACGAAGCGAGTCGACGAGTTTTCTCGTCAGCAAGCGAGTGCAGATTGCTCTGCGGTGGCTCGCAGAATGCGAGCAATGTGCGTAGCACCAAGCGGCAACGCTTACACCGCAAAGAGTATAATTGCCATGGTCGAATACAAAAAATGCTCTGCTTCGGCAGGGCATTTTTTATTATCTCATATACAAAAGTCTCAGGCAAGGCAGAGACTTTTGTATTCGAGACCTTCGGTGCACCTCGCGCTCCCCGCCAAAGTCGCATAGTCAGCCGCGCATAGAGGCTTTACATTTATAATAATATATGGTAAAATATTTTAACAAGGGTAAGTACAAGAAAAATGAACGGAGAAATATAAAATGAAAAGAATTTTATGCATTTGTTTTCTTTTGCTCACGATTGTCACCCTGCTTTCGGCATGCGGCAGCGGTGAAACGGCAGACCCCGAGGTTACCGTCAGTGAGGACGGGTACGTAATTATAGACGGAACGAAAACCGAATACAGGGTCTACACAGAGCCTGTTATTTCTATTATAGACGGATACGTTGCAATAAACGGCATAAAAACAGAGTACGAGGTAAAGAACAAAAATCACTCGTATGGCGAATGGAGGCTTTACAACACCGAGGAGAGCAACTGTGAGCGCAAGCTGTATTACAGAACCTGCTCCGACTGCTCCGTTATTGAGTGGAAGGAGGGCAAATACGAGGATCACAGCTTCTCCACCGTCACCACCGACGCAACCTGCAAGGCCGGCGGATACGACACAAAGACCTGCTCCGACTGCGGCGTGGTTGTGGTATGCAACGAAACCCCGATAGCCGGTCATTCCTTCAAGGATAATTATATTACCGACAATTCATTTCACTGGAAGGAATGCAGACACTGCGGTGAAACAAGCAAAAAAGCAGAGCATGCTCCTGATAAAAACGGAATATGCGAGGACTGCCTCTCTCCTCTCGGTCCTACCGAGGGTATAATCTACTTTGTATCATCGGACGGAACGTATGCAGAGGTCGTTGACTACAACGGAGAATCAAAAATTGTAATGATTGCCGAGGAGTATAAGGGCTTGCCCGTCAGAGTTATCGCATCAGAGGCCTTTACCGAAAAGGAAGTGGTGTCGGTGTATATCCCCTCAACAATCACACAGATACAGGAGAATTCGTTTAATTACAGATTATCAGCGATACACATATCCGACCTTTCCGCTTGGTGCAGGATAGATTACGGATACGGTTCTGTCGGTCACCGCAACCCCCTGAGCTTTGCGCACAATCTTTATCTGAACGGGGAGCTGATAGAAAATCTCGAGATTCCCGAGGAAATTACACGGATACCCTTCGAGGCGTTTGCAGGATGCACCAGCCTCAAAAGCGTCACCATTCCCGACGGCGTAACTGTTATCGAGGATTGTGCCTTTAGCGGCTGCACAAGCCTCGGCTCTGTTTCTATTCCTTCCTCCATAACCTCCATAGAAGGCGGCGCATTTTATGAATGCCCCGCAATTGAGGTAGTAGACGGGATCGGATACGTTGACGGGTGGGCTGTTTCATACAGCGGAAACGCAGTTGAGCTTGTGCTGATGGACGGTACTGTAGGAATTGCGAGCGGCGTCTTTTACGGTATTAACAAATTGCGACGTGTGGTTTTGCCTGACAGTATGATATACATTGGATACGGTGCATTCCAGTCTTGTGAAAATCTTTCAGAAATAAATATTCCCGACGGAGTAAAGAGCATCGAGTCCGTCGCATTCAACGCCTGTGACAGCTTAACCCATATAACCATACCGAACAGTGTAACTTATATCGGCTCGGGGGCGTTGAACTGCGAGATCCTATCAAGCATTGTTTTTTCTAAAAACGTTACCACCATAGAGGAATGGACGTTTGATTCCTGTAACAATCTTGAAACCGTTTACTATCTTGGTACTGCGGAGGAATACGCAAGAATAACGGTTATGATGTCAAACAATGGCTTTACAAATGCTGATAAATACTATTATTCCGGGACAGAGCCTACCGAAGAGGGAAATTACTGGCACTACGTTGACGGCAGACCCACAGCTTGGCAACAGTAAATCAGGAGATCGAACATGGAATACGATTGCGGTTTTACAAAAGAGAATAATTGGTTTCGGTATAGGGCGGCGGCTATCATCGTGGAGGACGGATGCGTCCTGCTCGTCGGCAACGCAAGCGCAGACTATCTTTACTCGGTTGGCGGCGGCGTTCATATGAATGAACGGGCGGAGGATGCCGTCGTGAGAGAGGTTTTTGAGGAAACGGGAGTTCGGTACGAAATCGACAGACTTGCCGTTATCCACGAAAACTTCTGGGACGGAAGCTCCGATTGGGACAACGGGCTACACTGCCACGAGCTTGCCTTCTATTATTTGATGAAGCCGAGAGGAACAAGGGAGCTTTGCAGCAACAGTGTCACAAGGTTTGACGACAGGGAGGTTATGCACTGGATTCCAATCGAGGATTTGGATAGGTATAATCACTTCCCTACCTTCCTCAAGGATTATCTTACAAGCACCCCTGCAGGAATCGTCCATATCGTTACCGACGAGAGAGCGAAAAAATAAAGCTCTGGCTCATATTACAGAAAAGGCACCCACCCGTGAATGTTACACGGGTGGGTGCTTTCATTATTTTTTCGGTAGCTTGCTGATATCGTAGGGGGTTGTCTGATATACGAAATAGTTAAGCCAGTTTGAGAAGAGAAGATTCGCGTGGGCGCGCCATGAAACGATGGGAGCGCGCTTCGGGTGGTCGCCCGGGAAATAGTTCTCGGGAATCTTTATCGGCTTGCCCTGGGAGAGGTCGCGCAGATATTCTCCCTTCAGGGTATCGGGATCGTACTCGCTGTGTCCTGTTATAAAAATTCGCCTGCCCTTGGCACTCATCACGGCATAGACACCTGCTCTCTCGCTTGAGGCGAGTATCTTCAGCTCGGGGACTGCCTCTACGTCCTCGCGAAGGACGGTGGTATGCCTCGATTGGGGCACCATGAACTCGTCGTCGAAGCCGCGGAAGAGTATGGAGCGCTTGTAATCGACCCTGTGAGGGAATACACCGAAGAGCTTTTCCTCAAGGGGATATTTTTTTATTCCGTAGTGGTAATAGAGCCCTGCCTGCGCTCCCCAGCATATATGGAGAGTGGAGTGAACGTGCGTTTTGCTCCATTCCATTATCTCGACGAGCTCGTCCCAATACTCGACCTCCTCGAAGGGCATATGCTCAACGGGGGCACCTGTTATGATAAATCCGTCGTAGTAGTTATCCTTAACCTCGTCGAAGGTCTTGTAGAAGGAGAGAAGATGTTCCTCGGCAACGTTCTTTGACTTATGGCTCTTGGTGTGGATAAGCTCAAGCTCAACCTGCAGGGGTGTGTTGCCGAGCAGACGGGAAAACTGGGTCTCGGTCTCAATCTTCTTCGGCATAAGGTTAAGAAGAAGTATTTTAAGGGGTCTGATATCCTGCGTAATGGCGCGAGTTTCGGTCATTACGAATATATTTTCGTCACTCAGCGTTTTTACCGCAGGGAGATCATTCGGTATTTTGATCGGCATTATTCTCTATCCTTTCATTGCCGACCCTTGCGGCATCAGACCTGCTCGAGGGCTGCTGCTATATCTGCAATAAGGTCGTTATAATTCTCGATACCGCAGGAGAGACGGACGAGGTCGGAGGGTACACCTGCCGCGCTAAGCTCGGCATCGGTCATCTGACGGTGGGTGGAGCTTGCGGGGTGGAGACAGCAGGAGCGAGCGTCTGCAACGTGAGTTTCAATGGCGGCTATCTTCAGTGCCTTCATAAACCTCTCGGCAGCGGCTCTGCCGCCCTTGATGCCGAAGCTCACGACACCGCAGGTGCCCTTCGGCATATATTTCTGTGCCAACTCATAATACTTGTTCGACTTGAGGCCGGGGTAATTTACCCAGCCGATTTTCTCATGGGATTCAAGGAACTGTGCTACACGGGTGGCATTAAGGCAGTGTCTTTCCATTCTTACGTGCAGGCTCTCGAGCCCGAGGTTAAGAAGGTATGCACTCTGGGGCGACTGGGAGCAGCCGAAGTCACGCATAAGCTGCGCTGTTGCCTTGTAGATATATGCTCCCTCCTTGCCGAATCTCTCGGCATAGGTTATTCCGTGGTAGCTGTCGTCGGGGGTGCAAAGACCCGGGAATTTTTCCTTATGAGCCATCCAATCGAATCTGCCCGAATCGACGATACAGCCGCCGACAGCAGAGCCGTGGCCATCCATATACTTAGTGGTGGAATGGGTTACGATATCCGCACCGTGCTCAAAGGGGCGGCAATTTACTGGGGTGGCAAAGGTGTTGTCTATGATGAGGGGCACACCGTGTGCGTGTGCGGCTCTTGCAAATTTTTCGATATCGAGGACGGTGAGCGCAGGGTTGGCAATTGTCTCACCGAATACAGCCTTGGTATTCTCGCGGAAGGCAGAGTTAAGCTCCTCCTCCGTGCAATCGGGGTCAACGAAGGTAAACTCGATTCCCATCTTCTTCATCGTTACGGCAAAGAGGTTATAGGTGCCGCCATAGATGGATGCGGAGGATATGACGTGGTCACCGCAGGTGGCAATATTGAATATGGAGAAGAAGGATGCCGCCTGACCCGAGGAGAGGAGCATTGCGGCACTGCCGCCCTCAAGCTCGCATATCTTTGCGGCTACGGTATCACAGGTGGGATTCTGGAGTCTGGAATAGAAGTAGCCCGACGCCTCGAGGTCAAAAAGCTTGCCCATATCCTCGCTCGTTGCATACTTAAAGGTTGTGCTCTGGATAATGGGAATCTGTCTCGGCTCACCGTTGCCGGGAGTGTAGCCGCCCTGGACGCATTTGGTTTCGATGGAATAGTTCTTTTTCATAATCAGCACCTGCCAATCTATTAATTCATACCTTAAATTTTATCACAAAAGGGCGGCGTTGTCAATACAAGCGCCGCCCTTTATATCAAAGAGTTTCTTTAAATCTGATGCGAACAATCCTCGTATCATCGTTTTTTTCCGAGGTTACGAAAACTGTGGGATAATCCTCCTCTGCCTTCTCAGAGGCCAGAAGCCTCTCGGCATCCGTGCGCGAGATGTCAAAGTAAGATAATACACGCATAAGGGTGCCCTTGCCTCCTATCGCTCTGCCGCGGAAGAGGTATATATCTATGCTTCCCTCTCCGACAAGCCCCTCATAGAGGGGAGGTCTGCCGTCGTTACCCCACAGATAAATGCGCATACTCGCGCGAGGGCGCATCTCAAGGATAAGTGTTTTATCCTTATTTATAACGGCACTGTCACGCGAGGAGAAGAGTCCGTGGTAGCGGATCTCCTCATAGGATACCGTTATATATCTGAAGAAATAAACGGCTATAAATACCATAATCAGGGATATTATAATTATCATAGGTATGAATCGCCAGGGGCTGTTCATTGTGAAATTATAATAGCAGGTTACGTAGAGTGCCAGAGCGAGGGGTATCTCGGACAGAAAGCACCAGAGCTTTGAACCGAAGAGAAATACGTTTTTCTTTTTCATTTTTCCTACCAAAGGTTTATAAATCGGTAGTGGTTGCCATTACGGCAACCACTACACTTTTTAAGGGTGATTAGTCCTTATATCTCTGTGCAAGTCCGCCTGCAAGTCCAATCATCTTGACTGCCTGGATGGAGAACTTATCAGCTACAACAGTAACCTTCTTGGTCATCGTGCCGCGGGCGAGAACCTTGATTCTCGCTGCCTTCTTGGGAATAATGCCACAGCTCTTGAGAGCCTCGATGGTTACGACGTCGCCGTCGTCAAAGTAGTCACAGATGGTGTCAAGGTTGATCTCATAGCACTTGCCCGACTTAACAGCGGTGCCCTCACGGGTTATAACCTCGATGAGCTCCTCTGCCTGCTTGTCGGTGATGATATCGTCCGCCTCAACTGCGTCAACGTGAACGATCTCTTCCTCTGCTACGTGGTGGTCAACAATGTGAACCTTGGGCTCCTCGACAGGTGCCTCGACTGCGGGCTCCTCGACAGGTGCCTCAACTACGGGCTCCTCGACGGGTGCCTCAACTACGGGCTCCTCGACGGGAGTCTCAGCTGCAGGCTCATCATCAGCGGGCTTAACGTCCTTGAGAAGCTCGCCTACGTTGACTCTCTCGATGATGGTGTTTTCATCGATCTCCATTCCCTCGGGAAGGATAACCTTTACAAGGTCCTTGTCAACGAGTGCCTCGGTGGTCTCGTAAGGCATATGGTAATCAAGCTCGGGATTTTCACCGCGCTCGATGCCGTTCTTGCTCATTACCTCATCGATAAGCTCGATGGTGTACTTGAGCGAGCGGTCGGACTTAACCTTCATCATGAGAGGTACCTTATCGAGCTTGGGCTTATCGCCAACGTCGGTGAAGTGGTACTTATCCTCACTGTACTCGTTGGGATCAAGACCAAGGTATACCTGGAATGCACTACCCTTTACGTTGAGCTTAGCGCACTGGATTCTGCCCTTGTTGAAGGACTCGAAGTTCCAGCTTGTTCTCGCCTTAACGCCCTTGTAGGAGAGCAGGTGGTTCTTAACGATGGTGTAGTAATCCTGGATAGGAGGCTCGGACTGGATAAGTCTGGACATGAAGGACGTTCTGTAACGAACGGGAACAACAACGCCGTTTACAAGTCTTACTGCATCCTCGGACTCAGACGCTGCAACGATTGCTGCGAAGGAGGTCTTGGGCTCCTCGGCAGGTGCCTCGGGTGCAGGCTCTTCGACTGCGGGCTCCTCGACGGGTGCCTCGGTTGCAGGCTCTTCGACGGGTGCCTCGGTTGCAGGCTCTTCGACGGGTGCCTCTTCTGCAGGCTCTTCAACCGCAGGCTCCTCGACGGGTGCCTCTTCTGCAGGCTCCTCGACAGGTGCCTCAGGTGCAGGCTCTTCGACTGCGGGCTCCTCTGCGACAGCCTCTTCCTCTGCGGGAGGAACTATCTCAGGCTCGGGCTCGGGCTCGTTATCGTCGTCATCATCGTCATCCTTTCTCTTCTTAGCAAGGAGAAGAATTACGAGAATGATGATTATTACAAGAAGGATTGCAACTACGATCCACAGCCAGCCCCAGTTGTTGACAACAACACCGCTGGGTACACCCGTTACAACGTCGTCATCCTCTTCGGGGGGAGCGGGAGGAGTGGGTGCAAGTCCTTCCTTCTCGGATACGCTGATAACACCGTATACGGAGAAGTGGGTGGTTTCGAACTCAACTCTGCCATCGGCAAGAAGCTCTGCCTCGTGAATCTGGACGGTCTTGCCGTCGTCGGAAATGAATACTACGAAGTATTCCTTGCCCTCCTGCTCCTCGAAGCCCTCGGGCATATTCATTCTGACGGTGAATACGTTCTCAAGAGAAACCTCTGCGCCCTCGAACATAAAGTAAATGTCACGGGCAAGGAGAAGCTCTGCGTCGTAGAATCTGCCGTCATTGAGATACTCGGTGATAACGGTAGCAAAATCGAGCGATGTGAAATCGTCGGTTACTATCGTTGCGTTCAGACTGTGACCGAACTCGATAAGCTGCTGAACCTTGATCCATACGGACATATCGGGAGTGAAGTACTCGGAATTGTCGTCGGATACAATGTGGAGCTTCGCGGTCATGGTCGCGGTCTCTTCATAGTTGGGGTTGGTGCATGTGAATACTGCGCTTACGATATAGGTGCCAACCTTAATTGCGGAGGCAACCTCATTGCCGTTGATATCGCAGTAAACGTACTCTACGGTAACACCCGCGGGAAGTCTGCCGCTGATTTCAACGGTCTTTGCAGTGCCGTCGACGGTCTCGACAAATGCGCCGAAGCTACCGAAGGTAATGCCGCCGGAAACAAGGTAATCGTAGAGGTCAGCCCTTGCTACGGTCCAACCGTACTCGGGATTAAAGCCGTCGGGATAGGTAACGTCATACTTATCGATTACATCGTTGTTATCTGCTCCTGCGAAGCTGAGAATGACTGCGGTTACGTAGTCACCTGCGTTTACAACCTCACTTACGGCTTCACCGCCCTTGGTGGTGAGGTAAGAGGGAGTAACGATGGCTCTGTACTCAGCGGGAATAACAACGTAGGGAGTATTGATAACGCCGCCGTAGACGGGTCTGCCTGCGCCTACCCAGTACATTTCGCTAAGGTCAACCGCCTTCTTGGTGATTGTCCAGGTAAGCTCATACTCAACGACGCCGTCAGCATCCTCAACGCCGCCTACGGTTATGTAGTAGTCAGCAAGGTTGTTGAGAGTTACGGTGATGTATACGGTATAAGTGCCTACCTCGGTCTCGGCTGCGGGCTCATCACCGTCAACGGTGAGAAGAGCAAGCAGATTGTCTGCAAGCGCGGTCTCGAGATTTACCTTCACGGTGTTGCCTGCGGGATTGTACTCAAGAGTATCGTCCTCAAGGGTGAAGATGAAATCGAGAGCAATCTCGGTTCTGGTATCGACGGGCGCGTTGATGATCCAATGAACTGCGAACTCGGTCTCGGTCGTGCCGTCCTTGAGAATGTAGTTATCGGTGTCGATAAGATATACGATTGCAGCTGCGTCGTAGCCGCCTGCTACGGTCTCAGCGGTGGTGCCCGTGTATCTTACGCCGAAGATTGCGGTATCAACGCCAACCATGCTGAATGCTACGCTCTTCTCCGTGCCGTCGTAATCGAAGGGAGTGCCGTCGTAATCCCATCCCTCGGGAGTGGGAACGTCAATTTCCTTTCTGGCGATCGACCAGGTAAGAGGATACTCAACCGCGCCGTCCGCATCCTCAACGCCGCCAACACTTACAAAGTAGTTGTCAAGGTCGGTAAGGGTTACGGTAGCGGTAATGGTATAGGTATCTGCAAAGGTCTGGGTATCGGTATCGTTTTGGATATCGAGAAGTGCGAGAAGCTCTGCGGGGAGAGAGGACACAAGATTTACGGTGTGGTCTACGCCGGGCTCGTAGGTAAAGCTGTCCTGAACGTAATCCCATGCAAAATCAAGTGCAATCTCTGCTCTCTCGATTGTGAAGGTGATAGTCTTATCGATAGTGCAATCTACGGTGTAGTTTGCATCGTCGTGGTGCACAACCGTGAATGCGATGGTGTAGGTGCCGGCGCTCTTGATACCGGTGGGATCGGTAATCTCGGCACCGGTCGTATCAGCTCCTGCGTAGAACTTGTAGGAGACGTAGGACTGCTTTACACCTGCAATCTCAAGGTAGTGTGCAAGGGTGTCGTAGGTGAAGGTATCACCTGCGGTGTAGGGATTACCCTCGTTGTCAATCCAGTAGAGGGCGTCCTCGGTGAAGCTTGCCTTTGCAATGCTCCACTCCTGCGCAGCAGGATAGAGGATCTCGTCGCTTGAATCAAGCTCGAAGGTGTAGTTGTTTGTAAGCGTAGGAAGAGACGCGTCCTCGAGCTTTACGGCAGCAAACTTGGATGTTGCCATAGCATTCTTGCCCGTGTTGTTTTCATACTCAAGGGCTGCCGCGATATCACCGGGGATGAAATTAGCATCGGTTTCAACGTCGGAGGTATCGAGAACAACCTCAAAGTCGAAGTCACGGTAGGTGAATGCGAAGTTAGAGGTATCGGTGTCGTTGGACTTCCATGTGTATACGGAAAGGTCGATGTACGCGGGGGAGATGGTGAAGCTCTCGGTGAGAACGTCACTTGCACGGGCCCATACGTAGTTTTCGTCGACAACCTCTACCTCAACGTCGAAGTCATAGGTGCCTGCATCGGTCTTGGAGACCTGAGCCGCATCAACGAACGAAAGGTCAAGCGCCTCGTGCGCGGTAGTGATGGTGTCGATATCGAGAGTAACGGTATTGCCGTACTTGTAGGTGTAGCTGCCGATATTCCAATCGATGTCACTCTCATCAAGCTCTGCCTGATCGATAGACCAGGTGAGGGTCACGTAAGAATTGAGAGCGAATACGTAGTTTGCAGGGTCGGCAAGCTCATACTCTGCCTTTGCAACGTAGTTGTTGCCTGCGTTGGTGTACTTATTGCCGCTGAGTCCGTTTACCTTGAGGGCAACGAGGTCGGCAATTGCAGCGTCAACAACGGGCTCTGCAGTGTACTCTGTGCCGTTGTAAACCGCGTTTTCATCGTAGAGCCAGCTTACGTTGCTCTCAAGATCAACGGTAGCGGGATCAACGGTTACGGTTATTGCATTGGTGGTGCAATCTCTCTTGAGCTCACCGTTGTAGTACTCGGAGATCACGCAATAGTACGTGCCCGACTCTGCAACGTTAGTTACGGAGAGAGTCTTCTCAGTCGCACCGACAAGCTCGGTGCCGTTGAAGAACCACTTATATGTGTAGGAATAAGGCGTGGGGTACTCGGGGGTAACGGTTGCTTCGAGAGCTACTGCAGTCTTGTCATAGATCTTGACAATGTCGTCCTTAGCTCCGTTAGCGGTAAGGCTGGCTGTGATAGCCTCAACCTTTGCATAAACTGCGGTATCAGCAGCGGGCATCTTTGTTACGGGGTTGCCCTCGGCATCTACCCAAGAAACGATAACCTGACCGTTATACTCGGCGGTGTCTGCGAAGTAAGCAATATTTGCTCCTACGGGAAGGAAGCCTGCGCTGTAAAGCTCGGTGCCCTTGTAGTAGGAAATGCTGTAAATATCTCTGAGAGTTACCTCAGCGCTGAGGTCAACGCGGAAGCTGGTGGTGTCAAGGAATGCATCGATAAGGTCTGCAAGCTTATCAATTTCCTCTCTGTCAAGCTCGTTGTTGATTCTCGTGATAATATCAATAACGTCGATATTCTCTGCGGTAGCGGCACCGGAGAATACTCCGTTTCCGTCATAGAGGTCGAATATCGTCTTATCCTTGAGGCTCTCGGGCATATATGCCGTGTAAACCTTCTTTACAAGGCTTATAGCCTTATCGTAGTAGCGCTCATACTCGGCAATCTTTTCCTTGATCTGCTCGTTGGTAAGTCCGTCAAGCTTTTCAAAGCGGTCGAGCGTGGTTCTGTCGATAATACCCTCGAAGTCTACGTAGTCGAGGAGCTTGAGAAGCTTGTCGAAGGTTACTTCGTTAAGAAGGAACGCATAAGCCTCGTCGGGAGAGTAATCGATCTTGCCAAATACCTGATGCTTAACCTCGTCGGGAATCCTATCCGACTTGCTTGCCTTGAGTATTGCCCTTGCGAGCTCGTCGGGCACGTTTACCTCAACGTCAATCTCATTGTTACCGCCGTAGGTGATGCGGACGTTGTCGGAGATTATCTTGGCAATCTTTCTTACAACGTCATGCTGCGCACCGAGCTTGAGGGTTACCGTAAAGGTGGTGCTTGTGCCAAGGGTCGTAGCAATCTTGAAGGTATATGCAAGCTGCATCTCATCATCTTCCATCGCTGCGATCTGGTCGAAGGTGGGGAAATGCTTGATGAAGTGCTTGATAGTGTTGAAATAGAACGCCTTGCCGTCAGGGGTATCGTCGTAGAGGGGTATACCGTCGATCCAAACGTAGTCGATAAACTTGAGCAGGTCTGCAATCGCAACCGCGCCCGTGCTGCCGTCAACGCTATTGAGGGTCGCCTCATACTTTTCACCGATCTTGCCGACGATTACGGGGATCTGCGAATAAGCGTCTCCGAGGGTGAAGCCGAATACGGAGTGAACCTCGCTGTCAAACTCACCCGCCTCTGCCTTGTCAACAACGTACTCGGTGATATATGCGAGAACGTCCTCATACTCGGCAGAATTGTATACGGAAATTATAACGTCCTTTACAAAGGTGTTTCTTTCTGCGTCGGTAAGATTGTCGTCAGCCTTCTCCATGATTATGACGAGATCGTCACCGAAGAAGTCGCGAGCCGCGTTGATAACATCCTCATCGCTCGTACCGAGAGCGGACAGAAGCTCGTCAGCCTCAACCGCAGAAATGATAGCGGAAACGGTGAGCTTGTTCTTGTACTCATCAACGATAGCACTGCCATCCTCGAACACCTTGCCGATAACTCTCTCTCTCGTTTTCTCGTTGCTGAGAGCGTTGCGATAATCGTCGTCGGTAAGAGAGTCAACAAACTCGTCTACCTTCGTCTGGCTGGTAAGGTCAATCTGGTCGATATAGGTGGGGAGGGTTGCCAGGTCAACCTGAGCCGCATCGGGCGCGGAAATGTATCCGAGCGCGTATGCCTGCTTTGCTACCTCACCGAGAATCTTGTCGTAAAGATCGGGCTGCTCGGTTATCTCACCGCGAACGTACTGACCGAAGTAGCCTACCTCGTCGTGGATATAATTGCCTATGTAGGTGGCGATGAAGGTGAATACGTTAACGTCCTCAGCAGTCTGGGGAACACCGTCATACTCGAGATAGCGCTCGAGTGCTGCATCCATCTCCTTTGCTACGAACTTATCAGCAATATCCTTTACGGCGTGAGAGGTGATCTGTGCACCGTGTGCATAGTGCTCAATATAATTGGGGATGTAGATATCGAACTCCGCATCAAGGAAATCACGGAAGAGCGCGTACGTCTCTCTGTGCTTATTGGCGGGATCATCGTAGAGCTCATAGTCGGTAGCACCGTTCTTACGAAGACCGATGTACTGCTCAAGCTCGGTGATTATGTATCTGTTGGTAAAGTCGTCGAGGTGTGCCTCAAGATACTCATCAATAATATCGCCCTCAGCGCCCGAGCCGAAGCTGCTGATATAAGCATCAGTGCACTCGTCGATAAAGTCGGGCATATAGCCCTCGATAAGACCGTAAAACTCGGCGTATGTGCCGTGGTTGTTATCGATGACGTATGCGATATAGTCCTCAATCGCCTCCTCAACCATGCCGTAAACGTGGTCACGAAGGAATTCGGTGAGTCCCTTGTTAAGCTGCTCCTCAAGGTTTGCTCTTGTGGGGAGCGAATCACGATCCACCTGTGCAACGCGGAGCGCAAGCTCAAGAAGCTCGCATGCGTAGTCGGCAAACGCATTCACCTTTTCATCGGTGGTATCGTTTACAAGATCGCGAACGAAGGATACGTATCTGTCCGTAGCAGACTGCGTGGGATACTCATCCTTGAGATATGAGTCAAGAAGGGATTTCCAGGAACCGTCAAGACCGTCGATATCAACCGACGAGTCTGCGGAGCCCTCAGACTCAACGAGGCCACCTGCGATGTCCTCGATGGCTACCTTCTTAATGGCTTCGGCGAGAAACGCGAGGATTTCCTTCACGTCAGCCTTACCCATAGAAAGCAGCGCTTCCTTTTCGGGACTTACTGTGATAATGATGTCGTCATCGTCGTAGGTGACGGTGAGCCAATCCTTATCAAGCTCGCCCGATGTGCCCTGCTCGGTCTGACCCTGTGTGCCGCCTTCAACACCGGAAGACGCGGAGCCGCTGCCCGACCCGGAGGATACCGCCGCAAACGCGGACACTCCAAACACCGAGAAGAGCATCGTCAGCACAAGCAAGAGAGCAAGCAATTTTGTTGTTTTGCTCATAAAATGTACCATGCCTTTCCACTATTTGAAATAGTAATATTTTTTAAAATATTATAGCACCGCCCTCTTCGAATGTCAATTGATTTTCAGTATTTTTTTCAAAAAAAGGGGCACCCGTGTGAAAATTTACAAAATCTTCAACAAAAGGGTGCCGATTTTTTTATAAATAATGACAAATTCGAGGGTTACCCCCCTCACCGTGTAAAATTATTTTTTGCTTTTTCTGACTTCTTTGTCAATTTTTCCCCTGCAAATTACAAGCTTGACAACAATGGCGACAAGAACGGTCAGCAGCACAAATGCGTAAATGAGAACAACAGCGACCAGGACTATTATTTTCAGCACTCTGTCAGTGACCTGAAGACCCTCCTTGGGCGGCTCACGCTCTATCAGCTTTTTTTCATACACGGCGGTGTAGATTTCGTTGCCGCTGACGGGAGATAACTCCTTATCCCATCCGACGAACACGTACTCATACGCGGCATCCGACGCCTTGTAGGGTGTACCCGCGGGGGCGGGCATCTGCCCGGGTGAATACTCACGTGAGCTTATAACTCTTCCGTCAGAAATAAACCTGACGGTGTATTTCACATATCTGTAATCGATACCTACACTGACCGCACCGACGGGCATCTCAAACGAGCCGTCCTCGATTTCGGTTCTTTCACCGCTCTCGTCGACGTAGTAGACGGAGAGAATGCGGACGTCGGACGGCACGGTATAGCTCACCCTCACCGTCTCGCCCGCAGAGGCGAGAGTCCTGTCTGTCTTCAGAGTTATTCCGTCATAGGTCACAACGTTGACCGAGAAGCTGGTGAAGGTATAATACGTGCGCCCCGAGTGCATCGAAAGCGTTATACTCCCCTCCCCCGTCTCAAATCTTTGCGAGACCCGGGCATCACCGTCGAGGTAGCAGATCTCTGTGCTGTCGGGATACGGAAGGACACAAGGGAGGGTCACGGTTGCGCGGTATTCTCCCTCCGCCTCAGCTCCGTTCTCATCAGTAAAACGGATGTAGAAGGTGTAGTTGATGCTGTCCCCTTCCCCTCTTGTGACGAAGGAAACCCTTAGGCGTGTAACGTTATTTTTGTAGATTGCGCTTGCCTCGCTGAAGCTCATACGCACCTCGCCCACGCGCAGCTTCAGCACGATGCCCTTCATTTCAGCGGTAGCACGGGCAAGAAGATTCGAGAGCTGCAGCTCTCTGTCGAGGCTCGACGTCATATCGACGACGTATGCATCGGGGTCGGAGTCATAATCTATCTGTCCGACGATGCCAAAGGTATCGACTATTATCGGTCGGCGTTTGAAGGTGGCTGTGTAGGTCGCATCGGAGGTGACCGCACTTATCTCTCGGTCCCATCCGTCAAACAGAAAAAGATATGAGCCCTCGTCCGCCTTTGTCGGCTCGGCAACAGGGGGGACGGGTGTCTGTCCGTACTTATACGTCTGGGCGGTCAGCACTCCCTCTACGTCCCATACCACCTCAAAGGTCTTATCCTCGGAGCTGAAATGGGGATAAAGGTCTACTGTCTTGCCATCGGGGTCAAGCGAGGTCATATCGACGGGCACACCGTCCTCATCGCACCAACCTATGAAGGTATAAATCTTGTCGGGTGAGGTCTTGCTCGGAAGCTCTCCGTCAAACTCGACGTAGGCACCCCGTTCTGCCTTAACGGTAGCAAGAAGGGTACCCGTGTGACTGTAAAAGTTTACTGTAATCTCATCGGGGTTAAGCACCGTTTTTACGGCTCTTGCCTCGAGAGTGATGATTTTTGCACCGCTTATGGGTGCTCTTTCGGTGAGCTTGCCGCCGTTGTACGCATCTATGAGGGCAACAATTCCGTCGGGGAGCGCACCCTCACTGTCAAGGAGGGAGGCATCGGGAGCCTTTACCTCATTCGGTGCGGCAGGAAGAGCAACCTCCTCCGGAGACTCGCCGGGGTCGGCAACCACGGTGGGAGCAACGGGCTTTGGCACCGCTGTGGGCTTAGTCGGCTCGCTGACCTCGGTCGGGAGAATCGGCTCGGTCACCTCGACGGGATATCCGTTTTCAAGAGGCTTGGCATTTTGTGTATCAACAATGTAAGGAGCACCCTCGACGATAGAAAGAGGTGTCTTACCGTTTATTCTGTATGAGGAGTTATATTTTGCCGTCCCCTCATAATTGTATACGGTCTTGTCGTTAAGTGCGTTTACGGTATAGTAGAGCTGAGCGAGAAGTATCATATACTTCTCCTTCATATCCATCTCGCCGAGTGCATATCGAACCTTGCCGTTGCCGTAGAGATAGTCAAGCACCTGAAACAGGGTGGTGAAATTATATCTTATGCTCTCGTAATTTAGGGAATAGTAGGTATATCTGTCCGCATTATTCGTAAGGGAGGCAAACTCGGAGAGAATCTCGCGCAGATTCTCGGTGCACTCGCCCGCGAGGTCAATGATCGAACCGTCAACTCCCGTAAGCTCGTTGGCAATTGCGTCCTTATTCTCAACAACCTGAGCGACCGTAGGGCCGAGGATAGCACCCGAGAGAGGTCTGCCGATTGTGGGCAGGCTCTTGAACGTTCCGAGCATTATTCCGATTTGCTCGTTCGCGATTTTTATGTTTTTTACATATTCATTATATAATATAATGTTTTTGTCGTACTCTTCCTTCTCAGCAACGTATTTCACGTATGCCGCATGGGCAGCATTATATTCTGCGAGCGCCGCCTCATACTCCAGGAATGCCGCATAAGCCTCGTCATACGCCACCTTGTCTGCAAGGTACTTTGTGTATTCCTTATACCTATCGTTGTATATCTGCTTGTCGACCAGATACTGTCTGTATGCGGCAAGCGCAGTCTTGTAATCCGCGAGCTCGCTGACGTACGTCTTGTATGCGTTCCATCCCTTGCCGTCGTTATACGCCTTCGTAAGGAGGGTGTTGACCGTGCTCTCCGAGAAGGATATGCTTGCCTCATAGATTACCGTCGCCGCACTTGCGCCCATGCCGTCAACGTTCTCGAAGATGACAGTATAGTTGCCGTCGCCTCCATTCACAAGGAGCTCTTCCCTGCCGTCAAACGTGACACGGGTGGGGGTCCAGGTCATATTTATGCCCGATGCCGAGCGATATTTGTACTCTCGCGAGCTCACGTAGAGGCGCTGCCCCTCTTCGTCATATTCGCTCGTTACCGCGCTCGCAGGCACGTTTTCTCCGTAGGTGACGCTCTCTGTGCCGTATTCCTCGAGGTATGCCCGTTCCTCCTCCGTCATGGCAAATCCGTCATCCGACGAGAAGAGAATTTCAAGTATATCGGCACTCGAGAGTGTTGTCTTGTTCGTGGCACCGGGGCTGGAGTAATCGAGCCGTGCCGCGTCTATCGGCATAATCAGTGCTGCAAGCACAAGTGCCGAGAGCAGCACGGCTCCTATAAGGGTTATGAGTCGGTTTTTTATTTTCAAAACGGTTCCTCCGTTACTTTCAGATACAGTAATACACAGTAATTATATCATTCATTTTTACATAAATCAAGAGGAAAAGATAGGACAATTAAAAAAGGCGGAGCAACACACTCCGCCCTTTTGCGCATTTTTCAAAAATCAGTATTCCGACGCCTCAATAAGAAGCTCGCCTGCCCTTCTGTAATCCTGCTCGGTGCCGTAGCCTTCGAGATAGCATCTGGCAAGCTGAACTATAGCGAATTTGAAGCCTCCCCATGCGATATTTTTGTATATCATAAAGGCACGTGTGGGGTCCTCGGGGTATCCGTTGCCCCCCGTCAGATACTGGTCTGCCACCATCTTGAGGGCGGCGTCATAGCCGCGCTTCGCCGCTATATTTGCATACTGCGCTCCCGTGAATTTATCCTGGTCAACGCCCATGCCGAGATAGTAGCATCTTCCGAGGTTGTACGTACCTATAAGGAAGCCGCCGCGATGTGCCTCGAGGTACCACTCTGCCGCTGACGCGCGGTCCTGCGGCTCGAGCAGCCCCTGCTCGAGGGAGTTGCCCTTCAGATTATATGCAGGCACGTACTGCTCATCAATAAGGCGACGGAGTATTGTGCGTGCCTCCTCGAGCCTTTCCGCGCTCACAGCATCCGACGCGTAGGATATAAGCCTCGCATAGGCAAAGAGGCTTTCGGGTGTTTCATTTCGATATTTATCCGCCTCCGCAAGGATCGCATCTCTGTGCGCCTTCTTAAAGCGGACGACAAAGCTACCGCTGTGGAAGGCATCAAAATACTCCTTGGCGGTTGATACAATGACCGGATCGTATGAAATGTCTTTAATATCCATCGCTTAATCCATCCATTTAATGTAATCGTCGTATTCTGCCTGGCTATGGAAGCGAGGCTCGTCGTGATAGGGGTTTGTATCAAGGTCGGGCTTTGGCACGATGGAAACGTGACCGCGCTTTACCCTGCCACTGCCACTGTGATAATCGGAATCATCGTAATCACCGAGCTTCAGCTTTTCCTTCCCGGTAAAACCGGTGAGCCATTTTTCTCCGAAGTGGTCTGCATAATATCCAACAACCTCTTCGTCCCTGAATACGAATTCATCGCAGTCAAGCTCCTCATACACCTTACTCGAGGTTATTCCGTCGTCACCGTAGTTGGAGTTGCCCTCCTGCCTGAGATCTCTTGCCTGCCAAGCGTAGCAAATCTCTTCGACCTTTACAGCAAGATCTACGGGCAGCTCTACCCTCTTAAGCGCGCTGATCGCCAAAGGACTTCCGGACTCTAAAAAATAGCCTTGCATAATATGTACCTCCGTGATAGTTTTTCTTCTGAATTAATTATAGCATTTACTTACAAGAATATCAAGTGCGTTTTTTGGAAGAGAAAAAGCAAAAAACCATAAAATAGATATTGACTTTTAAAGAAATATAGTGTAGAATAAAATTCCTCACGAATATGGGGCCGCAATGGTTTCGACAGGGATTCTGAGGCATGATAAGCGTGGCGGGCAGGATAATCCCGTTAAAATGTCCAACTTAAACAATAAACGACAACAACAAAGTTGCTCTTGCAGCGTAAGCTGTGACGCGGCATAAGCCGCCCGTACCTCGGTTGGGGACTACGACTTCCGACGTGCGTCAAATCAGTAGTGAACATGCACCGACCGTTCGCCATTGAATCGGTCATGGAGAAAATGGCTACCCGAGTGAGAAGCCTGTTATTCGGCGTCACACAAGGGGAAATCTAAAAGAATAACTGCCCACGGAGAAGGTTGTGTCAACGGGTTTTTGGACGCGGGTTCAATTCCCGCCGGTTCCACCAAAAAAGAAGAGAGTGCCAACGCGGCACTCTCTTCTTTTTTGCTAGAATCGCGACTGAACACGTCGCGTGCCGCTTCGGCGGCAACGCGGTCGGGGACACATACCGCAAAGCGGTATATTGCGTTTGCGTGGGAATCGGCTCTCATAAAGCTTGTGCCAACGGCTTATTGCAAAAAAACGCACGCTAGCAAATTCACGCCGCGAAGAGAGTGCCAACACGGCGCTCTCTTCTTTTTTGCTAGAATCGCGGCTGAACACGTCGCGTGCCGCTTCGGCGGCAACGCGGTCGGGGACACATACCGCAAAGCGGTATATTGCGTTTGCGTGGGAATCGGCTCTCATAAAGCTTGTGCCAACGGCTTATT